>CANGEU010000008.1 GCA_947452985.1 Micrococcales bacterium
ACACAAATCTGCAGCGAAGCATTGACTTGAACCCAGGCTGGCACCGGCTCAAGCAGTCGACCCACTCGAATGTTGTGACCATCAACCACGCCTACGAGACCTTCGCCCAAAACCTCGGCAACCTTTGTTGCCTTGGCGGGAAGGATCTCCCTCGTCTGCGCGCCACGAACCACCGCCTTGGCAAGTACGTGGGCACTCGACAGTTCAAGGCCAGCCGAGATCTCAAGTATCTGCTCCGGTTTCCAACCTGGAGCGGTTTGAACCGTGGAGACTTCCGGGCCGCCGTGCGTCAAAGTGCCGGTCTTGTCCACCAAGAGAACCTGGCTACGAGCCAGTTGTTCCAGAGCAGCTCCGCCTTTGATGATTGCGCCGTGCTTGGCCGCCGACGAGATGCCCGCAATTACTGCAATCGGGATAGCCAATATCAGTGGGCAAGGGGTTGCTGCAACGATTACAGAGATAGCAGCATGAACATTTCCAGTGAACAGCCATGTTGCTAAGGCAAGTACGAGGCTTAGTGGCACAAACCACAGTGCATACCTGTTGGCAAGACGAACACCGGGAGCCGAGTGCGCCTTAGCGTTCTCGACCAAACGAACCAGCGCCGAATAGGTTGAAGTTTCAGCGGTTGTTGTGGCTACAAGCTTTACCGGCTCCCCTGCGTTCAAAACACCAGAGGGTATTTCGTCGCCGATGAAATAGGACTTCGGAAGGGGCTCGCCGGTTAAGGCCGATTCATCGAAGCTGGCCTGGGCTAAAAGCCTGCCATCTACCGGAACCACTTCACCGGTTCTAACTAAAAAGGTGTCGCCAACTTTTACTGCATTGATGTCGGCTTCGGAGATGTTATTTTCGTCGTCGACCAATTGAATCCGTCTTGGCGCTCTCTGAACCAGTGCTTCGAGCTGACTTCGGGCACGACCCGCAGCCCACGATTCGAGAGCCTGACCCGTTGACAGCATGACCGCGATGATGGCACCAGCCAGCCATTCCGAAACCAGCGACGTAGCGACGATCGAGATCAGAGCAAGGACATCTGAACCCACTTCGTGCTCTCTAATGGAAACCCAGACTAGACGAATTGCTAAGGCAGCACCGACGGCAGCACCGAACATAAAGGGAACATCGCTTTGAGAAAATAACCCAAGAATTAGCGCCAAGACGGTTAGGGCTAAAAGTGCAATGGAACCCTTAGATACCCGTTGCATGAGAGATCCGGACCTGTTCAGCTCGGTCGACAACCTTCACACGCTCGCGCTCGATCGGGCCTTCGAACGCGGTACCAAGACCAAGTTCGTGTTGATTCAATTTCAACCAACCAGCCCAATCGGTGTAGTCAACCCCACGTTCTTTGAGCGCAGCGAGAACCTGCTGAAGCTCTGGCTGCTCAGGATCAATCAGCGTTTCTACATCGGCTACTAGGTTTTCGATGGTCTCCATGGCGTCGCTCTTGGTATGACCAATTAGTCCAACCGGTCCGCGTTTGATCCAACCGGTGGCATAAATGCCAGGCGCGACTCGTCCACCTTCATTCACAATGACACCCTTGGCGTCGTCGAAAGGAATTTCAGGAAGTTCGCTACCGAAGTAACCAATGGCTCGGTAAATGGCCTGCAACGGGTACTCACGAAGCTCACCGTTGCGCTCAAAACGCATTCCAGTGACCTTGCCATTTTCGCCGAAAATCTCCTTCGGCTGGTGCCAGAAGTGCAAGTGAAGGCGGCGCTTCGCAGGAGTCGATTCGCGTTCCAGCCAAGAGTTCAAAATACGTGCCATAACTCGGTGTTGATTGGTTACGCCCTCGGCCTCTTCGTTGAACCAACCTTCAGGAAAGTCTTCTGAGTAAAGGACGATCTCGACATCCTCGACTTCACCCAATTCACGCAACTCAATTGGAGTGAACTTGATGTCGGCAGGGCCACGACGACCGAAGACGTGAACATCGGTGACCGGCGAAGCCTTGAGACCTTGGTAAACATTGTCGGGGATGTCGGTTGCGAGCATGTCGTCGGCTTGCTTGGCAAGAACTCGGGCGACATCGAGGGCCACGTTTCCGTTTCCGAGCACTGCAACCTTTTCAGCATTGAGCGGCCAGGTGCGTGGCACATCTGGGTGGCCGTCGTACCAAGAAACAAAGTCGGCGGCGCCGTAAGAGCCGTCCAGCTCGACACCTGGAATTCTCAGCTTGGCATCCTTGATGGCACCGGTTGCAAAGATCACGGCGTGGTAGTGACGCTTGATATCTTCAAGCTTCAGATCCTTACCAAATTCAACGTTTCCAAAGAAACGAATCTTGCCGGAATCGAGCATCTCGTGAAGCGAGTTGACAATTCCCTTGATGCGCGGGTGGTCTGGTGCCACGCCATAGCGAATCAAACCGTATGGAGCAGGTAAGGAGTCGAACAGGTCAATCGAAACATTCTCGTAAGAACTGGCCAAAATGTTTCCGGCATAAATTCCGGCAGGACCTGCACCAAAAATGGCGACTCGCAAAGACTTCATACACCTAGTTTAAGAGCAAAGCCCCGAACCGTTTGGCTCGGGGCTTTGACTTTGTAATTTACTTGGCTTGCAACTTGCTGAAGGTCACCAAGATGTAAAGGCCGTAAGCCATTACCGATGAAGCCAAAGCGAAGGCGATAACCGCAGTGAAGCGGAACGCTATTTCCTTGCTTACCGATTCACCCTTTTTCTTACCCTTGCCAGCAACTGCGTGCTGAGCGTTGGTCAGTAGGCGAACTCCAAGAGCAAACAGGGTTACAACCAGAGCCGAAACACCGATTGCTGCACCGGCGACCATGATTAGGTCGTTCCATTTGATTTCAATCATTATTTCTTAGCCTTTCCCTTGGCAGCCTTCTTGGCCTTAGCAGCTTCCTTACGAACCTGCTTCGGCGACGCGATGGCCACGCCAACCTCTTCAACTCCGCTTTCTGCGAGGCTCTTGTGGTTGATGTTGTTTTTGCGTGACATCTGGAAGATGACCACGATCAGGATGATTGCAAGCACTGCGTCTAGAACCAAACCAGCGGTACCAAGGCCACGGGTTAGTAGAGCCGAAAGCATTCCTACAGCTGCAGCCGCTGGAAGGGTTAGGAACCAACCGATCACGATCTGACCAGCCTTACCCCAACGAACCTTGGCGCCAATGCGTCCGAGACCAGACCCAATGACAGAACCTGAAGCAACCTGAGTGGTCGACAGAGCGAAACCTAGGTAGCTCGAAGCCAGGATGGTCGAACCGGTTGCAACTTCGGCGGCGAATCCTTGCGCCGGGCGAATCTCGGCTAGGCCGTGACCCATAGTCTTGATGATTCTCCAACCACCCGAGAAGGTTCCCAGGGCAATCGCAGCAGCAGCAGAGAGGATGACCCAGAATGGAACTCCGGCATCACCAGACTGAAGTCCGGCAGCCACAAGAACTAGGGTGATTACACCCATAGTCTTCTGCGCGTCGTTGGTTCCGTGCGAAAGTGCCACAAGTGAAGACGAAAAGACCTGTCCAACCTTGAACTTGCCACGACCGGTTGCAACATTCTTGCTACGACCGGTGATGATGTACGCCAAGCTGGTAGCCAGCCAAGCCGCAACACCAGCAATGAATGGCGCGAATAGGGCAGGAATCAGAACCTTTTCAACAATCTTGGTTACGTTTACTGCATCGAAGCCACCGTAAACGATTGCGGCACCGATCAGTCCACCGAAAAGTGCGTGAGACGACGACGAAGGTAGACCAAAGAACCAGGTGATCAAGTTCCACAAGATTGCACCTGTTAGACCGGCGAAGATCATGGCTGGCCCCCACTTGGTGAGGTCACCGTTGATTGTGTCGACCGAGATGGTTTTAGCCACCGCAGTTGAGATGAATGCACCGATGAGGTTCATCACGGCAGCAAGAATCACTGCGGTGCGTGGCTTCATTGCGCCGGTTGCAATTGGGGTAGCCATCGCGTTGGCGGTGTCGTGGAATCCGTTCGTGAAGTCGAAGAACAGAGCCAGTGCCACTACCAAGACAACTACGAGGAATGCTGTTTGATCCACAGTTACCTTTTCTCGAAAATGTATAGGAGTTGAACGTTAGATGATGCCGTTAGGAACCACGTCTAAAGAATAGGTAACTAACTTTGTTTACCTTACGAACGCAAGGTGAACAATAGGTAAACGATTTATCCCTTTATAAAGGGCGCTTTTAGTGTGGTTCGAAGTTCGCGGAATCGGTATACCAGCAGAGGCAACGCGATCGCGAAGTAAAGGTAAGCAACCCAAATTCGAATTTCCGGTGCTGGAAATACCAGGGTCACCGTGAACAGGCTGAACAGTGCGATTACGTCTAGCTTGCCCATGCGAAGGCTCAGCAATATGGCGACACCGAATATGGTCTGCGCAATTGTTAGGGTGAACTCTTCCACCTGAACCGCGTCCATCGGCAATGCGCCGTGGCCGCCACCGAGAGCGTAACCAATTGGCAGGGAGCCAGCTAGTGCTGTCCACTGGTTTACCTTGCTGGAAACCAGAATTGCTAGACCGATTGCCGGCTTGCCTCGAAGTGCAAACATGATTGCCACGATGAATTCCGGCGCCTCCGACGCCAAGGGGGCAAGCCACTGAACCAAGATGAATTCGTCGATCTTTAGTGCATGACCAGCTTCAATCAAGGAGTGCGCAAATGGCTCAGCAACCACGATGATCACAAAGGCTGCAAGTATCGCCGCCACGAAAAGGAATGACCGCCTGGTCCACTTCGGCAATGCGCCAACTAGCGCAGGTAGACCTTCAAGTTCCGGCTCTTCTTTGTCTTGGCTTGAAATGCGAATTAGGTAGAAAACAAATAGCGCAACCAGCGTGATTCCAGTGAAGATATCGAACCGGTGGGTAAGTGGAACGATAAGTGCAATCGCCGAGGCCACAATTAGGAAAGCCAAGTCAACTCTGGCTTCGCTTTCCAGGTTCACACCGAACTTTGGTGCAAGACCGGTTTTGGCGTCACGCATTTTGCGCATCGCTAGGTAGCCGATGAAAGCCATTGCTGGCCAGCCTAAACCGAGAAGGAGTCGGTTGGCCCCGGTCAAGTTGGCCGAAGCATAGGCCGCCATCGGTGGAGGGTTCAGGCCGGCAGCAGATTGCTGACCCGCAGAAAATGCGAAGAAGAAGTCGACAACGTACTCAGGCAAAATCGCGATTACCGCAAGAAGCGCAATCGACAATCCACCGCGAAGATCAAGTTCAGCCGCTTCGCTGATCCAACCCAGAACAAAGGCGCCTGCAACCACAGCGCCACCAAATGCGAACATGCCCATAACGGGGTCGATGTGGGTTTCACTCAATTTGAAGTAAACGCCTGGCGCTGTGATACCGAAGCAAAGCAAGAACGGCCAAAGTAGTTTTAGCCAGAAACGTGAGCCAGCTTGAGGGGTCAGGTGATTAGTCATTATCAGCCGATTTTACAGCCTGCGGTAGCCAAAGTTACGAGCGCTTTTTCCGAACTCTCCCCAGCTACGCCAGCAACAAGATCCTTAATGACGGTTACGTTAAAACCAGCATTCTTGGCATCCAGCGATGAAGCCAATACGCAATAATCGGTGGCCAAACCGACCACGTCGATGTCGGTCACATTCAAGTATCCGAGCAACGCTTTCAGATTTACACCATCAGGTGTTTGACCTTCGAAAATCGAATATGAAGGTTTTCCCATTCCCTTGATGATGTGGAAGTCCACCAAGGTGCTATCTAAGTTCGGGTGATACTCAGCACCTGATGTTCCCGAAACACAATGGACTGGCCAGGTATGCACGTAGTCAGGAGATTCTCCGACAGCCGCAAAGTGCCCGCCATTGTCATTTCCGGCGTCGTGCCAATCTCTTGAGGCAATCACGAAATCGTATATTGATGGCTTACTTCTTAGAAGCTCGGTAATGCCAGTTGCAACCGCAGCACCACCTGTTACAGCGAGCGAACCGCCTTCACAAAAGTCGTTCTGAACATCGATGATAAAAAGCGCCTTGGTCATTGGACTACTTATTAGATAGCTCTAGTCCGCAGTTGAAAACGGCGGTAGTCACGGTGTCCATGGCCTGGCGGGTGGCCACGCTGGTAGCTGGGCCCGACGCGAAGAAGGCGAATCCAAGCCTAGAACCATCTTTGGCATCCATGTAGCCAACCAAGGCGTAGGCGTGGAAGATACTTCCGGTCTTGGCGAAAACGTGCCCGCGAGCCACTGCATTTTCACCGGTGAATCGCCCGCTCAAGGTTCCCGACTTTCCAGCAACTGGGAAGCCCTTCACGATGCTCTTTAGGTTTACGTCGCCTCCAAGAATTTTGGCAATTAGGTCGTTGAAGAACGCTGGAGTGACCACGTCGTTTTTCGATTCTCCGGAACCGTCCTTGATAACCACACCAGCCCAGTCAAGCCCCATGGTAGCCAAAGCCTTCTGGTAACCGCTCTGAATCGATTCGAGGTTCGAAGGTAGTCCCTGAGAAATTGCCACGTGACGGGCTAGGTACTCGGCCAAAGTGTTGTCGCTTGCAGAAATCATGTAGTTGATAAGAGTTGGAAGCTTGGCCGACTGCACTTCCGCAATCTTGGTAGCCCCATTAGCAGCTATACCGGTAGTGATATCGGCATTCACAGCTAGGTCACCCAAGGCTTTCTTGAATTCGCGACCGGCACGACCAACGGGGTCGGTGCTTCGAGCAGATTTGGCGGCGCCAGGGTTAGCGCGGTCACCGTCAACCATCAGTCCGGTGATTAGCGGCTGGAAGCCCTGAGTGCGCTCAGCCACTGGCCAACTTGACTCCCAGGTCGAACCGGTAATCAGGGAAGAGTCCAATACCAAGTGATTGATGGCGGTTAGGTTGTTCGCGGCCGCCCAATCTTGAACCTGCTTGGCGAGGTCGCTCATCTTTGGAGCATTGGCATAAACAGATGAAGAACTACCAGTGCGACGAAGAGTTGGATCGCCACCGCCAACCAAGATAACCGTGTCGGGGTGATTGGCCGAATAGACAACCTTGGTGGTCATTCGGAAGTTCGGGCCAAGCGCTTGGACGGCTGAAGCGGCTGCCAAAATCTTCACCGACGATGCCGTAATCGACGGGGTCGTGCCGCCCTGATCGTAAAGAACACTTCCGCTGGCAAGATCAATTACTTGACCGGTGAATGTGCCAAGTTTTGGATCTGAAGCTTGGGGCTTGATGGAGCAGGTGCCAACTGGTTCGGTTGTTGGGGTTTCCGTTGAAGTAGGAGTTTCAGTTGAAGTGGGCGTCTTGGTTGGCACCGCCGAGCTACCAGCGTTGATGCCCCAAATCGATAGCGCCAGAATCAGGACACCACTGCTGGCACCGATTAGGGTTTGCTTCAAATATTCGAACTTTGGCTTTTCGTTGCTCAAAAAATCTCCATTACTTTGGCTACCCTAAGTTTAGCCAAGCAAGCCACTATCCCTAAACTTGGGGTTATGAACGCTGTGAAGAAATTAGTTGCTGTTTTTGCTCTGCTGATGCTGAGCCTTACCCCGGTTGCACCGGCTTCCGCACATACCGAAATCGATCACACCACGCCAGCCGCAGGCGCTTCAGTTGAAGCTGGCGTACAAAACGTCTCGGTTGTCTTCACCGACAAGATTTTGAACCTGGCTGATTCGACCGAAATTGTAATCAGCGATGCAGCCGGCCAAGCCGTCGAAGTTTCGTGCGTCGAGGTCAAGAACTCTTCAATTAGCGCGGACGCCTTCTTCCCAACCGCAGGCGACTACGAGGTGACTTGGCGAACCGTTGCCGAAGATGGTCACCCAATTGATGGCACCTTCAGTTTCAGCGTTACGGGTACTTCCGAAAAAACCGACTTCATTTCTTGCCTAGACCAGGCTTCGCAGGGCAACGTTGTGATTGCCACACCTAAAGCCGAACCACTAATGGCAGCAGAGAATACTGCCACGGACGACACCGGGATTGCCTGGCCGTTCTGGGTAGCTGGTCTGCTTGTAATCGGTGTCGGCGTTGTAGTGCTTGCCCGACGCAAAAGCTCTAAAGGCTAGGGCCGCAAAGGTATAGCTTTTCAACCACGGCGTCGATGGCGTCTTTGGTTCCGTAACCAACGGTCTTCTTGTGAGCCGCGTCGCTACGAGCAAAAATTGCGAACGCAATGACGTGCGGTTCGAGGCCTGGTGTGGTGATGAGACCCGTCAGACTATAAAGCCCTCCGATAAAGCCAGTCTTTGCGCGAATGCTTCCTCTAGGGATCACTAACTCGTTGCGCTTGGTGGTGTTGTTATATGCGAAGAAGCGACCACCCAAGGTGCCGCCGTCACCGGATGTTGCCATGTAGGTGGTTAGCGATGCGATGTCGCTGGCTGGGTCGGCAGCGCTTTTCATGAGAGCCACTAGCAGCTGCGGGGTAACTCGGTTAGTGGGTGCCAAACCAGAGGCATCCTTCATGACCAATTTCTTGTAATTCACATGAAGGCTTGCAAAAAGTCGGTTTCCCATTTTTTGCACCGACGAATAATCATTCTTCAGACCTAGGGCCAATTCAGTGTGGCGCGCAATCACTTCGGTTTCGGTGTTGTCCGAAATTTTGAGGGCGTGGGTAATCCAGTTGGTGATTGGCTGAGAGTTTTTCGAAACAATCGGAACGGCAGCAGCCGGAGTCTTGCCCTTCACCACAATCAGGTTGGGAGACAGTTTCTTGACAGCTGGATCGTTCGCAAGAACTGCTGCCGCGTCGTCTGCCGTTTTCAACCATTCCTTGAAACTGTATCCAGCTTGAATGGTCGGGTCTTTTACACGCTTGCCGCTGTATTTGACGTCGGTCAAGTCTGGATTCATTCGGGCAGCATCAATCATCAAACCGGTAATCGGAGAAATGTCGCCGGTAGTTCGTGAATAGGCGTAGTGATTGGGATTCCAAGTTAAGCCTTTAAAGAATGTGTCGTCTAAAACAATCTTGTTAATGACCGTACCCGCCGGCAGAGCCGAAATGGAAGCAGCCGCAAGTTCGCGTAACTTAGCAGGGTGTTGATTTGGCAGGAAATAGGTTGTGTAGGCGCCAGCAGCAACGCGGGTAAGAGTGTGGTCGCCACCGCCGCGCAGAATCAAGGTTCCTGGCTCAGCAGGAATAGTTAGCACCGTGGTGGTGGCAACATAAGGGTCAAGCCCAGCCACTTCCCGAGGCTTCACAATGAATTTGATGGCGGCTGCATTGGTAATGGTTTTCATGACCGAAGCCGAAGGAGTTTGCTCGTTGGAGCGCACATTCACCAAGACCTTGTTGGTGGTTAGGTCTACCGCATACGCGTAAAGTTTTCCAAGCTTCGGTGCTTTCAGCTCTTTAGCAATTGGCGCGCAGGCGGTTTCGGCCATAGCCTGGCCACTGCCGGCTAGAGTAAGCGAGGCAACAACGCTCGCAACAATTAGTGCCCGACCCAACTTTTTCATAGGTTTAAAGGCTAGTCGCTCTAAAGCGTAAAGTGCTGAGCGTCGGTTGGTGCCACAGCTGTAATGTGCAGTTCGTCTTCTACGCGCTTCACAACAGCTTCCTGAGCACCCTCTTCGCCGTGAATCACAAAGATCTTCTTAATACGGTCTTTGGCAACGCCAATCCACTGCATCAATTCGTTGCCGTCGGCGTGAACCGAGAATTCCTGAATCGAAGCAATTTGCGCCTCGACCGGAACCATTTCGCCATGCATCTTGACCTCTTTGGCGCCTTCGAGTAGGTTGCGACCACGTGTGCCAGCCGCCTGATATCCAACCAAGACGACCGTGTGCTTCGGATTCGGCAGCATTCCGCGAAGGTGGTGAACCACTCGCCCACCGGTAGCCATGCCCGACGCCGAAATTATGATGGACGGCTGCGGAGGAGTGTTGATGCTCTTCGATTCGTCCACGGTCATAAGCTCAACCAACTGACCCGGGTTGAATGGGTCGCGGCCCTGCCAAGTTTCGGCGATGTCGTCGCGGATTTCCGGTGAGTGCTTGTCAATGGCGTCTCGGTAGAAAGCCAGAGCCCTCAGAGCCATCGGGCTGTCGGCGTAAATTGGCACGTTTCTGATCTTGCCCTCTTCGATGAGTTCACGAAGGCGAACCAAAATAACTTCGGTGCGGTCAACGGCAAAAGCAGGAATTAGAACCGAACCACCACGGTCGATGGTGGTGTTGATGACGGTTGGGAAATCAGTCGAGCGTGCATCGTGTTCGCGGTCGCCATAGGTCGACTCGGTAATTACGGCATCGAACTGACCTTCTGGGAACGCTCCGGGTGCTCGCAGTAGTGGGTGATCCGGGCGTCCGAGGTCGCCGGTAAATAGAAGGCGCTTTCCGAAGAACTCGACCTCAATAAACGAGGCGCCCAAGATGTGTCCAGCCGGGTGAAAGGTTACAAAAGTTTCGGTAGCCACCTGGGTTTGCGTGTAGAACGCGGTTGGCTGGAACTGCTTCAATGTGGTGTCTACGTCTGGCTCGCCATACAGCGCTACCGGAGGGTTGTGCTTCGAGAAGCCCTTTTTTAGAGCCCAGGCGGCGTCTTCGGTTTGAATGCGAGCTGAATCGCGCAAGATAACTTCGGCCAACTTGCCGGTGTATTCGGTTAGATAGACCGGTCCCCCGAAACCTAGCTTGACCAACCGCGGCAGGTAGCCACAGTGATCCAGGTGCGCGTGGGTGAGTACCACTGCGTCGATGCTCTCGGGTTCAACCGGGAAGTTCTCCCAGTTCTTTAGGCGCAACTCTTTCAGGCCCTGAAACATGCCGCAGTCAACCAGCACTCGGGTATCGCCACACTCAAGCAGGAAGCGGCTACCAGTTACGGTTCCGGCTGCGCCTAAGAATTGGATGGTTGGTTGGTTTGCCCCAGTTGCGTTCATGTTTGAAGTCTATGTTCCATGTCAGACGCGGTTGCTAATTTTTTGCCTATGAGCGAAAAAGATTACGACCCAGACGACATCGAACCAGGCCTTAGCGAGGGCGACATCCATTCGGGTCCTGGCGGTTACGAAGGTATGGGCTATGCCGGCGGATACGCGGCGGGGTACTTAGAAAAAGATGAAGAGTCAAACGACGATGAAGACGAAGACGACGAAGACGGCTTCGACGAAGACCAAGCCAATCACTAACTAAACGAGCTTGAAGTCGCCGGTACCAAGCATTACCGGTGAAGTTTTCAAAACCTCATACTCGGCGTCTGTGAATAGTCGCGAGCGAATGATGAATCGCATGCCTTCTGGTGTTTCCAGCGAGAATCCGCCGCCGCGACCCGGCACTACGTCGATCTCAATGTGAGTGTGCTTCCAGTACTCAAACTGCTCAAGGGAAATCCAAACCTTGATTGGCTTTTCAATTCCCGAAACCTCCAGTTCACCGAGCAAAACATCGGCGCCGCCAACACGAAACTCCCCATCGAGGTAACACATTGGTGCAGACCCATCACAGCAACCACCAGACTGGTGAAACATCAGCGGCCCGTTACGGTTGGTCAGTTTTAGGAGCAACTCACCGGCAGCGACGCTAACATCGATGCGCTTTGGCAAAGTTCCATAAATGGTGCTCATAGTTGCAGATTACTCCTGAATTGTGAAGGTGCGGGAGCCCCTAAGAACTCCCGCACCTCTCCCCCGGAGTCGGTTTAGAAGAAACCGAGCTTGTTCTCTGAGTAGCTGACCAAAAGGTTCTTGGTCTGCTGGTAGTGATCCAACATCATCTTGTGGTTTTCGCGACCAATACCAGATGACTTGTAACCACCGAATGCAGCGTGTGCTGGGTAGTCGTGGTAGCAGTTGGTCCAAACTCGACCAGCCTGAATTTCACGTCCGGCTCGGTATGCGGTGTTGATGTTACGAGTCCAAACACCAGAACCTAGGCCGTAGAGGGTGTCGTTTGCGATTTCCATAGCCTCATCGAAGCCATCGAACTTAGCAACCGAAACAACTGGGCCGAAGATCTCCTCCTGGAAGATTCGCATGTTGTTGGTGCCTTCGAAGATGGTTGGCTCAACATAGAAACCACCTGAAAGGTCGCCGCCTAGGTCGGCACGCTTGCCACCCATAAGTAGCTTGGCGCCTTCCTGCTTACCAATTTCGATGTAGCTCAAGATCTTCTCAAGCTGGTCATTCGATGCCTGAGCACCGATCATGGTTGCAGTGTCTAGAGGGTTTCCCTGGATGATTGCCTTGGTGCGAACCATGACGTCGGCAAGGAACTTGTCGTAGATTGGTGCATCGATTAGGGCGCGTGATGGACAGGTACATACTTCACCCTGGTTTAGGGCGAACATGTTGAAGCCTTCGATGGCCTTGTCGTAGAACGCATCATTCTTCTCTGCAATGTCCCGGAAGAAGATGTTTGGTGACTTTCCACCAAGTTCTAGGGTTACCGGAATGATGTTCTCCGATGCGTACTGCATGATTAGGCGACCGGTTGTGGTTTCACCGGTAAACGCAATCTTGGCAATACGGCGCGATGAAGCCAAAGGCTTTCCAGCCTCAACACCGAAACCGTTGACGATGTTTACAACACCAGCAGGAAGAATGTCGGCAATTAGTTCCATCAGATACAAGATCGAAGCAGGGGTCTGCTCGGCTGGTTTTAGAACTACGCAGTTACCGGCGGCTAGCGCTGGAGCAAGCTTCCAAACTGCCATCAGGATTGGGAAGTTCCAAGGGATGATCTGACCAACAACACCTAGAGGCTCGTGGAAGTGGTAGGCAACGGTGTCGTTGTTGAGCTCTCCCAGTGAACCTTCCTGCGCACGGATGCATCCTGCGAAGTAACGGAAGTGGTCGATTGCTAGTGGAATGTCGGCAGCCATGGTCTCGCGAACAGGCTTTCCGTTGTCCCAGGTTTCGGCAACAGCGATCTTCTCTAGGTTCTGCTCCATGCGGTCGGCAATCTTGTTCAAAATGATTGCGCGCTCGGTTGCCGAAGTCTTATTCCAAGTCTTGGCAGCTGCGTGGGCGGCGTCTAGGGCCTTGTCGATGTCGGCAGCATTGCCTCGAGCGATTTCGGTGAAGACACGGCCAGTTACCGGGGTAACGTTTTCAAAATATTCTCCAGATGACGGAGCCACATATTGGCCGCCGATCCAGTGGTCGTAGCGTGGTCTGAATTCAACAATGGAACCCGCTTGACCTGGTTGTGCGTAAACGCTCATTGCAATTTCCTTTTTCTTGTCGGTCAGCAACGGCGCTGACCAGTAATCGAACATTACGCCCGCGATTTACGCCGAGAAATGCCTAAAACACCCAACTAGCCATAAGCACATCTAACGGATAGGTAACGACCTAGCCAAATGGCTAGGTAACGGGTTTAGCATCAAAACATGGACCGCGAACCCCGCTCCGATGTACCGCTTGGCAGAAGAATGCCTAATGCCTCCACGCGCATTGTGATTGCCGACCGAAATGTAATCACGCGCGTTGGTCTTCGCTCAATCCTGGAGCGCAACCCTGGTTTCGCAGTCATCGCAGAAGCCACCAGCTATGACGCCGTCATCGATGCAGTAGACGAACATGGCCCAGATGTTCTCATCATCGACCTAGATCTCGGCGACGACACCACTCGCGGGCTAAAGGTCGTTGAAGAGGTAACCGACCGCTACCCAACCACAAAGGTTCTAGTTCTTGCCAACACCTTGAGCGAAATGATTGTGGTTGAGGCGCTCAGACGAGGTGCCAACGGCTACCTGTGCAAAGACGATGTGAAAGCCGACGAACTAGGAAAAGGAATCAAAGCCATTCAAGATGGCGAAACCGTTCTAGGTAAAGGAGTTGGAAACCTGGTTGCCCACTCACTCGGCTCAACCCGCCAGACCGAACACCTAACCGACCGCGAGATCGACGTCATCAAACAGGTTGCCAAAGGCCTCAGCACCAAACAGATTGCAGTGGCGATGTTCATTTCCGAAAGCACCATCAAGTTCCACCTTCAAAACGCTTCCCGCAAACTTGGCGCCCATCGCCGCGCTGAAATAGTTCATCGCGCTGCCGCTGCCGGTCTTCTTTAGCGCGCCTTCTTAACCGGAACTAACTGAGCATCGCTCGGGTTCTCCAATAGCCCATGAAAGGCTAGTTCAGCAGAGCCCACCATGAGGGTTTCTTCTCCAAGCTCTCCGTTTCGGATTACCACTCGCTCTTGGGCTGCCTTCAGGGTTCCGGCCTTCATGGACTCAATCAGTCCTTCCGGGTCGAAGTTGAAAAGTGAGCTGAGGAATCCGGCCAAAATGATTGCTTCCGGATTGAAGATGTTTACATAGGTGCTGATTCCGGCACCAAGTGACGCAACCTGCTTGCGAAGAATCTTGATTGCTTCCTTCGACTTAGTAGAACGAATCTCCTGATCCAATTCTTGGTCGGTAGCCGAATACATCTTGAACACCTGAAGCAGGTCGTCGCGGCGGACGAGTGATTCCAGGGTTCCAGAGAGGCCGGAGTAGTCAACATCGGCGGCACCACCGATTCTTACGTGGCCGAATTCACCACCGTAACCGGACGCGCCTCGAAGTTGACTTCCGTTCACAATAGCTCCGCCACCGATACCACCCGACCCGGCAAAAAGGTATACGGCGTCGAGTAGACCACGAGCAGCACCAAAATTGCGCTCGGCCATACAGCCGATGCTCGCGTCATTGTCTACAAAAACTGGAAGCCCGGTTGCCTGGCTAAGCATGGAACCAAACGGCTGCTCAATCCATCCGAGTTGCGGCGCAAAGCGCACGACGTTGTCGGAGACCCGAACCTGCCCTGGAATGGCAACTCCAATTCCGGCAATTCTTTGATCTGACTGGAGTCCGTCGCGAAGTTCGGCAATTGCCTTCGCAGCAGTCTTAACAGAATCAGCTGCAGTTGGGTTTTGACCCATCACCACTCGGACGGTTTTCAAAACTTTCCCGGACAGGGAGACGAGGCCGACGGTTGTGGCATCGATTTCTGGGTGAACCGCAAACGCCACCACTTTAGTCGAAGCGGTTACCACCAGACTTGGGCGTCCGACACCACTTGTAGCAGCGCCTTCGGTTTCGTGAGCAAAACCAAGTTGTTCGAGTTCGGAAACAAGGTCAGAGATGGTGGATCGGTTAAGACCGGTGGCGGAAGTCAATTGGGAACGAGTGACCGTTCCATAGAAGTGAATCATCTGCAGAATGATTGAAAGGTTGTGCTGACGCACGGCGTCCCGGTTGCTTCCGAGAACGCCTGCCGACTGCAGCGAAATTATTGGTGACTTCACACTTCAAATCTACTTGTTGGCTAAAACAACAAATTGGTAACTTTACTGATTTGTTACGCGTTTTGGTGAATTTGGGTTTGTTGGTTGGGGCAACATATACTCAGACTCAAATATGAGTTCACGGTAGAAACTTTGCCGAAAATAACCATAAATCGAAGGGAAAAAAATGAAGAAGTCTTCATTGCTTTCAGTAACCGCGGTTGTAGCAGCGTCAATGCTTGCTCTAAGCGGTTGTTCAGCAGCACCCACCGGTAGCACCCGCGCCTGTGTAATCCTTCCTGACGCCGACAGCGGAACTCGCTGGGAGCCAGGTGACCGTCCAGCTCTAGAGAAGGCACTTAAGGGTGCAGGCTACGAAGCTGACATCCAGAACGCCCAGTCAGACACCGCAAAGTACGCAACTATCGCAGACCAGCAGCTTTCAAAGGGCTGTGGCGTAATGCTTCTAGTTGACCTACAGGGTGCTGGTGTAGCAGTTGCTGAAAAGGCAAAGGCTCAGGGAATTCCTGTAATCGCTTACGACCGCCCAATCAAGGGTGCTGACTACTACGTATCGTTCGACAACGCAGTTGTTGGTCAGCTACAGGGTCAGATGATCGTTGATGGTCTAGCCGCTGCTGGCAAGGACATCAAGACCGCAAGCATTATCTACAGCTCGGGAGACCCAGCCGACGGTAACGCAAAGATGTTCCTTGATGGTGCACTATCTGTTCTTGACGCTGCTGGCGCCAAGGCTGCATTCACCATGGAAGGTACTTGGGATGGCGCAAAGGCCGGAACCCTATTCGAGCAGGCATTCACTGCTGTAAAGGGTAAGGTCGACGCTGTTCTAGCTCCAAACGACAACAACGCTGCTTCGATCATCGCGATTCTAGACAAGAACGGTCTAACTGTTCCTGTATCGGGTCAGGATGCATCAGTTGCTGGTCTACAGAACGTTCTACTAGGAAAGCAGTGGGCAACCGTCTACAAGCCTTTCACCGTAGAGGCTAAGGCTGCTTCTGACCTAGCAATTGCTCTTCTAAAGGGTGAGAAGCCAAAGGCAAACAAGACTCTAGACGACGGAACTCCTTTCGTTGCTCTAGACCCAATTGCTACCACCGCAGACAAGGTAAAGGATGTTGTAGCCGCTGGCGATGCCAAGGCTGCAGATCTTTGCACCGCTGCAGTTGCAGCTGCTTGTGCAAAGTACGGCGTCAAGTAACAAAAAATAGGTGAATCTTGTGCCGGTACCCGTAGGTGCCGGCACAAGATTTCCTCCAAAGATTTAGAAAGAGAAATGTGATGGCTGAGCCAGTTATCGAATTAAAGAACATCACCAAGAGCTTCGGTCCAGTAGACGTCTTGAAGGGCGTTGACCTGAAAGCCTATGCAGGCAAAGTAACAGCGCTTGTTGGTGACAACGGTGCCGGAAAGTCGACCCTTATCAAGGGTCTTTCTGGCGTTCAGCCATACGATGGCGGAACTGTTCATTTCGAAGGCCAGGAAGTCAACATTCACGACCCTCGCCAAGCCAGCGCGCTCGGCATCGAGGTTGTTTACCAAGACCTCGCCCTTTGCGAGAACCTAGACATCGTTCAGAACATGTTCCTCGGTCGCGAAGAAACCTCAAACGGCACCCTTTCGGAGCCAACCATGGAACTTGAGGCCACCCAGGCATTGCAGAGCCTTTCGGTTCGTACCGTGAAGTCGGTTCGTCAGAAGGTCTCGTCGCTTTCAGGTGGTCAGCGCCAGACCGTAGCAATCGCCCGCTCGGTGCTACGTAACGCAAAACTTGTAATTCTCGATGAGCCAACCGCCGCTCTCGGTGTTGCCCAGACCGAACAGGTTTTGAACCTGGTTCGCCGCCTGGCAGACTCTGGCGTTGCAGTAATCATCATTAGCCACAACCTGGTCGATGTTTTCAAGGTCTGCGACGACATCGCGGTGCTTTACCTAGGACGCATGGTCGCCCAGATTGAAACCAAGAAGACCAACCAGACGGATGTTGTAGGTTACATCACCGGCACCAAGACCTACGAAGGAAGCAAATAATGAGCAAGCAAGAAACCTCACAAATGTCTGCACCGCTGCCTCCTCAGGCGATTGCTAGCGGTCACGAGGGTAACCTTCGCGACCAGATCTCGGCTTACGGCTCTCGCCTGAAAAACGGTGAAATGGGTGCACTACCTGCGGTTGGTGCACTTGCGGTCCTGACCGGCCTTTTTGCGGCCCTAAGCCCGTTCTTCCTGACCAAGCTGAACATTGCCAACCTGTTCGTTCAGGCTGCTGAGCTAACTACCTTGGCTGTTGCTTTGGTATTCGTTATCTTGCTGGCTGAGATTGATCTGTCGGCCGGTGTTACCGCCGGTGTGGCAATGGACATCTTCTACCTAACCGTGAAGGCTGGTTTGCCTTGGCAGGCCGCCATCGTTGTTGCCCTGGTCTTTGGTGCCGCTGTAGGAGCGCTGCTCGGTTACTTCGTAGCCAAGATTGGTGTCCCCTCGTTTGTGGTCACCCTTTCGTTCTTCCTGGCTTTCCAGGGTCTAGCACTGGTACTTCTTGGCGACGGCGGACTGTTCCGAGTAGACATTCCAGAAATCAAGGCAATCATGAACGAAAGCCTGCCAACCTGGGGCGGCTGGGTCTTACTAGTTGTCATGGTCGGCCTTTCTGCAGGTTTGGGATTCTGGGACCGGGCACGCCGTGCGAAGCAGGGTTTGGTCAACCGCCCAATCTCGATCTTGGCCATAAAATTGGCCACCATTACGATCCTTGGCGGCGGAACCATCTTCTTCCTGAATCTAAACCGCAGCCAGAACGCTCTCAAGCCAATTGAGGGTGTTCCAATCGTGATTCCTTTCGTTTTGGCACTGTTGTTCGTAGGAAACTTCTTTCTAGACCGCACCCGCTTTGGTCGTCACCTTTATGCAGTTGGTGGCAACCCTGAGGCAGCGCGCCGTGCAGGTATCAAGGTTGGAGCAATTCGTATTGCAGCCTTCATGATCACCTCAACCCTCGCTGTTGTCTCCGGACTCTTCCACGTCAGCCGTATTGGCGTAGTTGAAGCATCCGCCGGACGCTCAATCGTTCTTAGCGGTGTGGCAGCGGCTGTGGTTGGTGGCGTAAGCCTCTTCGGTGGTCGTGGAAAGCTTATCCACGCAGCAATCGGTGCCATGGTCATCTCGATGATTGACAACGGCCTGGGTCTGCTTGGACTTTCAGCCGGAATCAGCTTCCTGGTCACCGGTAGCGTGCTGGCACTAGCCGCAACTATCGATGCCCTGTCTCGAAAGAGAAGTGGAAGTTCAGTACTTCGAAGCTAACGCTTATTCCCCCTAATGAATGCAGAGAGGGTCTCACGAAAGTGGGGCCCTTTCTCCATTTACTTGACCAAACGATAAACTTGTCAGGTGTCTCGGGGAACCGAGATTCGCCACCTTAGCTCAGTTGGTAGAGCAGCTCCCTCGTAAAGAGCAGGTCAGGAGTTCAATTCTCCTAGGTGGCTCACAATTACTGAGGCTGGTTTCAGACCCTCGAAGTAGTGCTTCCAATTGATCACCCCGGTTGGAGTATTGGTGATCTCTTTCTTAGCCGCCGCCACCTCATCGTCCAAGACATCCTGGATGTATTGGTCGGTGTTCAAGAACTCGGCATCGAGATCAAACTTTGCAGCCAATTCCCCAAGGTATTCGTGGTTAGAAATTAGCTTGCCTTCGGCAAAGTGACCTTCGAACAGTTCTCGGGCAACCTGCAACTGAGTGCCATTGGTGTGAGCCAACTTGATCAGGCGATGAGCCTTCATCGAGTTTCCGCCACGGGCAATCCGGAAGTTGAAAGCTAACCCGTAGTTTTTGCCTTCGTCAATTACATTCTTCAGCATGCCTTCGGCTTCGTCCTCGGTTATTCCCAGTGCGCCAACCAGGTGCTCGATGGTGGTTTGCCCATAATCTTCGATGCCATCTGGATCGATCCGCAGGGCGCGCAGGGTCACGTCTACTGGCTTTCCGAAGTCGGCTAGCGCGCGGTCGATTTCAACCAAAAGCATTCGGCTCCATGGGCAACCGATATCAATCCAGAGCTCTAAAGATGCAGTCATGTTGGCAAGTTTAGTTAGGTCTCGCATGCGAATAAACTCTAAACATGTCTGAAACTTTCTCCAAAGAAGAACGCGCTGCGATGCGCGAGTTGGCGAAAGAGCGTAAGTTGCAACAGGGCCGCGCTGAATCGCTGGCTGCCACTCTTGAACGCATTGACTCCATGGCTCCGACGGACCGAGAAATAGCGTTGGCCGTCCACAAGTTGGCGTTAGAAGTCAACTCCAATTTTGAAGTGCGCACCTGGTATGGAATGCCTGCATACTACGTTGACGGCCAGGTGGTCATGTTCTTCCAAGATGGCGAGAAGTTCAAGACTCGCTATTCAACCGTAGGCTTCCAGCAGGCGGCCAAGCTAGATTCCGGTGCATTCTGGCCAACTTCCTACGCCATCACTGCGGTTGATTCGACAGTGGCAAAAGAATTGACCGCACTTATAAAGCGAGCCCTCGGTTGAGCCCAAAAAGAAGGTTCGTCACCCTGCTTGGGCCGGCTGTTGTAGCTGGAGTCGCCTACCTCGACCCTGGCAACGTTGCCACAAACCTCACTGCTGGCACGCACTATGGTTACTTACTGCTTTGGGTTTTAGTCCTAGCCAATCTGGTCGCCTGGCTGGTTCAGTTTCTGGCTGCCAAGCTTGGTCTCGCTTCCAACAAGAGCCTCTCTCGAATCATGGGTGAGCGAATCAAGTCGCCTTTCGGTCGCTTCCTGTACTGGCTCCAAGCGCAACTAGTTGCAATCGCGACCGACCTTGCAGAACTGATTGGCGGGGCTGTTGCGCTCAACTTGCTATTTGGTTGGCCACTGATTGCCGGATGTATTGCAACGGCTGTGGTTTCCACTGGAATTCTTTACCTACGCGTCAGGGGCAACGGCAGGGCTTTCGAGTACTTTATTTTCAGCCTGATCGTTTTGACCAGCTTTGGGTTCATTTCAGCGATTACCTCATGGACACCAATGGCGACCGACTTCTTTGCTGGGCTCACGCCAAGGCTCGTGAATGAAGAGTCCGCAGTACTTGCTCTGGGCATCCTGGGGGCCACAATCATGCCTCACGCCGTCTACGTTCACTCTGCCCTATCTCGAGACCGCCTTGGCGCTTTGGCGACCGGCTTAGATAACCAGCGTCTTGTTCGAATTATCAAATGGGACGTCTCGCTGGCAATGTTTATTGCCGGAACAGTGAACATTGCGCTTCTGGTTCTCGGAGCGGTCATTGGTATTTCTAACCACGGCGACGACGTTATCTCGACCGTCTATGCCGAAGTTCTTGGAGCTGGTGGAGCAACTTTCGCCGTGCTATTTGCTCTTGCCCTGCTGGCCAGTGGTCTCGCCTCAACCTCGGTTGGCACCTACGCAGGTGAAGTTATCTTCGACGGCCTATTGGTGAAGCGGTCGTTACCGCTAGTAGTTCGCCGTCTGATTACCCTCATTCCTGCTTTGGGCGTTCTCTCTTTGGGTCTTGGAGCCACCGATGTGTTGGTACTGAGTCAGGTATTCCTCAGCTTCGGAATCCCATTCGCGCTTTTCCCGCTAATCCGTCTAACTTCCGACAAAGCGCTAATGGGCAAACTCGTCAACAACGCAATAACCAGTGGCATCGGGTATTTAGTTGCCTCAGGCCTGACCGCCCTAAACCTCTGGACCGTCTACCAGTTCTGGGCATAGAAAAACCCCAGACCCTGAGGCCTGGGGTTTCCCTATTACTTATTAGTGCTTAGCTGCTGCACCGATTGCTGCTCCAGTCATCGAACGAACTTCGAGCTCGGCATACTTGGCCGTGTTCTGCTCGGTCGAAGTAACCGTGCCTAGCCATCCGAAGAAGAAGCCAAGTGGAATCGAAACGATTCCAGGGTTACGAAGTGGGAAGTAGTCGAAGTGAGCTCCACCCTCAGTCAACGGGATAAGTGAGTCCAGCGCACCCGAAACGTTCTGCGAGAAGATCAGCAACAACAGCGCTGAGCCGAGGCCACCATAAATGGCGAATACGGCACCGCGAGTGTTGAATCGCTTCCAGAACAACGAATAGAGCACGGCAGGAAGGTTACCCGAGGCAGCAATCGCAAATGCGATGGCAACTAGGAAGGCAACGTTCAAACCCTGAGCACCGATGGCTAGAACAATCGAAACCAAACCGATCACGATAGCGGCAAGCTTGGCAACGCGAACTTCCTTTTCAGGAGAAGCATTACCCTTCTTAATTACGCTGGCGTAAAGGTCGTGAGCAAACGACGACGAGCTAGCTAGAACCAGACCGGCCACAACGGCAAGAATGGTTGCGAACGCGATGGCACCGATGACGGCAAGCATGATCGCTCCACCAGTTGAACCGTGACCGCCACCAAGGAACTCAGCAAGCTGTGGAGCAGCTACGTTACCCGACATGTCGGCACCGACCGCGTGAGTCTTTAGCTCATCACTTAGTGCACCGAATTGCTTCAACGAGTCGTCTGCACAAACAGTGGTGTTGGTTGGGTCAACTACCTGAATGTTGTTTTTGTCGACTAGACACTTGGTGACCTTGTCGACCTTCCAGCCATTGGTTAGTGATACGCGGCTGATGAAAGCAGCTGCACCAAAACCAAGAGCAATGGTCATTAGGTAGAAGGCACCGATGTTACCGATAGCCCAGTTGACCGACTTGCGAGCAGCCTTGGCGGTTGGAACGGTGTAGAAGCGAATCAGGATGTGAGGCAAACCAGCGGTTCCTAGAACCAGGGCCAGACCTAGAGAGATCAAGTCAAGCTTGCTCCAAAGGGTCTTCACCGGATCAACCAAACCTGAGGTTGCGTCAATAATGTCTTTTCCGAACTTCATACCTGGCTGCAAGAACGCGTCGTTCTTACCGCTGTTGGTAGCTGCCTGACCTAGTAACTCAGAGATGTTGAAGTTGAATCGCCAAAGCACCATGACGGTGAGCAGAGCAGCACCAATCATTAGCAAGAACGCCTTCAAGATCTGAACGTAGGTTGTACCCTTCATTCCACCAATGGTCACGTAAAGGATCATCAGAATACCCACACCAGCGATGATGTAGTTCTTTGCGGTTGGGTCAGTGATT
The DNA here is from genome assembly GCA_947452985.1 of Micrococcales bacterium. Classification (GTDB taxonomy): domain Bacteria; phylum Actinomycetota; class Actinomycetes; order Actinomycetales; family Microbacteriaceae; genus Rhodoluna. The sequence goes on from CANGEU010000008.1 coordinate 22,351, forward strand.
CCAAGCAGTAGTGAAACCAGTGCGCCGGCACCAACCATCTGAGCCATTAGATAGAAGATCGAAACAACGAGAGTTGAAACTGCCGAAGCTGTGCGAACTGGAATCTGACGCATGCGGAAGGAAAGAACGTCGCCCATTGTGAATCGGCCAGAGTTACGAAGTGGCTCGGCGATTAGTAGCAGCGCCACCAACCAAGCAACCAAGAAGCCGATTGAGTATAGGAAGCCGTCGTAACCGAACAGTGCGATGGTACCTGCGATACCAAGGAACGATGCGGCCGACATGTAGTCTCCAGCGATGGCCATACCATTTTGGAAACCGGAGAAGCTGGCGCCACCGTCGTAGAAGTCAGTCGACTTCTTGTTGGTGTTACCTGCGCGCCAAACGATAAACAGGGTTACTGCTACGAAGGCTAGGAACAGCACTGAGCTGATTGTTGAAGCGTTCATTATTTACCTAGCTCTTTCTCAACCTGACGGGCGATCTTGTCGGATGCGTCGTCGAGGTGTTTGGTTGAGTGGTTGTCGTAAGCCCAGGCGATTGCGAAGGTGGTTACGAACTGAAGTAGCCCAAAAATGAAAGCAACGGTGATGTTGCCAGCGACTTTGGTGTTCATAAAGTCTCGAGCAAAACCGGTCATCATTACATAAAGGAAATACCAAGCCACGGATAGAGCGGCAACAGGGAAAGCGTAGTTGCGGAATCTCTTCTTCAGGGCTTGGAATTCTGGGCTGGCCTGGGTTTCAGCCCAAACCTTTTCGTTCTCTGTGGATCCCATTGAACTCCAATGTTCATTGTGAAAACCCATTCGGCATTGAATGGGCCAGAGCATGTGAGACATGCGCCAACCAAAATCTAACGCGAGAATTTGACCAAAATCAGGATTTAAGTCGGTTTATGCCTGCTGTTATCGACTCGTTATAACTTGGATTTTTGTGCTAGCAGACCGGTTCTTTTTCGGGAATGGTTCCCTCAACAAAGAAATCGTCCACCGCGCTGCTTACACACTGATTCGAGCGTCCGTAGGCAGTGTGCCCTTCGCCCTTGAAGGTAACCAAAAAACCCTTGGCTAGCACTTCATGCGCCAGCCCCACAGCTTGTTCATAAGGAGTAGCTGGGTCTCCAGTAGTACCGATCACAATGATGGTCGGGGCGCCCTTGGCAGAGTATGACTCTGGGCGCTTGGCGGCTGGGTAAGGCCAATCGGCGCAAAGCAGCGCACCGTTCTGCCAGTAGCGACCAAGAATCGGGGAGAGTTGCAGAATTCGCTGATTCTGCTTTGCCATATCCTCTGGCTTTGCCGACGAACGAGAATCAAGACAGTTCACCGCAACATTTGCTTCGAAGGTGTTGCTGGCGTAATTACCCTTCTGGTCGCGGTCGTTATAAAAATCTGCGAGAAGCATGAAGGTCGAGCCGTCCTTCGAGTGCATCGCCTCGTTGAAAGCCTGGGTCAGGTAAGGCCAGTAGGTGTCCGAGTACAAAGCCATGATCAAACCGGTGTTCGCTGAAGCGATGGTCAGCTTGCGACCATCTTTGGTTGGAAGCGTCTGCTTTTCCATCTTCTTCAGGAACTTTGAAACCTGAGCGCTGGCGTTGGAAAGGCTTCCGGAGAATGGGCAACTTGAGTCGTTCGCCAAGCAATCCTTCAAATAGTTGTGAAGTGCTAGGTCGAAGCCCTTTAGTTGATTCAGGCTCTGCTGGGAATCGGAAACGCGTGGGTCAATCGCTCCGTCTAATACAAATCGGCCAACCTTTTCTGGGAACAATGTTGCATAAGTAGCTCCCAGGAAAGTTCCGTAAGAGAAACCTAGATAGTTCAATTTCGCATCGCCGAGTGCCGCACGGATTACGTCCATGTCCTTGGCTGCGCTAACAGTGTCAACGTAGCCCAAAACCGAACCGGTATTTGCCTTACATGCGTCAACGAACTTGGCAAGTTCCGCCTTCATGAGCTGAACGTCTTTAGCCGAACCCGGTTCGGCATTGTTGGCATCGTAAAGCAGGTGGTCGGTGCCCTTGGTGTCGAGGCAGGTCACCTTGGCACTTCTCATAACTCCGCGAGGATCGAACGAAACCAAGGTGAAGGCATCGCGCAAAGTTTGAGTACCAATGCTGTCGTAGTTATTCACCAAGAAATCGACTCCGGAACCGCCTGGGCCGCCTGGGTTCAGAACGATAGACCCTTGGGCGTGGTTGGTGAATTTTCGAGAAAGAGCAATTTCTATGGTTTCGCCATCGGGCTTATCCCAGTTGAGGGGAACCTTCACGGTTCCGCACTGGAATGCTTTGTTATCGCAGAGACTCCAGTTGATTTTCTGGGCATAAAGATCTTCCACCGGCGCAAGGTTGGAACAGCCCGACAAACCAAAAGCTAGGGTCAGTGTGGCAATGAGTGAGACGATTTTTTTCAATTGGCGCTCCGCTTCAAAGTTGTTGCTAAAGAATCTAGGACGTACATGTCGCGAACGTTACGATCAATTCGGTCTCGCGCCTTCTCGATTTCGTCGATGATGTGAATGGTGTTCTTCGCGGTAGTCGAAGTGGCTACTTCACGAATTTGAATTTCAAGGTCACGGTTCACCAGTTCGGCCCCGGTAAATAGTTGCACGGTAAGTACATCACGGTAGAGAGCAAGCAGGTCAACCAAAATACGGTCGATACCGTCTCGCATGCTTCGTGTTGCACGTCGTTTTTGGTTCTCTTCAAGGCGCTTGATGTCTGGGCGATAAGCCGGAGGCACTGTGTCGCTTGGAGCTAGCCCAAGACTGTGACGCAATTCTTGTAACTCTTCTTCGTCTCGCTCTTTAGTTAGATCAAGCGCATCTTTCTTGGCAAGCTCCAGCCACTTGGCCGAAGCCTTCACCGCGTGAGTCACATTGTTGATGCTCATGGCAGCCGAAAGGTATTCGTGGCGACGCTTGCGCACCTCAGGACTGAGCGCCAGCCGTCTGGCCATTCCAATATGACTTTGCGCCTCGGCCGCCACCAACGTGGCAAGTTTCGGGTCAATGTTGTCGCGGTCAACCAGAAGCTTCGCAACATCTTCAACCGACGGCACCTTTAGGTTTAGCTTGCGAACGCGGGAACGAATGGTTGGCAGCATGTCTACCTCAGATGGGGCACACAGGATCCAGATGGTATTGGCAGGTGGCTCTTCAAGTGCCTTGAGTAGAACGTTTGCAGCCACAGGAGCCATGCGGTCGGCATCTTCGATTATCAGAATGCGGTAGCCGCCCATGCTTGAACCAAACGAAGACTGATTCACAAGATCGCGAACCTCGGCAATAGCAATCTGAACCTTTTCGGTAGAAAGCACATTGATGTCTGGGTGCGTTCCGGCGGCAGCCACCACACAAGAGTGGCAGGTTCCACAACCCTGTTCTGGGCACTGCAGAGCGGCTGCAAACTTTTGCGCCAGCACCGAGCGACCAGACCCTGGAGGGCCGGTAATTAGCCACGAGTGAAATACTCCGTCGGCGCGGTGTTCCACGGCACGGCGAATTTGTTCAACCGCTTCCGGTTGCCCCGCTAACTCGTACCAAAAATCTTTGCTCATCAGCCCAGTAATTCATCCAGCTTCTTGGCGATGTTACTGAACATCTCTTCTGGAGTTTTTGTCGCATCAATCACTAGAAAACGATTTGGTTCGGCAGCGGCGAGCTTCAGGAATTCGTCGCGGACGTCTTGGAAGAAGTCGATCTTTTCCTGCTCAAGTCGGTCTGGGGCTTCCCCGGTTCCTTTGCGTCGCTCGGCAGCAATTGCTGGATCCAAATCGACTAGGACGGTCAGGTCGGGAAGCAAACCATCGACTGCCCAGAGCGAGATGTTACGAACCTCTTCTGCCGAAAGTTTGCGGCCAGCGCCTTGGTAGGCAACCGAAGAGTCTAGGAAGCGGTCGGTGATTACTACTTTGCCAGACTCTAGCGCCGGGCGAACCTTGGTTGCTACGTGGTGAGCACGGTCGGCGGCATAAAGAAGAGCTTCGGCACGCGGAGCAACATCGCCCTTGCGGTGAAGCAGCAGGTTACGGATTTCTTGACCAAGTTCGGTGCCACCGGGTTCAAGCGTGCAAAGCACGTCTTTGCCTTTGGCGCGCAGGTAGTCCTCGGCAAGACGAATCTGGGTTGATTTGCCAACCCCGTCGATACCCTCGAACGAAATGAACACTACTTCTTCTTACCCTTAGCCTTGACCACGCGCTTGGTGGTTTTCTTGGCTCCACGACTACTGGCCTTGGCTGGTGCCTGACCCGGTTCGAGACCCAGTTTTTCACGTCGAGCCATAAGGAGTTCGAAGGCGCGGTCGGCCGACATGTCCTCAAGGTTGTCGTCTTTTGGAATGGTCGCATTGACAAAGCCGTCGGAAACGTAAGGACCAAACTGGCCGGTCTTCGCCACAACGGCACCACCCGAAGCTGGGTCTTCACCGAACTCGCGAAGCGGTGTGGCTGCGGTACGACGAGCGCCATATTTTGGCTGGGCATAAAGCTCCAAAGCCTTGGCTAGGTCTACGGTTAGAAGTTCTTCTTCACTGGCCAGCGAGCGTGAGTCGGTGCCCTTCTTTAGGTAGGCACCAAACTTACCGTTCTGCGCAGAGATGTCCATGCCGGTTTCAGGGTCTTGCCCAATCACCTTAGGGAACGAAAGAAGCTGCAATGCGGTGTCGAGGTCAAGTGTGGCTGGGCTCATCGACTTGAACAGTGAGGCAGTCTTTGGCTTGGCGGCATCTGGGTCGTTTAGAACCACGTAAGGGCCGTAGCGTCCGTCTTTGAACAAAATCTCGAACCCGGTGACCGGGTCAACCCCAAGTACGCGGTCGGTAATTACTGGAGCATCGACCAGTTCCTGAGCCTTGACCGGAGTGAGTTCATCCGGAGCCAGCTCCTCTGGGATGTTCACAATGCGACGACCGGTTTCTGGGTCGGCACCCTCACTACCAGGCGCTTCAAAAATCTCAAGGTAAGGGCCGTACTGCCCGGTGCGCAGAGTGATTGCTTCGGTGATTGGGTAAGAGTTGATGGCTCGAGGGTCCTGGTCGAGAATGTTCTCGGCGGTCTCTTTCAAACCCACAACATCGTTTTGCCCGAAGTAAAAACTCTTCAACCACTCTTTGGAATTGAGCTTGCCATCGGCAATCTGGTCGAGGTCTTCTTCCATCTCCGCGGTGAACTTGTAGTCGATCATGTTTCCGAAATTCTCTTCCAAGAAACGAATGACGGTGAACGCGATCCATTCCGGAACCAAGGCCTGGCCGCGCTTGGTCACATAACCCTTGTTGGTGATGTTCGACATGATGCTGGCGTAGGTGGAAGGTCGGCCGATGCCGTCCTCTTCCAAGGCTTTCACCAACGAAGCCTCGGTGAAACGAGGTGGCGGGGTGGTCTGGTGATCCTTGGCATTTACTTCAACCAGGTTCAACTTCTGGCCTACGGCGAGGTTTGGAAGTTTCGATTCCTGCGCGTCGTCTTGGTTTCGAGACTCGTCTTGGCTTTCCTCATAGGCAGCCAAGAAGCCACGGAAGGTAACCACAGTGCCGCTGGCGGTGAACTCGGCGTTGCGGCCGTCTGCTAGTGGACCAACCTTGATCTTCGCGGTGGTTGTGGAAACCTTGGCATCCTGCATCTGGGATGCCAAGGTGCGCTTCCAGATGAGTTCGTAAAGATCATAAGCGCGACCATAAAGCACCGACGAAAGTTCGGCAGGAGTCTTGAAAACCTCACCGGCCGGACGAATCGCCTCGTGAGCTTCCTGAGCATTCTTCGACTTACCGGTGTAAACGCGAGGTGCGTCTGCCACGTACTCGGCGCCAAACATTTTCGACGCCTGCGAACGAGCAGCCGATATTGCCTGCGCCGAAAGCGTTGGCGAGTCGGTTCGCATGTAGGTGATGTAACCCTCTTGGTAGAGGCCCTGAGCGGTGTCCATGGTTTGCTTGGCACTCATTCGCAGCTTGCGAGAAGCCTCTTGCTGAAGAGTTGAGGTAGTAAATGGTGCAGCTGGGCGGCGGGTTGAAGGCTTAGCCTCGACCGAAACCACCTCGATGCCAACACCGTTTTGGCCGGCGGCTTTGGCTAGCGCCTCGGCAGCCTCGGAATCAAGCAACATGACATTGCCACTTAGATTGCCTCGGTCGTCGAAGTTTTCGCCGGTAGCAATGCGCTTGCCATCAATGGTCTGAAGCTTTGCCTCAAAAGCCGGTTCGCCCGCAACTGCTGGGTCGAAGGTTGCTTTCACGTCGTAGTAAGAAGCCGAGATGAAGGCCATACGCTCACGTTCGCGCTCAACTACTAAACGAACGGCTGGTGACTGCACACGGCCGGCACTCAAACCGCGGTTGATCTTGCGCCACAGAACCGGTGAAATTTCGTAACCGAACAGGCGGTCAACAATACGACGAGTTTCCTGCGCTTCAACAAGGTCGTTATCTAGCGAGCGGGTGTTGCCGAGTGCTCCTTGAATTGCTTCTTTGGTGATTTCGTGGAAAACCATGCGCTTGACCGGAACCTTAGGCTTCAAAACCTCAAGCAGGTGCCAGGCGATCGCCTCTCCCTCGCGGTCTTCATCGGTTGCGAGGTAAAGTTCGTCGGCAGTTTTCAGCGCAGCCTTCAAATCGGAAATTGTTTTCGCTTTACCGGCGGTGATTCCGTAATAAGGGGTAAAACCGTTGTCGACATCGACAGCGAACTTTCCAATTGAGGTCTTTTTCAATTCCTTCGGAACGTTCTTTGGCTCAACCAGTTCGCGAATGTGGCCTACCGAAGCGAGCACGGTGAAGTCATCTCCAAGATACTTGGAGATGGTTTTTGCCTTTGCCGGTGACTCGACAATGACCAATTTTTGACTGTTTGCCAAAGGGTTCCTTACTACCGTGCTGATACTACATATAAGAGGTAAATATTCTTACCGCGTCGCTATGACAATACGACAGGCGCAGACAATTGCGCAAGAAAGGTTTATTTCTTTGTGGATTTAAAGTCTTTAGCGATTGTTTCGGCAACCAGCTTGACCATGGCGTCGTCGTCTACCAGCAGCGGGAACGCTTCCCCAAACTTCTGCTTGGTGTAATTGTGCTGAGAAACACTGATTGTGCCTGGAATTCCGAACTTGTCGATGCTGGCCTTGGCAGCTTTAGAGATCTCGTCAACATTTGAAGTGGGAAGTTTCAGGAACTTCTGGTACTCCGGAATTTCGTCGAACTGGTGCACCCCTGGCAGGTTGTAGAACCATGGAGTTCCAAACGTGACACCGCGGCTACCGATGAGCGCCGCCTCAAGAATTGCGGTACCGGTGATCGCGCAAACGAATTCGGCACGTTCGGTTAGTTTCGAGCTAGGCACGGCAATGCTTACCAAGCGAACGTTGTGTAGGTTCTTGATGACTCGATAGCTGAACGGGCTGCGACCTTTGTGCCCTGAAAGTTTGCGAGCAAACTGCGACGGGTGCTCTTTCACAAAAATGTGCACGTCATGTGGAAGGTATTCACGTAGCGCAAGCAGTGCGTCCATAGCTTCATAGAAATCGCCGCCATCTGGAAGCGAGGTGCGCTCCGGCTCATACGGCATTGGGAAGTAGACAAACTTTGGGAGGCTCTGGTCGTCGAAGTTCACCGTTTCCGAAAGTTCGGCGTATTCGCGCTCCAAAGCCAAACGCAAACCGTTCACGTGGAATGGGGTGAGCCAGCGCTTCTGGTTCTTCTGGTGCGGGTATTGAATTCGAACTGTGGTGTCGTTGTTGTTTTTCGGAAGCGGGCGACCCAAAAGGACTTTTAGCTTCAAGCCGATCAGGTGCTTCCAATACTTGCGAGCGTATTTTGAGAACTTCCAGGTCTTGTCGAAGTTCTGTTGGTTCTTCATATAGAGAGGTGTCGGAATTCCGTCGCGATAGGCGTCTAGAGCCTTTTGAATCTCCTGCATGTGCAAAGTTAGGTCTCGCTTGCCGGCAGCCGGAATTGGTGCTCCAACAATCGAGCGGTTTACCTGAACCAGTGGAACATAGGTATTGGCAAGCAGGTTATAGGTGGGAATGCCTAGGCTTTCGCAAATCTTGTAGGCAATCAACTGAGCCGCGTGGTGTGGAGCCTCCCCCACGACCAGTGCGCCGATTTTGTGTTCAATGATCGACGAATACAGGTGGTTGAACATCGAGTAAAAATAGGCGTCACGTTCCAAACGCCCAAAAAGTCGGGTTTCATCCTGTCGATCCATTAACTTCATGGTTTCGGTTTTCATTTGGATGAAGTCGCGACTTCGCATGTACTCGGCGCTCGGCGTGTAGCGAACCGGCTTGTCCGAAAGATTGATGTGGAAGTTCACGAGGTTCAGAACTTCAGCCTCCGGGAAGTTCTTGCGCCCGAAGTCGTCGAAGCGCCAATCGCCCAACCAAATGGCTGGCTTGAATCCCTTGGATTCCAGCTCCAAAGCTAAATCGCACCAGAGCGGCTTAGACGCTGGCATGAAGAATATGTTGGTTGAAGGCATGGCTCTAAGAATACCAACCGAGCCTGAGGTTAGCCCGGCTCACCTGCCCGTGCCCGCGCGGTGAGTGTGCCTTTTTGAACGGTAACTAAAACGTCGTTGCCTTGAATGAAACAATCGGTCACCGGTGCCATAGCTTTGGCCACCTCACAGGGATAACCGGCTACTAACCCACGAAGGGCATCGGCTGCCGCGATTGCTGCGTTGTCGGCGATCGCATTCAACCGAGTTTGGTCAATTACCGTTGCACTTGCGGCAAACATGATGAGGGTAAGGCCGCTGATTGCTCCTATGAGACTTAACGACAAGACAGTGCCAGCACCGCTTTCTTCTAAATACCTAGACGACGTGCGCACTGTTTCTCGATTATCGGAATAAGCAATTTTCTTTCCCTGGTTACGCAAACTTGGTTGCCTTCTACCTTTGATCCAGAAACGCTCTCGCCTCGAGCCGCCTGCCTTGCGGCTGCGGCAGCTGACCCGACCAATGCAACGCGGGTTACCTGAACACCTAAGACCTGAACGGAAAAGGTAAGTACCAGCAACACCGCGGGTAGCGCGATGGCTAGTTCTGCAGTTACCGTTCCCCGCTCATTACTGCGATCCAAGGGTCAGCGCCTTCATCACAAGGTCATAAAGAAGCTTTTTTACTTCTTCACTTCTCATAATCACCACAAGCAGCCCTGCAAATCCAACCGCTGCCATCGTGGCAATCGCGTATTCAGCTGTGGCCGAACCTCGTTCGCTTTGAATCGTTTTCATTTTTCTCCTTCTATTGGTTTTGTAGCAGGGCGGCACCGACCGGAACTATCGCAATCAGCACAAAAGCGGGCAATACCGTGAGCCCAAGTGGCCAAAGTACCGCTACCGAAGCCTTCTGAATTTTCATTCGGTCAGCATTGAACTGGTCGACGCGCTTGGTGTCGGCGCGATCGGTGATTAGTTGGCAGAGTGCCATGCCGCTGCCATCGCCGAAATCCTGTAATTCGCTTGTTTGAATCCCGGGAACTAAAGTTACGGCAGCTGCGATTGGCAACCCTGCCTGAACGGCGATGCTAATTGCCTCTAGTTCAATACCGGGATCAGTCTTGGTGGGCTCTGCTTGCCGCAGAATTCGATTGGTCCAGCGCAAGCCCATCCAAAACATGCCCAAACCCAACAAGAGACTCAACCAAACTATCGAGGGGCTCAGTAAGACCCGAATTATTGGGATGCCCGAAATTCCCGCGCCTAGAAAAACCAACACTGGAAGGGACATCACCAACCGACTACTTGCCTTAGGGCCAGCGACGGCAAGAGCTAACTCATTTTGCGCTTGGTCTCGGGTATTTACCACCCTGGCTAGACGATCCAAAGTTTGGGCAATTGGCCCTCCTGCCCTCTTGGTAACGTCTAGCAGTAACTTCAAGTCGGATGCTGTTTGCTCTGCGAATTGGTCAAAGTTGATTTCAATTCGATGACCGGCACGAATAAGTTCGGCGTATTGCCGCAGTGCCTTGCCATCAGTGCTCATATTTAGTCACCAACTTTGATTCTCGGGTTAGCTCGAAGCTGGCTATGGAGGTGATGTTTATACCGCGAGCGCGTGGTCCGAGGGCGATTACTCGATCAAATGCGCTAGCGGCTAGGTGCGCTGTGGTTGCTGGCGATAACCCACCGAGTAGACCGATTCCCACTAGCCTGGCTGGAACATCTTCAGCCCGGTTCGCATGAACGGTGGCTGCCGAACCCCGATGCCCACTATTGAGAGCTTGAAGCATGGGCACTAACTCGGTGCCGCGAACCTCCCCAACCACAATTCGGTCCGGTTTCATTCGAAGTGATTCAACCACCAGTCGTTGCAGGTCGATTGAGCCCGCTCCGTCGGTGTTCGCCTGTCTGGTCTGAAGGGCCACGACATTTGGAATTGACAGCTCTAATTCGGAGACATCTTCAACCGTGACCACGCGCTCCAATTGGACCTGCTCTAACATGGCGCGAAGCAACGTGGTTTTGCCGCTTCCCGTGCCACCGCAAATGATGAAATTTGATTTCGTTCTTACCAGGTCACTGATGATAGGGCTCCACCTGATTGGATTATCGAGCAGGGTGTTGATTTCTTGTCGGTTCGATTGGTGTTTGCGAATCGAGACATGGACGCGATCGCCCGAGACGGGCAGGGCTAGGTGGTAGCGAAGTGAGCCAACCGCGATGTCTGCAAATGGGCAGGAGTAGTCGAGGCGGCGACGGGCAGATGCCGCTAAATCGACTGAAAATGTGAGTAGTTCTTCGGCAGTCTCGAAGGGATTTTCAATTTGAAGCCAATCTCCGTGAATGTTCGCAAAAGCGAATAAATGACCATTGAGCACTAGATCGCTCAAACCATCGATTTTGAGGAGCTTTTCGAGCTTGGATTCCGTCATGGGAAGAGCCTGCCACGAGGCCTACAGCCCTTATAAAGATTGGGAAAAGTTGTGGAAAACTGCCACTTAAAGTTAGGGGGCGGCAGGCTCTGGGGGAGGGCCTGCCGCCGGCGATACCTGATTGGGGGGAACCGGTATCGCGGTCGCTGTAAAGCGACATTTATTACTTTATAAGAACATTCTTTTCGATGTCACGTTTTACGGCAAATTCACAGAAATTATCTGGCAGTATTTGCCTAGCGGCAAACAATGGAGTTTGTCACGTTTGATACATGGAGTAAGACAACGATGTCCGACAACAAAACATTCGCACCATCAAGTGCTTTTCAGGCCCAAGCTATTGCCGGGCCAGAACTTTATGCCCAAGCTAAAGCAGACCGTCTCGGTTTTTGGGCTGAACAAGCCAAAACTTTGCATTGGCACAAACCCTTTACCGAAGTGTTGGACTGGTCGCACGCTCCCGTTGCTCGCTGGTTTGACGACGGCGAACTGAACGTTGCCTACAACTGCCTCGACCGTCACGTTGAGGCTGGTCGCGGAGATCGCGTGGCCCTTTACTTTGAAGGCGAGCCTGGCGACCGCCGAGCCATCACCTACGCCGAACTAACCTCCGAGGTTAAGAAGGCCGCCAACGTGCTGATCAGTCTTGGCGTGGTCAAGGGCGACCGAGTGGCAATTTACATGCCGATGATTCCTGAGGCTGTAATCACCATGTTGGCAGTTGCCCGCCTTGGCGCAATTCACTCGGTGGTCTTCGGTGGTTTCTCTTCGGACGCACTGGCAACCCGCATCAACGACGCCGACGTTCGCGTGGTCGTGACTGCTGATGGCGGCTACCGCAAGGGCAAGGCTTCGGCCTTAAAGCCGGCCGTCGATGAAGCCTTGGCCGATGGCAAATGCCCAACCGTTGAGAAGGTCTTGGTCGTAAAGCGAACTGGCGAGGACGTTGCTTGGGGAGAAAACGACCGCTGGTGGCACGAGGAGATGGCAGTAGCCGAGACCGAGCACGTAGCTCAGGCGTTCCCATCCGAACAGGAACTCTTCATCCTTTACACCTCTGGAACGACCGGAGCTCCTAAGGGAATCTTGCACACCTCGGGTGGCTACCTAACCCAGGCAACCTACACTCACCGCAACATCTTCGACCTTCACCCAGAGACCGATGTTTACTGGTGCACCGCCGACATCGGCTGGATCACCGGTCACTCATATGTGGTCTACGGTCCCCTAGCCAACGGCGCCTCACAGGTTTTGTTTGAAGGCACTCCAGACGCACCACACCCAGGCCGCTGGTGGGAAATCATTGAGCGTTACAAGGTTTCGATCTTCTACACCGCTCCAACCGCTATTAGATCGTTCATGAAACTTGGACGCGAAATTCCAGACAAGTTCGACCTATCGTCGCTTCGCGTGCTCGGTTCGGTTGGTGAACCAATCAACCCTGAGGCTTGGCTTTGGTACCGCGACGTTATCGGTGGCGGACACTGCCCAATCGTTGACACCTGGTGGCAGACCGAAACCGGAGCCATCATGGTCTCCCCTCTACCGGGCGTTACTTCGCTCAAGCCTGGCTCTGCCCAGACCCCGGTACCTGGAGTCGAAATCAAGATTGTGAACGACGAAGGCAAGGAAGTTCCACGCGGTGAAGCGGGTCTACTAACCATCACCGAACCTTGGCCTTCAATGCTTCGCGGCATCTGGCGCAACCCTGGTCGTTTCCACGAGGCCTACTGGTCAAACTTCGAAGGCCAGTACTTCGCCGGTGATGGCGCCAAATGGGACGAAGATGGCGATCTCTGGCTACTAGGACGCGTCGACGACGTGATGAACGTTTCCGGTCACCGTTTGTCGACCGCCGAGATTGAGTCGTCGCTGGTTGGTCACCCTTGGGTTGCCGAAGCCGCCGTAGTTGGCGCTAAAGACGAAATCACCGGCCAAGCAGTCGTAGCTTTCGTCATCCTGCGCCTTGACCAGGTCGAGGAAGCTGGAGCAGCCGAAAACATCTCGAAGATTTTGCGTGAGCACGTTTCGAAGGACATCGGTCCGATTGCGCGCCCTCGCCAAATCATGGTTGTGGCCGAGCTTCCAAAGACTCGTTCGGGCAAAATTATGCGACGTTTGCTTCGCGATGTTGCCGAAGACCGTCCGATTGGCGACGTGACCACTCTGGCCGACACCAGCGTGATGAACGTAATCAGTTCGAAGATTGCCGGCGGAGCCAGCGACTAAGTTCTTACTTGAACTCGACGATTAGTTCGAGCTCAACTGGAGAGTCAAGCGGAAGCACCGGAACGCCTACTGCGCTACGAGCGTGGGCTCCAGCTTCGCCGAACACTTCACCGAGGAACTCTGAAGCACCGTTGATAACTCCCGGCTGTCCTGAGAACTCTGGCACGGACGCAACGAAACCGACCAACTTCACAACGCGAGTGATGCGGTCAAGGTCGCCGATGACCAACTTCACGGCGGCGAGTGCGTTCAATGCGGCCTGACGGGCGTAGGTTTTGGCGTCGTCGGGATTGACCGATGCCCCAACCTTGCCTGTTTCAGGAAGCTTTCCCTCAATGAACGGAAGCTGACCCGATGTGAAAACAAGGTTCCCAGAGACTACGGCTGGAACATAGGCCGCCACGGGCTTCGCAACCTCGGGCAGTGGTGAACCGAGTTCGGCTAGGCGGGTTTCAATAACGCTCATTTGGGGTCCCTTTCGTCCAATTCTTAGATGTTACCCGTAGTTTCGCTCCACGCTACTTCTCAGGAATAGTTCGGTTAATAGAAGGTAACCTAGTAGTTATGTCTGAAAGCAATAAGGGCGAGACCGTATTTAGTCGGATCCTCAAGTTTGTCGGCCTAAACGCCATCGTAGGCCTTTTGGTTCTAGTTCTAGCTGCGCCGCTCATCCTAGTTACCGGCACTGGCAGCGCTGTGGGCATCGCCCTGTTCGACACCCTCCCAGATACCCTGAAGCCGGTAAGCGGAGCAGAAGCTTCAACCCTCTATGGCCTGGACGACGCAGGCAACCCAGTGAAAATCACAGACTTCTATGAAGACAACCGAATTTCAATCGCCTTCGAAGACATCTCAGACAACTTCAAAAACGCAGTTATCGCAACCGAAGACCCACGTTTTTACAGCCACGGTGGTGTCGACTGGATCTCCCTAGTTCGTGCAACCGTGAACAGTGCTGTCAAGGGTGGCGGTGGCCCTGGAGCCTCAACCATCACCATGCAGTACGTGCGCAACAACATCGTTGAAACCCTGATGCTCAAGGGCGACAAGGTCGGAGCCGAAGCAGCCCGCGCCCCGAACCTCGAGCGAAAGCTTCGTGAAATTCGCTACGCGCTAGCCATCGAGCAGCAGTATTCGAAGAAGGAAATCTTCGCTGGTTACGCCAACCTGTCATTCTTCGGTAACCAGATTTACGGTGTTGAGGCAGCGTCGGAGTATTACTTCGGAAAGCACGCCAGCGAGCTCAACATTCCAGAAGGCGCTCTACTTGCCGGAATGCTGCAGTCCCCTAACGCCTACAAACCAGACGTTGAAGCCAACCTTTCAGCTGCCAAAATTCGCCGTGACTATGTGATTCAGAACATGGCCGACAACGGTTACATCTCTCAGGCCCAGGCCGATGAGGCTAAAGCCAGCGAAATCAAGGTAAACCTGACCATGTTGCACCAGGGTTGTGAAGCCAATCAGGCAACCGCATTCTTCTGTGACTACGTGGTTTGGACTGTTCGAAATAGCCCAGAGTTCGGGCCAACCTTCGAAGCCCGCCAAACCCTGCTTCGTCGTGGTGGTCTAGAGATTTACAGCACCATGAACATCAGTCTTCAGAACAAGACCGATGCGACCATCAAAAAGCGCATCCCATTGGATGACCCAAACCACTTAGGTGCCACCTCGGTGTCAGTTGAAGTTGGCACGGGTCGAGTCTTGGCGATGTCTGAAAACCGTTTCTACGACCAGACTGCCTCTGGAACGCAAGGACACACTTCGGTCAACTTCGCTACCGATAAAAACTACGGTGGGTCTTCTGGCTTCCAAACCGGTTCGGCCTACAAGGTTTTCACTTTGGCGACCTGGCTTCAGCAAGGCAAGCGCCTCGGAGACAAAGTCGACGGACGCATCCACGAATGGCTTCCAAACGAACTTCCTTCGCGTTGTGGCGCTTGGGGCGGCAGCTACAAGCCAAAGAACTCAGCCTCGCACGAACCAACCAACCCAAACGTTTCCACCGCCATGGCGCTTTCGATTAACACCGCGTTCATGAGCATGGCATCGCAACTTGACCTCTGCGACATCCGCGACACGGCTCTGGCTTTCGGTGTCCACCGTGCCGACGGTGCCGAACTGGCTTACATCCCAGCTTCTGTTCTGGGTGTAAACGAAATTGCCCCACTGACCATGGCAGTTGCCGAGGCCGCGCTTCCTAACCAAGGAATTGTCTGCACCCCGATCTCCATCGACCGAGTCGTAGTTCGTTCGACTGGTAAAGAGATGGCAGTGCCAAAGAGCACCTGCACCCAGGCGACTACGCCTGAAGTTGCCGCGGGTGTTGTCTCAGCGATGCGCGGCGTTATCAAGGGCGGAACCGCGGGGCTTTCCAACACCGGCGACGGCGTTGACATTGCTGGTAAGACTGGAACCACCGACCACTCTGTTCAGACCTGGATGACCGGCTACTCGAGCAAGGTTTCAACCACCGTTTGGGTTGGCAACGTGGTTGGCGATGTCGGTCTTGGAAATGTCTCGACCGGTGGCAAGAGTGCTTACTACGCTCGTCACGATGTTTGGCGCAATGTCATGAAGCTAGCGAACACCCTATACAAGCCAGGACCAATGGCGCAGGCACCAAGCATTTACTCTGGTGCCGGTGGCGCGACCGTGCCAGACGTAACCACGATGGACCCAACGACCGCGAGCAGCCAGATTCAACTAGCCGACTTGAACTTTGAAGTTGTTATGTCACCGGTCCTTTCAGACAAGCCAGCCGGAACAGTTGCCTACACGATTCCGCGCTTTGGATCGCAGTTAACTCGTGGAACCATCGTCAAGATTTACATGTCGAGCGGGGGAGCCGTTGTGGTTCCAAGCGATCTCTTGAACCACGGACCGACCGCAACCGCAATCATTAACTGGCTTGCAAATAGTGGACCTCGCGACTCTTCAGGAAACGCAGTCCTTTCCGCTATCGCATCGAGTGGCCAGCAGACTGGTAACTGCGGTCCGAACGACCGCGTAACCAGGGCTCAACCTGCTCCAGGTGCGGCCACCCAAGCTGGAACGATTATCGAACTCTTCTGCGGTAACTAAATGCCCGTATTGCTGACGATCCTTGCGATCGGCCTACTCGCTTTGGCGTGGGGTGTGTTCATTGAGCGCAATCGGTTCTCCGTGATGCCTGAGGAGCTATCTATCCTTCCGGCCGGTTCAGCACCGATTCGAATTCTTCACATCAGCGATCTTCATTTAGCCCCTTGGCAAAAACGCAAACTCGCCTGGATTTCGGAACTCAGCAAATTGCAGCCAGACCTAGTTATCGACACCGGAGATAACCTGGGACATCGCGACGCAATTCGTCCGACGCTGGCAGCCCTAGAAAATTTGATGAAGGTCAAAGGTGTTTTTGTTAATGGGTCAAACGACTACCACGCCCCCGAAATTCGCAACCCGCTCGCCTACTTACGAAAGCCGTCCTCGCCAACCCACAACGAAGTTTTACAAACCACGCGCATGACCGATGTGTTTGAAGCTCAGGGTTGGTTGAATCTCAATAACCGATCAGGAGCACTGACGATTGCCGGAACCAGGATTGGTTTCCTTGGGCTTGATGATCCTCACGATGAACTTGCTTGGTACGAAACCTTAGCTCAACAGCGGTCGGACATTGGCACGCAAGACCTCATAATTGGTGTGGCCCACGCACCATATCAAAAAGTAATCGCCGAATTTGGAGACCGTGGAGCTGAGTTAGTGTTCGCCGGCCACACCCACGGAGGTCAGGTTTGCCTGCCTGGTCTCGGAGCACTCATTACCAACTGCGACCTGCCGGCCAAGTTCGCCAAGGGTTTGAGTGAGCACACGGTTGGCCACAAAAAAGTTTGGCTAAATGTTTGTGCAGGGCTCGGAACGTCGATTTTTGCGCCAATCCGATTCTTCTGCAAACCAGAAGTTCGATTGCTAACGCTTACCGCTAAGGGTTAGCCCAACGCCCAGACTTCAGGGCCAAGAACGATGTAGTGGCCAGCCTTGTTATCACAGCGAGCGGTAACATCCACCACGAAACAGGTGATGTCGCCAACTGTTACGGTTTCACCAGGGTTTAGAGTCTGTGCTTGGGAAGGGTCGGCATATAGTCCGCTGGCACAGTTGATCTGGCTTCCCTTTGTGGAAGTGAGTTTGAATTGGTATCCATAGCTGAGCTTGCAGCTTCCTGGAACGGTAAGTGGATCGTAGGTGGCATCCGCTTCGTTCTGTTCACAAACTGCAAACTTTTCTTCAGTATTTAGGGTGCACCAGGTTGGGCCTCCGGCAATTTTGAAGGTGTATTCGCCAAATCCATTGTCAAAAATCTTGGCGTCAACCGCCAGAGCATCAGCATCTGGCGCGGTCGGAATCAGGCTCGGGTCAAAAGTCTGGGTGGGCTCTTGGGTGTCAGTGCCGTTGCCACTAGGCGTTGCCGCGCACCCTGAGAACATCAGCGACAAGCCGACTACGGCGATAGTTAAAAGTTTGCGACCCACAGGCTCAAGAATAAAGCCTGTAGGTCGCTATAACCTGAAAGTTTGCCTAGTGTTTTGCGACTAGAACTCTTTCGCCACAAGTTCGGCAATTTCGTAGGTGTTTAGCGCAGCACCTTTACGAAGGTTGTCGCCAACCACAAACAGCTCGATGCTGTTCGTAAAATCAAGCGACTGACGAATGCGACCAACAAAGGTTGGGTCCTGGCCGGCAACAAAGTTCGGTGTTGGGAAGACTCCGTTCGCTGGGTCGTCCATCACGCGAATGGTTGGCTGTTGCTCAAGAACTTCGCGAACTTCGTCTGGGGTAAGCGGGTTGGCGAAAGTTGCGTGAACGGTAAGCGAGTGGCTGACCTGAACTGGTACACGAACACACGAAGCGGCGACCTTGAGGTCTGAGATACCAAGGATCTTGCGCGACTCGTCGCGAACCTTCATCTCTTCGGATGAGTGCCCACCGGCTTTTAGCGAACCCGCAAAAGGAATCACGTTCAGGGCAATTGGCACTGGCCAAGGTGAGTCGGAAATTGAAACACCAGCGGCTTCGAGAGCAGAAGTAACGTCGCCAGATACTGAACCAAGTGTTGCATCCTTGCCAACCACACCAAGCTCAGCGGCGAGTCGGTCGATACCGGCAGCACCAGCACCAGAAACAGCCTGGTACGAAGAAACTACAAGTTCCTTCAAAGCCCACTTGCGGTGAAGCGCACCCATCGCAGCCATCATGGTGAGGGTGGTGCAGTTCGGGTTCGAGATGATACCGAGTGGGCGGTTTTTCGCCTGCTCAGGATTTACCTCAGGAACCACTAGTGGCACCTGGTCGTTCATGCGGAATGCACCCGAGTTGTCGATCGCGATAGCGCCACGCTCGGCAGCAATCGGCGCCCAAACTTCAGATACTTCATCAGGCACGTCGAACATAGCAATGTCGATGCCATCGAAGGCTTCTGGCGATAGCGCAACAACGGTAAGTTCCTCACCGTGAACGGTGATTTTCTTACCGGCCGAACGAGCACTGGCAATCAGGCGAATCTCACCCCAGATGTTCTCGCGGTTGTTGAAAATGTCGACCATGACGGTACCAACAGCACCGGTCGCTCCCACTAGGGCAATGTTTGGTTTCTTGCTCAACGCATTTCTCCTTTACTAAGAATTAGCGGCCGGTACCGGCATAGACAACAGCTTCAATTTCGCTGTCTAGGCCGAACGCGGTGTGAATTGCACGGGCAGCGTCGTCCGCTTCGGTGATGTCAGTGACCACCGAAATTCGAATCTCAGACGTTGAGATCATTTCAATGTTGATTCCGGCTTTAGCCAGAGCATTGAACAGGGTTGCTGAAACACCAGAGTGGGTGCGCATACCTGCACCAACTACAGAGATCTTGCCGATCTCGTGGTCAACCTCAAGTTCGCGGTAGCCAAGCTTCGGCTGGTTGGTCTCAAGCGCGGCAACAACCTTGGCCGAGTCGCCCTTCGGGAGGGTGAACGAGATATCAGAAACCTTGTCATCGACGTCCACACCGGTAGCAGTGTTCTGAACAATCATGTCGATGTTCGCGCCAGCTTCGGCAACCACGTTGAAAAGCTCAGCAGCCTTACCAGGAAGGTCAGGAATACCAACAACGATGATCTTGGTCTGGCTCTTATCGGTTGCTACGCCCGAAACTACTGACTCTTCCATGTTCTCTCCTCGGTTTCCTGAGATGACCCTGGTACCAGGGTCGGTGCTAAATGTGGAACGCACGCGTAAGTCAACATTGTGACGACGTGCAAACTCAACCGCACGAATGTGCAGAATCTTGGCGCCAGCGGCAGCCAACTCGAGCATCGACTCAACATCGATGTAGTCAAGCTTGCGCGCTGCTGGAATCTGGCGAGGGTCAGCGGTGTAAACACCATCAACGTCGGAGTAGATTTCACAAACATCAGCGTTCAGTGCTGCTGCCAATGCCACCGCAGTGGTGTCGGATCCGCCACGTCCAAGGGTCGTGATGTCGCGGGTTTCGCGGTTGAAGCCTTGGAAGCCGGCAACGATGGCGATGTCTCCGTCGTTCAGAGCTTCTTGAATTCGGTCTGGCGTCACTTCAGCAATTCGAGCGTTACCATGCTTTGAGTCGGTAACAATACCGGCCTGAGAACCGGTGAATGAGCGAGACTGAGCACCAGCAGCATCGATAGCTAGGGCGAGCAACGCCATTGAGATTCGCTCCCCGGCAGTTAGCAGCATGTCTAGCTCGCGTGGGTTTGGATTGTCGGTTACCTGGTTAGCCAGGTCCATCAGCTCATCGGTGGTATCGCCCATTGCTGAAACAACTACGACAACCTGGTTTCCCGCTTTTTGCGTCTCAATTACGCGCTTGGCTACGTGCTTAATCTTGTCGGCATCACCAACGGATGAGCCACCGAATTTTTGCACAATTAGAGCCAAAAGCTTAACTCCTAGGTATAGGGGTCAACAGGGAATGTTGTTAAGTCTAGCCGATACCGCTAGTTGGCAGGGCGGCGGCCTGAAAAAGCTCGACCAAGAGTGACTTCATCGGCGTATTCAAGGTCTCCGCCGACTGGCAAACCGGAAGCCAAACGAGTTACCGGGATGCCCATGGTGCTGAGCATTCTCGACAGGTAGGTTGCCGTGGCTTCACCCTCAAGGTTCGGGTCGGTTGCCAAAATGACTTCCTTGATGTCTGGGTTAGACAAACGAGCCATAAGTTCTTTGATTCGAAGCTGATCTGGACCAATGCCTTCAATCGGGCTAATTGCTCCGCCGAGCACGTGGTACAGCCCGCGGAATTCACGCGTGCGCTCAATTGCCTGAACATCTTTCGACTCTTCAACCACACAGATTAGGGTTTGGTCGCGGCGAACATCGCGGCAAATGTTGCAGCGCTCTTGCTCGGAAACGTTTCCACAAATGTCGCAGAAACGAACTCGTTCTTTAACCTCAATAAGTACTTTTGCCAAACGCTCAGCAAGGTCATCTTCGGTTTGCAGCAGGTAAAAAGCAATTCGCTGAGCCGACTTCGGACCCACACCAGGCAAACGCCCTAGTTCGTCGATAAGTTCCTGAACTACGCCTTCGTACATTAGTCGTCCAGCGGTTCTGCGCCGAGAATTTCGCGAAGCAAGGATTCACCGTAGCGAGCATCTTCGTCAACCGCGGTGTTACGTGAGGTAGGAACCTCCGGTTCGTGCGCTGGTTCTGGCTCAGGCGCAGGAACAGGCGCCGGAGCAACCACTGGCGTCTCGACAACTGGCGCCGCAACTGGGGTAGCTGGAGCCGAAGCATTTGGATCCATGAACGGCTTGAACTTAACAACAATGCCGAGTTCGTTCTCGATCGCCTTGCGAAGTACGTCTGGAGCACCGGCTTCGTTCTTGAAGCTTTCAAGGTCGTAGTTGCTGGCAAATCGCAAGGTGAGTACATCGCCATCAAGAGCCATCACGTCGATTGTGTAGGCAACCATGTAAGCCTTCTTAGACTTCTTGGCAACCATGTCCAGGATGCGTGGCCATGAGGTTCGCAGCTGTGAAATCGTTACCCCGACTGGCACAACAGCGATTGGAGTGGTTGGAGCCGATTCAACAACAGGTGCAGCTTGAGGAGCTGCTGCTGGTGCCGCCGCAGGAGTTACCTGAGGAGCCGCCACGGGAATTGAAGTGGTTTCGGTGGAAACCGCTCCCCCAATGCCAATGCGGCGTTCTAGGCGCTCAATACGAGCCAGTGAGCCAACCTCGGTGGCGTTCGCCGATGGAACCAAAATCTTGGCACACATCAGCTCCAGGTGAAGCTTTGGGCTGGTAGCACCAGACATAGTTGAAAGCGAGTCGCTCACAGCTGCAGCAGCGTGCGCAAGTTCAGCACGACCAAACTTGGCTGCCTGTGCTTCCAAGCGACCGAGCATTTCATCGGTAATACCGCGCAGCACCGATTTGGCCTCTCCACCAATTGAATCAACCAAGATTAGGTCGCGCAGGCGCTCCAGTAAATCTTCAACAAACTGGCGTGGGTCTTGGCCACTCTGAATGATCTTGTCAACCGAGTGGAACACCGTTGCGGAGTCGCCAACCGCGAGCGCTTCCACGGCATCGTCTAGAACCGAGTCTGGGGTGTAACCCAGCAGGGAAACAGCGCGCTCGTAAGTTACCTTGCCGTCGTCTGAGCCGGCAATAAGTTGGTCTAGCAAAGAAAGTGAGTCGCGAACGGAACCGCCACCGGAACGAACCACGAGCGAGAGAACTCCAGGAGCGATGTCTACCTTCTCCGAAGCGCAGAGCTGCTCTAGGTAATCAAGAAGTTGAGCCGGTGGAACCAAACGGAATGGGTAGTGGTGAGTACGCGAACGAATGGTCGCGATCACCTTGTCTGGTTCGGTGGTAGCGAAGATGAACTTCACGTGGGCTGGTGGCTCTTCAACAATCTTCAAAAGAGCATTGAAACCCTGGGCCGTAACCATATGAGCCTCGTCGAGGATAAAGATCTTGAAACGGTCGCGGGCCGGCGCAAAGAGTGCGCGCTCGCGAAGATCGCGGGCGTCGTCGACACCGTTGTGAGAAGCGGCGTCAATTTCAACGACATCTAGCGAACCAGATCCGTCGCGGGCTAGTTCAATACAGCTCGGGCACTTGCCGCAAGGAGTATCGGTTGGGCCTTCAGCGCAGTTCAGGCAGCGGGCCAAGATGCGGGCAGAAGTGGTCTTTCCACAACCGCGAGGCCCGGAGAAAAGATAAGCGTGGTTTACTTTGTCGGAGCGAAGAGCTGCCATGAGTGGAGCTGTAACCTGCGACTGACCAATCAGTTCGGCAAAGGTCTCAGGACGATAGCGGCGATAAAGTGCGGTACTCACAGATGAAGCCTAACCTTTCCCACCGACAGCGAACTTGGAGCTAAAAAGAACTCCCCGCACACCCGCCAGAGCCCAGTTACCCTTGCTATCTTTCGATCCTGGGGGAGTTAGCCGAGGTGGCGCCGCACGGGGAGTCCAGTTCCAATTCTACCCATCGAAAAGTGGGCCGGAAATCACCTGTGGACGATGTTAGTCGTCGCTTTCGCCGTCTTCAGAATCTTCGCTGTACGAGTCGTCATCGTTGCTGTCCTCATCGTCGCCGGCACTAAATGTAGGACCGGTAACTGCATTTGGAGTTGGCGTTGGAGTTGGGTCAGGGCTGACCACAGGGTCCAATCCAGCTGTCTGAACGACATCGGCGGCGTCTGAATTTGTGACATCTGACTTCGTGTCGACCGATGGGCCTGCAACTTTCTGCTCTGAAGCGGTTACCTGCTTAATTTCCTGGTTCACCGCATTGGCTCCCAGGGGAAGGAAGATTGCCCCGCCGAGAATAAGTCCACCAGCTACCGCTGCAACTACATTGCTTTTCATGATGCCTCCAATTTGAGGTGAGATCTTGCTCACAAGTTCAGGCTGAACCTCCTGCCTGTGAACTACCTTGGCTAAACCTGCGTATTTGCTTAGAGAAGTTCTTTTACCCATCGGGTTTTCACGAATTCGTTGACTGCCGCATAGATGGCAATCAACCCAACCAGCGTTGCTAAAAGTGGCCAGGTCAGTGGCTCGAGTTGCAGGAGCACTCCAACTGTGGTGAATGGAATCAGCAGGACGAGCAACGCCAAGACCAACGATGAGATCCACAGAGCGTTACCAGGAGCGCTTTTCCAGAACCTACGACGAGTTCTCAGAATCAACATGACGGTCAGTTCGGTCAAAGTTGATTCCACAAACCAACCACTTCTGAAGAGTTCCGCATCTGCATGGAACCCCAGCTCCAGAACTGCAAACGTTGCAATGTCAAACACCGACGAAATCAGCCCAAAAATCAACATGAAGTTGCGAATCGACTTCACATCCCAACGCCTTGGCTTGTCGATAGCTTCGGCATCAACTGAATCGCCAGAGATAGCTAAGGCAGGGAAATCGGTCATAAAGTTCAGGAGCAAAATTTGACTTGGAAGCAACGGCAAAAATGGTAAGAAGATTGACGCAATGGCCATCGAGAGCATGTTCCCGAAAGAGGCGCTCACCCCCACCCGCGCATACTTCATGGTGTTGATAAATGTCTTACGCCCAAGTCGCACACCTTCGGCAATAACCGAGAGATCTTTGTCTAAGAGCACAATAGCCGAGGCGTGCTTAGCGATGTCCACTGCGGTGTCCACTGAGATTCCCACATCTGCCGAGTGCAAAGCCGCAGCATCGTTGATGCCGTCACCGAAGTATCCAACAGTGTGACCCGAAGTACTCAAAAGATTGATTACTCGCTGCTTCTGCAAAGGGTCCAGCCCTGCGTAAACCCGAGACCCCTTCATTAGCTCTAACAAACCTGAATCATCAAGTTTTTCCACGTCCGCGCCATTTACAACCCGGTCAACATTGAGCCCAACCTGGCCACCAATGGTCTTAGCAACAAACTCGTTATCGCCAGTCACTAGGTATAGGTCAATTCCGAGTGTCGCAAGTTCGGCAACAGCAGCCTTGGCGCCTGGTTTTAGCGGATCCATGAACAGTAGGAATCCCTCAAGTTTCAATTCCTTTTCGACCAGAGACGGACCCGTGGCAACCGCCAGGACGCGGTAACCGCGAGCGCTGTAATCCTCGTAAATCTTCTCGATTCGAGCGCGCTCGGTTGCAGTCAACCTACAAACATCGACGACATTCTTGAACGCACCTTTGGTTACCGAATACTTCTTATCCCCGTCAGAAACCAACACAGTCAGGCGTTTACGGGTGAAGTCATAAGGCAATTCGTCGATGCGTTTCACACCATAAATAGCCTTGGCCGCCACCGATTTCTTAATTGCTTCGTCCAAGGGATTTTCGAAGCCTTCCTGCAACGACGCATTGATCAAAGCCAAACGACGAATCACATCACTCGATTTACCAAAAACATCGATGCAATCGTCAAGTTGAACAACACCTTGCGTGATGGTGCCGGTCTTGTCTGTGCAGAGAACATCCATTGAACCGAAATCCTCGATGGCATCTAGCCGCTTGACCAGAACGTTCTTCTTTGCCATCGCTTTAGCACCAGAAGACAGACTCACCGAGATGATCGCTGGCAATAACTGTGGCGTCAGTCCAACCGCGAGCGCAATCGAGAACAGGAAGGAATCGATGAGCGGTTTCTGGAGAATCATGTTGGCAATAAACAGCCCAACCAATAACACCGACATCCATCTCATCAATAGCAAACCAAATTTGGTCAAACCTCGAGCGAACCCGCTATCGCGAGCTTTTTGGGCAATCGCCTTGGCGAGAGCACCATATTCGGTATCTTCACCAACTCCAACGACGGCTGCCTGAGCCGTTCCTGAGGCAACACTGGTTCCGAACCGAAGCTCTTCGCCGTCAGCCTTTTCAACAGCCAAGCTTTCCCCGGTCAAAACCGATTCATCTATCAACAAGCCGTTTGAGTTAATTACTTTCAAATCACCTGGGACGATATCGCCGATTCGAAGATCGACTAAGTCACCAACCAGCAGTTGGGTGATTGGTATCGAAATTTCGACACCGTTTCGAACCACATTCACTTTCACCTGAACGCGTCCGAGTAGTTCTTCCATTGTCTGGTTGGCTCGATATTCCTGCCAAAAACTTAGGAACACTGACGGCACAATAATCGCGAGAATAATTAGCCCGTCAGTGACATCGCCCACAAACATCGAAACAATCGTGGCCGCAATCAAAATCAGAATGATTGGGCTCTTGAATTGCCTAAGCAACAGCTCGAGGGTCTTATTCATATTCAAAGATTAGTTCGCTGGTTAGACCTTGGAAACCACTCGATTAGCATGGTTTCATGCGAGGTAATCAACATAGAGGTTTGCCCGTCGACGCTCGTGAATACAGCGAAGACGACTGGCTGGTCTACGGCGAGGTAACTAAGCCAAACACGCGTGAAAAATTGATTGCCTTGACCATCGAAGAAATGGCGACCAAAGGTCCAAGCAACTTCAACGTAAAAGACGTTTGTGATCGAATCGGCGCAAAATATGCGCTCATCAACTACTACTTTGGTAAAAAAGAAATGCTAATTGCAGAGGCGAGCGCCACCTCTTACAAGAAATCCATCCGCGACTGGCATTCCGCAATATTGGTTGGGCCTGAGGATGCTGAAAAACGGCTACGAGCGCACCTTCAACGAGAAATGGCATGGTTCAAATCCATGGGATCTTGGGCGTTGCTCGTGAGCTATCCGATTGCGTCAGACGAGTCCCGGGCTTTGTTGGAAGAAAATTTCGGCGATGAACTTAGAAAATATTTTGAGTACTACCTCTGCATTGTCGGAACTATGATTCTTGACCTCCGCAAAGGCACTTTCTCTGACCTGAACTTCGATGTGTCCAATTACCCGAAGAGTCTTCTCCTAGCTCACCCGATGGTTGTTATGGATGGAGTCAGCATGATTTGGAGCGCCCATGGTCTAAATGTTTGGGCTGCCGGACAACAGGTTGGTTCCGCAAACCTAAGCCATGGGAAATTCACTCAAAAACTTGCTATCGAACATCACGTTGACAAGATGATTGCACTGGCCAAGGGAAAGTGATTCTTGCTCAATTGTGTATATTGAATTGAATTCAATTTATACAGGATAGGGAAAACATTGAACAAGGTCATCAAGAAACTTGCAGCTATCGCCGTTGCAGTTGGTCTAATCATCACAACAGCAGGTGTTGCTCAAGCTGTTGGCACGCGTGCTCTAGCAACCAACAATCACTTGTTCGGCTTTGATGGAGTTAGTTCCTCGAACTATGGAACCGTGCACGAACTCGACCCACTAACAGGCTCAAGCACCGCAATAGGATCTCGCGGCACTTATAGTCCATACGGTTTTCCGATGCAGGCAGCATTCAACCCTGCAGAAAACTCGGTTTATTGGATAAACAGTGACTTCAACAATGCAATCCCTAACTACCTAATGAAAGCTGACACCACAACTGGTGCATCGGTCCTAGTCGGAGAGTTTTTAGACGACGGCTCACCTACCCAGGTCGACTCTTTGGCCATCTCCCCAACTGGAAGTGCCTACGCTTTCTCAAGCGGCAAGTTCTACAGCGTGAACCTAACCACTGCAGCACTCTCCTTGATCAATGCCGCGACTGGAAAGACTCGCTTTTATTCTTTTGCCTACAACCCTGCCGACCAGAACTTTTATGCAATCTCCAACGACACCACCGGCGGATTATTTGCCGTTAACGTCCAAACCGGCGTAATCGACCAGGTTCTTTCAATCACTGGATTCCCAAACCTGGGCTCCGGAACAAGCGCTGGAGCTAAGCGTGTCTTCTCGATGGCATTTGACAAAGCTGGAAGCCTTTGGGGCGTAAATGTCGATGGCGACCTGTTTAGCACAGTGGTGACTGGGCCGGATGCCGCAGACATGGTCACCGGCATCCAGTTGGTTGGAACCCCGGGTCAGAGTGCAACGAACTCTCTAGCAATCACATATCCATCGTCATCTTCCAATGCTGGAGGAAGCCTTGCAAACACGGGAAGTAGCACCAACTCAACTCTCGGTTTGAGCATCGCCGCCCTTGGCTCGTTGCTGGCTGGCGCAGGAATGATCTTTATTGGTCGTCGACGCACTAACTAGTGTTACCGAAGTTATAGCCGAGGTCTTCGAAAGTTGACCTCGGCTTTTCGTTTACTTGGGCGTATCGTAGGCAGATGAAGAAACTACTTCCTTACCTACGTCTCGCAACCTCGTTTTCGTTGATTCTTGCAATTGTTTGGCAGGTAACCGATCGACTAGCTCACGGCAACTTCCGCCCAACCGAGTACTTCGCGTACTTCACGATCCACACCAGCATGATTGCTGCAGTGGTTCTCGCTGTCGCAGCCATCCGAGCGTTGCAGGGGAAAGCCGACACCAAAGCGCTGACTCTAGCCCGCCTAAGCACTAGCACCTATGCCATCGTGGTAGCGGTTGTCTATAACGCACTACTCCGCGGAACCAAGGTTCTTCCTGGCGACCCTGACTACGGCTACAACTGGCCGGTGGCACCCAATGAAATCCTGCATGTTTGGGCACCAATCTTTATCGTCCTCGACTTCGCACTGACAATCACGCTAACGAAGCTGAAGTTCAAGCAGATCTTTTGGGCCCTGCTCTTCCCATTGGCTTGGTTGGTTTTCACCATCATTCGCGGCCTAAACACCGACTGGTGGGCTTACTGGTTCCTAAACCCAAACGAAAAGGGTGGAGTAACCGGTGTGATCACATTCATCCTCGGCATTGTTGTGTTCATGTTGGTCTCGGCAAGCATCTCACTTGGTCTTAACCGATTCCGCAGAGGTGCCGCAAAGCAGTAAACTTGGAAAGTTGCCTTGAGCAACTCCAGGAGAATTCGCCTAGTGGCCTATGGCGCCAGCTTGGAAAGTTGGTTGGGTGCAAGCCCTCATGGGTTCGAATCCCATATTCTCCGCGCTCTACGAAAGTAGACGTTCACTAATGAGACAGTGAAAAAGCCCCAGAGCAATCTGGGGCTTTTGTCGTTTATCTCCCTATTGAGAACGAACAAAGTTGACCAAAAATGAAATGTCGCCGGCATCAGCCCGTTGAAGTGCTTCAATGTACTTTGTTCGCTCAAGTGAAACCTTTTCAAGACCACCTCCGCCCCAACTAAAAACAGGGCGATTTTGGGAGATTAGGAGAAGATCCGCAAGAAGCCTTGTCATGCGGCCATTTCCATTGCGGAAAGGGTGAATTTGAACAAGTTTGTGATGGATTTCACAAACTATCTCGTCTAGATTCTTCGACTTTGCCTGTTGAATCCATACTTTTGAGTTTTCCATCAGCAGGAACACTGACTCAGGAACTGTTAGAGGGTCAAACCCAATTGATGTTTCAATTTGTCGATATGTTCCAGCCCATGTCCAAACTTGTGAATACATGTCTTTGTGCAATTTCCTAACAAAATGATCGTCAAGAATTACTTCCAGCTTCATAGGAGCTCGGAAATGTTTATCCATCGCTGCAAGTATGTTTTGGGCTTCTGCCAGGTTTAGGTCTCCTCGCGTTGCGATCCACTTAGGCTTTAGACCCAAATAGTCTTCATCGGTCAGCGGTGTCGCTCCCTCTGGCTCTGGACCAAAAAGCTCAATTGACATCTTGCGTTTCGCTCTTCCAAAGTTCTCTAGATTGAACCAATTCGTTCGCTTTTTGTTCTATAAGTTTCTTGAGCACTTCAGCTTGTAGTGCTTGTTGCTCGAGCGCCATCGTCGCCTGTGTGGTTCTCAACTTTCGAGTTGCTATCGCCAAGGCGCGCTTTTTCACAACCTGTTCTAGGTCTTGTCGAGGCACCAGCGCGTAGACCATGTCGCAGCCTAGTTCGTCAGCCACTCTCTTTAGCGACTCTAGATTTATTGTTCCTGCAGTTTCGCTAATTTCAAGTCGATGGATTGATGATGGGGATACACCTAATCGCTTGGCAAGGTCTGCTGCTGACATTCCAAGTCCGGTTCTGATGGCCTGTATCCAACCTCCGCGGGGCCTTACCAGTACCTTAGATGCGCTTTCCAACAAGGTGCGTTTGACGTCTAGGGAAATGCGGGCTTGTAGGGCATCCTGCATAAATTGAGACTTGGCCATTTCCTTTTTCCTTGCGTTCAAGGGCTTTGTTTCTTACTCAACTATTGCATTGCACTGCTATAAATGTCAATCATAAATTGCAATGTATTGCTTTGAAACTAGCAAAACAGAGGCAATATTTCGACGACTTTGGAAACACTCACCTCATTTCTGTTAGGTGCTTTGACGCTCACGCCTAGCATTGAGAGCTCCACTTGAGTTTGTCACGCCCGCAAATCGCATCAACAATTCATGGAGTTGGTTGATTTCTTCCTGAGAAAGGGCCTCTCGAATTGCCTTTCGAATGCCAACTTCGGCCGGCTCAATAACATTCCTGTAAATGTCGACTCCCTTAGAAGTCAAGGTCAGGCTTAGAGATCGTCGGTCGAGAGTTGATATTTCTTTCTGCACCAGTCCACGATCGACTAGTCGGTCAATTAGTCGACTTGGGCTGTCGCCTGATTCGCAAACTAAAAGCGCGCCAAGGTCCCGGAGCGACAAGACCTCATGCTCCGCCAGGAGGCTGATTGCTTCAGCTTGGGAAGGTGTCACCGCGGCCGGTGCAAGTACTTGTGCTATCTGGCGGTTACCTTCCCGCTGCAATCCCAATATCAGATATCGGACTTCATCTTCGAGATTCATGGTTCGATTCACCTTCGTTTGGGGGTAAAAGCACATTTGGGTCATGGGCAGCGGCGATTGTGAGATCTGGTGATGAAGCAAAGAGTTCCAAGACGCTCGAGCTGGTCTTATGCAACACTCTTTTGTTACCAACACCAGGTACGATTTGTGCCTTCAACAAGTTCGCATCATATGTGAGATCGCCAACTAGGAGAACTGGTTTTGGTTGCCCGTAGTTGATCAGTAACCCCACCGAACCTTCCGTATGTCCCGGCAGAGGCAACAGCACCACCGACCCATCATCGAAAATGTCCCACCCAAAAGTAAACCCGGGTATCACACCGGGCGGTAGCAATCTAAAATCTGGCAAGGTGAAAGAAACATCCGGCAGAAAAATGTGCTCTTTCAAATAACCGTCAAAAACTGCGCCCACCTGCTGAGCAGCTTTCAGCTCGGCTGAGTCAACGATTATTTTGGCTCTCTTACCTGCGAATGAGCGAAGTCCGCCAATGTGGTCCTGATGTAAATGCGAAAGGATTACGAATTCAACAGAGCCCGATGCAACACCCAATCGCAGCAAACCATTTTCAAGGGTTTCTCCTTCTGTGATAGAGAATCTTGCCAGCCTCTTGTACAGCCAGCCAATCAAACCCATAGGGAAGTATTGGTGGTCAGTGACAGACATACGGTCTTGCCCCGTATCGAAAACCAGAGTCCCTTTTGGGTGCCTAATCAAGTAGACATTGATGGGTCGCGGTTTAGTCCACAACTGCGAAGTCAGAAGCCAGACGAGAGCAGGTAGCCGCGTCGGCCCTACATGTTCTGGACGAATCTGAACGGTTCCCGTAGAAAACTTCGAGACTTTTACTCGATCTGACATGCCCCTCCTGAAAATAGATGACACGACATACATTACACCAGTGTGACTCCACCTCTGACCCCGGATAACTGATTGACCCTTTCAGCCGAAGTTATCAAATCGATTCCGAAAAGCCGCTTCCCCTTGTTTATTGGTAATGCCTCTATTTACTTTGTGCAGATTCCAGGTCCTACATTCGGTGCAGTAGCCCCATCACCAACCGCGCCAGTTTTGCTGTCAGCGCTAACTAGAACGGTGTGTTGTGCGCCCAGACTCGGCGCGGACGCTCCCGATGACCGGTAGAAAGGACCCAGTTGCTTTCAATCGCAATCTCGTCGGCGAGCGTTCGATGGAGCCTGTTCATCACTGAAGTCTGGCGCAGCGCCCAGGTCCAGAATGCTTGCTCTGCCTCGAAAGCACTAACTAGCGCGGGAAATAATGGAACTTCAGATTCAAACCCGCCCATGTAGGCTCTCGCTGCCTTGTCCCAGCCATCATAGAGATTTAGCTCTTCATGCCCAAAGCCGATGCTTGAGAATGTGCTTTCGCCCCCGTCCGATATGGACCACCTCATGTGAGGGTAAGGCAGTTTCTGATGGGTTAGAAACTCTCGTAGACCTCTGGCAAACGCAACTTCTCCAGTCGAAGTGAGATCGTTCCTCTTGGCATGGAATCGTCGCGCAAACTCTGTCCCTGAGTAGGCTCCGATGATTGTATTTGACTGCTGTTCAAGTGCGTAGCCAGTGGCCACGAAGTTATAGATCACCTGCTCAAGGTTCGTTAGCCTGGCTTCTCGAACATTAGGGTCAGCATTCGTTCCCATTATTTCCATCAGAAAGACCTCATCCTTGAGATTTTCCCCGAACACACGATTCAACTCCTGGAAGTTCAGATCGTGCACAGCCAACATCCGCCTGATTCTGTCCCAAGCGATGTGATTCAGCGCACCAACATGGTTGGCGCGCTCGCTTGACAGCGACTCTAACCTCGCACGCCACTGATCAGGATCAGTCGGGATTTCGAAATGTGTTACATCTGTAGGCGCAGTCAAGAACTGCTCGACTGCTGAGCGCGCCCAATCACTATCGGGTGGCATTATGTGAAGAATGTTGTCACCCGACCAAACTTCAGTATCAAATGAGTACTCACCGTCGATCTTCACTAAGTCGAAGGGCCAGTTGATGTCAGCGTTTATTGAGAGCTCACCAAAGCCTTGAGGCTGCCCGTCGATCGAGAGGGTGGTGGGTTTTCCAGCTTCCACGTGAAGAATCAGCACCCGGCCTAACTTGAGTGGCTTCGGCTTTCCAGGCAACGGTTTCGCGTTCATGACCTAAATATGCCATTAGACATCGAAAACCCTGACTGTCGAACGCGTTTCCCGGTCAACGGGCATGGAGATGACCCACCTCGTTACTCCCGTCCAGCAACTCAACAAGTGACCAAACAAGTGACCATTTCTCTCACTCAAACACAACATCCGCGTAAATAGTGGTGTCTAGGCTCGCTAACTCGCGTAGATTCCAAGTCCTTTATTCTCCGCGCTCTTCGAAAGAAGACGTTCACTAATGAGACAGTGAAAAAGCCCCAGAGCGATCTGGGGCTTTTGTCTTATTTGTGATTCAAACGTTGGGAAGCGGTGTTTCGCTTACCGGTTGCAGGTTCAAGGCGTCCAACCTTGCCGAAACCGAATGGTGGCATGTTTTGGTAGATGTTCTCGCTCTTACCCGGATCAACAATGTAGGTCTCGTGGTAAATACCGACTGCCTTGGATTTCTTAACCATCTTGTTGAAGGCTTTCCAGGCTGGCAGATGTTCGGCGTCGGTGGCTTTCGCATAAGCCATAAGCTTCTCAGCGCTCTCCCAATACTGAACCAGAATTAGCGTTCGACCCATCCACATTTCATAGGATTTGAAGCCAAGTTCAGGGTTTTTGAAAAGCTCTGGAAGCATGCGACCCATCGCCATGAAGACAGGCAACCATCGATGAATTGCGAAGATGTTGTTGATGCGCATCCCGATCAGGAAAAGCACGTAGCCGTCATCGGAAACTGCCGTTAATCGTTCGTTTCTCACTTTTGTCATGACTGCTACTTTCTGAAATGTTCGCTTTGGCTATAAAGCCTTAGGTTAGCCCTGATAGTTGGATAAAGTGAATCAACACCTTTATAGAAAGTGAAACCAATGCGAGTTGGATACGTTGTGCTTTATGTGACCGATGCTGAGGCCTGCGCCAAGTTCTGGGTCGAAAAGGTTGGCATGGTTGAGAAGGGTCGCAAGCAGGCAGGCGAGTTTTCTTTCATTGAGATTGGTTTCGCAGACCAAGAGTTCTCCTTCGAACTTGTTCCACTAGCCATGATGGAGAACAACCCAGATGGCCTTGACCTGGCCACGCCGTCGATCGCTTTCAAAGTGGACGACCTAGTTGAAACTCACGCGAAGCTGGTAGCAGCTGGTGTGCAGGCTATGGAACCAGGTGAGCACGGAGGAATTCCGTCGTTCGCATTCTCAGACAACGAAGGCCGCTGGTTTGCGGTGACTAAAGCCTAGAGATCAGATTTAAAAAGAAATGCCCCTGACTTTCATCAGGGGCATTTTGACTAACCAACCAGGTTGGTCCACGCCAGACTCAGAAGGTAAAGTCCTGCACAAAACAGAACACTTCCTAGCCCTAGACCGACAGGAGATTGCCAGCCATGCCAGCGTTCCTGATAGTCGAAGCGCTTCCTAGTCCAAGAGTCTCGCAATTCAACCCAGTCATTCATGTCCTGGATATTCTTGCTTTTCTTTTCCTCTTTCATGTTTCTTCACTTTCTTCGTTATTGGATTTGAGTGAAGCAAAAATAATTAACAGAAATAAGGCTTCCCCAACATTTTACCGTCCGCTATGGTGAAACTATGTTCAAGCAAATCTTCGTAAACCTCCCTATTGAGAACCTAAAGAATTCCGTAGCTTTCTTTGGCGAACTCGGCTTCACCTTCAACGAGCAGTTCTCCGACGAAGAGTCGACGTGCATGATCGTTTCCGAGCACATCTTCGTGATGCTTCTGGAGAAGCGTAAGTTCTCAAGCTTTACGTCTCGCAAGATTGCCGACAAGGACACCACCGAGATGACTCTGTCATTTGCGTGTTCGTCGGCTGACGAAGTACGTTCTCTTTCGGAGAAGGCATTTGCGCTTGGAGCAAAGCGAGTGAACGACCCTGAAGATATGGGCTTTATGTTCAGCTGGGGTTTCGAAGACCTCGATGGTCACATGTGGGACTTGTTCTGGATGAACCCAGATCACGTTCAGTAATTAGCTGAGAGCTTTTTCGAGAGCCTGCAGTATGCCGTCGACGTCTTCCTGGGTGGTGTCCCATGAACACATCCAGCGAACCTGACCGGTTGCCTGGTTCCAAACGTAGAAGCGGTAGTCGGCCATGATCTGGTTGGCTACCTTTTCCGGAAGTTCAGGGAACACGGCGTTGGCTTCGGCCTTGTTGCGAACAATAACCTCTGGGTGCTTTGCGGCAATTGCCAGCACGCCTTCGTAGAGCTTTGACGCCATGGCGTTGGCATTCTTGGCGTTCTCCAGAGCAACGGCAGCATTGTTCTCGAATAGGGCGATTAGCTGAGCCGAGAAGAAGCGCATCTTGGAAGCGAGTTGCATTGAGGTCTTGCGGAGGAACGGCATTGCTTCTGCGAGCGCCTTACCCTGCTCGGTCGAAGCGTTGGTCACAATGACGGCTTCGGCGGCGAGAGCACCGATCTTGGTGCCACCGAGAGAAACTAGGTCAACGCCTAGGTCGGTGGTGAACTGCTTGAAGGTCAGGCCAAGTGCTGCCGCAGCGTTTGATAGTCTCGCGCCATCTAGGTGAAGCAGTAGGCCGTGTTTGTGAGCTAGGTCTGCCAAGGCCTTGATTTCGGCTGGCCGGTAGAGGGTTCCCATCTCAGTGGTCTGGGTGATGCTGAT
>CANGEU010000009.1 GCA_947452985.1 Micrococcales bacterium
ACGACGTGCGGGTTGCCAACATTGATTCCCTGACCGAGTCGACCGACCGCTAACTGGTGTGCGTGAACGGTAACTTCGTCGTCTAGCTTCCAACGACCCATGTCGACTGCGAAACCGGCGCGGTTTGGCTGAACGTCTCTGACGCCAGCCCGAGTGCCTACAGTTAGGGTCTCGCCGTTCCCAACCTTGACCAAACCTTTTTCGATCAGGTAGCGAGCAAAGACTCGGACGCCGTTTCCGCACATTTCCGCGACCGAGCCGTCGGCGTTGCGGTAATCCATAAACCAAACAGCCTCGGGGCTCTCCTCAAGAAGCGCCTTACCTTCGGTAACATATTTGCTTTCAATGACGCGAATAAAGCCGTCGGCGCCGATACCAAAGTGGCGGTCACAAAGTTTTGCAACCTGCTTGGGTGAAAGGTTTAGCGAATCGTTCGGGTCGTGAATCAGCACGAAGTCATTGCCAGTGCCATGACCCTTCGTGAACTCGACGGTTTTTCCCATGAGACCAGCCTATTCGCTCAGGTAGTTGTCTACGGTGGCCAAAATGTTCGTCGCTAAGTTTTCGTCTTGGTAATCAAACCAGTTGATGCGAGGGTCCCTTCGGAACCAAGACATCTGCCTACGTGCGTAACGAGCAGTTAGTCGAGCGGTGTCTTCGATGGCTTGGTCCTGAGTGAGTATGCCATCCAGCTGTGCCAAGGCCTGCGCATAACCGATGGCGTGTGAAGAAGTCTTTCCTTCACGAACACCGAGTGGAATCAATGACTCAGCTTCACGCAGAATGCCCTTCTCCCACATCTTGGCAGCGCGCTGCTCAAGACGGTTCACGAGGTGCGCTCGCTCCGAGTTCAAGCCGATTTCCAAAACCGGCTGCCAACTCTCATTCAGGTCTGGAAGTTTTGCGGCAAAGTCTTCGCCGGTGATGGTTACCACTTCTAGGGCTCGGACGATGCGGCGGCCATTCTTCGGATCGATCCGGCTGGCGGTGTCTGGTGCGAGAGCCAGAAGCTTTCGATAGAGCTCGCTTTCACCAATTCGAACTAGCTCGGCTTCGAGTTCGGCACGGATGGCTTCATCGCGAGCAGCAAAGCCAAACTCATTTAAGACGGCCGCGATGTAAAGCATTGAGCCGCCGACCAGGATTGGTGTGACACCAGAGGCTTGAAGTTCCAAAATCTTTGCCCGTGCCACCGGTTGGTATTCGGCAGCGCTCGATTCATCGGTGATCGCTAACCAATCGAGCAGGTGGTGAGGCACTCCCTGCCGCTCTTTCGGGGATAACTTCGCGGTACCGATGTCCATGCCGCGATAAAACTGCATGGAGTCGCTGTTGATAATTTCAGCCTTAGAGCCGAGGCTCTCGATGTGTTTTGCGATGGCAATGCCGGCGTCGCTCTTACCGGTACCGGTAGGCCCGACTACCGCAATAAGTTTGGTCATTTGGCCGGTGAGATTGACAGAGCGATGCGCTTGGTTTCGGCTTCCTCACCCAAGCGTTCTGAAGCGTCGCCACCGATTGTGCGACGAATGGAAATGTCGTCGGCGCTCTTGGTGTCGGCAAGTAAGTGATACGGCGCTGCATCGGTGACGGTGACGGTCACAATGTCACCAGGTCTCGGAGCACGAACACCTTCAGGCACGTTGAAGTGAACCAGGCGGTTGTCGCGGGCACGACCAGTGAGCCTCCCTGTGGCATCGTCTTTGCGACCAATGTTGGCAACCAAAACCTCAACGACTTTGCCAATCAGCTTCTGGTTCTCTTGCAAAGCAACCTCGTTTGCAACAGCCAAAAGTCGTTCATAGCGATCTTGAACAACTTCTTTGGAAAGCTGGTTGGGCATGGTAGCCGCCGGGGTTCCTGGACGCTTTGAGTACTGGTAGGTGTAAGCCGAAGCGAAACGCGCCTCCTCCACCATCTTCACGGTGTCGAGGAACTCTTCCTCAGTCTCACCAGGGAATCCGACGATGATGTCGGTTGAAATAGCTGCGTCTGGAATTACCTTACGAACTCGCTCTAGGATTCCCAGATACTTGTCGCGGCGATAACTACGGCGCATATCTTTCAAGACTTTGTCGTTACCCGACTGAAGCGGCATGTGGAGTTGCGGCATGACGTTTGGAGTTTCGGCCATTGCCTCAATCACGTCGTCGGTGAAAGCGGCAGGGTGTGGGCTGGTGAATCGGATGCGTTCAAGACCCTCGATTTGCCCAGCTGCTCGAAGTAACTTAGCAAAAGCTCCTTTGTCGCCGAATTCCACACCGTAGGAGTTCACGTTTTGACCAAGCAGAGTGATTTCGATGACGCCTTCAGAAACAAGTGCCTCAATCTCGGCCAGGATTTCACCAGGACGACGGTCTCGCTCTTTTCCACGCAGCGACGGGACGATGCAGAAGGTACAGGTGTTGTTACAGCCAACCGAAATTGACACCAATGCCGAATAGGCCGAGTCGCGTTTGGTTGGAAGCGAACTGGGGAACGCTTCTAGGCTCTCCACAATTTCAACCTGAGCCTCTTGGTTGTAACGCGCGCGCTCTAGAAGCGCCGGAAGTGAACCAATGTTGTGAGTGCCAAATACTGCATCAACCCAAGGCGCCTTCTTCAGAATGACGGCCTTGTCTTTCTGCGCGAGACAACCGCCAACTGCAATTTGCATGTTGGGGTTGGCCTTCTTGGATGGCAGCAACTGACCTAGGTTTGCATAAAGTTTGTTGTCGGCATTCTCACGCACCGCACAGGTGTTGAACACAACTACATCGGCCACTTCGCCTTCAGCCACAGGAACCATGCCGGCACCCTCGAGCAAACCTGAAAGGCGCTCGGAATCGTGTACGTTCATAGCACAGCCATAGGTTCGTACTTGATAGGTGCGAGTTTGCGTGGAAGTCATTAGACCTCCGATTTTACCTGCTCAGCCAGCGCTACGCGGGTTGCGGTACCGACCACCGAGCCAGAGTAACCCTTGCGACCCAAAAACCCCGCTAATCGCCGTTTAATGACGTCTGTTTCAAGCCCCGACATGCGGCGAACTCGGTTGATAGCCAGTTCGTTGGCTCGGGCTTGCTCACTCTCGGAATCCAGTTCAACCAGAGCTTCTTCAATTAAGTTTTCGCCGATGCCCTTTTCGCGAAGTTCGCGAGCGATAGCCGACTTTGCCAGACCTTTGGTTTTGACGCGAGAGCTAGTGAATAGCCGCGCAAAGGTAACGTCGTCGATGATTTGGGCTTCTTCGAAGCGATCCAGAATGCGCTCAGCGATTTCAGAGTCGATGCCGCGCTTGGCCAGAATCTTGCGACACTGGTCTTTCGACTTGGCCGATCGTCCTAATTGATAGAGCAGTACGTTTCGTGCTCGGGTTTCCTGGCGCTCCGGGGACAGCGAAGGGGTCGAATCCGAATCGTCTTTTTCGACTCGAGTTCGACCCCTGCGCTGAAAAGCCATGTTAGGCGTTGGCCGCCTTGGCGTCCTTAGCTTCGGTTGCAACTACCGGAGGTAGTTCTTCGGCTGGAAGATCTGCAACTGCGCGAGGAACACCGATTCCAAGCTTGGTCTTGATCTTCTTTTCGATTTCATCGGCAACGGCAGCATTTTCTATTAGGAACTTACGTGCATTTTCCTTACCCTGACCAAGCTGCTCGCCCTCGTAGGTGTACCAAGCACCTGACTTCTTCACGATGTCGTGGTCGACACCGAAGTCAATCAGGCTACCCTCACGCGAAATACCGATTCCGTAGATGATGTCGAACTCGGCCTGCTTGAACGGTGAAGCCATCTTGTTCTTGACTACCTTGACGCGGGTACGGTTACCCACAGCCTCGGTGCCATCCTTCAAGGTCTCGATACGACGGATGTCTAGACGAACCGAAGCATAAAACTTTAGAGCCTTACCACCGGCGGTGGTTTCTGGGCTTCCGAAGAACACACCAATCTTCTCGCGAAGCTGGTTGATAAAGATCATGGTGGTGTTGGTGCTGTTTAGACCACCGGTTAGCTTGCGTAGTGCCTGCGACATTAGACGAGCCTGGAGACCAACGTGAGTGTCTCCCATTTCGCCTTCGATTTCGGCACGAGGAACTAGGGCAGCCACCGAGTCAACCACGATTAGGTCGATTGCGCCTGAGCGAACCAACATATCGGCGATCTCTAGAGCCTGCTCACCGGTGTCTGGCTGGCTAACCAACAGAGCATCGATGTCTACGCCAAGAGCCTTGGCATATTCAGGGTCTAGAGCGTGCTCGGCGTCGATGAACGCGGCAACTCCACCGTTGCGCTGAGCGTTAGCGATCGCGTGCAGGGTAAGAGTGGTCTTACCTGAAGATTCTGGGCCGTAGATCTCAACGATTCGGCCACGAGGAAGACCGCCAATGCCAAGGGCTGCGTCTAGCGCGATTGAGCCGGTTGGAATGGTTTCTACAGGAGCACGGTCGTCTGAGCCAAGGCGCATTACCGAGCCCTTACCGAACTGACGATCGATCTGAGCTAGGGCTGTGTCTAGAGCCTTTTCGCGTTCTGCTGGACTTGCCATTTCTTCCTCTTCTTCTGCCATGGTGGGCCATCACGTTTTTATTCTGATGTGACACTATTCCGAACCAGCGACATTGACCACCGGCGTTTTCGATTTGTGGATAACTCCACTCCTCGATAAATCGACTCTAGCAATATTCGAACAAGTTTTCGAATAAATCTTTTCGGCGTGTCTATTTTTTCGTAATTTTGTTCTGACCGTGCCAGCGGGCTTCAGGTACGCTGTTGGCGCGGCAAATGGCGAACCACACCTCGCGGAGGTCTTCCCCATCGGACATGCACTCCTTGGCGGTGCGGTCCTGAAGTTCGGTTAGCACCAGATCGTTTTCGATGACGGCGGCATAGGCAAGCCCAAACTCATCGTTCATGAGTTCCCGGAACTTGGAAAGGCGCAACTTAGCGAAGGTTTAGCAGAGAGCCGTTAACCGAATCGAAAAGTTCGGCTGGAATTGTGTCAGGAATGTTGATTCCTTCAGCAGTGGCAAGACGGTCTGAGACTTCGCGCATGATTTGCGAGATAGGAACATCTAGGGCCTCGGCGATTGAGAACAAGAGCTCGGAAGAAACTTCCTTTTGGCCGCGTTCGATTTCGCTTAGGTAACCAAGGGCAACGGCAGCGCGGGCAGCGACCTGGCGAAGAGTCTGACGCTTTGACATACGAATGTCGCGTAGAACCTCACCAATTTCGTGACGCACTAGAACCATGTGCTACCTCCTGCTAAATAACTTACCCGTTGCTACCGACAAGTTTGACCAAATTACCTTGGAGTTTCCTGAGTGGTAGCAGTGTTTTATAGAACAGTTTTAGAGCCCTAAATGTTCCCGTAGTAGGGAAATTGAATTTGCTACTGCCGAGGCCCGGATTTCGGCTCGAGAGCCGGCAAGGTGCAGTTCAGAGACCTTAGTTTTCTTGCCATCGTGGATTGCCACGTAAACGAGACCAACCGGTTCACCATCAGGGCCACCATTGCCGGTCGTAGACACCGCAAGGACTTGACCAGCCTCCAGATCGAGACTCGCCTGACCCACGGCGCAAACCCCCTGAGCCATCGCTGAAGCGACCTCGGCCGATACGGCACCTTTGGCTTCAAGAATGGCTTCATCAACCCCAAGAAGCGCAACCTTGAGCTCACTTGCGTAGGTGACTTCGGAACCTAGGACGACATCTGAGGCGCCGGGAATTGAAACGAAGGCGTCGATGAGTAATCCACCGGTGATTGACTCGGCAAAGATGAGTTTCTTATTCGAAGCCCGAAGGGCAGCCAGGATTAACTCGGCGCTCACTTTCTAGCCGCCGCGAGGTACTGGAATCCACTGACCAAGGTGAGAATCAGAGCAAAATACAAAAGTGCAAGCTGTAGCAGCCCGAACGGCGCCCAGTAGCCAGCTAGCGGCGAGAGGTAAAAACCGACCGCGATCGATTGCATGATCGTCTTTAGCTTGCCACCGCCAGAGGCAGCGATTACTCGGTCTTTGATCACCACAAATCGATAAACCGTGATGCCAACTTCACGAACCAAGATAACTGCGGTAATCCACCAATCGATTTGACCCAGAACCGAAAGAGCGATCAGCGCTCCCCCGATCAAAACCTTGTCGGCAATTGGGTCGAGTAACTTGCCTAGGTCGGTAACCTGATTACGTTTGCGAGCGAGAGCGCCGTCAACGCCATCGGTAGCGCTAGCCAAAACGAAAAGGAACACCACAAGCCAGCGCTCGTGAGCGGCCGGGTTTTGGTAGACAAATAAAACCCAAATAAACAATGGCGCCAAGGCGATTCGGGCCATGGTGATTAGGTTCGGTAGGTTCATTCGTCGCGGCCGGTTAGAAGCCAGGCATCTTCTTCGTCTTCGTCTGGGTTGCCCTTTGGAATGAATTCCTCAAATTCGCCAGCAGCCATGGTGCCGTTGTCGATGCGGTTTGCAGCATTTGCAACATCGGTTGAAGTCTTAGCGCCAGGTTCGCCTCGAAGCCCAGCCAAAACAGTTGCTAGATCTTCGGGTTTCACCATTACTTCACGAGCCTTTGAACCCTCGCTCGGACCAACGATATTTCGTGATTCGAGAAGGTCCATTAGGCGACCCGCTTTTGCGAAGCCGACGCGCAGCTTGCGTTGAAGCATTGAGGTTGAACCGAACTGCGAGTTGATGATTAGCTCTGCTGCCTGAAGGAGAACTTCTAGGTCGTCACCAATGTCGGCGTCGACCATTGCCTTACTGGCAACTGGCTCATCCACGTCTGATCGGTAGTCAGGATCCATCTGCTGCTTGACGTGGCTAACCACGCGCTCCAGCTCTTCTTCGCTGAGCCAGGCTCCCTGAACACGGATTGGCTTATTGGTACCCATTGGTGAGAACAGGGCGTCACCCTGACCTACCAACTTCTCGGCGCCTGGGCTATCCAAAATAACTCGAGAGTCGGTGACCGAAGAAACCGCGAATGCCAAACGACTTGGAACGTTGGCCTTGATGAGACCCGTGACCACATCGACCGATGGACGCTG
Source organism: Micrococcales bacterium (assembly GCA_947452985.1). Classification (GTDB taxonomy): domain Bacteria; phylum Actinomycetota; class Actinomycetes; order Actinomycetales; family Microbacteriaceae; genus Rhodoluna. Next base: position 7,028 of record CANGEU010000009.1, read on the forward strand.
TGTGGCTAGGACCAGGTGAATACCTGCGGCACGAGCAAGCTGGGTGATACGAACGATTGAATCTTCAACGTCGCGAGGAGCCACGATCATGAGGTCGGCGAGCTCATCGACAACCACTAACAGGTATGGGTATGGCTGAAGAACGCGCTGAGAGTTCTCGGGAACTTTGACGGTTCCGGCCACAACGGCACGGTTGAAGTCATCGACGTGCTTGAAACCGAACGACGCGAGGTCGTCGTAGCGCATGTCCATTTCCTTCACAACCCACTGCAGAGCCTCGGCGGCCTTCTTAGCATTGGTGATGATTGGGGTGATTAGGTGCGGAACGCCCTGATAGGCGGCAAGTTCTACACGCTTCGGGTCGATTAGCACCATGCGAACTTCGGCTGGCTTGGCACGCATCAGAATCGAAGTGATCATCGAGTTCACAAACGAAGACTTACCAGCACCGGTTGCACCGGCAACCAAAAGGTGAGGCATCTTGGCAAGGTTGGCGATCACGAAGCCACCCTCAACATCTTTACCAACACCGATGGTCATTGGGTGCTTACTCTCGGTTGCAACCTTCGAGCGAAGGACGTCACCAAGCGAAACAGTTTCACGGTCAGTGTTAGGGATCTCTAAACCGATTAGCGACTTGCCTGGAATTGGTGCGAGGATGCGAACCTCATTGCTGGCAACCGCGTAGCTGAGGTTGTTTGATAGTCGGGTGACCGCTTCAACCTTTACGCCAGGCGCCAATTCAATTTCATAACGAGTAACTGTTGGACCGCGTGAGAAACCGACGACGCGTGCCGCTACATCGAATTCTGTGAAGACACCGGTGATGGCCTTGACCACAATGTCATTCGCCTCGGTCTTGGCTTTTGGTGGCGTGCCCGCAGGAAGCATGGTTAGCGGAGGCAGGTTGTATGGGCGCTTGGTCTTGGTCTTTTCCTGAACCACCACTGGCAGGTTTGGCTCGGGGAACAATTCGCCATCTGGAACGTCTTCGGTGATAACAGCAATGGGTTCGGTTCTTTGCGTTGTGTCCATCGAGGTGACATCGATGACCGGCTCGTCTTGGAAGATGTCCTCGATGGCAACTTCGGTAACCACAGGGGTTTCGAATGGCTCTTCGGAGTCCTTCTTTTCGCGACGCCACCATGGAACCTTGGTTCCGTCGAATGCGTCGTCGCGAACTTCAGTTTTGGTCGATTCTTCTTTGGTCTTTTCCTCAGCAGGCTCACCAAACATGAAAAGGCGAAGCTGGTGCAATCGCTCGCCAATTCGACTAGGCGCCGTCTTGGTAGTGATTAAGAGAGCTGCAAAAACAATTAGAGCAAGGGAAGGAACGGCAACCCAGACGCTCATGGCCAACAGCGGAGTTCCAACCAACCAACCGAAGATACCGCCGGCATTCGTGAAGGCCTCGTTGTAACTTGGGTCGGTTGGCTTTGGAGTGCCACCGAAAATGTGGAAGAAGCCGGAGACGCTAACGACCAGCAGGAATAGGCCAACTACGATTCGACCGTTGTCTTTGACCGTGGACGGAAAGCGCATCAGATAGATGGCAACAATCACCATCAGAATTGGAAGCGCCAGAGAAACGCGCCCAAACATGAGCCCCATGGTCCAGGTGTGAAGCGCATGTCCGAAACCGTCTTTGGCAGGCATGAACCAAGCCACCCAAGCGCCGATGATTCCGCTCAGGAAAATTGCGAATGGGAAACCATCGCGGCGATCTTCAGGGTCGATCTTGCTCAGACTGAAGGCACGGGCAGCAGCACCGACACCGTGGGCAAACATCAGGTAAACCTTGGAAACAAGCCCGCGCGAAGCTTCCTTTGCCGCGGGTTTGCGAGGTGCACTCTTCCTTGGTTTCGAAGAGCGTGCTGAGTTTGGTCGTGATGCTGCCATGCCTCAAGGGTAATCGCGAGAGGCGACAAAACCTTGGAGGCTACTGCCCTCTGACCACTACCGGAATGATCATCGGACGTCGGCGGTGCTTCTTGTTCACCCAGGTTCCGATGGTCCGGCGGATGACCTGCTGCAATGCGTAGGTGTCACGAACTCCATCGCCGGCAGCTTCGGCTAACGCCTTGGAAACCGTTGGCTTCACGTCGTCGAAGACATGGTCGTCTTCGGCAAAAGCGCGGGCACGAATTTCTGGACCAACAATGACGCGACCGAGATCGTCGACGACACAGAAGATCGAGATGAAACCCTCTTCAGCCAGCACCCGACGGTCGGCCAAGTCTTCTTCAGTGACCTTGCCCACGGTTTTGCCGTCTACATACAAAAGCCCGCACTCAACGGCGCCAACGACACTGGCAACGCCATCTCTGAGGTCGACCACCCAGCCGTCCTCGGTAATCAGAACATTGTCGGAAGGAATCCCAGTTTGCTCAGCAAGCTTTCCGTTGGCAATCAGGTGACGGTATTCACCGTGAACCGGCATAACGTTTTTCGGCTGCAAGATGTTGTAGCAGTAAAGCAACTCGCCGGCGGCCGCGTGACCAGAAACGTGAACCTTGGCGTTGCCCTTGTGAACCACATTGGCACCGAGTTTGGTTAGCCCGTCGATGACTCGATAGACCGCGTTCTCGTTACCTGGAATTAACGATGAAGCGAGGATGACGGTATCGCCGTCGCCGATCTGAACGTCGTGCTCGAGGTTGGCCATACGCGAAAGTACGGCCATTGGCTCACCCTGCGAACCAGTCGACATGTAAACAATCTGGTTCGGTGGCACATCACCCGAGTGCTTGTAGTCGATAAGCGCGCCGGCAGGCACGTTTAGGTAGCCCATTTTGGCAGCAATTTCCATATTGCGAACCATCGAGCGACCAACGAAGGCAACCTTGCGACCGTTTGCGTAGGCGGCGTCGATGACCTGCTGAACACGGTGAACGTGCGACGAGAACGAAGCCACGACGACCTTGCCAGGCGAACGAGAAATCACATTCTCAATTACCGGACCGATGTCTTTTTCAAGCGGTGTGAACCCTGGCACGTCGGCGTTAGTGGAGTCTGACATGAAAAGATCGAGACCAGCTTCTCCGATGCGAGCGAACGCACGTAGGTCGGTTAGGCGTCCGTCCAAGGGAATTTGGTCCATCTTGAAGTCGCCCGTGTGGAGAACGTTTCCAGCTGGGGTTTGAATGTGTACCGCAAGTGCGTCTGGAATTGAGTGGTTTACCGCCACGAACTCAAGATTGAAATCGGCAAGCTTCTCGTGCTGACCTTCGCGAACCACCATGCTGTAAGGCGTGATTTTGTGTTCCTTGAGTTTCGCCTCAACAAAAGCCAAGGTGAGGGCCGAGCCCAGCAGTGGCATGTCCTCGCGCAGCTTGAGGAGGTAAGGCACACCACCGATGTGGTCTTCGTGACCGTGGGTGAGCACAATACCGACCACGTCGTGCAGGCGGTTTCGAATGTAGTCGAAGTCAGGAAGAATTACGTCGATACCTGGCTGGTGCTCTTCAGGGAAAAGCACACCGCAGTCGACGATCAGCAACTTGCCGTTGATTTCGAATACGGTCATGTTTCGACCGATTTCGCCAATTCCACCGAGTGGAACAATGCGAAGAGTGTTCGGTTGTAGTTTGGCCGGAGCCGGGAGGGTTAGAACCAAGGGTTCCTCTTATCTGGTTGTGCCAGCCACCTTCGGCAGCGCGCCACCGGCGGCTGCATTGCGGTCTGGACGGAAGTTTTCGAATGACAGGCCGGTGATGGCACCAACCTTGTCGATGTCGGCCTCGATACGAATCGCTTCGTCGTCTTCAGGGCCAACCAATGGAAGTCGTACGCGTGGGCTGTTGATCACGCCAAGTCCATGCAAGGCGTACTTGGTTGCAACAGTCCCAGGAACGTGGTTCATCATGGCTCGAACCAATGGCTCAAGCGAGTTGTGAACCTTTAGAGCGTGCTGGAAGTCGTTACGGTTGGTGGCATCAACTAGATCGCGGTAGGCCGCAGGAGCCACGTTTGCGGTAACACCGATGAGGCCGGTTGCACCAATTGAGAGGTGAGGCAACACGTTGGAGTCGTCGCCCGAGAAGTAGAGCAGACCAGTTTCGTTCATCACTCGAGAAGCCTGAGCCAAATCACCCTTGGCATCTTTCAAAGCAACGATGTTTGGGTGCTTTGCCGCACGAAGAATGGTCTCGTACTGGATTGGAATGCCGGCCCGACCAGGGATGTCATAAAGGATTACCGGAAGATCGGTTGAATCGGCAATGAGGCGGAAGTGGGTAAGCACACCAGACTGAGTTGGCTTGTTGTAGTAAGGGGTGACGATCATTACGCCGTCGGCGCCAGCTTTTTCAGAAGTCTTGTAAAGCTGCATAGCGTGTGCGGTTTCGTTAGAACCACCACCGGTGATGATCTTGGCGCGGCCAGCAGCGACCGACTTACCAACTTCGACCAACTTGATTTTTTCTGCATCGGTAAGAGTCGAGGTTTCGCCGGTGGTACCGGTAACCACGATGCCATCGGCACCGTTCGAAATCACGTAGTCCATCAACGCTTCGGTCGCAGGCCAATCGACCTCACCCTCCGAGTTCATCGGAGTGACGAGAGCAACTAGTACTTGACCGAAAAGGTCTTTGTTCTGCGCGGACATAACATCAAGATTAGCGGTTAGCACTGCAGGCTTGCCATGCCAGATGTATTAGCCTTGCCACAGGGAGTAACAAATGCGCGAAACGATGAAGTTTTGGGCCGGCAATCTGAATGCCGGATTCACCGTTGCGCTAGTAGCACTCCCCCTAGCCATTGCCTTTGGAGAGAGCAGCTCTCTCGGTGCCGCTGCCGGCATCACCACTGCAATTTTTGCAGGCCTGGTGGCAGCTATTTTTGGCGGAAGCAAGTACCAGGTGTCTGGGCCTACCGGAGCCATGACAGTGGTTTTGATTCCCTTGGCTTTGAAGTATGGCCCGACCGGGGTGTTTTTCGCTGGCCTCCTGGCCGGAATTATTCTCCTGTTGGCAGGCCTCCTAAAATTAGGACGCCATGTACACAAACTTCCGGCATCGGTAATTGAAGGATTTAGTGCCGGAATTGCAGTGGTGATCGCTCTGCAACAATTTGGTTGGGCGCTCGGAGTTAGTGCCGTTCATGGAGATCGCGTGTACCTAACCGCTTGGCAACAGGTGACGGTCTGGTTCGGGAGCCCGACGGCACCATCGATTGCTGTAGCGATCGTGGTCATGCTTTCGGTGATCCTGGCCCTTCGAAAGTTTCCAAAGCTCCCCGCGAGCATTTTGACTCTCATCTTGGCTACGCTGATTTGCCAACTGGCCGGCCTGAAACTCGCAACCATTCCGGTAATCGCAAACCCGCTCGGCACCGTAAGTTTCGATTTCCTAAAGGTGAGCAGCCATTTTGCCGATTTCCTGATACCAGCTCTTGGAATTGCTGCACTCGGTGCTTTTGAGGCACTACTTTCTGCCAAGATTGCCGACCGCATGGTGGGTGAAGGCGCCAGCCATAACAGCGACCAAGAGTTGGTTGGCCAGGGACTTGCCAACCTAGTGGTGCCTTTTCTCGGTGGCGTTCCGGCAACCGCCGCTCTGGCCAGAACCGCGGTGAATGTGCGCAGCGGTGCCACTAGCAAGGTCGCCGCCGGTTTCCATTCGGTATTTCTAGTAATTATGGTGTTGGTGCTCTCGCCACTGGTGAGCCTCGTTCCGCTACCAGCCCTGGCCGGGGTATTGCTGGCCACAGCATTCAACATGTTGAAGTGGGATGAACTCGGCAAGGTGGCCAAGAACTCAAAGCTAGATTTTCTTCTGGTTGTGGTGAGCCTGGCTCTGACCGTCTTGGTGGATCTAACTAGCGCACTGCTGGTGGGAGTCTTAATGTGGCTCGCCCTCCGAAAGTCGAAACTTGCGAAGGGCGAGAAAAACTACGACGTTTAGCTTACGGAGCTACGCGACCGTGCTGGTTGAATGCCTCGTAGGTGTATGGCATTAGTTCAGCCCAGAAGTCTTCCATCTTCTCTGCACACATTTCGATTTCACGCTGTGGGAACGAAGGGAAGTGGGTTCCTTCACGCTTGGTGCGAAGGCTTAGGAAGTTCATCAACGCGCGAGCGTTCATGGTCACATACATCGACGAGTAGATGTTTAGTGGAAGCACGATACGTGCCACCTCACGTGCAACGCCAGCTTCAAGCATGCGCTTGTAAGACTCGTAGGCGTGCTGTGAAGCGGTGCGTGATTCCTGCTCAACTAGAGCAACCTGCTCGGCGGTTCCAGGAAGGAACTCGTAGTGACCGGCCTTGCCAACCTGGATTAGGTTGCGCTCTGGACCTGGAACGTAGAACACTGGGCTCAGTTCCTTGTATCGACCCGATTCTTCGTTGTACGAGGCAATGCGGTGACGCATGAACTCGCGGAACACGAAGATTGGTGCCTGAACGTAGAAAGTCATTGAGTTGTGTTCGAACGGGGAACCGTGACGGTCACGCATTAGATAGTTGATCAGACCCTTGTTGGCCTTCTCATTGTCGGCAGCGTCAACATTGGCTGCAGCAGACTCAAGAGTCTGCTCGCCCTGAGTCGACACACGAGCTGCGAAAAGCACGTCGGAGTCGGCTGCTGAAGAGCGCACGAGTTCTACGGTTACATCACTACGGAATTTGATTTCTGACACAAGGAAAGATTACCTGCAACCGAGCGTAAGAATTCGCAACAAACCATCTGGGCGTGTAGCACCGCCTAACCTTGAACTATGCCTTTCGACCAGAACCTAATCGTCATCATTGCGTTACTTGTTATCGCAACCGTTGCTGGTCTGGTTTGGCGCTCATCAACGGGTCGCGCCAAGCGCATCAAGCACGGCCTACAAATTGATCTAAAGGAAATTGGCGCCACCAAAGATGGAAAGCCGGTTACCGCTTTCGGTGAACACACCACCTTCCTGCAGTTTTCCAGTGAAACTTGCTCCACCTGTAAACAAACCGCCAAGCTCTTCCATGAGCTGGAGAAAACTTCCCACGGAGTTCTCCACATCGAAGTAGACCTAACCCACCGCCTAGACCTTGCCGACAAGTTCGGCATCCTGCAAACTCCCACCACTCTGGTTCTCGATTCCAAAGGAATTGTGAAATCTAGAATTGGTGGAGCCCCGAAACCATCAACAATTGAAGAAGAGATTGGACATTTCGTAATCTAATGAGCAAGTCACAGATCGACCCACGCGGTCCACGTTTTGGAGCCGGCATCACAGCCATTTTGTTGCTGATTGACATTTATCTTTCACTAACGCCAGCCTCTTTCCCAACCGCGGTTTCGCTCCTTGCGATCATCGTGGCACTGTTTGCCATCGGCGCCTTCTTTGGTAACGCCAAGCACCCTTACGGTTATATCTTCAAGCGCCTGGTTCGCCCGCTACTGCAGGCACCAAAGGAACTTGAGGACTCACGACCACCGCAGTTCGCGCAGCTGATTGGCTTGTTGGTTGCTGGAACCGGACTAATTCTTGGAGCCTTTGACATTCAACTAGGGCTTACCATTGCGGCTGCCGCAGCGTTCTTCGCCGCGTTCCTAAACGCAGTGTTCAACTACTGCTTGGGCTGCCAGATTTGGCTCGGTCTAGCTCGAGCCGGTCTAATCAAGGCCTAAGTTTTTACTTCCTGTGGAGAGCCATGGCTTCGGCCATGGCTTTTCTCGCTCTAGGACGATCGCCGCAGGCGTCGTAGGCCAAGGAGAGTGCGAATGCGCTCTTCCAATCGTTTGGGTTAGCTTCGGCCAACTTGGCCACCGCCTTGAAGTTTTCGTCGGCTGATTCCTTGGTTGGGCGGCCGCTTGGGCGCAGAACGAGTTGAAATACCGGCCATTCGCCCGCGTTATCTAGTTCGCGACCCATTGCTTCTACCTTGAGCCCAAAGCGCAATTCCCGATAAATGGCATAGGCGCCAAGAGCGGGGAAAACGAAGACCAAGACACCCAGAAGCATCCCAAGCCAAGAACCAATCGCCATCATGCCGAGGGCCCATTTGCTCAGTAGCAACAGGTAAACAGCAAGCAGCGCAATCGAGATAACTGCCCCGAGCTTTGGAGACTTCACTTAGGCGACAACCGATTCGAGACCAACAAAGAGTCCCTTATTTGCCGAGGCAAAACGAATTGCAGCAAGAATGCCAGCCGAGTAGGAAACCACCGACGAAACCTCGTGTGAAATCGTGAGGACTTCACTTTCGCCACCAAGGATGACTTCCTGTTTGGCGCTGACACCACTTAGGCGAAGGCTGTGAATTGGTATTCCGGCCACAATCTCGCCACGTGCGATTTGACCAACGCCGGTAATCAGTGGAACCTCTCCCCTGGCGGCGGCAATCAACTCGGCAGTGCGGATTGCGGTGCCCGAAGGTGAATCCACTTTGTGGGCATGGTGAGCTTCAACAATTTCAATTGTTGAGAAGAATTTGGCTGCCTCGGCTGCAAAACGTGTTGCCAACATTGAGCCGATTGAGAAGTTCGGAACAATAACCACGGTTGAACCGGTGCGAGCAATCTCGGCTTCTAGCGTTGAAAGTTTTGCAGCCGACCAACCCGAGGTACCAACGACCACTGGAATACCGGCAGCCACCGCGTAGTCAACAACCTGCTGGCTTACCTCAAGTCTGGTGACATCGAAAATCATATCGGCGCCATCAAGTTCGGCCAATGCCGAACGCGAGTTGAGCGAGGCGTGAAGCGAAAGATCCTGAGCCGAATCGATTAGGTCGAGCGCAAGCTTTCCCATGCGCCCAGTGGCGCCTACAACTGCAACTTTGATGGTCATGGTTTCAACCTTAAACGAAACTCTTGAAAGCCGACTCGTCAACGTCGCCAACTGCAACCAGCGAACGCTCACGAGATACCAGTGTTTGAGCCACCTTTTGAACGTCGTCGGCTTGCACCTTCGAGTAGCGAAGCAAGGTTTCATCGAGGTCGTAGAACTTACCGTTGTGAATCTCAGACGAGAACAATCGGTTCATTCTTGCCATAGAACTTTCAAACTTAAGAGCCAGAGAGCCCGAGATGTTCCCGCGAGCAAGCTCCAACTCGGCCGAGGTAATTCCCTCGGAAGCTAGCTTCTCCAATTCATTCCACATCAAACCGGTTACTTCGGTCGACTTGGCAGGTGCACACCCGGCGTATAGCCCAAAGATTGCGCCATCTGAGTAAGCCTGGTTAAACGAGTAAACCGAATAAGCCAGCCCGCGCTTTTCGCGGATCTCCTGGAACAGGCGAGAACTCATTCCACCACCGAGCACGGTGTTCAAAACGGCCATGTCGTAACGCTGTTCGTCGTCGGCGACTAAGCCCTGGCAACCAATCAGAATGTTGGTTTGCGAGATCGGTCGCTTGATGACTTCCAAGGTTTTCGCGCGAGGAATGAAGGTGTCGCCGATGAAACGACGTTCACGTGGTTGGGCCGCAACCGATAGGTCCCAGCCAGCCTGAGTAAGCGCCTGCTCAACCAAATGAACCAGTTCGTCGTGGTTCACTCCGCCAGCAGCGGCAATTACCAGGTCCTGCGGGCGGTAGTTGGCCTTGTAGTGTTCCCAAACGGCATCGCGGGTGACATCGGTGATGGTCTGATTGGTTCCGCCAATTGGGCGACCGAGTGGGTGATCTCCGTGCAGTGCCGCGGAGAAAGTTTCGTGAGCGACATCTTCAGGATCGTCGTCGTTCATCGCCAATTCTTCAAGAATGACGGTGCGTTCGTTCTCGAATTCATCCGGGTCAATTACCGATGAGGTAAGCATGTCGGCAATTACGTCGATTGCCAAAGGCAACGCACGGTCTTGCACGCGTGCGTAGTACGAGGTGTATTCCTTGCCGGTGGCCGCATTTGAAGAGCCACCCACCGAATCGAAGGCAATTGCAATATCTAGCGCGGTGCGCTTTTCAGTGCCCTTGAACAATAAGTGCTCAAGGAAGTGGGTGGAACCGAAGTGACCACCGGTTTCATCGCGAGAACCAACCGGTACCGAGAACGAAATAGAAACGCTCTGACTGCCAGGCATGGCCTCCGACAAAATGCGAACACCGCTTGGGAGAACAGTACGGCGAACCGTGCTGCCTCCCGAAGCGGTGAACTCGAGTTCGGCTTTATCTAATGGAAAAAAGATCTCAGCCATTGATGAAACTATTCAGCCGAAGCTGCGTCGTCTTCAACCACAGGCGAAAGCGAAAGCTTGCCGCGGTCGTCGATCTTGGTGATTTCAACCTGAAGCTTCTGGCCAACTTCAAGAATGTCTTCAACATTCTCAACGCGCTTTCCGCCAGAGATCTTCTTCAGTTCGGAAACGTGAAGCAGACCATCTTTTCCAGGAACTAGTGAGATGAACGCACCGAAGGTGGCCAACTTCACGACGGTTCCAAGGAAACGCTCGCCAATCTCAGGAAGGTGAGGGTTAGCGATGTTGTTGATGGCAGCCTTAGCAGCCTCAGCCGAAGGACCGTCGGTAGCACCGATAAATACGGTTCCGTCGTCTTCGATCGAGATGTCTGCGCCAGTGTCTTCCTGAATCTGGTTGATCATCTTGCCCTTTGGACCAATGACCTCACCGATCTTATCTACAGGAATCTTCACCGAGATGATCCGTGGTGCGGTTGCAGCCATTTCACCTGGTTCGCTGATTGCCTGGTTCATCACGTCAAGGATTGCAGTGCGCGCTTCCTTGGCCTGAGTTAGAGCGCCGGCTAGAACATCGGTAGGAATACCGTCTAGCTTGGTGTCCAACTGGATTGCGGTGATGAAGTCGGCAGTTCCGGCAACCTTGAAGTCCATGTCGCCTAGGGCGTCTTCGGCACCAAGGATGTCGGTTAGCGCTGCATACGAGGTCTTACCGTCGATGGTGTCTGAGATCAGACCCATTGCGATACCCGCTACTGGAGCCTTTAGAGGCACACCAGCTGCTAGTAGCGAAAGGGTTGAAGCACAAACCGAACCCATTGAGGTTGAACCGTTCGAACCTAGAGCTTCCGAAACCTGACGAATTGCGTAAGGGAATTCGGTGCGGCCAGGAAGAACTGGAACTAGAGCGCGCTCAGCCAATGCACCGTGACCAATTTCACGACGCTTTGGAGTACCAACACGACCAACTTCACCGGTTGAGTAAGGAGGGAAGTTGTAGTTGTGCATGTAGCGCTTGGTGGTCTCTGGGCTCAGTGCGTCAATGGTCTGTTCCATCTTCAGCATGTTCAGAGTGGTGATGCCCAAGATCTGGGTCTCTCCGCGCTGGAAGATAGCCGAACCGTGAACGCGCGGAATTACGTCAACTTCTGCGTCTAGGACACGGATGTTGCGAAGACCACGGCCGTCGATGCGAACGCCTTCTTTTAGAACACGGGTACGAACAACCTTCTTGGTTACCGACTTGTAAGCTGCAGAAATCTGGTTCTGGTGCTCTTCGGTAAGAACGGTCGAAAGTGCTTCCTTAACCGATGCCTTTAGTGCGTCATCGGCGTCCTGGCGCTCCTGCTTGTCGGCGATTAGGTAGATGCTACCTAGCTTCTCTTCAGCAAGCTTTGCAACGTGGTCGTAGACCTCGTCGGCGTAAGGAGGGAACACTGGGTACTCGGTTAGTGGCTTTGCCGACTTAGCAGCTAGACGCGACTGAGCAGCAACAAGTTCCTTAATGAAAGGCTTGGCAGCTTCTAGACCGGCAGCAACAACAGCTTCGTTAGGAGCGGTTGCGCCCTGGTTCTTCACAAGATCCCAGGTGTTTTCGGTAGCTTCTGCTTCAACCATCATGATGGCAACGTCTTCGACGCCGTTCTCGGTTACAACGCGACCAGCAACGACCATGTCGAATACTGCGCGCTCTAGCTGAGAGTGCTTAGGGAAGGCAACCCACTGGTCGTCGATTAGTGCCACACGGACACCACCGATTGGGCCAGAGAATGGCAGACCAGCAAGCTGAGTTGACATCGAAGCAGCGTTGATTGCTACCACGTCGTACATCTCATCTGGGTGGATAGCCATAACGGTGACAACAACCTGAACTTCGTTACGTAGACCATCAACGAATGATGGACGTAGTGGACGGTCGATTAGACGACAGGTCAGGATTGCTTCGGTCGATGGACGACCTTCGCGACGGAAGAAGCTGCCAGGAATCTTTCCTGCAGCGTACATCTTCTCTTCAACGTCGATGGTAAGTGGGAAAAAGTCGAACTGGTCTTTTGGCTGCTTTGAAGCAGTGGTTGCCGAGAACAACATGGTTTCGCCGTCAATGTAGACGGCTGCGGCACCCTGAGCCTGCTGGGCTAGGCGGCCTGACTCGAAACGGATTACACGCTTACCGTGCTTGCCGTTGTCGATGATTGCGTATTCGTATTCTGAGCCATCCATAGGCTCGTAGTTATCTGGACCGGTCATGGTCTCTCCTCTTGTATCTTCACGCGCGAAAAAACCACACAGTTTGCGTGAGTCGCGCTAGAGCTATTCGGCGCGGTTAACTGCCCACCGAATGTGGGCTGCCCTGATCTGCAGTAAAGAACCTTGGAATTCTTTCCAAGACCCACCACCGAAGATCAGCAAACGTAGCCGCAAAGCTCTGTTTCTAGGGTAACAGCAGAACCCGACATTGCCTAGAACTAAAAAACCGCCCCGAGTATACCCAGGACGGTTTTTTGTAAAGTCAGAATTAGCGACGAAGACCTAGACGCTCGATCAACGCACGGTAGCGGTTGATGTCTACGTTCTGTAGGTAACCAAGCAGACGCTTGCGCTGTCCAACTAGAAGTAGCAGGCCACGACGTGAGTGGTGGTCGTGCTTGTGCTCCTTGAAGTGCTCGGTTAGGTCTTTGATGCGACGCGAAAGCACAGCTACCTGAACCTCTGGTGAACCGGTGTCACCTGGGTGGGTTGCGTACTCAGCGATGATGCTCTGCTTTACCTGTGGGTCTAGAGCCATAGTGGTTCTCCTTTGATTCGCTGCGCGGCGTAAGAAACACTGTGTTTCAAACTCTCTTTATCCGCGGCCGTTACACGGCAACTTCACAAGCCTACCTGTTAGTAGTCGATGCTTGCAACCACCGGCTGCTTAGGCTTCTTGCTTGGCAAAAGCGATACGACAAAGAAAAAGATGCCAACTGCGATAAATGTCAACACGGCCGGACCGAAAACCGTCAGAAGTACAGACGCGATTTGCATTGCTGCAGCCTCGTCAAGAGTATTTGGGTCAATTGAAGCCAAAGGCACAAGGTTATCTACGTTCGATGCAATTCCGTAAACCAAAAGAGCGGTTGGAAGCAGCCACAGGAACAGCCAAAACGCTGAGAATCCGGCGTCACGGTTGCGGCGCACCGTCATAGTAATTTGAGGAAGGAAAAGGGCAACACTCAAGAGCATCTGAACTGGACCGTTGCTCTCCTGGCGAATAGCGATGTCAATTGCTCCACCAATCAGACTCACCAAGAAAACAAAAAGAGTGAACCACCAGTATTCAGGGCGTGTCGCCACTCCACGGAAGTCGGCATATTTCTTGAAAGCGATTTTGACTGCGTCAAAGAACTGCATTAGTTTTCCCCTAACTCGAGTGCTACTCGAATCTTCTCAATGTCTCGGTTGATTTCTTCAACCAAAGCTTCTACTCCGTCAAACTTAGCCGCTGTTCGGATGAACTCGACGTATTCCAGAGTGACTGTTTTGTCGTAAAGATCAAGACCTGCCGGTGCATCGATCACGAAGGATTCGACCAGGCGAGGCACTGCCTGGAAGGTTTCGTTGATACCAACTGAGTGGGCAGCTGGATACTTTTGATCATCGGCATAGAGCCAACCCGCGTAAACGCCATCGAGCGGAAGGAAGCCTTCACATTCACGAGACATGTTCGCCGTTGGGAAGCCAATGGTTCGGCCAATCTTGAGGCCATGCTCAATGACACCGGTGTTGATGTGGTTTCTGCCAAGCAATGTGGCCGCGGCCATAACCTTGCCGTGATCGAGTAGTTCGCGAATGCGGGTGGTAGAAACTGCTTCTCCCCCAACCGTCACCTCTGGAATTACAAAAACCCGAAAGCCCAGCTGCGAACCGAGTTCGCGAAGTGTTTCGACGGTTCCAGAGCCTTTGTGCCCGAATCGGAAGCCTTCACCGACCACAACTATCTTTGCCTTGAGTGCAGCCAGCAAAATCTCCTCAACGAATTCCTGTGGTGACTTATTCGCCAGAGCTTGGTCGAAGGTCAGAGTTAAGGTGGCGTCGATACCCTGCTCGGCCAACAGAATTGTTTTCTGGGCTGGGCCGATTAGAGGAAGTTTGCATTCCGCAGGATTCAAAAGTGCGTCTGGGTGGCGATCGAAGGTCAGTGCCACTGCGGCAAACATGTTTTCTTCAGCCAAATCCACAACTCGGGCAAGCAGAGCCTGGTGGCCGAGATGAACGCCGTCGAACTTACCGATGGTTACCGCAGAGTTAGCAAAATCGGCAGGAACCTCAGCGGGACTAGACCAACTAAGCACGCTTCGCCTTACTCAACCACCAGAGACCCCAAATTGGCAGTAGCAGCGGGACGCAAGCGTAGCCAGCTCCGTAAAGTGACCAAACAGTCGCGTGGTGGAAATCTGCTGGAAGCACGATAGACAAAGTGCCCACAACAACGACGCCGACTAGTTCGAAAATTAGAGCGTAGGTTGCCAACTTTGTGTATCCCTTGGCCAGGGAAATAGTTGCCACTATGTAGACCAATGCTGAGAGAGCGCTGAGGCTATAAGCAAGCGGTGCGTCGCCAAACTTTGTGGCTAGTTGATAAAGCGAGCGAGCTGTGGCAGCCAGCGCGAAGATTGCGTAGATCGCTATGAGCAGGCGGCCTGGTCCAGTTGAAGTCTTGTTGGAAGGCATACTTCAAGACTACCGAGAACTACTCGCTCTTCTTGGTCACCTTAGGAATTGGAAGACCTTCGCGAACCAATCCGACCGCGCTGTAGCGAACGCCTTCAGGGAGCTGACTAATGTTCAGGTAGCCAAGTGCACCTTGGCTGTCGAGGCGAAGCATGAATGCGGCGGCTGCTCGCTTGAGAAGATTATCTTCGCCGCAGAGGGTCATGGTCAGCGGGAAGATGGCCTGATAAGGAACGGCCGCCTGCTCACCCTCGAACATGGGCTTGGGTGCAACTTTAGGGTCAACGGTCATGCTGAGGGTCGAGCCAGAGGATTTGGCTACCAACTGAGTGCCAGCAGCATAGAGGCTCTCCTCGCTGGGAAGAGCGAAGAGTCTGTCGCCGGTTTCTGGATCCTTCTTGCCTGTGTTCAAACCGATGGTTACAAGCCCGTTGGCTACAACAACCGAGTTCGGCAGAACCGCCAGTTCACCTGCCGTGAGTTCCGCAGGTACTGTGCCATCAAATAGGTTGAGCCCATTGAACTTACTAACATCAAGCTTTGCTCCCTGGAAGCCCAAGGCTAATTTCAAGGCCTCAAGTGAGTTTGAATCTGCTTCAGGACGAACCACGATAGCTAGGTCTGGCAAGGTTAGGTCCGGGTTGTCTTTGGAAATCGCTGGATCGCTCCAGTTAGTAATTTCTCCGTTTAGAACCTTGGCAAGGGTTTTGTAGCCGAGGTTTAGAGAGTCGGTGCCCTCAACGTTGTAGGCCACGACGCCGGCATCGAAGCCGTAAGGAACCGAGGCAAAGGCCTTACATTCGGTAGCTGGTGAAGCAGAGATTTGGATGTCGGCGGCAGCTAAGTCGCCGGCATTGGCCATGGTCATAACTGGGAGCGGATCAACGCAGGCTGCGGCCAAAGATTCGGCAAGGGTGTCTACGACCGCCGAGTTGGAGACATCGGCTGCAACATTGACATTGCCTTCAATACAGGTGTAGCTCTGCTCGGCAAGCTGAGCCAACATTTCAGGAGGCATAGGTGGATCACAGGCAGTTAACAGTGAAGCGACCAGAGCCATTCCAGTGACGATCTGGACTTTCTTCATTTTCTTCACGGCGGTACCTCCTGGTTGGAACTATTTAAGTGAGAGTTTGGTGGCCTGACGAATCAGACCACCAAACCCCCAATTACTACTACTGGGCGATGCGTGCTGCCTGAGCTAGAGCCTTGGTCTTAAGGCTGCCGGTTAGGGCAACATAACCTAGGCGAGAAGCCTGTGCTGGCATGCAGGTGTTGATTACGAACTTGAAGAAGTCTTCAACCGCAACATCCGCAGCTTCGGTCGAGGCGTTGTCGCCAATTCCGTAGGTAAGGATGGTTAGTTGGTAAGCGTTCTTCACGCTCTTGGTGAAGTCGATGACTCCAGCCTGAGTTCCACCAAGAGCAGCTGAAAGTGCTGCGGTTGCGGTTCCCTGAACGCGGTCTGAGCCCGAGTTGTCGGTGGTCTGTGCGTTTAGGAACAGTGCACCAGCCGAAGCCGATGGAGCTACGAACTCGCCGTGCTTGTTCTTCAGCGAAACCAACGAAACGTTCGCAGTCTTTGCGTCTGAAAGGTCGAAGTAACCGAAAGCACCCTTGTTAGCGCTGCTCTCAACTGCGTCTGCTAGTAGAGCCGAGGTGGCCTTACCAACCGAACCGGTAGCAAGTGCTCCGGCAGCAGTGGTGATGGTCTGGTTCTTGGTCCAGCCAGCGGTGGTTACGTTCTGGCGTAGGAACTCGCTTAGGTTTTCGTTGGTTCCAGAAGTTCCCGAACGGTAGAACACCTTGATCGCTAGGTTAGGCAAGGTCTTGCCAGGGTTTAGCTTCTTGATTGCGGTTGCGTTCCACTTGGTAACGGTGCCCTTTAGGATTCCCGAAACGGTGGCTGCATCAAGCTTTAGACCAGCAGGAATCTTGCTCGCCTTGTTGTAAGCGAAAACAATTGGACCACCGAATAGTGGAACCATGTTGTAACCGGTTGGCTCGGTGCCTGCGGTGTAAAGACCGTCAGAAACAGCGAATGGGTAAGAAGCCTGGTTGGTGCGGAAGTTGGTACGACCAGTTCCCGATCCAGTTGAAGTGTAGGTAACGCTGTGGGTGTCGTAAAGCGACGCACACTTGTAGATACCGTTGTAAGCGAAAGACGAGCCCGAACCGGCAATTGCGGTTGCGTTAGCAGCTGCAGCAGGCACAACTAGGGCTACGGTGGCAGCAATACCAAGAATGGTTTTTGCTAGCTTCTTGTTCATTGTTCTCCTTGAATTATTGAACTTGTCTGGTTGACGCTTTTAGTTTCTAAGACCTTTGGAAACGAATAGATATGTTTGGGTTACTGTCGCTCCAAGTTTTGGTGAACAGTGGATTAACCGAAGTGGCCGTTTACGTAGTCGTTAGTGCGCTCGTCGATCGGCTGACCAAAAACCTGTTCGGTTGAACCGAACTCAACCACTCCACCCGGGGTGTTTTCGTCGGCTAGGAAGAATGCGGTCTCGTGCGAAACGCGCTGAGCCTGCTGCATGTTGTGGGTCACGATAACAATGGTCATCGACTCTGAAAGCTCTTCAATGGTGGCTTCAATTCGACGAGTTGAACCTGGGTCAAGTGCCGAACATGGCTCGTCCATTAGAAGAACCTTTGGGTTCATGGCTAGGGAACGTGCAATACACAGACGCTGCTGCTGACCACCGGAAAGTGCGGTGGCTGGCTCGCCAAGGCGATCCTTAACTTCGTTCCAGATAGAAGCGCGCTTCAATGAGGTTTCGAGAAGTTCGTCCTTGTTGTCTACACGCAAGCCAGAAAGCTTTAGGCCAGAGAGAACGTTGTCGCGGATCGACATGGTTGGGAATGGGTTTGGCTTCTGGAATACCATGCCGATTTCCATGCGAACGTCGACCGGGTTGACCGATGGGTCGTAGATGTCTTTTCCGTCAAGCAGGATCGAACCGGCTAAACCCGCAGAAGGAATTAGTTCGTGCATGCGGTTGAGGGTGCGAAGGAAGGTCGACTTGCCACAGCCAGATGGGCCGATAAGCGCGGTAACTCGGTTAGCGCGGAAGGTTAGGTTTACGTCCTTGAGAACCTGACGCTCGCCAAACCAGACACTGACGTCTTCCGAGCGAAGTTCTGCTGCAACCGGGGAAATGGTCATTTCTTTGCCTTCTTTTTCTTTTTGTCGGCGGTAAGTAGTCGGGCGGTGATGAATAGAATTCCAACCAAAATCAACAAGACCAGCGAAGCACCCCATGCTCGAGTGATCGAGGACGCGTAACCGGCACTGATGAAGCCGTAAATGTAGGTTGGCAGGGTCGCGACTCCGCCGTCGAACGGGTTCAGGTTCGTTCCGTTGTTTGCTTGGATGGTGAGAATTAGCGGTGCGGTCTCACCGACCACACGAGCTAGACCTAGAAGAAGCGCGGTGATGATTCCAGACTTGGCTGCAGGCAGAATCACCTGGAAGAAGGCGCGATAGTTTGGAGCGCCGAGACCGAGAGCTGCTAGGCGCAGGTCGGCTGGCACCAGACGCAGCGCTTCTTCGGCAACACGAGCTACGGTTGGCAGCATCAGTGGGAACAACGCCAAGGCTCCGAAGATACCGCTCTTCTGCGCTCCGAGGAAGGAGATAATCGAGAGCACGAAAAGACCGGAAACAACTGAAGGCAAACCAGCCAGAGCCTGCGTAATCGAACGCACCAGGTTGCGAAGCTTCGACTGCGACTGGGTTAGGTAAACGGCAATTGCCAAACCTAGTGGAAGGGCAACCATGGTGGCCAAGAGAACCAGCCACAGGGTTCCTAGGATGGCGTGACCCACACCTCCGTAATCCAACGACGTCGTGGTCGAGATGTAACGGTTGTTTTGGTAGAGGAACTGCGGCGACATAGCCCCGGCGCCGGCCGAAACAACCGACCAAAGCACCGAGAGCAAAAGGCCAAAGACAACTGCTGCCAGAAGAAAGGCGAGCGTGATCAATGTGGCATCGGCAAAACCGCGCCCACCTGTAAACGAGGCCAGCTTCGAGCTCTTATTCCACGGCTGCTTAGCCGGGCGTGGATCTGCCACTACTTTCTCCATGGCTGCGCCCTATTCACGATGATGTTGGCAATTAGGTTGATGACCAGAGTGGTGATGAAGATGACCAGACCAGCAGCCATTAGCCCGTGGAACTCGGCTTCGGTTGCTTCACCGAATCGCGACAAAATCCAGGATGCGATTGCGCCACCGCGAGGTTCCAAGATTTGGAAGAAGTTGATTTTCATTGAAAGCTGAAGAACGTAGTAAATGGCTACCGTTTCACCAATGGCGCGACCAAGGCCTAGTAGAACGCCACCGGTAATACCACCTGAAGCGGTTGGAAGGATTACGCGGCGGAACACGGTCCAGCGGGTTGCACCGAGCGCGAGTGCGCCATTGATTAGCTCGCGGTCGAACTGACTGAAGATTTCGCGAGTGACCGAAGTGATGATTGGAACAATCATGACCGCGACAATCCAGCCGGCAATGAATGGTGAGCTATTCAGAGAAGTAGTTCCCTTGTCGGTTGCGAACAGCGGAATCCAACCGAGGTTTTTGTGAAGAAAATCGGCCCAACCTTGAGCGATTGGTGTGAACACCAAAACACCCCAGAGACCAATGATTACCGATGGCAGCGCTGCCAATAGGTCGATCAGGTTAGTTGCAAGTTTTGCTGGGCTTTTCGGCAGAATGAACACGATTAGATAGGCGGTGGCAATGGCCATTGGAGTTGCCAACAGCACCCCGAGAAGAGCAATCAGGACCGAACCGTAAAGCATCGGGCCGATTTGCATCACGGCTTTTTCAGGGGTTACTTCCCAGGTTGAGCCGTAAACGAAGGCAAGGCCCTGGTCTTTCAGCGCAGGAAATGCCTGAGCAATTAAGAACACCAAAATCAGGGCGACCAGAATGAAAGCAAAATAGGAGGCGGCTGAGGTTATGCCAAAGAATAGGCGGTCACCGCGATTTAGAACACCGGTGCCAAGTTTTCTGCGAACAGCTTCTTTGGGCATACTCAAATGCTCACGAAAGCGCCTTAATCATTTATGGCTACAAGGTTAACGCCAGTGAAATTCTTTTAGTTTCCGAACCAGATTTGCCACATGCGGAGCAACATAATCGCGACCGTCAAGTTAGCTGCTCCAAGGATCATGGTTGAGTATTTACTGCGCTCGGCGAGCGACCACAGCCCGGCACCAACCGCAACGATTAGCGCGGTGATTAGATACCCGTAGAACTCGATGACGTCGCCCTTGGCTGAATTTCCTGAAGCCAGAACCCCGATGGTGATGAATGCCTGAATAATGAGACCAAGTGCCGTGAGAGCCAGTGGGGTTAGGCTCACCAAGGATGGAAGCCTTCCGATTAAACCGAGGACGAGCGCCAGCAAACCACCGACCACGGCAATTACTTCGGCACCCTGATAGAACCAATCAATCATTGAAAACCACCTGAGATTTCAACTGCTTACCAGCTGGGGTCAAGATGGCGATAAGTTGGTCGCCGTGAATGGCTGATATGTCGCCCGAAAGTTCCTGTTCGTTGGCAATTCGCTTGCCGTGCCGAAGGTCGATGACCTGTTGCTCGGAGAGTTCTAGAGTGGTGAAAACGCGTGCCGCATCGACTGCGGAAATCACATTGAGTTCGTCGCCAACTTCAGGCAGCTTGGCTGCCTGGTCGATTGTGTAACCCCCAACGCGAGTGCGGCGAAGAGCGGTTAGGTGTCCGCCAATTCCTAGCTTGTTCCCCAGGTCACGAGCCAAAGCGCGTATGTAGGTTCCAGACGAGCAATCGATGATCACGTCGAGGTCGATGAAACCATCGACGGTCCTTGGTTCACCAATAACCTCAAATCGCGACACGGTGACCGGACGAGACTTGAGCTTAACCTCATCTCCCCCGCGAACTTTGGCGTAGGCGCGTACGCCGTCAACCTTGATTGCAGAAACCGAGGACGGCACTTGTTCGATATTGCCGGTTAGTTCCGCGATTCCGTCCAAGATTTGTTCCTTAGAGACCTTGGCAACCGCTTCAGCCGAAGCCTTCTCCAAAAACTCGCTCTCGCGGTCGTCGGTGATGGTGGAAGCACCGAGACGAATTGTGGCCTCGTAGGTTTTATCGGCACCAACAATGAAGGTCAGGAGTTTCGTAGCTGACTCAACACCCAAAACCAGGAGTCCGGTAGCCATCGGGTCTAAAGTTCCTGCGTGCCCAACCCTGCGGGTGTTAGCCACGCGACGAATTCTGGCAACCACGTCGTGGCTAGTCCAGCCTTGCGGCTTATCAACCAGCACCAAACCGGCTTGCAAGTTAGTTCTCGTCGTCTACGTGAGGTTCCTTATAAGGGTTTTCCTCGCCGGCAAACTTAGCTTCCTTGGCAATCGCCTGAACTTCGGCATCGCGAGCCTTGGCCTCGGCCAAAAGGTCGTTCAGGTGGGCTGCGATCTCAGGAACTTCATCCCGAATGAACTCGATAGTTGGGGTTAGGCGAATCGAAAGACCACGACCAACCTCACGACGAATTAGTCCGCGATTCTTCTCGATAATTTCAGCCGACTGCTTCTTCTCTTCAGGCGTTCCATAAACGGTGAAGTAAATGGAAGCGTTCTGAAGGTCAGGAGTAACTCGAACGTCGGTGATGGTGACGAAGCCTAGATCCGGGTCCTTAACGGCCCGCTCTAGTGCTTCGGCAACCAAAACTTTAATACGTTCGGCTAGCTTGCGTGCTCGCGCAACATCAACCATTTGTTAGTCCTAGACTCGAGGCTTTTCGCGCATTTCGAAGGTTTCGATGATGTCTTCGAGCTCCAGCTCGTTGAAACCAGCGAGTCCGATACCACACTCGAAGTCGGTCTTGACTTCGGTGGCGTCATCCTTGAAACGCTTGAGTGATTCGATCTTGAGGTTGTCGGCAATAGTGACACCCTTGCGGATAACACGAGCCGAGGTGTTTCGCTTGATCGAGCCCGAGCGAACGATCGAACCAGCAATGGTTCCAACCTTCGAAGACTTGAACAGTTCGCGAACCTCTGCGGTACCGAGCTGAGCTTCCTCGTACTCTGGCTTGAGCATGCCCTTAAGAGCGTTCTCAATGTCGTCCAGTGCCTGGTAGATGACGGTGTAGTGACGGATGTCCACACCCTCACGGTCGGCGCGGTCCTTGGCCTTGTTGTCTGGGCGCACGTTGAATCCGATGATGATTGCACTGTCGACGGTAGCAAGGTTGACGTCCGACTCGGTGATAGCACCAACACCGCGGTGGATGATGCGTAGTTGCACGCTGTCGTCCACTTCGATCTTGAGAAGAGAGTCTTCAAGTGCTTCAACAGCACCCGAAACGTCACCCTTGATGATGAGGTTGAGCGACTCAACCTTGCCATCTTCAAGAGCCTTGGTGAAGTCTTCAAGCGAAACGCGCTTGCGAGTCTTAGCCAGTAGAGCGTTACGGTCGGCAGCTTCACGCTTTTCAGCGATCTGACGTGCCTGGCGCTCGTCTTCGGTCACCACGAAGGTGTCGCCGGCACGAGGTACCGACTGAAGACCGAGAACCTGAACCGGACGGCTCGGACCAGCCGAAAGAACTGCATCGCCGTTTTCGTCGAACATGGCACGAACACGACCGTGAGCCGCACCGGCCACAATCGAGTCACCAACGTTTAGAGTTCCCTGCTGGATAAGCACGGTAGCAACCGAACCGCGACCCTTGTCTAGGTTCGCTTCGATAGCAATACCGCGTGCGTCCTTGTCTGGGTTAGCGCGCATGTCTAGAGCGGCGTCCGCAGTTAGCAGAACTGCATCTAGAAGCTCTGGAACACCCTTGCCGGTAAGCGCCGAGACGTTTACGAACATAACATCGCCACCGTATTCTTCGGCAACCAGGTTGAACTCGGTTAGCTGCTGACGGATCTTGTCCGGGTTAGCGCCTTCCTTATCAACTTTGTTCACTGCGACCACGATTGGTACGCCAGCCGACTGAGCGTGGTTAAGCGCTTCAATCGTCTGAGGCATAACGCCGTCGTCGGCTGCAACAACCAGGATTGCGATGTCGGTTACCTGAGCACCACGGGCACGCATAGCGGTGAACGCCTCGTGACCAGGGGTGTCAATAAAGGTGATCGCGCGGTCAAGGCCTTCGTGAGTGGTGTGAATCTGGTACGCACCAATGTGCTGGGTGATTCCACCGTGCTCGCCGGCAATGACGTTCGAGTTACGGATGCTGTCTAGCAAACGAGTCTTACCGTGGTCAACGTGACCCATAACGGTAACAACTGGAGGGCGAGGAAGTAGATCTTCTTCGTCGTCTTCGTCGTCTAGGTCTAGGCCGAAGCTGTCGAATAGCTCGCGCTCTTCGTCTTCAGGTGAAACCAGTTCAACCTTGTAGCCAAGCTCCTCGCCAAGAATCTGGAAGGTCTCTTCGTCTAGCGAAGCGGTTGCGGTAGCCATCTGACCCAGTGCGAATAGCACGGTGATCAGCTGAGCTGGAGTGGTCTCAATCTTGTCTGCAAAGTCTTGAATGCTTGCTCCACGACGTAGACGTAGAACGGTACTGCCATCGCCACGTGGCACAACTGCGCCACCAAGGCTTGGAGCCATTCTCTGTTCGAATTCTTCGCGTTTCGCGCGCTTCGACTTACGGGCCTTTGAAGCACCACGGCTTCCACCCTTACCGAACGCACCAGCGGTGCCACCACCGTTGCCGCGACCGCGAGCACCAGGACCACCTGAAGGACGTGGGCCACCGAAACCGGTTGCCGCGCCGCCAGCACCAGGAGCTCCGCCACCGAAACCAGGACGTTGTGCGCCACCGGCGCCACCGCCAAAGCCAGGACGTGAGCCAGGTGCGCCACCCGGACGAGGTGCGCCACCTGGACGACCTGGACCGCCGGCACCAGCCGGACGTGGACCGCCCGGACGCTGCTGACCTGGACGCTGTGAGAATGGGTTGTTTCCAACTGGACGAGCCATTGGACGAGGAATGCCCATGCCCTGGCTAGCCGCAAACGGGTTATTGCCCGGACGAGGAATGCCGGTTGGCGCTGCCGCTGGAGCTGCCGGCGGGGTTGCCGCAGCTGGGGCTGCAGGTGCAGCAGCTTCTGGAGCCTTTGGTGCCGCAGGTGCAGCAGGCGCTGGTGCAGCCGGAGCCTCGGCCTCTGGAGCCGTTGCAGCCTTAGGTGCAGCTGGCGCCTTCTTTGGTTCTTCCTTTGGTTTGGCATTTGGATATGCCTCGCGAAGTTTCTTCGCAACCGGCGGTGCCACGGTGGATGATCCACCCTTGACGAACTCGCCTAATTCTTTAAGTTTTGCCAAAGCCTCATTGGTATCGATACCAAGTTCTTTAGCTAAGTCGTATACGCGCGGTAAAGCCGCCACTTTTTCTCCTGTCTGGGCCAACCCAGGCAGGGCAGGCCATTAAAGCTGTGGGTTACTCATTTCGAGTTACTCATTTTTTGCCATCATCGCTTCTGCCTGTTCTATCGCTAGGGCTAAAACCTTTTCATTTACTTCAACCGACTGCTTCAACGCCCGACTAAAAGCCTTGCGATTCACTGCCAAATCAAAACATTTCTTGCTTGCATGTAACCAAGCTCCACGTCCCGGAAGTTTTTTGTCTTCATCGATGGTGAGTTCGGTATTTACCAAAACCACACGAATCAGAGACTTTCGGGTGCCGAGCGTTTTACAGCCAACACAGGTTCTAACTTGTTCCATCCTAACCTGCATACCTGACTTGGTCTAGGGCTACTCGCCGTCCAGGATGCTTTCAGGCTGAATATCGATCTTGGCGCCGGTCAAATCGGCAGCCAACTTGGCGTTCTGCCCTTCTTTTCCAATCGCCAAAGACAACTGGTAGTCAGGAACTAGTGCACGAACATGGACGCGACCGTCTGGATCCTTCGACGGAATTGTGAAGGTGGCCGAAATCTTCGCTGGCGATAGCGCAGCTGCCACGAACTTCTTGATGTCTTCGTCGTAGTCGACGATGTCAATCTTTTCTTCGTTGAGTTCAGCCGAAACTGCACGAACACGAGCGCCCATTGGGCCAATGCAGGCGCCCTTGGCGTTCAGGCCGGCAACGGTTGACTTCACTGCAATCTTGGTGCGGTGGCCGGCTTCGCGAGCAACCTGCATGATTTCTACCTGACCCGAAGCAATCTCAGGAACCTCTAGTGCGAACAACTTACGAACTAGATTCTTGTGACGACGGGAAACGGTAACCATGGCACCGCCACGCGAGCCCTTGTCTACCTTGGTGATAATTACGCGAATTCGGGTTCCGTGCGAGTAGTCCTCGCCAACAACCTGCTCCTCTGGAGGAAGCTGAGCCTCAAGCGAACCTAGGTCAACATTCACCATGTAGGAACGGGTGCCCTGCTGAATGGTTCCGATAACTACGTCGCCAACCTTGCCGGTGAATTCACCGAGTAGGTTTTCGTCGTTGATCGCGCGCAATCGGGTCATGATTACCTGCTTGGCAGACGAAGCAGCAATGCGTCCGAAGTTCTCTGGGGTAACGTCGCGCTCTTCGCCAACCGGCTTGTTCTCTTCATCCTTGTCGCGGGTGAAAATGTGCACCACACCGGTCTGCTTATCAAGCACAGCGCGGGTGAAGTCAACGTCATCACGCTTCAGGTGGATGTCTTCAGAGCGGTAGTAAGCAGCCAAAATGGCAGCCTCAATAATTTCAACGAGTTCGGTGAATGCGATCCCGCGGTCACTCTCGATGGTTTTCAAGACTTTCAGGTCGATGTCCATCGGTGCCTCCTAGGCGTGTTCTTTAGAGTTGTAGTGCTACTAAGTTTAGCGGCACAGTGCGACGCTCGCCTGTTCGCCGGTTCCAGAAGTCAACTTCGTTGTTAGCAATGCCGCGACCACAGATGATTACGTATGGAACACCGATCAACTCGGCATCACCAAACTTCACACCAGGGCTAACCTTTGGACGGTCGTCCAGGATTACGGTCTTGCCTTCAGCTTCAAACTCGTAGGCGATCTTTTCGGCCGCCGCGTAGTTCTCTTCTTCCTTGCCAGCGGCAACGATGTAGACATCGGCTGGCGAAACGGCGTCTGGCCAAATCAAGCCCTTTTCGTCGCGGTTGGCTTCAGCCAAAACAGCGACGAGACGCGTGATACCGATTCCATAGGAACCCATGGTCACGGTAACCAGCTTGCCGTTTTCGTCCAAGACCTTGAGGTCAAGCGCTTCGGCATACTTGCGGCCAAGTTGGAAGACGTGGCCGATTTCAATACCGCGAGCAAGTTCTAACGGACCTGAGCCATCCGGGGCTGGGTCGCCAGCACGAACCTCGGCAATGTCTTTGATGCCATCGGCCTCAAAGTCACGACCGTAAACCAAACCAAATACGTGCTTACCCAAAACGTTTGCGCCGGTTACCCATGAGGTACCGGTAACCACACGAGGGTCAACGTAGTACTTGATACCTTCAAAGCCGCCAGCCTTAGGGCCAATGTAACCCTTCACAAGTTCTGGGTACTTCTTGAAATCTTCTTCGGTAGCCTGCTCAACCTCGTTTGGCGAGAAAGCAGCCTCGGCGCGCTTGGTGTCTACCTCGCGGTCGCCAGGAATACCAACCATCACCAGCGAACGCTTGCCCTCTGGCGAAACCAAAGCCAAAACAACGTTCTTCAAAGTGTCGGCAGCGGTAATCCCGGCCGCTTCCACCAAGGTTGCAATCGTCGACGAGTTTGGGGTGTCGCGAACCTCAGCGGCAGGCAACCCCTCAATCGAACGAGCCTCAGGCGCTGGAGTCTTTACCGCTTCAACGTTGGCCGCGTAGCCACCAGGTGAGCGCACAAAGGTGTCTTCACCAATCGGGCTTGGGCTTAGGAACTCCTCGGAAGCCGAACCGCCCATCGCTCCGGCATCTGCCTTCACGATTACGTATTCAACACCGAGACGCTTGAAAATGCGCTCATAGGCATCACGTTGGGCTTGGTAAGACTTCTTCAGACCTTCGTCGTCGATGTCAAACGAATAGGCATCCTTCATCACAAACTCACGTCCGCGAAGTAGGCCACCGCGAGCGCGGGCCTCGTCGCGGTACTTGTTCTGAATCTGGTAAAGGCAAACCGGTAGGTCTTTGTAGCTCGAGTAGAGGTCTTTGACCAAAAGGGTGAACATCTCTTCGTGGGTTGGTGCCAGGAGGTAGTCGTTCTTGCGGCGGTCTTGCAAACGGAACAGGTTATCGCCGTATTCGGTCCAACGGCCAGTCACTTCATAAGCATCACGAGGCAGTAGTGCTGGGAAGAAAACTTCCTGAGCACCGGCAGCAGCCATCTCTTCGCGAACAATCGCTTCGATTTTCGCCTTCACAGCAAGACCTAGCGGAAGCCAAGTGTAGATGCCGGCAGCGGCGCGGCGAATGTATCCGGCACGGAGTAGCAGCTTGTGGCTGTCTACCTCAGCATCGGCTGGGTCTTCGCGCAGTGTGCGCAGGAACAGGCTGGAAAGTCTGATAGGCATAAGCCAACTTTACTTCTTAGCGACAACAACCTGTGGCGAACCAACCAGAGTCTGGTCCATTTCGGCTGCCAAACGGTTGGCTTCCTCAATTAGGGTTGCCACGATTTCACTCTCAGGAACGGTCTTTATGACCTCACCCTTTACGAAGATCTGTCCCTTGCCGTTACCGGAAGCCACACCGAGGTCGGCCTCACGAGCCTCACCAGGACCATTCACAACACAACCCATTACGGCCACGCGCAATGGCACGGTTAGGTGCTCAAGACCTGCGGTCACATCATTAGCCAAGGTGTAAACATCTACCTGAGCACGACCACAGCTTGGGCAAGAAACAATCTCAAGCTTGCGTGGGCGAAGGTTCAGCGACTCAAGAATCTGCGAACCAACCTTGATTTCCTCAACCGGTGGCGCCGAAAGCGAAACACGGATGGTGTCGCCAATGCCCTGCGAAAGCAAAGCGCCGAAAGCAACCGAAGACTTGATAGTTCCCTGGAAGGCAGGGCCAGCCTCGGTAACACCTAGGTGCAATGGCCAGTCGCCGCGCTCAGCCAATAGCTGATAAGCCTTGACCATAACTACAGGGTCGTTGTGCTTCACCGAAATCTTGAAGTCGTGGAAGTCGTGCTCTTCAAACAAAGACGCTTCCCAAACTGCCGACTCAACCAAAGCCTCTGGGGTTGCCTTGCCATACTTCTGCAGCAAACGTGGATCTAGAGATCCAGCGTTCACACCAATACGAATCGATACACCGGCATCCTTAGCCGCCTTGGCAATTGCGCCAACCTGGTCGTCGAACTGACGAATGTTGCCCGGGTTCACACGAACTGCACCACAACCGGCATCGATTGCCTGGAAAACATACTTTGGCTGGAAGTGAATGTCTGCAATAACCGGAATCTGAGACTTCTTAGCAATCAGGTGCAAACGGTCTGCATCATCCTGTGAAGGAACCGCAACACGAACGATGTCGCAACCAGAAGCGGTTAGTTCTGCAATCTGCTGGAGAGTGGCGTTCACATCGGTGGTCGGCGTAGTACACATCGACTGAACCGAGATTGGGGCGTCGCCACCAACGGCAACCTTTCCGACCATAATCTTTCGACTCTTACGACGTGGCGTAAGAACTGGCGGTGGCGTTTGGATGGCTCCTAGATTGACTGCAGGCATGTCTCAAGCATAACTGCGGGCAACCGGCGGAAAAGAATGTCGAGTGATTTTCTGCACCAGTGGTTAACCCTCTATTTGCGGATTTTTTACAAAACTCGTTCGGTAATTTAGTCCAGTAATCATGCGACTTGCCAGAGGGGCAGAAACTAATGAAGGTTCGTAATATCAAGAAAACTTTTGCAACCGTTTTCTCGCTTTCGTTGACCTTGGCCATTACTGCCATATGTTCAACTGCAGCTAATGCTTCTACCGACATGAACGGTGTGCAGGGTGTCATTTTTGGGACCGGTTCTCCGAACTACTCCATCACCTTGCAGTGCAATGACTTGGGCTGGGGTTTCGATGATTCAATCGTTGCTGCCGCGGGCGGTTCGTTCACCATTAACGTGGATGACGTTTGCCTAAACGGAGCTTTTGGCAACACCTATTACTTCAAAGTGTTGGATGACGGTCAGGCTGCCGGTGACCCTGGATATAAACAGGCCGGCACTCACCACGTTGGCATTGCCGATGAAACCCCGATTGCTATCACTGGTCCGATTACCGTGGACCCTGACACCATCATCCAGATTCGTGCGATGAACAATGGAAGCTTGATTCCAGATACTTTCACGATGCATTACGTGGGAACGCCGGAGCAAGAGACCCCTGCGCCAGGTCCAACAACCCAGCCACTCGCGAACACCGGTTTCGACTCTGGTTTCTACTCGATGCTCGCTGGTAGCCTCATCGCTCTGGGCTTTGGTTCCAGCGTGGCTGCTCGCGCTTTCAAACGTCGCAAGTAAAAACTAAAGTTTCACCGGGTTTACGAAGTCAACCACAATCATCAGAACACCCGCTACAAGTAGCAGCAGGAACATGTACTGGGCTATTGGGGCCATCAACGCAGTATCGATTCGACCTGGATCCTTCTTACCGACTAAACGGTAAGCCCCGCGCTTGAGGTACTCATAGACACCACCTGCGACGTGCCCACCATCCAGAGGTGGCAGCGGAATCATGTTGAAGGCGAACAGCGCCAGGTTCAAGGAGCCCAAAAGCATTAGGTTCGAATAAACCTTGTCGAGTGGATCAGCAGCAGAAGCTGATACCTGACCCGCCACCTGACCAATTCCGACAACCGAAATTGCCGAGTCTCCGCCGCGCGCAGTTCCAGTGAACAAAGATGACACCGACGAGTAAACCTGCTGCGGGAACTGAGCTATAAATCCAAAGGTTTGCCCCACGGAAGTGAGACCAAAGCCAACCGAATTGCCCAGGGAAACTGGTTTGCGTTCAAAGCCCATGCGGACTCCGATATACGGCCGCACGGTATTCACAATGTTTCCTGAGGAATCAGCAGTTGGAAGCGATGCCTCAACCGGTAGAACCTGAAGCTTCTGCTTCGCTCCCCCGCGCTCTATAACCAGCGCGTGACTGACCAACGGCTTGGCAGTCAAAGCTTCCAAAAGTGGATCGGCGGTGTCAACTGCCACACCATCAATCGACAAAACCACATCGCCCGAACGCAACCCAGCCGCAAAGGCTGGAGTGGGAATCGATTCCGGCAAACAGGTGTCCTCGGCGTGAACCATTTGCTCTTGGCACTCGATCACTGCCTCAACCTTTTTCCCTTGGGTCCATGACCCAATTCCAGAAAGTGCAATCGAAATCATCAACAAACCCAAAATCAAGTTCACGGTTGGGCCACCGAGCATGATGATGATTCGCTGCCAGGCCGGCTTGGACCAAAGTGTTCTTCCCTCATCGCCTTCAACCATGTGCTCCGAGTGAGCCTCACGAGATTGCGCAATCAACGAACCAAATCGTCTTTTGGCGTCTGGCTTCTTAGGGTTTTCTGGCGGATACATGCCAATCATGCTGATGAAACCACCGAGTGGAATGAGTCGAACCGAGTATTCGGTCTCGCCAATTTGCTTCTTCCAAAGCTTCGGACCAAAGCCGATAGCCCAGTGTGGAACCTTCACCCCAAATAGTTTGGCCGGAACTAGGTGACCCAGTTCGTGAAGCCCAATCGAGATAGCCAGGCCAAGAACCATGACCAAAATGCCGATGATGTAGAGAAAAGTTTCGTTCACGCGATTACCTTAGCGAGAGATTCTGACAGTTTGCCTAACAAGCATTCGCCATCTGACCGTGGGCTCGGTCTCGAGCCCAAACCTCAGCCGCCAACACGCTCTCCAGCGTCAATTCAGAAGGCGCAACATGGGCTTCAACCACTCGCTCAATAACCTCGACAATTTGGGTGAAACGAATCTTGCCAACGTGAAATGCCTCAACGGCTTCCTCGTTGGCAGCGTTGTAAACCGCAGGGAATGTGGAACCCAGTTTGGCAACTTTGCGAGCCAGAGCAACGGCCTTGAACACTCCCTCATCCAATGGTTCAAAGGTCCAGGTGGCAGCCTTGGTCCAGTCGCAGGCTGGTGCCACATTTGGCACACGATCTGGCCAAGACATACCTAAAGCGATTGGCAACTTCATGTTTGGCGGCGATGCCTGGGCAATCACGGAGCCGTCCACGAACTCAACCATCGAGTGCACCACCGACTGCGCGTGCACGGTCACCTCAATGTCGTCGATTGGCACATCGAACAACAGGTGAGCCTCAATCAGCTCAA
This sequence comes from Micrococcales bacterium, assembly GCA_947452985.1. Classification (GTDB taxonomy): domain Bacteria; phylum Actinomycetota; class Actinomycetes; order Actinomycetales; family Microbacteriaceae; genus Rhodoluna. The sequence goes on from CANGEU010000009.1 coordinate 38,153, forward strand.
GACCCTTGTTCACCATGGTCGCCGAGTTAGTCGTAACCACCTTGCCCATAACCCAGGTTGGGTGTGCCAAAGCCTGCGCTGGAGTCACATCATGCAATTGCTCCAAAGACCAACCACGGAATGGGCCGCCAGAGGCAGTCAGAATAAGTTTGCGAACTTCCGAAGAAGCACCAGCCAACAATGCCTGAGCGATAGCAGAGTGCTCACTATCGACTGGCACAATCTGCCCAGGCTTAGCCAAGGCAGTAACCAGCGAACCGCCAACAATCAGCGATTCCTTATTAGCCAAAGCCAAAATCTTGCCAGAGCGCAAAGTCTCAAGCGTTGCCGCCAAACCAATCGAACCGGTGATTCCATTGACGACCACATCGGCATCCAACGAGCGAACCAGCTCAGTTGCTGCCTCTGCTCCAAGAACACAAACCGACGACGACAGCCCAAACGCCAAACGCTGCGATTCCAACAATTCGCTGTTGGTTCCAGCGGCCAAACCAACCACTTCAAACAGGTGAGAATTCTCGGAAATGACCTCTAAAGCTTGGGTTCCAATGGAACCAGTGCTTCCGAGAATAATGATTCGACGCATTTACTAATCTTCGCACCAAACTCTCAACCTTGCGGGGCTAGACTAGCCCTATGAGTGAAGCCACTGTACGTAAATTGGTAACCGCTATCCCAGGACCTAAGTCCCAGGAACTACACCAGAACCGCCTCCAGCACGTATCCGCTGGCGTTGGCGCGTCTCTACCGGTGTATATCGACCACGCTCATGGCGCAATCCTTACCGACGTCGACGGAAACCAGCTAATCGACCTCGGTTCAGGTATCGGTGTAGTTACCATCGGTCACACCAATGAAGGCGTTGTAAAGGCTGTTCAGGAGCAGGTTGCAAAACTTACCCACACGCTATTCACCGTTACCCCTTACCAGCCTTACGTTCGCGTTTGTGAGCTTCTAAACAAGCACACCCCAGGTTCTTTCCCTAAGAAGTCAGCCCTGTTCAACTCGGGCGCAGAAGCCGTTGAAAACGCAGTGAAGTTTGCTCGCAAGTTCACCCGCAAGAGCGAGATCGTTGTCTTCGACCACGCTTACCACGGTCGCACCAACCTAACCATGGCCATGAACTTCAAGGCTGCGCCTTACGGCAACGGCTTCGGCCCTCTAGCCGGCAGCGTTCAACACGTACCGATGTCTTACCCGTTCCGCGACCCTGAGGGCATGACCGGCGAAGAAGCAGCACGCCGCGCCATCACCTACATCGAGAAGCGCGTTGGAGCAGAAGACCTTGCAGCTATCTTCATCGAGCCAATTCAGGGTGAGGGCGGTTTCATCGTTCCAGCCCCTGGCTTCCTAACCACCCTTCAGGCTTGGGCTCGCAACAACAACGTTCTTATGGTTGCCGACGAAGTTCAGGCTGGTATCGCCCGAACCGGTAAATGGTTCGCCAGCGACTACGAAGAAGGCTTCGAACCAGACATGGTGACCATCGCTAAGGGTATTGCCGGCGGTATGCCGATCTCAGCAGTTACTGGTCGCGCAGAGGTCATGGACGCCGCACACGCAGGCGGCATCGGTGGCACCTACGGCGGTAACCCAGTTGCCGCAGCAGCAGCCGTAGCAGTTCTTGAGCAGATCGAAGCTGGAGGCGTTCTCGAGCGTGCACTAGCCATCGAAGGCTTCATGATGCCGAGACTTCTTGAACTTCAGCAGCGTCACCCAATCATCGGCGACGTCCGTGGCCGCGGCGCAATGCTAGCCATCGAACTTGTCGAGCCAGGAACCAAGAACCCTAACGCAGCAGCAGTAAACAAGGTTGTTTCGTTCTGCCACTCAAACGGTGTTCTAGTTCTAAACGCAGGAACCCACGGAAACGTAATCCGCTTCCTACCTCCACTAGCAATCACCGACGAACAGCTAACCGACGCACTAAACGTGCTCGACGCTGCTCTAGCGAGTGCTAACTAAAGACACGTAAAAGCAAATGCCCGTCGGATTTCCGGCGGGCATTACTTTATTCGAGATTTAGCTGACCGATTATTCGGCGACAAGCTCAGCGAACTACTCCCTTATTGAAGTCGCATCAACAAAATCTGTTGAGGAGCGAATTAACGCCCCCAATAAAACCTTCGGCCGCTTATCAAGAGATACCCTTTCAGCCTGCTGAAGGCCAAATCGAATATTCAAAAACCACCCACACAAAAGTTGCTTTCATCTTGGTTCTATTTGGCCGACTAATTCTGTCTGCCCTAACCCATAAAAATTACAAAAGGACGAACGAGAAAATTTGAACTATGGATTTCCATACATTGCGTCCTCCAGTTCCCGACCTCTGAACACCAAGTGTCTAAGAAAATTTAGGGCATTGAGTCCGTTTTGTGGTGACCTTTTAGAAATAATCGCTTACCAATTCAGCAACCAAACGCAGACAAAACCTTGCGCTAGCCACATAGTGAGGAGCATGAGAACTACTGGCAGTTTGCTGTAGTAAAACCAAATCCAGTTTTTCGGAGAGGCAAATGAAAAATAAGCAACGGAAATCGACAACATCAAAAATTGCAAACACTGAATCCAGAGAGATATGACAGTCAAGCTCTCACGTGCCAGCAGAATCATCATCCAAATAATTGCGGTGTGTGCAGCCCAGGCATAAAAAAGTGACCTAACTATTTGCATAATTTCTTGATATTGACTTTTCACAATCGGGCGAAAAAAAAGACCGGCGAGCATCACTGCTGTTCCTGCACATAAGGCAATTTCAAAAACCCATAAAAATTGATTCATCTCTCCCCTTTTTTCTATGCAGTAAGTATGTGGTCAAGAAACCTATTTTTTTGCGAGACGCTTGCGCTTGAAAGCGCCGTTGATCTGTGTTGCCAGAACAATGAGAATGGCAGCTAGAAAGACTGCTGATGCGATTACGTTGGCTTCTGCTGGTACACCACGGGCTGCTGCTACATAGACGTACTTAGGGAAGGTTTCGACTGAACCCGAGTTGAAGTAGGTGATGATGAAGTCGTCGAAGCTTAGTGAGAACGAGAGCAGAGCTGCTGAGATGATGCCTGGAAGTAGCAGTGGGAAGGTGATCTTCCAGAAGACCTGGCTTGGGTTGGCGTATAGATCGCGGCCGGCTTCCTCGAGGACAGGGTCCAGGGTTTGGACTCGGGCTTTGACAGTTACAACCACGAATGACAGACAGAAGACCACGTGAGCGATGATCACGGTAGGCATTCCGGCGCCCACACCGGCGTTGAAGAAGAGACCTGCAAGACCAGCACCGAGAACAACTTCAGGGGTTGCCATAGGGAGGAATAGGGCTAGGTTTACTAGAGCCTTTGCCTTGAACTTGTAGCGAACTAGGCCGATGGCAAGTGCCGTTCCAAGGATTGTGGCAATCAGGGTTGAAACGACACCGATAAAGATTGAGTTACCTAGGGCTGAACAAACTTCTTGCTTGTTGCAAACGCCAAGCCACTTGTCCAGAGTGAAACCCTGCCACTGAGTGTTGGTGCGCTGCTTGGAGTCGTTGAACGAGAAGACGATGGTGTAAACGATTGGAATGAGCATGAAAGCCATTGCCAAGAATGAATAGGCCGGAAGGGTGAGCCTTCCGATTGAGAAGCGCTTCACAGTAGGTCCTCCGTTCCCGAGCTACGAACATAAAGCGAAACAAGCGCCACGATAACGGCCATCAGCATCACGCTGAGGGCTGAGGCGATTGGGTAGTTCTGGGTTTGAAGGAACTCGGTGTCAACGATGGTTCCGATCATTGAGGTCTTCGATGAACCGAGGAAGTTCTGACCAGCGTTCACGTAGTCACCAGCGATGGGGATGAACACGAGCAAGGTTCCCGAGATGATGCCGGGCATGCTGAGCGGCAGGGTTATTTTACGGAACACTGCGGCTGGGTTGGCATAGAGGTCTGAGCCGGCTTCAAGCAGGCGAACGTCGAAGCGTTCCAAGGTGGTGAATAGCGGAAGCGTCATGAACGGAATGAAGTTGTAGGTGAGTCCGAAGATAACTGCGGCGTCGGTTCCAAGGAAGTGCTGAGACTTGTCCATTAGGCCGGTTGAGTAGGCGAACTGCATTAGCGCGCCGCCATCGGAGAAGATCTGCTTCCAAGCGATGGTGCGAAGAAGGAAGGAGATGAAGAACGGAGCGATGACCAGAACCAGCATTAGGCGCTGAAGCATCGGACGCGTGCGAAGCTTCACACCGATGAAGTAGGCCAGCGGGTAGCTAACGAGTAGAGCAATGATGGTTGCGATGCTGGCGTAGAGGAACGAGCGCAGAATTTGCGGCATGTAGGTGGTAACAACCTCAACATAGTTCTGCCACTGGAAACCATATTCGTATTCACCAATTCCGCCTGAAGCGGCTGGAGCCTCAAGCGAGGTGACCACCAGCGAAAACAGCGGGGTGAAGAAGAAAAGCCCAAGGTAAACAAGACCAGGCATAAGTAGAGCGAGAACGATTCTGCTCGACTTAGTTGGAGACTTGTGTTCTTTGGCTGAACCAGAACCGAATGCCGCGAAAGCCATTGCTACTCGTCTTCGTTGCCGGCAGGAAGGTCTGACAAACCGAAGGAGTGCTCAACCTTCCACGAAACCCAAACCTGCTCGCCGAGTTCAATAACTGGGCTGATGCCAACGTTCTGAGCGAAGACGGTGACTTCGCCAACGTTAGGAATGTCGATTAGGTACTGGTTACTAACACCGGTGAAGCGGATGTCGATGATTTCACCAGGGCCAACTACTACGTGGTCTGAGCCAAGCTTTGGGTTGGTGCGGTGGAAGGTGGTCTTCTCTGGGCGAACACCAATACAGATCTTGCCGGTCTGCTTCTCGGCGCGGTCCTTTGGAACGGTGATCTTGTGACCGCCAACTTCGATGCTTAGCGAAGAGGCACTGCTGTCGGCAACCTTGCCAACAAACAGGTTCGACTGACCGAGGAACTTAGAAACGAAAGCGGTCTTAGGGCGTTCGTAGAGGGCTTCAGGAGCACCCATCTGCTCGATGTGACCCTTGTTCATAACCGCGACGGTGTCGGCCATGTCCATGGCCTCTTCCTGGTCGTGAGTTACGTGAAGGAAGGTTAGGCCAACCTCCATCTGGATAGCCTTTAGTTCAATCTGCATCTGGCGACGTAGCTTGAGGTCCAGTGCGCCAAGTGGTTCATCGAGCAGAAGAAGAGCTGGGCGGTTGACCAGTGCGCGGGCTAGAGCCACACGCTGCTGCTGACCACCGGAAAGCTGCTGAGGGCGTCGCTCGGCTGCGTAGCCAAGCTCCACAAGGTTCAGGGCGTCCATGGCCTTCTTCAGTGGGTCCTCGATCTTGCGCTGGCGCAAACCGAAAGCCACGTTCTCAAGGATGGTCATGTGCGGGAACAAGGCGTAGCTCTGGAAAACGGTGTTGACCGGGCGTTCGTGAGGCTTGGACGCGGTTACGTCCTTGCCACCGATGAGCACCTGGCCGGCGGTTGGTTCTTCAAGACCTGCAACGATTCTTAGAGTTGTGGTCTTGCCACAGCCAGAAGGACCGAGCAGCGCGAAGAACTCACCAGCTGGGATGTGAAGGTCCATGTCCTGGAGCGCAGTAAACCCAGGGAAATCTTTACGTACGTTTTTTAGCTCTAGATCCGCACCAGACGGCTTGAAATCAATGGCCAATTACACAACACCGTTCGAAGCCTTGGACCAAGCCTGCGAGAACTCGTTGTCTTCTTTTGAGGTCAACGGACGGAACTGCTTTAGCTTGGTGGCGAAGATTTCATCGCTAGGGAAAATCAGTTCGTTGTTAGCCAACGCTGCATCTTCCTTGATGACGATCTCACGGGTGCCCATAACTGGGGTTACGTAGTAAACACCAGCAAGAGCAAGCTTTGCAGCAATCTCAGGGGTGAAGTAGTAGTCGATAACGGTTTCAACGTTCTTCTTGTGAGCCGAACCCATAGGGATTACGAAGTTGTCACAGGCGAAAGTTGAACCGGTCTCAAGCAGAACAACACCAAGGTCGTCGCTGCCAAGTTCAAGGTTTGCGCCAACCAAGTCGCCGGCCCAAACGATACCGGCAACTGCGTCGCCCGACTTGTAGTCGTCGACGTAAGAGTTGCCCTTGATCGAGCGAATGTGACCCGAAGAAACCTTTTCGGTGAACAGGTCAAGTGCTGCATGGAAGTCGTCTGAAGTGAACTTCGAGATGTCAACGCCAGCGGCCATCATCATGATGCCAAGGGTGTCGCGCATTTCTGAAAGAACCTCAACGCGACCCTTCAACTCTGGAGCCCAAAGGTCTTCAAGGGTGGTTGGGGCGTCCTTGCCGGTTAGCTTCTTGTAGTTCGCCTTGTGGTAACCAACAGCGGCGATGATGCCCTTCCAAGGAAGCGAGTGAGTGCGACCTGGGTCGAACGCGCCGAAGGTGTCCTTGAATGCAGGGTTTAGGTTCTTGGTGACATTCGGCATGTTGTCGTAGTTCAGTTCCTGAACGTAGCCGTTGTCGATCAAACGAGAAACCATCCAGTCGGTTAGACAGAAGGTGTCGGCGCCGGTGTCGGTGCCAGAAGCAAGCTGGTTCTTGATGCGAGCAAAGTAGGTGTTGTTGTCGTCAACGTTGATGTTGTAAGTGACCTTGATGCCGGTCTGCTTTTCAAACGCCTTCAGAGTCGGGAACGAGCCGTCCTCGCCGTCCATGTAATAAGGCCAGTTGTCCCAGATAAGGGTCTTCTCGGTGTCAGAGACATCCTTGGCTGCTGCTAGGGTCTTCTTGCCACCACCAGGCGAACAAGCTGCTAGAAGGGCTGCAACGCTAATTGCACCTGCGCCACCGATAACGGCACGACGGGTGATTTGTGCGGCATTAGGAGTTTGAAGCTGCTCAGACAAACTGGGCTCCTTTACATCGAAGGGACATCACTGTCCAGACAACAACCAAGTGAAACGCCTGTGGACGTATCAAATCAAATACTGCCATAAACAAGAGGCAACAAAGAACAAAAAACGGCAATTACTTACTATCGGGTATCGTTATCTAGTTGCTCGGCGACGGCGCCGACATAAGGAGAAAAATGCGTATCTCGGTTCCTGCCGAAGTGAAAAACAACGAATTCCGCGTAGCCATTACCCCGGCTGGAGTTCACGAACTTGTAACTGCCGGACACGAGGTGTTTGTGCAGGCTGGAGCTGGTAACGGCTCGAGCATTTCGGACAAAGAATATGTTGAGGCTGGCGCAACCATTTTGGCCGACGCAGCAGCCACTTGGGCAGCCGGCGACATGGTCATGAAGGTCAAGGAACCGATTGCCTCTGAGTACGGTTTCCTTCGCGAAGGCCTAGTACTTTTCACCTACCTGCACCTAGCCGCAGATCTTGAACTAACCAAGCAGCTCGTTGACAACAAGGTCACCGCAATTGCCTACGAGACCGTACAGCTTCCAAGCCGCCAGTTGCCGCTGCTTGCACCGATGAGTGAAGTAGCCGGTCGCCTTTCAATTCAGGTTGGTGCCGAAACTTTGATGCGTCACAACGGAGGAAGCGGAATGCTTCTAGGTGGAGTTCCTGGAACCCGCCCAGCCAAGGTAGTTGTGCTCGGTGGTGGAGTTGCCGGAACCAACGCGGTAGCCATGGCCGTTGGCGCAGGCGCCGAGGTGACCGTTATGGACACCAACCTCAACCGTCTTCGCGAACTAGACCACCACTACGCTGGTCGCGTTCGCACCATTGCTTCGAACTCGTTTGAGATCAAGAGTGCTTTAGCCGATGCCGACCTAGTAATTGGCTCGGTACTGATTCCTGGAGCTAAGGCTCCAAAGTTGGTTACCAACGAGCACGTGAGAAACATGAAGCCTGGCTCGGTTTTGGTAGACATCGCCATCGACCAGGGCGGTTGCTTCGCAGACTCGAAGCCAACCACTCACGCTGAGCCAACCTTCAAGGTTCACGACACCATCTTCTACTGTGTCGCCAACATGCCAGGCGCGGTGCCTCACACCTCTACCTACGCCTTGACAAACGCAACCCTGCCTTACGCTCGTTCGCTAGCCAACAACGGCTGGAAGAAGGCACTTCAGGCAGATGGTTCGTTGGCTCTTGGTCTAAACACCCACGAGGGCGCACTAACCAGCGAGCCGGTGGCAGTTGCTCACGGAATGGCTTTCAAGCCACTTTCTGAGGTACTCGCCTAGCTCCAAGAGGAACCTGAACTCTAAACGTTTGGCTGTCATGCAAAAGCATGGCGGCTTTCGTTTGTTCCGTGGAAGTGCCCATCTTCTCTTTGCAACCCAGTTGCAGCAGTTCAACTTCATCGGTTCCCGCGAGCGCTAACCGCGAGCGCAGGTTGATTAGCACCTCCCGAGGAATACCAACCAGAGATTGAGATGTAACGAGCAGGTGCATGCCGAGCGAGCGACCCTTGGTGGCTATGCGGGTTATTGACTCAAGAGCCTTGGGCGCGGTTCGAATAGCAGCCACAACTTCATCGACAATCACCAGTAACCTCGCAGCTGAACTACCTTGCCGCTCCAGCTGCTCCCACGATGCAAAGCCCTGACCACGCAAAAAGTTTTCACGCCTAGCGAGCTCGGTTTCGAGGGTTTGCCAGAAAGCATTTTGGTGGTCTAGTCGTTCGAGGTCACTGGTTACCAGAGTCAGGTTGCTCTCCGTGAGAACAGCTCCACCCTTGTAGTCGGCAACTGCGAGTTCCACACTTTCGTCAATACTGGCTAAAACCAGGTGAAGCAGTTCGCTCTTGCCAGAACCGGTTGGGCCGATCACCAGCAAGTGCCCAGCACCTTCATCGAGGCGAAATGACCGATCAACCCCAACGAGGTAAGCGTTGGAGAGCCCAAGGTGCCACCCCGAATTACGCAAGGCTCGAAGCCCATCCAAACTTGGAACCGAAACCTCGTTGAATTTCTCGGCTACGGCATTCTTCAGTCTCTTCGACCAAAATAACTGCCAGGCCGGCAGGCGCTTCTCCCCCAACCAAACCCGTTCACCAATAATCTGAAGCTGCCCATCAGGAACAGCAGCATTTCGTCGTCCGAGGATCAAAGTAATCAGGGCTGTCAGCACGGATGCTCCGAGCATCATCCAATTACCACTGCCCAGAGCATAGAAAACTCCTAAGGCAATAGACGGCAAAAACCAAAGCGGGCTCATAAGGCATTCTGGCCGAAACCAGGAGCCTCATGAACCCGCTCTAGATAATCTGTGGATTAGTCGCCGATGTAGCTCATCACGTGCTTGATACGGGTGTAGTCCTCGAAGCCGTAGGCCGAAAGATCCTTGCCGTAACCCGAGTGACGGAAACCACCGTGAGGCATTTCAGCTGCCAACGGAATGTGAGTGTTGATCCAGACACAACCGAAGTTCAGACCCTTCGAGAAACGCATCGCACGGGTGTGGTCCTTGGTCCAAACCGAACTAGCCAAACCATACATAACGTCGTTGGCGTTCTTCATTGCTTCTTCATCGGTCTTGAAGGTCTGAACAGTCACAACTGGGCCGAAAATCTCCGACTGAATGTGCTCGTCGTCCTGCTTCAAACCAGAGATAACGGTTGGCTGAATGTAGAAGCCGTCGCGCTTTACCTGCTTGCCACCAACTTCGATCTTGGCGTGCTTAGGAGTGCGAGCAATAAAACCGAGGACGCGCTCAAGCTGGTTCACGTTATTGACCGGACCAACATAGGTGTCCTTGTCGTTTGGGTCGCCAACCTTGGCATCATTCCTGACGGCCTTCACCAATTCCTTGATGAATGCGTCCTTGACCGACTCGTGAACTAGCACGCGAGTTGCCGCGGTGCAGTCCTGGCCAGCGTTGAAGAAACCTGCGCCAGCAATTCCCGCAGCAGCCTTCTTCAGGTCGGCATCAGCAAAAACTAGAACCGGAGCCTTGCCACCTAGCTCAAGGTGAACACGCTTGAGGTCGTTTGCTGCACTCTTGGCAACGGCCATACCGGCACCAACCGAACCAGTGATCGAAACCATCTGAGGGGTTGGGTGCTCGATAAGTGCAGCACCGGTTGAGCGGTCGCCGGCAACAACGTTGAAGACACCCTTCGGTAGGTGCTTGGCAGCTAGCTCGGCCAACATGATGGTTGAAACCGGAGTGGTGTCTGAAGGCTTCAGAACGATGGTGTTACCAGCAGCAAGTGCCGGAGCAAACTTCCAAACCGCCATGTTGAGCGGGTAGTTCCATGGGGTCACCTGACCGATAACACCGATTGGCTCACGACGAATCGACGAGGTGTGGTCGGCTGTGTACTCGCCGGTTGCCTTGCCCTCAAGGTTTCTGGCAGCACCAGCCATGAAACGAATCTGGTCTACCGAAGGCATGATTTCGTATTCGATCAAAGTGGCAATTGGCTTGCCACAGTTCTCTGATTCGGCCTTTGCGAATGCCTTGGCGTTCTTCTCCAGGTCATCGGCAATCTTTAGCAGCGCAAGTTGACGCTGCGAAGGGGTGAAGTTGCTCCAGATTGGGAAAGCAGCCTCGGCTGCCTTGTAAGCTGCGTTCACATCGGCTGCCGAAGATAGCGGAGCCTTTGCGTAAACCTTGCCGTTGGCTGGGTTGATCACGTCGGTGTAAACACCCGACTTTGGGGCAACTGACTTGCCGTTGATGAAGTTATTCAAAACACGAAGCGCCATTTGATTTATCTCCTTTGATTGGCTCTTAGTTAGATGCTAATCATTCGGCAAATACTTCACCACTCAAAGCCAATAAATCTGCCAGAATGACAATATGTCCGAAAGACTCACACCTATGACCGACGCCCGCAAAGCCGGCGTGCCACTTACTACCGAGCAGTTGGAACACGGTGCCCGCGAGCACCTGTGGCCACACTTCACTCGCACCAGCCTGTATGAGGGTGGATCCATTCCGATCATCACCAAGGCTGAGGGTAAGTACATCTGGGACCAGCACGGCAACAAACTCTTCGACGGCCTTTCGGGTCTCTTTTCGGTCAACGCCGGTCACGGTCACGAGCGTCTAGCCGAGGCTGCCAAGAAGCAGCTGATGCAGATGGACTTCGTGCCGCTTTGGTCTTTCGCTCACCCACCAGCCATCGAGCTCGGTGAGCGCCTACTTTCTTACGCACCAAACGGTCTTGACCGCGTGTTCTTCACCACCGGTGGTGGCGAGGCTAACGAAACCGCCTGGAAGCTTGCCAAGCAGTACTTCAAAATGATCGGTAAGCCACTGAAGCACAAGGTTCTAACCCGCAAGACCGCTTACCACGGCACCAGCCACGGCGCTCTAAGCCTTACCGGTATCGCGAACATGAAGAAGGCTTTCGAACCCCTAGTTCCTAGCACCTTCCGCGTTCCTAACACCAACTGGTACCGCGCCAAGGACGACTTCGCCACTGAGGAAGAGTTCGGCCTTTGGGCTGCTAACCGCGTTGAGGAAATGATCCTGATGGAAGACCCCGACACCGTCGCGGCGTTCTTCTTCGAGCCAGTTCAAAACTCTGGTGGTGCCTACACCTCTCACAAGTCTTACTTCAAGCGCGTTCGCGAAATTTGCGACAAGTACGACGTGATCCTGGTTGCTGACGAAACCATCGACGGCTTTGGTCGCACCGGAACCATGTTCGCCTCAGAGAAGTACGACTTCGAACCAGACATGCTGGTTTGCGCTAAGGCAATCACCAATTCGGTAATGCCACTCGGCGCGTTGATGATGAAGGAAAAGTTCTACGAGCCGTTCAAGAAGGGCATGAACATCTTCCCTCACGGCTACACCTTCGCCGCTTCGCCAGCTAGCTGTGCAGTAGCCCTTGAGAACCTCGACATGTACGACGAAATGGACCTAATCGGTCACGTACAGGCCAACCAGGACAACTTCAAGAAGACCCTAGACAAGCTCAGCGACCTAGACATCGTTGGCGACGTTCGCGGCACCGGCTACTTCTACGCAATCGAACTGGTCAAAGTCAAAGAGACCAAAGCCCGCTTCGACCTCGAAGAGATCGAGAAGCTTCTCCGCGGATTCATCACCAAGGACCTCTACAGCAAGGGCCTCTACTGCCGCGCCGATGACCGTGGAGACCCAGTAGTTCAGCTGGCCCCACCACTAACCAGCGACCAAGCCGACTTCGACATGATGGAAGCCAAGGTGCGAGAGACTCTCACCAAGGCCTGGGACATCGTCAAGTAAGCATAGAAAAAGGCCCTAGCCGTTGCGCTAGGGCCTTTTCCCTTACCCAAAGCCGTTACCCACTTGTTATCCACAATTAGAACTTCGAATTAGCACTCGCAAAAAAAAATCATAGACTCGAGGAAAAGGGGGAATCAAATGAAATCATTTGGTCTAAAAGCAATCACCGCAATTTCAACAATTGCGATTCTGTCGGGGACCCTAACCGGCTGTGCACCAACTCCTAAACCTGCGCAGGGCGTAACAGACTGTCAGGACCTTTCGAACCCAAAGTCCTGGTCAAAGGGTTGGAGTTACCAGTCGAGTGTCTGGCACCACGGGTCAAAGATGTACCCAAGTTTCGGACTTTACAAGTGTTCTGACGCTGCGACACTTACGATGAGATTCAAACCCCTAGGTTTAAACTTTGTAGCTGGAACTACCTACTTGAGCTTCGGTGACGAACAGATCACGATCGTAAACAGTCCAACTCCGGGAACGAAATGGTTTAACTCCGATTCCGTTGTTGAAGTACCTTCTGGTATTACCGAAGTTGCTCCAGATCTGACATTTCAACCACTTGTCGAAATCACACAATCACACTTTGGATTTACGCCTGGAAAAGAGCCAATTCGCGCAATCATTACCTTGAAATCTAAAGGTAAAAAAGCAATATCGTTCGAAAAAACACTCGAGTTTGAGGTTGGGACCGGGACGAGGTACTCCGGATCAATCGAAAACGAAGTTTCCTAAAACTTCTACACAGATTTCATCTGCGAGCACCCACTCAACCGTTAAGCCATAACCTTTAGTTATGAACTTGCCAAATCATGATGCGAAGCTAACCTTCTCCGCTCCAGTTGGGGCTGTCACTCTCCTTGCCAATGACAACAAAGTCGTATACCTAACCATGGGAAATGACATCACACCAGACTTCGGCAAGGCTTCGGTCCTTCAAGACGCAAAAAAGCAGCTGACTAGCTATTTCAAAGGCAAGAGCAAAGCCCTCGACTTTGCCACCGAGCTAAAAGGAACGACCTTCCAGAAGGCGGTTTGGGCGGAAATCGCCAAGATTGGCTTCGGCGAAGTTACAACTTACGCAGAAATCGCTAAGAACATCGGCAATCCAAAGGCTGTTCGCGCAGTTGGCGGTGCCGTTGGCTCTAACCCGGTTCCGCTAATCATTGGTTGCCACCGCGTACTTGGTGCAAGTGGCAAAATCACCGGTTATTCGGGTGGCGATGGTCTACCAACCAAGCGATGGCTGCTAGCCCTCGAAGGCATCGAGACCAAGGACTAATGCAGCGCTGCGCCTGGGTTACTGCCGACCCCATCTACATTGACTATCACGACACCGAGTGGGGTAAACCAATCACCGGCGAAGACGCCCTGTTCGAGCGCATCAGCCTTGAAGGCTTTCAGGCTGGGCTTAGCTGGCTAACCATCCTGAAACGCCGTGAGGGCTTTCGTGAAGCCTTCTTGGGCTTCTCAATAGACAAAGTTGCCAAGATGTCTGAGAAGGACGTAGAACGTCTTCTCTTGAACGAAGGAATCATTCGCCACCGCGGCAAGATTCAGGCAGTAATCAACAACGCTCGAGTCATCAAGGAGCAGAACATTTCGCTCGAAGAAATGATTCGAAAGCATTCACCGACCGAAGACCGCAGAAACCTATCGGTCTCCCCCGAATCAATCGCGCTATCGAAGGAACTTCGCAAGCTCGGCTTCAACTTCGTTGGGCCAACAACCATGCATGCCATGATGCAAGCTATCGGCGTGATTCAAGATCACGAAGATCTTTGCGAGTTTAGAAAGATTTAGGCAGTCCGCGACATAGGCAAGGGGGAGACAAATGAACGCGGACGAATTTACCGAAACCTTTAGGCAGTATTTGCCAAAGGTCTCCAAGTACTTGGCCTACCGAGTCCATCGAAACGATGTTGAAGACCTTGCCGCAGAGATATTCCTAATTGCCTGGAATAAGCGAGCTAGCTGCCCCAAAGATGCCGAACTCCCATGGCTATATCGGATTTCAGGATTCGTGCTGGCAAACCATCGGCGGAAGTCGCTTCGAAACCAAAGTTTCCAGCTATTCGATACCGACCTCACCGCACCAGCAGCTGAGGAAGTTTTCCTTGCCGATCATGTGCTCCAAACGGCTTGGATGCGGCTTGAGAAGAAAGACCAATCGATCTTGGCCTTGGCCGCCCTCGAGGGCCTAAAACCTGGCGAAATTGCCGTTGTCCTTGGAGTATCAACCAACGCCGTGAGCATCAGACTCCACCGGGCTCGAAAGAACCTGGAAGCAATCCTGAAAGAACTCGAGGGATAACAACATATGCCTGATATGAATGACCCACTACTAAAGCGCATTGCTAAAGCCGCGAAGGTTTCAACACCAAAACTTCCTGACAGCGTTATCACGGAGGCAATGACTCAAGGCCGCTCTCCAGCCACTGCCAGTTTGGTTTTCGCAAGCACTTCCATTGCAGCCGCACTGGTGGTTGGTTTGATTGCGGTCAATGTTTTAGGGAAGCCAGCAATTACTCACCTAGATGCGCCCCTTTTCAGCATGGTAAGGGTTGACTCCATACCTGCCTATGGCTCAACCATGCAGTCAGGGCCTGAGATTCAGTATTTAGCAGGACCAGCCATTACCGACATTGAAGGAACAGGCAAGATTTACCAGCTTCGCCGAACTGGGAACCCGACCGAGATTGTTCAGCACCTAGCCAAAATGTTCAACCTTGAGGGAACAATCACCAAAAACTACTACTCGGGCGACTCTAACAATTACGTGTTCACCAATGGAAAAGTGCCTGATGAACCCTCAATCTTCCTATCCTGGCGTGGTACCGGCACCTGGGTTATTGATTTCTATGAGCAAGCTAGATCGAATTCAATGCACTCTTTTCTGAGTGATGACCAATTGAAAGCGAAGGCCTTGCAGGTCTTATCCGAGACTGGATTCAACACCACTGCTGACGAACTCGAAATTTACAAGGATTCTGGTCGGAGGGTAATTGGGTCGCTAAAAGTTGACGGTCAGAAAACTTCGCTCCAGTGGGAAATCGATTGGGACCAACGAGGAAATCTGCAGTCGGTGACGGGACACAGCGTTGAGGTAGTTGAACGCGGAACTTTTGAGACGATTTCCGAGAAGGCTGCAATTGATCGCATCGACGACAGCCGATATCGCGGAATGGTCCACAATCCTTGGGGTGGTCGTGATTGGAAGTCCATCTTGGGAGATAAGTCAGATGAGGACACCCTGACTATCGATAAAGCCACAGAGTCGTTGATGATGGTTTGGGATAAGAAGGGTAATGCTTGGCTTACTCCTGGCTATGTGTTCCAGAATGATGAATCGCCTTACTGGCCGATGGTCATCAGCGTAAAGGATGGCGTAATCGAACTACCTAAAAAAGAACTTCCGACTTATTAGCGCTGGTTGGTAAATAGCTTCAAGGTATCGCCGTCAAGTTCCATTTTGAGTTTGGCGGCTTTTGCCATTTCTGGAAGACTTTCGGCGCCTTGCAGGAAGGCTCTAACGAACTGCCCTTTGGCCTTCTTGTTGAAGTGGTTCATGGCTTTGCCGGATTCGATGTCGTAGACCTCAACTGTTAGGGCTTCGAAGTGGTCTGGGATTGGGGCAAGCTCGGCGTATTGCTTGGAGCGTAGGTCAATGATTTGCTGGCCCTCTAGGCGCTTCCAGATGATGTTGTGGGATTCGGACCAATGTTTCTTGAGATCGAAGCCGGGGATTTTGGTACTTGCCGAGAATCGGTAATTAGGAATTAGATTGCTGGCCGGGATGAGGCCGAATAGTGCCGACTGAATGAACACCGCTTCTTTTGCCCGCTCGCGTTCTTCTTTGGTGAGGGTGTTGAACTCGGTTGGCGTACCCTTGAGCCCTCTGCCTTGGATGGCATCGAACAGGGTGCCTACATAACGATCTATGGCTGGCAACGTTGGCGCGGTTTGGAGGTTGAGATTGAGTTCAAGCTGTTCCTTCGTGAACTTCTCTTTGCCGGCTTTGGACTTGCAGAACTTTACGAGTTTCTTGAAAAGTTCGTCACGTGCTGGTTGCATTGCGCCAAAAGTAAGTGCGACCATGTCGATTGAGAGTGGATTGCCGCCCGAGGCTTTGGATTCAGATGGTGGCAAAAGGAACAACATGGTTCAAGCCTAAACTTGAGGCATGGTCAAACTCACCAAGATTTACACAAAAACCGGCGATGAAGGTTTCACTGCTCTCGGCGATAACTCGCGCGTGCCTAAAACTGACCCACGTATTGAGGCTTATGCCGACGTTGATGAAGCGAATTCGGCTCTTGGTGTTGCTGTGTCTTTGGCGCATGGTGAGTTCTCGCCTGAGTTGATGGCGTTGCTTGCCCGCATACAGAATGACCTGTTCGACCTTGGTGCCGACTTGGCAACCCCTGGCACGGGTGGCTTGCGCATCGATGAAGCTTGGGTAGCTGATCTAGAGGTTGCGATTGATACCTACAACGCTTCTCTGCCAAACCTGGACTCGTTCATCATTCCTGGCGGTTCTGGTTTAGCTGCCGGATTGCACCTTGCTCGTACCGTGGTTCGCCGTGCTGAGCGTGCAGTTTGGGTCGCGTTGGAAGCTGGTACCGATGTGTCTCCGGTTTGCGCGGTATATCTGAACCGGCTCTCCGACTTGTTATTCGTCTTGGCTCGAGTTGCTAATGTTCCGCATGGCGGCGATGTGAAATGGGTGCCGGCAGAGAGCCGCAATGCTTGAGGTAGTTCTCTACTTAGTGCTCTTAGTTGTTGCACTAGGAGGGATTATGTTGATCGCTGGGCGCGACCCAAAGCCTCGCAAGAAGCGTTTCAAAGGTATGTCGGGGGCATTAGGAGTTTTCAACGAACTCTATAACCCATCAGCACAGTCTGCTGCTGTGATTGTTGAGGAACAAGCCAAAGCCAGGAAGCAAACCGGTAACGAAGACAAAAAGAAACCCCAGTCGAAATGACCGGGGTTTCTTTATTTGAGTTTTGTTAGACCAGTTCGGCGTGACGAGCAACGATGGTTACAACATCGTGCTCAACCGAAAGGAAACCGTCTTCGGCATTAGCGATTAGCTTGTCGCCATCGGTAAGGGTAATGCGAACTTCACCGCTCGAAAGGATCGCGAGCATAGGCTCGTGACCCGCAAGTAGACCGATTTCACCTTCAACGGTCTTAGCGATGACCATCTTGGCCTCACCAGCCCATACGGCTTTATCGGCTGCTACCAGCTCGACGCGAAGAACTTTTTCCGACATTATTACTTA
>CANGEU010000010.1 GCA_947452985.1 Micrococcales bacterium
CGACTCGGTTCCCGAGTTGGTGAAACGTAGCATGTCTAGACCAAAGCGCTTCTTGAAAGCCTCGGCAGCAACGGTTGCGGTTGGTGACGGGGTCACAAACAGCGTTCCGACGTTGTCGAGTGCATCCTTTACGCGGGCTACGACGGTTGGGTTCAGGTGACCGACCAACATTGCGCCGAAGCCCATCGAGAGGTCGAGTAGTTCTCGGCCATCTACGTCGGTTACATAGGCGCCCTTGGCGGACACTACTGAAATTGGGTAAGGGTCCCAATGCTGGAAGCTCGAGGTAACGCCCATAGGCAATACCTTCGCTGCTTCTTTATTGTGGACACCGGAATTGGGGGTGGCCTTCGTGAAGGTTTCCCATTCCTGAGCTAGGAGTTTTGCAACTCGCTCTGGGTCTAGTGGTCGGCTCGTCTCTGGGACATTACGCCAACCGGCTGGATCGTGTTTAGTTTCGTTCTTCGCTGGACAAATTTGAATCACTCCATTCGAGAACTATTCTCCCACGCCTTTTCGGATTTAACCTACTTTCGAGCGTTGAGCAGTCAAAATACCGACGACCACCAAAACTCCACCGACGGCCTGCAAGGGACCGATTGACTGACCGAGCCAGAGCCAGCCGAAGAGGAACGCAAAGACTGGCTCGGCGGTTTGCGTGATGCTCACCTTGGCGGCGGTGGTTAGCTTGAGGGCGATGAAGCCCATCGCCATTGGGGCGAATGAGCCCATTACGGTTAGCCAGAGCAGCGGCACCCAGAGCGGTGTGTGCACGCCGGCTAGGTTTCCGCTCAGGCTGACCACGCTGCCCAAATCGAAGGTGGTGGCTTTGGCGCCGGTGGCGATGACCCAAAAGATTGTGGCGATCAGCATTGTGTAGAACATGGTTGAGAGCGGGTCTCGAGTAAGACCAGAGTGCTGGCCCATTAGGAAGTAGAACGCCAGCAGCACCGCAGCCAGGAATGCGAAGAAAACACCGGTTGGGTTTAGGCCACCGGCCCAGATTTGGCTGACAACCAGAAGGCCGCCGAGCACGAGTGCTACTCCGTACCAAAAAGTTCTGCTGGTCTTCTCTTTGAAGAAGATTCGAGCAGCAATTGGAACCATGATGATTGCGGTGTATTCAAAGAGCAGGGCAATTCCCACCGGCAGAATCGAGACCGCATTCGAGTAAGCCCACTGCATCAGGGCCAGACCGAAGACACCAAATGCCAGCAGCATCGGGATTTCCCGAAGAGTTAGTTTGAACGCTTTGGGGTTTGTGAAAACCAGGACGACTCCGGCAAGCAGTGCAGAAACTCCGGAACGAATCATTACCAGCTGATCGGCTGGAATGCCGGCGTGAACCACGACGGTTGTGGTTGATGCGTTCAACCCAAACAGGATCGCACTTATAAATGCGAGGACAACCCCTAGGCGTTCCGATTTTGGTGAGTTATAGATGGCGTCGTCCTAGTTTGTGATTTCTAGACGACCGGTTACTTTGCTGCCACCGGTTACCTTTTGAGCAATCTTCTCGAAAAGTTCTTCGTAAACGGAAGTTTCGATTAGTCCATGCTTGTGTAGCAGACCCATGGCAACTAGCGGGGCTGCGCGAAGGTTTCCATCGGCAATCTTCACGGCAACACCGTGACCCTCGCGGGTTCCAATAACGAAGACACCTTCGGCGCCGAGCTTGGCTACGTAACCGGCTTCCATAAGAAGGGTGTCCGCGGTTCCATGGCCATCGACCGCCCAGGCGTTGCCCAGCATGGCGTCCACGATTTCCGTGTCGGTTGAAGTGAACTTGCCGATCGCTCTTGCCAAACCTTCAACCGTGACGGTGTGAAGGGGCGCTCCGCAACCATCAGCGGTGGTGAACAAAACCTTCTCACCCACATACTCTTCAATCACTTCGGTGATCAGTTTTTGCAGTGGGTGCTCTGGGGTTAGGTAAGTGTCGGTTGGAAAACCGGCTGCAACCGATGCTGCGAGAAACCCGGCATGCTTGCCCGAACAGTTGAAGTATTCGCGCTTCTGAGTTCCTGCCTCAAGTGCAGCTTCGACCGAACCTGGCCAAGCCACTGGACACTGCAACGCTGCTAGGTCTAGCCCTGCCCCAACCAAAATCTCTTCCACCAATTTGGCGTGAGCCATGGTTCCCTGGTGACTACCGCAGGTGATTGCGAGCTGGGCACCCTCAAGTTTCAGACCAGCACGACGAGCGGCAACCGCCTGAAGCGGCTTTACCGAACTGCGCGGGAAAATTAGGCGCTTCGACTTACCGATTTCGTCGATGAGTTTTCCATCCGAACCAACCAGTGCTGCCATTCCCCAGTGACGCGATTCCACCAAACCGTCGCGAACCAATTCGGCAACGACCGCGAAGTCGCTCGATTTTGGCCAAAGTAGCTGAAGTGTGGTGTCGTTTGAACTCATACGAGAAGTTTTCCACACTCCCTTTGTTAGCCTGAACAAATGAGTGAAAAACGCGGTTTGGGTATTTGGTTCGCAGCAACCGCAGTAACTTTCCTTACCCGTGCCATGTTGTTCTCAACCTGGCAGAGTCGCAGCCCTGAGGTTATGCACTCGCTTCACTTGAACACCACTCAAATGGGCCTTCTGGTCATGCTCTTTCCGGTTGGTGGCGCGCTCGGAATCGTCTTCGCTAGTTCACTAATGAAACGCTTTGGGGTTGGCCGAATGACCATTGCCGGTTTCGCAATCGCATCGGCTTCGCTCGCAGGTCTCTCGTTCACGATTCCGGCTGGCGATGTTTTCGCATCGGCCTGCCTGGTGCTCACCCTTGGCCTTCCAATGGCGTTCGCCGATTTCGCCAGTAACTACGAGGCAACCGAGGTTGATAAGCGTTCGAAGCGAAGCTTGCTACCCCTTCTTCACTCAACCTTCGGTGTGGGCATGATGCTGGCTGCAACCTTCAGCGGGTGGCTACTTTCGAACAACGTTGGTATCGGAGCCAACTACCTGATCGTGGCTGGGGTTTCGCTCGCAGCCTCGATTTGGGCTGGCCTTTCCTTTCCGCAAAGCCACTTCGCTAGGGAGTCTTCGAGCGAAAAGTCTGAGCGCAAAGTGTTGTCGCGAGTGGTCTGGACCGAAAGCCGCACCCTCGTAATCGCCTTCATCGGCGTCTCGTTCATCATCGCCGAACTTAGTGCAGGAACTTGGATGCCGATTGCCTTGGAGCGTTCCGGTTTCTCGGCAGCCGATGGCGCTAACGCTTTAGGTCTGTTCTGGATAGCAATCACCTTGACTCGTGTGGTCGGTGGTTTCGTAGTCGATAAGCTCGGCCGCTTCCGAACCATCCTGCTTTCGACTCTTGTCACCAGCGTTGGAATCAGTTTCTTCATCTTCAACGATGTAATCCAGCTGCCATATCTTGGCCTGGTCATCTGGGCCTGCGGCCTGGCACTGGGCTTCCCAATGGCCGCCAACGCTCAGAGCGATAACGCCCAGCGTTCCCCATTCCGAATCAACCTAATGATTACCTTGGTTTACATCGCGAGCATTTCGGTTGGCCCACTTTTGGGTTCCATCGGCCAAAGCTTCGGCCTTTATGTTGCCTTCAGCGTTCCGCTGGCACTGATGCTGATCTCGGCAGTGCTCAGCGGGCAAACTAAACCCGAACGCCTCTAGCGGCCAAGCTTTCGGCATAGTCGTCGGCGAATCGCAGCGACACCACAAAGAGGGTGACGATTTGGCGGAGTGGATTGGTTCTAACTCCCCTAGCTTTTGATGCCTCGACGATGTTGGCCGAGAAGCCCGCAACCAAACCAATCGAGTTGATACTGAGCGCAATCAACAGTGCGAAATTTTGGGAGCGAGTGATTCGCTTTAGTAAGGACACGATTTCGCTGGTCTTGGTGGTGAGCGACACGAGCGCCGCGAGCAGTACACCAACAATCACCGACACCGAGTTGTAGGCACCCTGGACGGCACCGTTGAAGATAACTTGCGGAACCGCGACGATGAGCACCAATAGCTTCAGATTCCAGAGATGTTTCATAAAGCCCTTGACGCCAATGCCGGCGGTTAGAAAAAGTGCAAACACTAAGACGAGTTCGATAATCAACCCGGTCAGATTCTTGCCATAGGCGGTTATGGCTACTAGCGAAATAGTGAGAGCCAGTAGCTTCCAACCAGCTGGCAAGCGGTGAATCAGCGAATTACCGGGCTTGTAAAGACTGATCACGCGCAGTGCTTTCGATATGAAGCAATAACAGCCTCAGGCGCTCCAACTGTTTTCACTTTGCCAGCCTCGAACCAAATCACTTCGTCGCAGGTGGCTGCTAGGTCGAGGTCGTGGGTCACAATAACAAGTTGCCCAACCGGCAGAGAATGAAGAAGATTTGTAATTCGCTTGGTGTTTGGCAAATCCAGCAGCGTGGTCGGCTCATCGGCAACTAGCAGGTTTGGCTCGCGAACAATGTTGGCTGCTAAGGCCAGCAGTTGCTTTTGACCACTGGAAAGAGTGTGACAGTTCGATTCTTGTAATTCGACTAGGCCAACCTGGGCCAGCGCTTCGGTCACTCTCGCGCGCACTTCGTCCTTGGAAAGTTTTTGATTTGAAAGCGAGAAGGCAACATCTTCAAAAACGGTTGGCATCACAATTTGCAAATCTGGGTTGCTGAATAAAAAGCCAGTGGTGTCTGTGCTGGCTGGTTTACCGTCGATGCTCACCGAACCCGAAGTTGGTTTGACTAACCCGTTGAGCAACCTAGCGAAGGTTGACTTTCCAGAACCGTTGGTTCCAATTACCGCAATGGTTTTGGCGGTGAGGTTGAGGGTAACGCCGGATAAAGCAGTGTGACCGTCGAATTTGACGTCCACACTCTCAAGCTTTATCCCGAAGGTCATTACTTAGTTAGCGCCTTTGGGTAGGCGGCTTTTAGAGCAACTACTACGATTACCGAGATGACAATCTTGGCTGCGTCTCCAACTAGGAATGGCAGGTTACCCTGAGCCACGGCAAGTACTGGGAACTTGTTCACGTAGGCAAACCAGAGGATTCCTGGAATGTAGATGGCAACGATTCCGCCGAGGATGAAGGCGAGAACCGAGCTGATTACTAGAGGCACCTTTGGAAGTGCTGCGATAACCAGACCGATGACCCAAGAACCGATCAACCAACCGATTAGGTAACCTGCGGTTGGGCCGACAAACGCTGCTGCGCCACCGCGGCCACCGGCAAGAAGTGGAAGTCCGGCAAGCACTAGAACTTCAAAAATGAATACGGCTAGGGTTCCGCGGTAGCTACCAAGTACAGCACCGGCAAGCATTACGCCTAGGGTCTGGGCGGTTACTGGAACGCCTGGGAAAATGTAGACAGCTGGAAGCAGGCCGAGGGCGGCAATTAGACCAACAAAGATTGCGATGCGAGGGTAGTCGCGTAGTTCTAGTTTCATTAGAGTTCCTTCCTGAACAGTGTTCAGGTTAGTATTACTTCATCATGAATGCAAGTCGCCACTCGAAAGCCGATGTACTGGCAGCTGCCATGCGTTTACTAGATGAGGTTGGGTTGCCAGATCTCACAATGCGCCGACTTGCCACAACCTTAGACGTTCAGCCAAGTGCGCTCTACTGGCACTACGCCAATAAGCAGAGCCTGCTGGCTGAAGTATCGAACGCCATCGTAGGTTTCGCCAAACCGGTTGCGGGAGCTAGCCCCTGGCAGGAAGCAACCAAGCTTGAGGCTCTAGCCTTGCGAGATGCCCTACTCGCCTTCCGCGATGGCGCCGAAGTGGTTTCAAGCACCCTCGCTTTGGGTTTAGGTGCCGATAGTGCACTAGAAAGACTTGAGGCATCGATTGCCATCGACGACCGCCTGCTGGCACACGCCGCCGCGGAGTCAATTCTGTTCCTAGTGCTCGGCCAGGTTTGGCATGAGCAGCAACGCATGCAGGCAAACTCGCTCGGTGTCGTCGATAACCTCGACCTCTCTGGAACACCCAATCTAGAAATTGGAATTCAGTTGATTTTGAACGGACTTAGCGCGAAAGTTAAAGCATGACCGAACCAGTAAAAGGCCCAGCAAGCTACTTCCCATCAATCATCAAAAAGTACGGCCAGCCGATTGAGCACTGGATGACTCAACTAGAACAGGTTCGCGACCTAAAGCACATGGAACAGGTGAAGTTCCTGCAGACCGAGTTTGAAATGGGTCAGGGACATGCAAACGCTATCGTGCACGTTTTCCGCAAGAACAACGGCCTCTAAAGCAGCGACGAAACCAGCCAGGTAAATAGCGGGGCAAGCACCAGAGCTGGCAACATGTCGGCAACCGCAACCTTGCGAAGGTTTAGTAGGCGCAGGCCAATCCCGAGCATCAAGATTCCACCCGTAGCGGTAATCGAAGCGGTCATGGCTCCTGGGATTCCGGCGCCACCAAAGTAGGCGACTGCGGTGAGAAGCCCCTGCCAAATGCCAACTGTGATCGCCGAAGCTGCAACACCCCAACCAAGACTGGCGGCAAAGGCGATCGACGCGAAGCCGTCCAAGATTGATTTCACAACCAAGGTGTTGGAACCCTGACCAAGGCCGTCTGACATCGAACCCAAAATAGCCATCGGCCCAATTGCGAAAATTAGTGATGCATCCACGAAACCGGTGATGAACCGCTGGCGACTTTCGGAACCCTGAGACTTCTTACTGAAACGAGCCTGAAGCCAGCCGCCAAACCCTTCAAGTCGGTCCTCAATTTTGAGAAGACTGCCCGCGATACCACCGAACAGGATGGCGAAGATGACGATGAAGAAGGTTCCAGGGCCGGTCACGGCTTTCACGTAGTCGTTGTCGGAGAGCGACATTAGGTTCAGCCCACCCAAGACGATGGTGATCAGGCCGAGAGAATCGGTAACAGTTCGGTTGGTTTTCTCGGAAAGCTTCGAACCCAAAAGCGTTCCAAGCAAGGTGCCAACCACAATAGTGGCGATGTTGAAAACTGTTCCGAAACCGATCATTGCTCAAGTTTAGGTGAACCTAATTAGGCGCCAAAGCCCACAGGCGTAGTCTGAAATTGCTGGAACATACAAACCAGCAGAAGAAGGAACAAAGTGAAGGTTCAAGGAAAAGTAATCGTTGTCACTGGTGCCGGAAATGGCATGGGACGCGAGGTTACCCTGCAACTTCTAAAGGCGGGGGCAACTGTGGCTGGCGTTGATCTCAACGAAGAGATGCTCAAGGAAACCGAAAAGCTTGCCGGCGGTCCATCGAAGAATCTTTCGTTGCACGTTGTGAACATTGCCGACCTATCGGCGGTTGAAGCACTACCTAAAGCGGTTATCGCAAAACACGGTCACGTTGATGGCCTCATGAACATCGCTGGAATCATTCACAAGTTCAAAAAGGTGAACGACCTTTCTTACGACGAAATTCACCGAGTCTTCAATGTCAACTTTTTTGGAACAGTTCAGATGGTGAAGGAATTTCTGCCTCACCTAATGAAGCGACCAGAAGCCCAAATCTTGAACGTATCAAGCATGGGTTCATACGTTCCAGTTCCTGGACAAACCATGTATGGGGCATCGAAGGCTGCTCTCAAGTTGTTTACCGAGGGTCTTCGCATGGAGCTTTTCGGCAGCAACGTTGGAGTTGGGTTGGTTTTCCCTGGTGCAGTGGCCACCAACATCTCAACCAACTCGAAGGCAGTTACCGAGAAGGAAGCTGCCGCGATGGCCGACAAGGCTGGTTCATTCAAAATGACTTCTTCGCCAGACGCAGCGGCCAAGATCATCGAAGGCTTCGAGAAGAACTCGTACCACGGCTTTGCCGGTAACGACGCTCAGATGATGGACCGCATCTCACGTATTGCTCCAGAGCAAGCCGCGAAGATTATTCAGAAGCAGATGGCTGGCCTACTGG
Organism: Micrococcales bacterium; assembly: GCA_947452985.1. Lineage (GTDB taxonomy): Bacteria > Actinomycetota > Actinomycetes > Actinomycetales > Microbacteriaceae > Rhodoluna. The sequence continues at coordinate 7,858 of CANGEU010000010.1, forward strand.
CCGACTAGTGACCGCTTCGTTCCAGCTGGGCGCCTTCAACATCAACGTCCGGCAGGATTCGGTCTAGCCACTTTGGAATCCACCAAGCCGACTTACCAAGCACGGTAAGCACGGCTGGCATTAGCAATAGGCGCACGATGAATGCGTCAAACAGCACGCCGGCACCCAAGGCAAAGCCGATTGGGCGAATCATTGTTGATTCCGAGAACATAAACGAACCGAATACCGAGACCATGATTGACGCAGCGGCCAGAACCACCGAGCGGCTGAGCTTCAAGCCGTGGTTTACCGAATCCTTTGGGCTCATTCCGTGCACGAAGGCTTCTCGCATACCGGTTGCCAAGAACAGCTGGTAATCCATTGCGAGCCCGAACAAGATACCGATCGAGATGCTCGGTAGGAAGTTCATGATTGGCCCTGGGTCGTGAACATCGGTTAGGAAACCTAACCAACCCCACTGGAAGATTGCCACGACCGAACCGAGCGCGGCCGAAACCGAGAGCAGGAATCCGACCGACGCCACAATTGGCACCGCAATCGAACGGAATACCAGAATCATGAGCAGGATCGAAAGCAGAATAACCACGGTTAGATACAGCGGCAAAACCGACGACATTCGCTGCGAGATGTCGATGTTCATGGCAGCCAAACCGGTTACACCGATGTGGGCGTTGTACTTGCTTTCGATTTCACCAGAAAGTCCACGGATGTCGTAGACCAACTGAGTGGTTTCAATTTCCGATGGACCGGTCTTTGGAACCAAGACGAACAGGTACTTGGTGCCGTCGGCTGAAATCGAACCGGGAATGGCGATGTCCACGTTCTTTAGAGTGTCGAGACGCTCTGCGATTGCCGATTTGAAATTGTTTTCGGCGTTGGCATCTTCCATCTTCTTTGGAACCGTAACGATGGTTAGGACCTGGCCGTTAGCACCCGGGCCAAAGGCCTTCGAGATCAACTGATACGACTTGTACTGGGTTGAGTTGGTTGGCTCGGCGCTACCATCTGGCAAACCTAGGCGCATGCTGAAGAACGGAATGGCAACGATCGATAGCGCGATGATGCCAGCAACCATGGTGACCCACGGGTGACGAACCACTAGGGCTTGTTTCGGTTCACCCTTCAGCTTGGCCTTGGCCTCAGCCTTGGTTTCTTGGCCAATCTGTGAGCGCTCCTTTTTAGAAAGAGCCTTCATTCCAATCAGCGACATAAGTGCTGGTGTCAAAGTGACTGCGAGCAAGATCGAAACGGCGATAGCCACCGAAGCCATGGTTCCCATAAGTCCCAGGAATCCGACACCGGTAATGTTCAAAGCCAAAAGCGCAATAATTACCGTGAGGCCGGCAAAGACCACAGCGTTGCCCGAAGTTCCATTGGAGAGAGCGATGGATGCACGCAGTTCCATGCCGTTCTTGAGTTGCTTACGGTGACGGTTGAAGAGGAACAGCGCATAGTCGATACCCACCGCGAGACCCAGCATCACACCGAGTACCGGTGTGGTTGAACTCATCTCGATGACACCGGATAGACCTAGCGTGATCGCGGCCGAGATACCGACACCGATTACCGCGGAGATTAGTGGCAAACCGGCACCAATTAGGGTTCCAAGCATTAGGAACAGCACGATGGCGGCAATTACTAAACCGAGGATTTCGCCGATGCCGAGTAGCCCGCCAATCGACTGGGTCATCTCTTTGGTGTATTCAACCTGAACTCCGGGAATTGGGTGGGCCTGAATGTAGTCGACGATGTCGGTCTTTTGGTAGGTCTCAAGTTCGGTGCCTGGCAGGGTGAACTGAATCGTGGCCATGGCCGTTGTTTCGTCCTTGGAAAGAAGACCGAAGCCCTTCGAAACCTGGAACAGGCGGTCACCAACTAGCAGTTCCTCTTCCTTGATTGCCAAGGTAGCTTTGCCGTCGGCAAGTTTCTTCTTACCATCGGCAAGCGCGGCAACGCCCGCGTAGTACTTAGTCAAACCAGCATCGTACTGAGCTTTACCGGTGTTGTACTGAGATAGACCGGCTTCATACTGAGCGATGCCGGTGGTCATCTGGTTGAGCACGGCAACAGCGGCTAGATAGTTCGCACCGGTCGCGCCTTCGGTCATGAGTAGGTAAGCAACACCGGTTTGAGCTGCCGACAGATTCGCCTTAGCGGTTTCGTAGTCTGCCTTACCAGCAGCCAGTTGAGCCTTTGCCGACTTCAACTGGTTGGCGGCCAAATCAAGTTTCGACTTAGCCGAAACCAGCTGGGCTTGCCCATCGGCAATCTTCTGCTCATTTGCAGCAATAGTGGCCTTGGCCTCGGCAACCTTAATCTTGCCGTCGGCAATTTTCGCCTCGGCCTCAGCCTTGGTAACCGCAAGTTTGAACGGGTCGATGGTGTCGGCAACGGCCTCCATGGTTTTTACATGGTCAAGTAGCGCCGCAATAGCGGTTTTTTCGTCGTAGGTAAAGGCAGTGCCATCGATCTTGTGGAAAACTACCGAACCGCTTCCGCGCGCAGCCTCTGGGAACGACTTCTTCAGTTCATCGATAACGGTCTGAGCAGGTACGCCGTCGATGGCCATGCTGGTTGAAAGCTTGCCCATTCCGAGCACCGCCCAGGTGCCAGCCGAGACCAAGATTAGGAACCAACTAATAATTACGAGCCATGCACGTTTCGCCGAAAACAGGCCGAGACGTTGTAACAGTTTTGCCAATGGATTCCCTAAAGCTTGAAAGAGGTTCTACCTGTGAGTAAACCGCCGAGCGGTTTTGGCTATTCCCCTATTACAAGTTTAAGCGCATACCGCCTAAGACAAAATCGCGAACGACTGCCATGGGGACAAATCACCGGAAAGCGTGGCAGTACCAATGACGACCTCGCCTGGCGAAAGATTCGATGGAAGCGAAACCGTGTGGTCTGAGAAGTTGGCAACCACAGTCAAGGTCTTTCCATCTAATTTGCGCTGGTAGGCAAAGATGTGTTCGTGTTCCGGCCAAAGTAAGTCGAAAGTTCCGTTAACCACGATGTCGTGGTGGTGGCGCAATTCGATTAGGTCGCGGTAATGCCAGAACACCGAACCCTTGTCCGCGAGCGCGGCCTCAGCGTTGATTTCGGTGTAGTTGTCGTTCACCTTGAGCCAAGGCTTACCAGAGGTGAAGCCGGCGTTTTCCGAATCGTTCCAAAGCATTGGCGTGCGAGCGTTGTCGCGGCCCTTCACCTGAAGCGAATCCAGAATTCGATCCAGTGGGCGACCTTCGGCAACCATGTCGGCTGCCCAGTTAACCGACTCCACATCCTGATACTGCTCGAGCTCGGTGAAGTAGGCGTTGGTCATGCCCAACTCTTCGCCCTGGTAGATGTATGGAGTTCCACGCATCAGGTGCAACACGGTTCCAAGAGCCTTGGCGCTGGCAACCCGGTGCATGCCGTCGTTACCCCAACGGCTCAGGATTCGCGGCTGGTCGTGGTTGTTCCAGTAGAGGCTGTTCCAACCTAAGTCTTCGAGCCCCTTCTGCCACTTGTTCAAATTGGCCTTCAAATCTGGAAGGTGCATCTTCGAGTAGTCGAACTTACTGCGACCTACGGTGCCATCTAGGTCCATGTGCTCAAAGGTGAACACCATGTTTAGCTCGTGGCGTTCAGGGTTGGTGTAGTCGCGAGCCAACTCCACCGAAGCACCAGGCATTTCACCCACGGTGATTAGGTTCTTGCCACGAAGTACTTCGCGGTTCATTTCCTGAAGCCATTCGTGAACGCGCGGTCCGTTCTGGCACATTTGCCAAGTGCCCTGGTCGCGCTTCGACCAGTCTTTGGAGATCAGGTTGATAACATCCATGCGGAAGCCATCGACTCCTCGCTCCAACCACCAGTTCATCATTTTGTAAACGGCCGCACGAACGTCGTCGTTCTCCCAGTTGAGGTCTGGCTGCTTCCTGGTGAACTGGTGGAAGTAGTACTGCTGACGCGCTTCCACCCATTCCCAAGCCCCGCCACCGAAATAGGCGTAAAGGTCATCGGCGGTATCGCTCCAGATGTACCAGTCGTGCTTTGGGTTGTCTTTGCTGGAAGCCGATTCCACAAACCATTCGTGCTCATCGCTGGAGTGGTTGACCACGAGGTCCATCACAATTTTCATGCCGCGCGCGTGCACCTCGGCAAAAAGCTGCTCGGTTTGAGCCAGCGTTCCGAACATCGGGTCGATGTCTTGGTAGTCCGAAATGTCGTAGCCGTTGTCGTCCTGTGGTGATTTATAGATCGGCGAAAGCCAAATCACATCGACGCCCAAGGTCTTCAGATAGTCCAGCTTGGAAATAATCCCTGGGACGTCGCCATAGCCGTCGCCGTTGGAGTCGGCGAAAGAACGAGGATAGATCTGATAGACGACGGCAGATTTGAACCAGTCGGCAGGTAGGTCGCGAGTGCTCATGCTCACAATGCTATTCGCTGGCCGGTGCGGTGCGATTCGAAGGCGGCATCGACCACAACTTGAGCGGCATAGCCGTCGCGGAAGTCCGGCCCCTGCTGGCGACCCAGCGCTACGTTCTCCACGAACTCGCGAACTCCGATGGTTTGCTGACCCAGGTTGCTCCACATTTCAACGCCGAGGTCAATCTCTTCGGCATGTAGGGCGCCGCGGGTGACCCAAAGCTTCATTCCCTGATTCGGGCCATCCATGTAGAGAGTTCCTTCAATGGTTCCGTTTGATCCTGAAACCAGAACTCGCTGTTCCATCTCACGACCACCCTGAGCGATCACCATGGAATCGGAGATAACACCGTGACCGCCTCGTTCAAATTCGACCATCAAGATGCAGGTGTCGTTGGTCGGTTCGACCGGGTTGCCATCTTGGTCAACGCGATCAACCGAATTCTTTAGCGAGGCTGACACCGACGAAATTTCGCCCACCATCCAGCGAGCCAGGTCGATGTCGTGAACTCCCAGATCACCTAGTGCTCCGGTGCCGTGCTTTACATCCAATCGCCATTGGTAAGCGTTTGAGCAGGCGTAGTCCATGAAGAACCGAATGTCGAAGTGGTAGACGTCACCGATTGCACCTTCGTCGATTAGTTCTTTGACTTTTTTGTGAAGTGGCAGATTTCTCCAGGTGAACATCACGTTGTGAATCAGACCGGCAGCTTCCACGGCGTCCAGCATTTCTTTGGCATCGGTCGCGTTCATGGCAAGCGGCTTTTCACACATCACGTGGATGCCGGCTTTGATGGCAGCCATGGTGATTGGGTGGTGATGTTCGTCTGGGGTGGCCACGATGATCGCGTCAATGGTTCCCGAATCGATTAGCGCCTGCACATCGGTAAACAGGTGCTTGATTCCATACTTCTCGCCAAGCGACTTCAGCCGAACCTCATTGCGAGCAGCTATGGCCACAATCTCGCCGCGTTCAAACCCCTGCAAATTTTGTAGGTACATGAACTCGGACCAACCCGAGGAACCAACCAAACCAACTCTTACGCTCATTCCTCTATTTAACGCTTTTACGGAACTAATCGGAGGGGAAAGGGTGTTAATTGGACTATGACCGTTATCGATGCGCTTGGCCAAGGCCTGCCTGTTCTAAAAGCCAAAGACGGCAAACCTGCGCTCTGCCTGGTTACCGGAGCAACCGGTTACATTGGCGGGCGCCTGGTCACGGCTCTTCTCGACCACGGCTACCGAGTGCGTGTGCTGGTTCGAAACGCATCGCGAATTAGCTTGCATCCTTGGATTTCTCAGGTTGAGGTCATCGACGGCGATGCCAACGACTCGAAGGTTTTAGCTGCTGCGCTGGCCGGAGTGGACGTTGCCTATTACCTGATTCACTCGCTGATGGTGAAGGAGTCTTTCGAGGACTCGGAGATTTCCTTGGCCAGAGGCTTCGCGGAGGCAGCGAAACAAGCCAAGATTCAGCGAATGGTTTATCTGGGCGGAATCATCAATGACCCCGACGACCTCTCCCCACACATGAGCGCCCGAATGCGAACTGGTGAGATTCTTCGCAGCTCTGGCGTTCCTACCATCGAGTTTCGTGCTGGTGTGGTGATTGGTTCCGGTTCGGCATCGTTCGAGATGCTGCGCTACCTCACCGAACGTCTGCCAATAATGACCACCCCGAAATGGGTGAAGAACCGCATTCAGCCGATTGCCGTTCGTGACCTTCTGCGGTACCTGATCGGTGGTGCCAGTATTCCCAAAGACGTTGAAGGCCACTTCGACATCGCCGGCCCAGACGTTTTCACTTTTGCCGAGATGATGCAGCAGTACGCCTCGGCGGCTGGGCTTCGTCGCCGGATCATCATTCCGGTGCCGGTACTCTCACCCGGCCTTTCCAGCGGCTGGGTTGGGTTGGTTACCCCGGTTCCGTTTACTCTGGCCAAGCGTTTGGTGGCTAGTCTCAAGCACGAGGTGGTTGCTACCCCTTCGAACATCGACGAACTTATTCCACCTGCGAAAGGTGGCCTCACCCACTTCAAGCGCGCCGTGGAGTTGGCGCTCGCCAAGATCAAAAACGCCAATGTTGAGACTCGTTGGTCGGATGCCTCAATTCCCGATAGCCCGAGTTCGCCGCTGCCAACCGACCCAGACTGGGCTGGTGGTTCGCTCTACACCGATGTTCGCGTTGTTGACACTAAAGACGACGTTGCCACGGTTTGGAAGCGAGTGGAAGCCATCGGCGGCGACAACGGTTATTCGACCGCCAGCTGGGCTTGGGAACTGCGCGGCTTTGCCGACAAGATCGTTGGTGGAGTTGGTCTTCGCCGAGGGCGCCGCGACCCAAATCACCTGGTTATCGGCGATGCCGTGGACTTCTGGCGAGTTGAGGAGCTCATTCCTGAAAAGGTGTTGCGTCTTCGCGCCGAAATGAAGATGCCTGGTCTGGCTTGGTTGGAATTCCGTCTGGAGAAAACAAAAACGGGAACCAAAGTAACTCAGACCGCCACCTACGTACCTAAGGGTCTACTGGGTCACCTCTACTGGTGGTCGGTTTTCCCAATGCACGGAATCGTATTTCCGTCGATGGTTCGAAGCATGGCCGGCCTAAACCGCAGAGCTAAATAACGCGGGTTAAGAACTCTTTAGTTCTGGCATTCTTCGGGTGCGCAAAGAATTCGGCGGCTTCGCCCTCTTCGGCGATTACACCCTGGTCTAGGAAAATAACCCAGTCGGCTACCTCACGCGCAAAGCTGAGTTCGTGGGTTGCCATAACAATCGTGGTTCCGCCAACCTTGAGATCGCGAATCAACTCGAGCACTTCGCCAGAAAGCTCTGGATCTAGTGCGCTAGTTACCTCATCAAGCAGTAGAAGCTTCGGGTTCAGCGCAACCGCACGAACAATCGCGGTTCGCTGTTGCTGGCCACCGGAAAGTTTGTCTGGGTATTGGTTTGCCTTATCGGCTAAGCCAATGCGGTCCAACCAACCCAGCGCGATTTCGGTCGCCTCTTTATCGCTCTTCTTTTGAACCACGGTCAGCGCCAACTTCACGTTCTCCAGAATGCTCAGGTGGGCGAACAGGTTATAAGACTGGAAGACCAGACCGATGTTAGCGCGAACTTCGTCCTCGTTAATTCCAGGACGACTAATTTCGTCGCCATCGAGCCAAATCTGGCCGTCGCTCAATTCTTCAACCAGATTTAGGCAGCGAAGCATGGTCGACTTACCGGAACCGCTCGAACCAATCAGGGCAACGATCTGGCCAGGGTAGACCTCAAGGTCAACACCTTTAAGAACCTGGCGTTCGTCGAAATTCTTGCGAATGTTTTTGGCAAGCAGACGAGGCTTCGACCAGTCAATCTGGGTCATAGCACCGTTCCCATCTGCTCACGCTTGGCCATGCGAGCTGCCAGCCAATCGGTTAGGCGAACCGTTGGGATGGCCAAAAGCACGAAGAAGAGGCCAGCCAAAATGTATGGCGTGAAATTGGCGAAGTGGGCAACCTCAATCTGGGCGCCGCGCACGGCATCAACCGCGCCAAGTACCGAAATCAACCCGACGTCTTTTTGCAGTGCCACGAAGTCGTTCATAAGCGGCGGCACAACCTTGCGAACGGCCTGCGGCAAAACCACAAGGCGAACCGACTGCGAGTAGCTAAGACCAAGCGATCTAGCGGCAAGGCGCTGCGACGGATGGATCGACTCGATTCCAGCACGGAACACCTCAGCGACATATGCTGAATAGGTGAGGGTTAGCGCGATGGTTCCTAGGATTTCCGGAGCAATGCGTCCGAGCCCTTCAATGCGAAGACCTGGAATACCGAAACCAACTAGATACAGGGTGATGATTAGCGGGGTGCCGCGGAAGAGGTCGATGTAACCCTTAGCAAAAAGGCGAATCGGGGTGAGCACCGGGTTTCGCAGAGTGGTAGCCAGCGCCAAAAGCAAGGCCACCACGAGCACGCTAATTGAAGCGAAGGCCAGCACGCGAAGGTTCAGCCAAAGCCCGTCGAGCACTCGCGGGAAAGCCTTGACCGCCGTGTCCCAGTCGAAGAATGAGGTTTGAACGCGAGACCAGCCAGGAGTATTCACGAGCAGTAACCACGCAACGACCGCGAAGGCCAGCGTGCTCACAATTGCGGTCAGAGTAGAGCGGCGCTTACGCGAAACACGCCAGGTTTCCCTGGCGTGCTGCGCTTCAGATATTTCGCTCTGACTCATGGAAGTCAGACTACTTGAGAACTGGTGCCCCAGCGTAACCGGCTAGCCACTTGTCCTGCAGCTTCTTTAGAGTGCCGTTAGCCTTTAGAGCATCAACTGCAGCCGAGACCTTTGCGGTTAGCTTGCTGTCTTTGTCTAGGACCAAACCGAACTTGTCGCCAGATGCTGCGCCATCAAGCTGACCAATGATCTGGCCGCCATCTAGTTCCACTGCGGTTAGGTATAGAGCGGTTGGAAGGTCAACCACAATCGCGTCAACCTGGCCGGCCACAAGAGCCGCCTTGGCGTCGTCGTTGCTGTTGAAGGCCTGAGCGCCAGACGAAGGCTTGATTACCTTCTCGATTGCGTCGAAGCTGGTGGTACCAGTAGCGGCACCAATAGTTAGACCCTTTAGGTCGGCAATGGTCTTGGCCGATGCAGCCTTCGAACCCTTCACGGTGATTACGGTCTGTGCGGTCTCGTAGTAAGAGCTCGAGAAGTCAACGCTCTTCTTGCGGTCGTCGGTGATCGAGTACTGCTGAAGATTGAAGTCGAAGTTCTTCACGCCTGGGGCAATCGCTTCGTCGAAGGTGGTGCGCACCCAAACCACGTCGCTCTTGGCGAAACCTAGTTCGGCAGCAACAGCGTAAGCAACGGCAGCTTCATAACCTTCGCCGCTCTCTGGCTTGTCGCCAACAACCCAAGGCTCGTAGGCAGGGTTACCGGTTCCAATGGTTAGTTTGCCGGCAGTAATGGTTGGCAGAGCACTTGGGTCTGCCTTCACTGCTGGGGTTGGCGCACAAGCAGCAACTGCTAGAACGCTGGCTGCAACAACCGCGGTTACGGCAGCCTTTAGAAAGTTTTTACGGTCGAATGAAAAGGACATATCTTCTCCTGGAGTTTTCTCGGGTGGAATTCTATTTTCTCGCTACCCCAGGCATAACCTGTGGAGATTACCTTTTATTTCAGATCAAACCAAGACGACGAAGTCGCACCAAAGCGCCATCTTCAATCGGCGATTCCGGGCCAATTAGCACTCGGATTGCTTTCAGGAGAAAACGTGTGGTGGGAATCGTGAGCCAACGCGGTGCCGATTTCAAACCAAGCATCGCTCGATGCTCCGGACGAAGCGACACCACGGCGGCCTGAAATAACAAACCGTAAGCCGAGCGAACGCCAAATGGCAGTGGCGGTTTACGAATGAATCGAACCACCGAACGGGTGTCTTCATTCACAACCAGCTCGTCCAAGAATTCGTCCATGCGGGCCTCTAAATCGGCAAAAGTCTTTGGAGCATCTTCCAGACCGAGCGGCTCAACCGATCTAGCCCAGGTGGAAACGTATCCGTCGGCACCGCCAGGAATAGGCGCAACACAGTAAAGCGCGTGTGCCGAAAGAAATGAGTCGGTGAAGGCTGCGTGCACCCAGAGCAGCAGGTGCGGGTCGGCGGCTCGGTAAGGAACCGGCTTTTCACCAACCACTCGGGTGTGTAGGCGGTTCACTCGAGAAGCTTCACCAGCCACGGCAGCGTGCGAACCAAAGGTGGTGACTGTTAGCCAACGAATCGTTCCGGCCAGGCGTCCTAGCGGGTCTTTCTCATAACGCGAGTGATTGCGAACCCCAGCCAAAGTTGCCGGGTGCAGTGCCTGAACCAGTAGCGCACGAATACCGCCAACCAGTGTTCCAAAGTCGCGGTGAACTACCCAAGGGCCGTCGGTTGGCAGGAAGAGCCCACCGGTTTCACCGCCGGCGATGATCTCAAGCCAAGGCGGGGTGCCGTCGGGCGCGCCAGAAAGAAGTCTTCGAAATTTGACCGAGAAGAACTCTTGCACGCGATTGTTAACAGGCTTCGACAAGTAACTCCTTTCCAAATCTCAAACTTACAGGCGTAGGCTAAAAGAGTAGAAAGGCTTCACATGAGCACCCACGTTTCACTAAAAATCTCCGGCATGACCTGCGGTCACTGCGAGATGTCGGTTGGTAAAGAATTGAAGAATATCGGAGCCGAGAACGTCGTAGTTTCTTCAGCAAATGGAACTGCTGAAGCCGACTTCGCTGAAGCCGTCAGCCAGGAGAAAATATCAGAAGCCATTTCAGAGGCCGGCTACGAGCTGGTATCTGTAACCAATGGCTAACGCCAAACCAATAGACCTCGAGATCGAGGGCATGACCTGTACCGCCTGTGCGCGGAGAGTCGAAAAAGCCCTGAATAGGGTTGAAGGCGTTTCAGCGTTTGTTGACTTCGCGACCGAGACGGCTCACATCCAGGGCAGTGCGTCATTGGAAACTTTGAAAGCGGCTGTTGAAGACTCCGGCTATCACGTGGGGTCAAAACGCGAAACCTCCCGACCAATTTTGATTCGACTGGCAGTTGGAATTCCACTCACAGCGATGATGGTTTATCTCATGGCGACCGGTTACATGATCATGGGTGGCTGGGTTTATTACCTCGCAATTTTCGGTGGCATTTTTATTGGCTGGCCTTTCCACCGAGCAACTTTGCTAAACCTTCGCCATCGCTCGCTAACCATGGATACCCTAATCACCCTGGGCGTAGCCGCCTCACTGATTGACCCTCACTACTCAGACGTTGCCGTAACCGTACCAACCGTGGTCCTGATTGGGCGCTGGCTGGAGGTTCGAACCAGGCGTTCGGCCACTGACGCGGTTCGAGCACTCATGAACTCAGTTCCCGAGACCGCCCTTCGCTACACAAAAGGAACAGCCGAGGTTATTCCAACTGCTGATTTGAGGCTCGACGACATAGTCTTGGTTCCGGCCGGAGAGCGAATTCCAGTAGATGGGGTGGTAATAGCGGGTTCGAGCGCGCTCGATAACTCGCTCATCACGGGAGAATCAGTTCCCGAGGAAATCAAAGCCGGCTCGAAGTTAATGGCCGGTGCTGTGAATTTGTCCACGCCAATCCAACTTCGCTGCACTTCGGTAAGTAGCCAGTCACGTATTGCAAAAATTGCTGATCTCGTTCGCGAAGCTTCGAGCACGAAGAGCAATATTTCTCAAATCACCGACCGCATTTCGTCCTGGTTTGTTCCCGCTGTGATTGCGATTGCAGCTTTGACTTTCTTCTTCGGCCCGAGTGGCGCTTGGATTGCTGTCCTAGTAGTGGCCTGCCCTTGCGCTATGGGAATTGCCGTGCCGATGAGTCTGACCGTAGCTTCCGCGAAAGGCGCCCGGAGGGGAATTGTGATTCGCGACCCGAACGCACTGTCAACTCTCAGCAAAATTAGAACCGTTGTATTCGACAAGACTGGAACCCTGACCACCGGTGCCTTGCGAGTTTCGGAATCACGCATTTTGGGGGACACCAAAGCACTGGAATATGCGGCCGCCATCGAACAATCGTCACATCACCCAATCGCAAAGGCAATTGCGAAACTTCCAACCACTTTTACTGCAACAGAAGTTTCTGAAATTGCAGGTTTAGGAATGACCGGCACAGTGAACGGTCTAGTAGTGAAGGTAATCAACGCCCGAGGTGTCGTCGGAATTGAAAATGAACTGGCGTCGATGCCGATCGGTTCGTTGGTTGCGGTTATCTGGAACGAAAAAGTTCATGCGATCATCGGCCTAGAAGATGATTTACGCCCAGAAGCAGTCGAAGCGGTGACGGCACTTAGAGCGATGCGCATTGAGCCGGTAATGATCTCTGGAGACAATCCAGCGGCGGTTGAGAAATTTGCCAAAATCATCGGAATCACAAAATACTTTGGCGGAATTTCTCCTGAACAGAAAATCGACCTGATTCAAACCATGCACCCGGTAGCCATGGTCGGTGATGGGTTAAACGATGTGGCAGCTCTTGCCGGCTCCGATGCGGGAATCGCCATGGGCTCTGGCACCTACGCAGCGCAGTCGGCTTCAACCATCACGATTCTCGACGACGACCCGAGAGCGGTGGCATGGTCAATTCGACTTGCTAGAAAAACCTGGTCGAATGTGAAACAGAACCTCTTTTGGGCGTTTGGTTACAACGTAATTCTGATACCAGTAGCTGTTTTGGGTAATCTTCGCCCTGAACTTGCCGGTTCGGCCATGGCCTTCAGTTCGGTTGCGGTGGTTCTGAACGCTTTGAGATTGAACCTGGGTAAGTAGTTACACCGATTCAATTACGCCCATCATGCCTAGATCTTCGTGATCCAGGATGTGGCAGTGATAGAGGGTTTTACCGGTGTGGGTGTGGAAGTTCACGCGAACCACAATATTTCCGTTCGCTGGCACCGTAACTATGTCTTGGTGTCTGAGTGTTGAAACTTCTTCACCATTTACGCTGATCAACTGCATTGGCCAAATGTGCAAGTGGAATGGGTGTTGCATCGTTGAGGTGTTTACGATGCTCCACTCTTCAACCGTGTTGTTGGAAACCGTTGTGTTCACCTTGTCGTGGCTGAATGCTTCACCGTTGATGGTAAACATTCCTTCCATGGTTGCAGCACCCATGACCATGGCGTGGTTTGGCATTGCAAGTGTGAACTTTCGACGGGTGGACACTGAGCTCTTGCGGAGATCTGGTAACGGCTGGAACTTTACTTCGGCTGCGATCACAGTTGCCGCACCTTCGGCAATGAATGTCACCAGCGGGTAGTCGGTGTATTCTTTCGAACTCATGCCCATCATTCCGGCATCAGGGTGAGCCACAGTGTTGTAAATCAACGAAACTTTGTCTGTGTTTACGGTAACCAATACATCGGCGCGGTTTCCTGGAGCAAGAACGCGGTTTTGCAGGTCTTCTGCTTCGGCCAACTTGTGGCCATCCAGGCCGAGCAACTTGGCTTCACCGCCAACAACCTGAAGTGCCAGATAGCGAGCAACACAAGCGTTCACAATTCTCCAGCGCTCTACTGCCTGCTTCTTGGTTTTACCCTGCGGTTGTATTTCTCCATTGACCATGACGTAGTCGCCTTCGCGACCCATCATCAGACCCATCATGTTGGCTTCGGCTAGATTTCCACTGGAATCAAATGACGCATCAGAAATCACTAGGACGCGGTCTTCGGACACCTTTGGGGTGGTGTCATCCTCCACGACAATCGCTCCATAGAGCCCGCCGAAAACCTGGTTGGCAACTTGTCCGTGTAGGTGGGGGTGATACCAGTGTGTACCCTCGGCGTGGTCCGCAGGTATGTCGAACTCGTAGTCGAAACTTTCGCCTGCCATCACATGGATGAACGGATTGTCGCTGTTGGCATTTGGGTGCACAAATAACCCGTGAGTGTGCAGGTTGGTGTCTTGGTTCAAGTTGTTAGTGAGTTTGAGCTTTACCTTGTCGCCCGGTCGAACTTTAATCGTTGGGCCGGGAACAGTGCCGTTGTAGGAGAGCATGTTGACCTTGGCATTACCAAGCTGCTTTGAGACTGTGGCAAGTTCAAGCGTTGCCTCAAGCACACCGTTGTTACTGGCCAAGACTTCGGGCTGCGTGAAAGAGCCAACCTTGTTTCCTCCCTGATTTAGGTAATAGGTAACACCGGTACCGACAGCAACCACACCGGCACCGACGAGAAGATTTCTACGGCTAAATACTTGGCTCATACTTCCACTTTGCCACTCTTTCCTGTGAAGTAACCGAGCAGGTAGCCTAGAGGCATGTCTGACTTTGCGAGCACTGGGCTTTCCACGGCTGAAGTTGCCGCGCGCGTTGCCGCTGGGCTCACCAATAAACAAGACACCTCTTCTTCGCGCAAGTTTTCGAGCATTCTTCGCGCCAACTTTTTCACGCTGTTCAACGCCATCGTTGGCGGTTCGTTTCTCGCGCTACTTCTGCTTGGCCAGTGGAAAGATGCCCTATTCGGTCTCGCGGTGATCTCGAACATTCTGATTGGCGTAATTCAGGAGTATCGCTCGAAGCGCACGCTAGACCGCATTTCGTTGCTTCACGCTCCCCACGCGCGCGCCCGCCGCAATGGTGAGCTGATCGATTTGAAGTTGGAAGAAATCGTCATGGACGACCTTCTAGAACTTCGCGCCGGAGACCAACTGCTCGCCGATGCGGAAGTGATTTACTCGGACGGCCTGGAACTAGACGAATCGATTCTGACCGGTGAAGCGGAACCTGTTGAGAAGGAAATCGGAAGCACGCTTCTTGCTAGTTCGGCAGTTTCGGCCGGTCGTGGCCTTGCCCGAGTTACCCAGGTTGGTTCGAACACCTACGCCTCGAAGATCACCATCGAGGCCAAGAAGTTTTCGCTGGTGGCCAGCGAACTGCGCAATGCCATCAACAAGGTAATCAAGTGGATTAGCTACGCGCTGCTGCCGTTTGTACTGATTGCCGCTAACGGACAGATGCAGGCTCACGGTGGATGGGTTCAGGCTATTGCCGATGGCTCGTGGATTGAAGCCACGGTTGCCTCGATTGCCAGCGTGATTGCGTTCGTTCCGCAAGGCTTGGTGCTGATCACTTCAATCACCTTCGCGGTGGCTGCCATGGGGTTGGCTCGCAAAAACGTTTTGCTTCAGGAACTTCCTGCGGTTGAGGGTCTCGCCAGAGTCGACGTAGTTTGCTTCGACAAGACCGGAACGCTCACCGAAGGCGACATCGAGTTTGAGGCAATCGAGTTGGTTGGCAAGGACTCGCTCGGGCACGAGGCGATCTTGGCCTACTTCGGTAACGACCCCGACGCCAACGCGACGGCCCGCTGTTTGGCACCCGCTTTCAGTGGTGACCAGAACTTGAAGCACGAATCGTCGGTTGCTTTCACCTCGGCTCAGAAATGGTCGTCGTTCACATTCGCCAAGGAAGGAACCTGGACGCTCGGTGCGCCTGAGTTCGTCCTAGATAAAAAACACAACGAGGTTTTGGTTCGTGCAGCCGAGTTGGCTGCGACCGGTCGACGCACCCTGGTTTTGACCAACGGGGACCAGCCAATTGCCTTGGTCACTTTCCGCGAGCGCATTCGTAGCGATGCCGCTCAAACTGTTCAGTACTTCCGCGAGCAGGGAGTCTCGATCCGAATTATCTCTGGAGATAACCCGCAAACCGTGGCTGCCGTTGCCCGCGACGCTGGCGTCGAGTTTGAAGGAGAAGCCTTCGACGCCCAGAACCTTCCCGAAGATCTCAACGAACTGGCCAAGGTTATGGAGCAGTTCACGGTATTTGGTCGCGTTACTCCCGAGCAGAAGCGCAACATGGTGGCCGCACTTCAACTGAACGGGCACGTGGTTGCCATGACCGGCGATGGCGTGAACGATGCCCTGGCTCTAAAGAAAGCCGACATGGGTATTGCCATGGGTTCTGGCTCTCCTGCCACCAAGGCGGTTTCGAACCTGGTGCTCCTAGATGGCAAGTTCTCGAACCTGCCTGGCGTTGTGGCCGAGGGTCGCAAGGTTATTGCCAACATCGAGCGCGTCTCAAAGCTATTCCTCACCAAGACCACCTGGGCACTAACTCTGGCACTGACCTTCGGTCTTTTGGCATGGAAGTTCCCATTCCTACCTCGTCAGCTTTCTGGAATCGACTCGTTCACGATTGGTTTACCAGCCTTCGCCCTTGCCCTTCTACCGAACCCTCAGCGCTATATTCCTGGCTTCCTGAAGCGTGCACTTTCATTCACTATCCCGGCCGGCCTTGCCGTGGCGCTCAGCGTTATCTCACTGAGAATCATCACCGACTCCCAATATTGGTCAATGGAAGAAGCTCAGACCGGAACCATGATCACCATGAGCGTTACCGGCATCTGGGTGCTCAGCACGTTGGCTCGCCCGCTGACCGGCGTGAAGTTTGGAATCTTCGTTGGAATGTTTGCTCTCGGTGTAGCAATCTTCACCGTGCCGCTGGCAACCGCCTACTTCGGCTTTGTCGCTCTATCTTTCAACCAACTGGTTATTGCCGGCGGTATCGGTGTTGCCGGTGGTGCACTTATCGAGTTAGCTTCTCGCCTGCAACGTAACGTTCGGTAGCTGCGGCGCAGGAATCCAGCCGCCGACCTTGTCTTCGAAGTCAGACCACTGAAGCTCCTGCGCGTTCCAAGCCTCACGCCAGGCCACAATTTCCGAGTGCGAGCGGCCAATAAAGTTCCACCACATCACGATGTGCTCCCGGAACGGTTCACCACCAAGTAGCAGTGCAACTCCACTGCCGGTAACAGTTGCCGTTTCACCAACCGGCAGATAGATCAAATCATCAACGGCGACAGGCGTGCCATTTACCGACACCTCACCCGAAACCACAAGAATGCCGTGCTCAAATGAGCGATCCAAGGGAAGTTCGATTTCGCCAGAAACTTGTAATTCGGCACCGACCAGCGGGCTGTAAATCGTGGCCGGCGATACAGCAGATCCAAGCGAGCCGATAAACACCTTGGCCTGGGAAGAACCGAAATCCAAAACAGGTAGTTCCGCATGGTTCTCGAAGAACGGTTCCACGTTGCGAGCACTCTCAGGCAGTGCCAACCACAGTTGAGCAGCGTGCAAAGAGGAAGGCCCAACCAGAGAGATTTCGCTGTGAGAGATGCCAGAGCCGGCGGTCATCAAATTCAGCTGACCGGCTCTAAGAGTGGCCACCGAACCAACGCTGTCGCGGTGTTCAACCTCGCCAGCAAACGGCCAGGTCACGGTTTGCAAACCGGTGTGCGGGTGGCGGGCAACCACCATGCCGTCAACCTGCTTGGTTGGCCCAAAGTGATCAAGGAAAACCCAGGCACCAATTCGGCGAAGTGCCGGCTGAGGAAACGAGCGCTTGATGTCTACCTCGGTGCGCGTGGTGAGCTTCACAACGCGAGGGCTAACGGTCAGGCTCATGTTTCGATTATCCGTGGAATGGTTGCAGGGCGTCGTCTGGAATCTGCCCGAATCGTCCGTAGTTGTAATCTTCCATGGCTTCGATGATCTGCTGTTTGTTGTTCATCACAAACGGACCATAGGCAACCACAGGTTCGTTGATCGGTTCGCCGCCGAGCAGCAAAACCTCGAGGTTCGGGTAACGCGATTCCTGTGATGCATCTGCCGTAATGGTGATGGCATCGCCGTGACCGAAGACCGCCAAGCCGCCAACCTTGATGGGAGCCGACTCGGCACCTTCGCCGACCGCGCCCTTTCCGGCCAAAACGTATGCCAAAGCGTTGAAGCTCGGGTTCCATGGCAAAGTCACCGAGGCCCCCGGAGCCAAGGTCACGTGAGCAATACTCATTGGGGTCTGCGATTTACCAGGACCCTCAAAGGAACCAATCGATCCGGCAATCACGCGTACTAGCGAACCCCCGTCGGCTGAAGAAACTAGCTTTACGTCGCCGCCTTCAAGGTTTTGGTAGTTCGGGGCTGCCATCTTTTTGTCAGATGGCAGGTTGATCCAAAGCTGAATTCCGTGGAACAGGCCACCGGCCATGACAAGTTCGGCTGGCGGGGTTTCAATGTGCAGCACTCCACGACCGGCGGTCATGTACTGGGTCGCGCCATCTTGGATGATGCCACCGCCACCGTGGTTGTCCTGGTGCATGAACGTGCCATCGATCATGTAAGTGAAGGTCTCAAAGCCGCGGTGTGGGTGCCACGAGGTTCCGCGAGGTTCGTAAGGTGCGTAGTCAACTTCACCCATTTGGTCCATGTGAATGAACGGGTCGAGGTCTTGGTAGCTTACCCCCGCGAACGCACGGGTTACCGGAAAGCCTTCACCCTCATGACCCTGCGGGCCATAGGTTACCGACTTCACCGGACGGCTTGGGGTGCTAACCAACTCAAATTTTGGGAGGGTTAGGGTATCGGCGGTTACGGCTGGCATTGGTTGCACGCTTTCTCTTTTGTGGTGTTGTAAAGCCCCACTTGACTAAGTTTATTCCCAATAGGCTTGAGCGCATGGCTAAACCTCAACGCTCCTGGGTAATCGACTTCGGAATTCTCGCCCTAATTTGGGGAGCCAGCTTCCTGTTCATCGCGGTTGCTGGAAAAGCCCTACCGCCGGTTGGCGTTACGTTCTTTCGCATGGCATTTGGTGCCATTGCCCTGTTCGCACTCATCAAACTGGCGAAGCAGAAAGTGCCGATGAACCGCGATGCCTGGCTCAAGACCTTCGGTGCCGGTCTGATGATGAGCGCAATTCCGTTTACCCTCTTCGCCTACGCTGAACTTCACATCGGTTCAGGGCTAGCCGGCATGGTCAATGCCGCCACCCCGGTTATGACCGTACTGGCCATCATGGTTGCCTTCCGCGACCAAAAGCCAACCCGCGTGCAGGTTATCGGCCTAGGTGTTGGAATCGTTGGCACCCTGGTGTTGCTCGGAGTTTGGCAGGGCTTTGGAGATAACGATCCACTGGCCATCGGCGCTCTAATCCTGGCCACCATGTTCTACGGTTTCGGTAGCCCCTACATCCGCAAAGTGGTCAGCCCGCTGGGTCTCCCAAACCAGGTTGCGGTGTTCATGCAGCTCACTTCGGCGAGCCTCGCCACCCTGCCGTTCTACCTAGCCGGACCGCTACTGACCGGCACCCCAAACTGGGCCAGCATCGGCTCGATTGTGACCCTTGGTGTGGTTGGCACCGGCATCGCCTATGTCTTCTATTACCGAATCATCGACGCCGCGGGCAGCACTGTCGCATCATCGGTGACGATTGTGCAGCCGGTCGTCGCAGTGATTTTGGGAATGCTAATTCTTCACGAAACGCTGAGCTGGTTTGAAGCCGTTGGCGGCCTAGTAATTGTCTTCGGCGCCATGATCACTCAGGGCCGCGTCAAATTTATTAGATAAGCGATTCCGGCAAAGCCAGAGGCTGAGCCGGTAGGCGCTCCTGGGCAAACCAACGCTGCTGGTACCCGGTTGATGAACTCATCAAATCGAGGAACGGCTTGGCGTCGAAGCTTTCTGGGCCAAGTACACCTTCACCCTGCCAAACGCCGGTAGCAATAAGCTCTAGGGCAATCAGCGGGTTGAACGCGGTCTGCCAAACCACAGCCTGTGATTCGTAGTTAGCCATGGTCCACTCGTTGTCGGCCACGTGGTACAGGTAGGTTGCACGAAGTTTTCCGTCGTGGTCTTTACCGGTCACCAACACACCGGCACAGGTCTTGCCAGTCATGCGTGGGCCAATGGTTGCTGGGTCTGGAAGAACCGCAGCCACCATGTCGCGAGGAGAAACATCAACCGGACCCTGCGCCGAGCGCACGCGGTGAGGCTTGGTCTGGTCTAGGCCAAGCGCGTGAAGAGTCTTCAGGATTCCAATGAACTCGTTACCAAGTCCGTATTTGAAGCTGAACTTGTTGGCGTTGATAACCGCAGGAAGCATGGTTACTTCTTCGTGCTCAACGTTCACACACTCAACCGCGCCAATACCTTCAGGGAACTCGAAAACCTCAGGTTCGCTGAACGGCATGGTGGTGTAGAAGCCTTTGTCTTTCGACCAAAGAACCGGTGGGTTTAGGCACTCTTCGATGGTGGTCCAGATCGAGAACGATGGAGCGAAAATCTCGTTGCCGGCTTCATCGCGAACAACCAGGTTGCCGCCGTCCTTGACCGAAACTTCGTCGATCTCGCTGAACAGGTGGTCCTGTGCATAACGAGCGAAGACGTTGGAAAGACCAGGCTCAACACCAATACCAACTAGCGCGAGTAATCCGGCGCGCTCCCACTGCTCAGACAGCGCGAACTGCGAATCGCCAAGCTTGATGCCTGGCTTGTGGAATGGGTCGGTTGGGTGCGCCTCGGAAAGGCTCATCGCCATATCTAGGTAGTGCACGCCAGCGCTGAAAGCACCGGAGAAAACGGTTGGCACGAACTTCGGCTCAACAGCATTTAGCACGTGTGTGATAGAAAATTCACGACACAAATCGGTCACGTTCGCAGCCGAACCGGCATCGATCTTGGCCGCAACAAACTTCGACGCAATTTCGTCGCCGTGACGATCACGAATCCATTCAATTACTTCGGCGGCGCGGAGCTCGTTGTAGTCGGAGACCACAATCTGCTCATAGAAGTTTCGGGTTGCTGCAATTTTTGCGATGGCGTTTCCAACGCCTCCGGCTCCTACAAGAAGGATCCTCATTTGGGTTATTCCTAACCTCGGGTTACTCCGTGGGGCAAATCGGGAGCTGTTAGTTACAGCCTACTCAGCGAACGCTTAGGTCGCTAGCAGAATCGTTGACCCAGTTGACCAAACCAGGCCACGGGCCGAAACCAGTTTCGATGATGATGTGCCCGGCACCAGGAATGACCAATGACTCCACGCCAAGCGGCTTGCCAAAGTCCTCTTCAAGACCGTTTGGCTGCCAAGCGTCTTCGTCTCCGCCAACTAGGTACGTTTCCTTTGCAGCCGAAGCTAAAGGCACGCGGGAAAGTTCAACCCCAAAGTCTGGATAGTCAGGAAGAAGCGACGGCAGCGCCGGAGCAACCAACAGAGCACGGCCAACCGGAGTGGAAACCAAGCCATCCGAAGCCAACCTCAACCAAGCCAATGCACCCATTGAATGACCGATCACCACAACTTCTTCACCAGTGTTGGCTTCTCTTATCTGGTCAAGCTCGCCGACAATAACTTCGGCCCATTCCGAAAACTTTGGAGTGTTCGGCTGGGGCAATTGGGGGAAGAATACGTGATGACCTTGCTTTCGTAAGACCGAAGCCACCTCACGCTGCCAGGCACCCTCCGGACGCTGGTTCATCCAACCGTGAATGAAAAGTACCTGTTTTGTCATGACTCAATTAAAGCGAAAACCCGCCCAGAATCTGAGCGGGTTTCCAAATGTTACAGAGATTACTTAAGGGTAACCTTTGCGCCTGCGCCTTCAAGAGCAGCCTTTGCCTTCTCAGCGGTCTCCTTGTTTGCACCCTCTAGTACGGTTGCAGGAGCGCCGTCAACAACAGCCTTAGCCTCGCCTAGACCTAGGTTGGTCAGTGCGCGAACTTCCTTGATAACTGCGATCTTCTGGTCGCCAGCAGATTCTAGAACTACGTCGAACGAGTCCTTCTCTTCTGCAGCTTCGCCAGCAGCAGCAGGTGCTGCAGCAGCAACTGCAACAGGTGCAGCAGCGGTTACTTCGAATACTTCTTCGAACTTCTTAACGAAGTCTGAAAGCTCAATAAGGGTTAGTTCCTTGAAAGCTTCGATTAGCTGGTCATTGGTCAACTTGGCCATGATTTTCTCCTATTTTGGTTTGTGTTTATGAAGCGAGTGTTAGTTCGATGCTTCTTGCTTCTGACGCAAAGCGTCGACTGCGCGAGCAGCCTGAGCAAGTGGGGCTTGGAACATGTAAGCAGCCTGGAACATCGAAGCCTTGAATAGTCCAGCGGCCTTAGCCAATAGAACTTCGCGGGTCTCGAGGTCAGCAAGCTTCTTAACCTCTGCTGCGTCTAGGGCAATTCCGTCCATGACGGCTGCCTTTACAACTAGTAGAGGGTTTGCCTTGGCAAAGTCACGGAAAGCCTTCGCAACGGTAACAACGTCACCAGATACGAATGCGAGTGCAGTTGGTCCGGCTAGCTGACCGTCAAATGCGGTCACTCCAGCGTTCTTAGCTGCAATCTTGATTAGCGTGTTCTTTGCCACGGCGTAGGTTGCGTTCCCACTGATTGAACGACGTAGCTCTTTGAGCTGCGACACAGTGAGTCCGCGGTACTCGGTTAGCAGTACGGCTGCAGAGCTCTGGAATAGTCCAGTAAGTTCTGCAACTTTAGCTTCCTTGTTCGCCATGGCGCTCCTTGGATTGTTTATGTCGGTAGCCCCCAGCCCAATAAAAATGCCCCATGCGTAAGCGCACGGAGCAAAAATTCAAATAAATGAAAAACTGTTCTACACACCTACGTTGGATGCCCTGTTACGGGGCCTTCGTTAGTTCTTCTAAAAGAAGAGCTAAAACCGACGGTCTTTGGCTTCCTCCAGTTTAGGCGACCGACCCCGCTCAAAGCAAATGTTTGTTAAAGCGAGATCCCCCAGGCCGCAAAGCCTGAGGGATCCCAAAGTAAATCGATTAGTCGCGTGGACGACCACGGCCACCGGCCGATGAGCTACGTCCGTAACCTGAACGGTCACCGCCGCCTGAACGACCTCCACCGAAGCCTCCGCGTCCGCCGCCTGAGCGACCTCCGCCGAAACCACCACGGCCACCGCCACGACCTTCACGGTCGCCACCGCGAGAACCGCCACGACCCGAGTCGCCGAAGTCAAGACCACGAGGAGCAGGAGGTGGAGCAATCGGACCAGCAAGCTGTTCGATCAGTTCGCTCGATGGGCGAACCTCGGTGAACAACGAGTCACGGTCGGCACGGTTCAGCAGGTCTTCCATCTTGCGACGACGACCACGAGGGATCAAAGTTGCTACGGTACCCTGCTTGCCAGCGCGGCCGGTACGACCCGAACGGTGCAGGTAAGTCTTGTATTCCTGTGGTGGGTCAAGCTGGATAACCAGCGCAACGTCGTCCACGTGAATACCACGAGCAGCAACGTCGGTTGCCACTAGAACACGGCACTCGCCTGAGGTGAAACGCTCAAGGTTGCGGTTTCGCTGGTTCTGGTTTAGGTCACCGTGCAAACGAGCTGCTGGAACACCTGCAGAAGTCAACGACTCTGACAAACGCTCAGCGGTCATCTTGGTGCGAGTAAAGATAAGGCTCTTGCCTTCACCCTGAACCAAACGCAACAAGACCTGTGAACGGTCTTCGTCATCGACGATAAGCACGCGGTGGGTGATGTTTGAGTGGTCTTCTTCTTCATCTGGAACTTCGTAGATGAACGGTGCTGGCAAGAATTCGTCCACGACCGACTGAACGGCCTTGTCCAAAGTTGCCGAGAACAAAAGCTTCTGAGCGGTTGGGCTAACACCGGCCATGATGCGGCGCACTGGCTCAATAAAGCCAAGCTCCGACATGTGGTCGGCTTCGTCAACGATTAGAGTCTCAACCTCAGAAAGGTCTACAACACGCTGCGAGATTAGGTCTTCCAAACGTCCTGGAGTTGCAACCACGATGTCAACACCGCGCTGCATAGCCATTTCCTGCTTGCGCTGAGGAATACCACCGTAAATACAGGTGGTGTAGAAACCGACTGCGCGAGCAATACCGTTTACGGTGCGGTCGATCTGGTCAGCCAACTCACGAGTTGGAGCCAAGATCAGTGCACGTGGCTTGTTTGGCTTGCGAGGTACCGAACCTAGCTTGATTAGCTTTTCAACCATTGGCACGGTGAACGAGATGGTTTTACCCGATCCAGTCTTTCCGCGACCTAGGACGTCAACGCCGGTCATTGCTGCAGGAATCGAAGCTGCCTGAATTGGGAAAGGCTTCTCAGCTCCCATGCCCTTTAGAGCAATCAGAACCTTGTCGTGTAGACCCATTTCTTCGAAGGTGTCGATCACAGGTACGTCTACCGACGAAACCATGCGGTCTAGAACCTTGTCTTCCTGGAAGGTCTTCTTGTTGCTGTTGCCCGAACGAGCACCGGCAAACGAACGCTCACGCGAGTTATCGCGCTCTACGCGGTCTGGGCGGCGGCCATCGCGGTCGGCACCGAACGAACGGGCTGGACGGTCTGAACCAAAGTCACGGCGCGGGCGTGAGTCGCGGTCGCCAAATGAGCGAGCCGGACGGTCATCACGCGAACCGAAATCACGACGTGGACCACGGTCATCACGAGCTGGTCGAGAATCGCGGTCGCCGAAATCACGACGAGGTGCGCGGTCGCCATCGAATGAACGAGCCGGGCGGTCATCGCGTGAACCGAAGTCACGACGAGGACCACGGTCATCACGAGCTGGGCGGTCATCACGCGAACCGAAGTCGCGACGAGGACCATCGAAAGAGCGAGCCGGACGATCGTCGCGGCGTGGGCCATCGAATGAACGACGAGGACCACGGTCATCGCCACCGCGAGGAGCACGGTCGCCATCGAATGAACGAGCTGGACGATCCGAACCGAAGTCGCGGCGAGGTGCGCCGGCTGCGCCGTGGCGTGGCTTGCGACCTTCAGGTGACCAGTCGCGGCCGCGGTCTTCACGACCACCGCTCATCTCACGGTCACTGGTGCGACCAGCCGAAGGGCGTGTGTCGCGAGCCGGACGTGAGTCCGAACCCTTTTCAAAGAATGCTGGGCGTTTGCCCTTAGGTGCTGCTGCGCGCGCGTTCTTACCCGGGCGTGCGTTTTTACCGCCAATATTTGGCATGATTTTCCTTTTCAGTTTTCGTTATTTGCGCTTTGTGGGGAGTAGCCACTTGGCGCTTGGGTTAGTTGAAAGCGCTATACCCACACACGAGAACTGCGTTCGCAATACGGCGAACTCTCAAACGAAGGAAGACTGGCGTCACTCGGTGACGCTGCATACAACTACTGTCGCAAAGTCTGCGACTCCTTCTACGTTACATGTAACGAAACGATAAAGATAGACCCAATTTGGTAAACCCTAAATGTCAGGGCCAAAAACTAATCTTTCCCTCTAAACATTCGAGGGGTTCAGATGTTCGACCAATTGGGGTTCACTTTCAAGGGTGCCACTCTCACGCTTTTCCTACTCAACGCGGCTCTGTCAATCTTCCACATCCTGGCTACGTCATGGTGTTCTGCCAGCGGTAAGTTTTATGGCTACTACTTCGACGACCAAAACGCCCTTCACAGCTGCGCTTGGGAGCTACCAGCCCGCCCCTACTTTGCCTATACATTCGTGTTGCTCAGCGCCTTAAGCATTTCGGGCTTGATCTCCGACTTCGTGAAAACCCGCGACGAATGGCAGAACTACCGCGAGGTAAACCTCAGCCGAATCACCTTCGTTGGTAGCTTCATGCTGGTGAACCAACTACTTGAGGCAGTGGCTAACGTTGAAGACATCAAATACGCCGGAGGTATCGAGAACTTCTTCTTTGTGAACCTTTGGTATCTATTCCCAATCGCCGTAATACTGCTGGCAATTTCAAGTTGGTCGATCGTGAAGAAAGTGGAACTCATCTTCACGCTCAACAAACGAAGACGCTAGGAAACGATTCCGCGAACCTTTAGTTCTGCAAACAAATCTGCGTCTGAAGGCTCAACCAGGTGAAGCCCATCCTCAAAAACAATCACCGGGATGTTCTTGCGCCCGGCAATCGCCTCAGCCTCGGCAGTGTATTCAGCAGACTCTTCCACATTCTTCTCAACGTACTGAACACCCAGGGTGTCCATTAGCTTCTTCGAGCGGCGGCAGTCTGAGCACCAATCGGCACCGTAATAAGTTACTGAAGACATCAAAAACCTTTCAATAGAGAAGACGACGAAACAGTCAACACCCCTGAGGACCAAGTAATTCCCTCAAGAGAAGACACCACGCAATCCACGGCAGCACCAACTACTCGAGGACCAATACCAACCACAACACCAACCCCAGCAGCACGAGCCGACTCCACCCCTGCCACGGCATCCTCAAACACAACACATTGAGAAGGCGACAACCCTAAACGCGAAGCTCCCAATAGATAAGGATCCGGAGCAGGCTTCCCAGCAGCCACATCATCGCCGCAAACAAACTCCAAGGGAACCGGTAACCCAGCCGCCCGAACCCTAGCCAACCCAAGTTCCCGATTCGCCGAAGTACAGATAGTCCAAGAACCAGCCGGCAAGGCAGAAAGCAAAGCCAAAGACCCAGGCAAAGGAACCGTGGTACCAGCAGTCTCTAGTTCCAAAGCATTGATGTAGTCATTAGCCTCATCAAACAACTCCAAAGGAGCCCACATGCGAACCATGTCTTCAGCACGAACCCCAGCAGTGCCCTGCGAATCCCAATCAAGCCCCGGCGAATAGACCGAACACCACTTAGTCCAGGCCTCGACCGCCGCTGGGTGCGAATCAACCAGCACGCCATCGTTGTCGAACAACAGCCCGGCTACTTGAAATTCCATCTCTTAAGACTAATGATTAAGAAAACAAACGATTGGGGGATCGAATGAACAACGAACAATTAAACAAGCGCAGAAAAGTCAGTAATTGGCTTGTTTGGCTCTCGCCACTAATTGCATTCGCGCCAATCATCATTGGGGGTATTGGTAGCGCTCTAACTCCTGGCTGCAACGAGTCAAACTGCACCTGGGGAGTTATCCCGTGGTACATGTTTTTCACCATACCTCTTGGCGGGGTATTACTTGCAGTCGGCACAGCCATAAAGCCAAACACCACTCAAGCGCCAGAGAACTTTCCCGACGAAAAACAACCCTAGGCTGCGGCAACCTTATTGCGTGAAGTAATCGCCAGATACGTAGCAATCTCAACTAGAACCAACAGCAAGAACGCCGGAATCATCTGGTTGATCCACCAGTCACTGGATAGCGAAAGTAGCTGTGGGTTAGCGCAATTACCATCAACACACTGAGGGTAGGAAATTAGCGCACTGACTGCTGCTTGCCCAAAGGTGAACGACATGATCGAGACAACGCCTGCAAACACAACCGACAGCACGTAGTTCAGAGTCACCGCCCCAGCAGCACCAACCACTCGCGGAGCACGAACCACTGGCTTAGCCGAACGAGCCTGAGCCGCAAAGCGAGTGCCCAAAACGATCGAAGCCCCAACTAGAACCATGATCAAAACCCAGGTCCAACCCTGAAGGTTCGTTCGCTGGGCGTCATAAACCGCAAGCCCGATAATCACAGCAAGTGCAGTGCCAATAATTGGAAGCGCATAGCCGATTGCCAAAGCCTTCTGAGTGGCAGACATTCCAGGGGAAGAAGAATCAGCTCCCGGCGATGACTTACGGAACAACAAAGCCTGCAACAAAACGAAAACAATCAATCCAGCAACAATGATGATTGGCAAGTAGACACCCAAGAAACGGTCAAGGATTGATGGCACAAGACCACCGAATACCCCGCTTTGGTTGAACGAACCAATAAAGGTAACGAAAGCAAAGATGACATCGAAGGCCAACGAGATCACAATCATCAACCCGGCGAAGCGATAGGTTGCCCGAACCACTGGCACCGCTTCACTCTTGTGGTGCTCAGCATCAATCAGCTTGAAACCCCAAAGCACCAGAAGCGAAGCAGCAGCCAAACCACCCAGCACCACATAAGTAGACAAGCGAACATTAGGAGCGGTCTTCCCTGTTGTGTAAGGAAGATCGATAAAGGCAGCGGCAATAGTTGCCAACCATGCCACAGTCAAAGCCACAAGTGGGAGTACGAGCCCCAAGCGCACATTCTTATTCATGATGTCAGACTACGCCTCTAAACTGGCATCCGCAGGGGGAAGAAATGAACGAACAACAGGAACGCCAAAACTCTTTGACTAAGGCAATCATCGCCTTGGCTTACGCACCAGCAATTTTTGTTGCCCCGGCGATTGTTATCTTTTTTATCTTTTACTTTGGCAACCTTGACGTAACCAGTGAATCACCGCTCCAAGGCATTTTTTACTTGGCAGTAATCCTCATGTTCTGTGGTGTGCTGTTCGCCGGCATCAGCGCGTTCTATGCCCTAACAATCTTCTTCAGAATACCTAGGCTCAAATTCACTCGACCAGTCCCGCAGCGATCCTTCTGGGCTTTCGTGGCCATCGCCTCAACAATAGTTAACCTCTTAGGTCTCATCAGCAAAGGATTTCAGTCGAAATACTTCAGCCACTTCATGGGCATCGATGTTTTCTCTAACACCCTCATTTTCGCGTCACTAGGTTTCTACCTTTTCGCCCTGTTCAAAGTAATTAAAGAGAAGCCAAAGACCTCTGCCAAACTAGTTACATGATCATCGTTATTGGCGAAGCACTTATCGACCTCATCCAGGATCGCTACAACCCAACCAGCTATAACGCCGTGGTTGGTGGCGCAAACGCCAACGTTGCCATCGCCCTTGCCCGCAGAGAAGCCAACCACACCTTCCTCGCCAGAATCTCCACCGACTCATTCGGCCAGCAGATCCGAGAAAAGCTAGTAAAGAACAACGTTCACCTAGAACACGCAATAGAAACAGACAAACCTTCAACCCTCGCAGTTGTCTCAATCAACGCCCAAGGCTCCCCTAGCTACTCCTTCTATGTCAATGGCACAGCCGACTGGGGCTGGACTAAGGAAGAGCTTCCCACACTAGAAGCAGAAGCCATCCAATTCGGCTGCCTAACCATGGCCATGGAACCAGGCAACCTGGTAATCGAAGAATGGGCCAAAGCCCAAAGCCATAACACCACAATCTCCCACGACATCAACATGCGACCAGCCCTCGGCTTCGACCAGCAAAAAGAGAAGACAAGAGTAGAACGCGTCAACCAGTTCAGCCACATCATCAAAGCCTCCGACGAAGACCTCGAATGGCTCGACCCATCAAGAACCCCCGACGAAACAGCAAAAGAGTGGTCTAAGAACAAACTCGTTCTAATTACAAAGGGCTCTGAAGGGGTCGACGTCTATAAAGACGGAACAAAGCTATTCAACGTCCCATCCAGAAAGATCAACGTTGTCGACACCGTAGGAGCCGGCGACACCTTCACCGCCAACCTCTTAGGCCTTCTCCAAGAGAACAACCACCTCGGAGAAAACCCAACCCACAAGCTCATGAACATCAAAGACGACGACCTCCACACCTTCGTCCACATCGCAGGCGTCGCCGCATCAATCAACTGTGAACGCGCAGGGGCAGAGCCTCCGACGAAGGCTGAACTAAACGAAGTGTTAAAAAGCCTTTAGTAACCGACGATAGTTACTGATTGAAGTGGTAACTGCAATCTCGATGACGCATAGAGCGTTTCCATGAAGTTGATTACCGCGTCGAAGTCTTTCTTACCAAGGTAAAGATTTCTCACAGCGATAACTAAATGGCGGGCTTCCTGCATGGCGCAAGCCTGGAATAGGTCCTTCAAGAACTGGTAGTTAGCGACAGCGCGACCTGCTTCAACTTCCATAACAATGCCTTCTTCGCGATGGAATGCATCGGCATCGAAGGTTTTGGTGGTTTGACCGTTCAGTCCATAAAGTACCGCAACTTTGATTTTCTGATCGGCGGCTTTTCCCTTTTCAACTTCAAAACCTAGATTTACTAATTCTTCTCGAAGGACCGCTAGAACATCATTGCTCTTGAGATCTGTCTGCTTATGCGAATCAATTATTGAGTCATTTGCCGTAAAAACACTTATTGCATTCAGAACACCGACAGGCGTTGCCATGGACTTTGGAAAAGTTTGAAAGTTAATCCCCATCTCTGCAGCTTACTAAAGCTGAAGCGAACCATGCCGCCCTAGAAGCCATGAATAATGAGCGTTATTAGCTATTTTGGCATTCAACCTGGTAACCTGGACGAGTGGGAAAATCATTCAAATTCATTGACTTGTGCGCCGGTATAGGTGGCCTCCGAATCCCTTTTGACGAACTCGGCGGTGAATGCGTTTTTACATCTGAGATCAACAAGGCGGCTCGTCAGACTTACTCGATGAATTTTCTTGATGGCGCCAAGGACTCTCTCGAAGCGGAATCTCGAATCAACACAGATGTTGTAGAAATCGGCAGCGACCGGCCAAAAGATGTCCCAGAACACGACTTGGTAGTGGCCGGATTTCCATGCCAGCCATTTTCACATGCTGGCAAAAAATTGGGATTTGAAGATACGAGAGGGACGCTATTCTTCTCGATAGCCAACATCATTGCCACGAAGAGACCCCGTGTGGTTCTTTTAGAAAACGTGAGAGGCCTCAAAACAAACGACGGTGGAAACACTCTTCGCCGAATACTGGAAGTACTAAGAAACCCCGCAGAGGGTCTTGAGTATTACGTGCCCGAACCTAAAATTCTTTGCGCCAGGGATTTTGGCCTAGCTCAAAATCGAAATCGAATCTTTATTGTCGCAATTCGCAAAGACATCCCCGGTGCCGAAAATTTCGAATACCCTGAACCGACCCACAAGCGAGATGAAGTCTGGCTCAAGGATTTCTTGCTGCCAAATCCCGACAAGAAGTTGACTATAAGTCAACGGCTTTGGGATGGGCACATTAAAAGAAAGGTCGCTAACACAAAGGCTGGCAAAGGATTTGGCTTTCAAAAATTTGATCCCGAAAAAGACCATTATGTGGCGACAATTTCCGCACGATATTACAAAGATGGCTCTGAAGCCCTAATTGAACAACCAGGGAAACCTACGCCTAGAAAATTAGACCCTGAAGAAATAAAGTTTCTTCAAGGCTTTCCAGCTCACTTCCAACTCAATAGCTCCTCTGTTGAGGCCTACCGACAGCTTGGTAATGCTGTTCCGGTCTCCGTTATTAGGGCAATCGCAAAAAAGTTAGAGCCTTTCCTCTAGACAGAAAAATCTGGAAGGCTCACACCTTCCGCCTTTGCACGAGTGAGTAGCTCATAAATTACTTCATATTCTCGGTCACTACTTAGTGCTCCTTGACTCAGGAGCTTCTTTAGGACTGAACTTTCTCTCGGGCTAATGCGGAGATTGCCAGGTTGAGTTGCCATCAAATCTTTCAAATAACTCGAATCCAGGCTCACTACATATGTCATTTTTTGAGCCAAATTGACCATTGACCCGGCCACGCGATCTTGTCGAACTTCCTCACGTTCTTGTTCCTTGTCGAGAGGTTGAATTTCAGGTATCGCCTCCCACGAAAGCAAAATAGTTTTTTCTTTTGCCTGTTTCCAGCAATTTTGATCTTTTGCCCACTCGGTCACATTTTCCTTTGGGCGTCTCGGATCGGTGAGTTGGTCAAGCATGACCTTTGCAATCCCTAGGAGAGAATTCAAAAGCTCGTCTGACAAGAATTGGTTCTTCCAAACAAGTTCCCAATCCAAGGAAAGCTTTCGTGACTCAAGTTCGGCACTTAATCTAGCGAGTGCATAAGTGACAATATTCGCTGCATAACCCCCGTACCATTCAGCTTTCATTACCCGCTTGTGAAGTTCTTTAAAGAGAATGGCCTGGCAAATTGATTGCTTGAAAAACCGTTCACCATACTTCAATTCATTTGATGCATAACTTTCAGCAATTTGATTTGCAAATGCCAGAAAGTTTTTTTGAGCTCCATCGCTGACTTTATGGGGTAGCTGATTCCAAGAATTATGAAACTTAGCTAAGTCGGTTTTTGTCAAAACTTGAGCTTTTGGATACTTTAAATCGAATTGCTTGACGTTAGAACTTCTCGACCGTTCATTGGCATAGGACCCTCGGGCTCTTTCGTAGAACCAATAAGTAGAAATTTGGCTCCCGCCCCTAGGGTTTGCAGCAATACGTTTCGAAAGTTCCTCAAACTTACGGTGGAAACTACTATTTGAGAAGAAGTCTGCTTCACTGACCTTGTTTTGACTATTTGAATACCGTGCAATCTGAGGCACCATTTCATCAGCTGCTTCTGGTTTGACTACGAGAAGTTTCATCTGAACATTAGCTTTTTTCAGATTTGATGAGTCCTTTTCTCTCTTTAGGAAGTCATGCATCGAAGCGGTTGTTTGGCCGCCATTTACTATCTGCAGATCGGATATTTGCGAAATAAAGGCCACAGAGCCTTCAGACGCAAAAGTTACAGAAGTCGCTGTTGCTGTAATTCCGTTATTGAAAGCCAAGAACTTTTCTGGCACGTTTAGCAAACTTAATCGAATGCCTTTATTTACTGCACCTCTGGCACTCAAGAAGCTGCGGACATTGCCCTCAAGAAGTCGAGACCCATACTTATCGAAAATAGCCGCCAACACGTCACCACGGATAATAGCCATATAAGAACCCAAGAGTTCAGAAGTTTTAGAAGAAGTTGGCAAAGCAGGTATTCCCCCTGGGTACCACTCGGTGAAGTCGATGGCAATTTCTTCTCGCCCTTGTGCAGAAGCGTATGCATCAAAAAATCTATTCAAATCCCAGACTGTGTAAACGACTGGCTTTTTGTCCAAATCTTCGGCTTCAAGTTGCTTTACTCTATTCGACAGAGTTCGGTTGGTTGCCAAATAAAAACGGAATTTATTTACTGCACCTCGATTTTCTAATAGAAGTTGGCCCGCAGCGACACTTTCCTCGTGCTTGGGGAAATTTCTAAACTCATTTAGGTCAAGGCAATTTTCAATGAATGCTCGCAATTGTCCGAAAAGTGACTCGATTTCTGTACGAGTTATGGTGGATTCATTATCTACATCGTTGAAGTCGGAGATAACTGCTACATAGGTTCCGTCAACTTGGTCGAACCCAAAAGCATCAATCGCGAGTTTTTTCCTGTTTCTTGCGGTGCCTTGGAAAGGAGCTTGTACTAAATCAGAAAGTTCATTTGCCTCGGAAAGTCTTTCAAGCGCCCACGAAGTGAAGGCATCTCGTGGATACTCACCAAGGCCTACGCTTGCTGATCTGACATCGATAAGCATCGACTCATAAAAGTCAGTTGTCTCACTCATTTTCGACCGCGTAAGGTTTGATCGCGTGTAGTGCTAGGGAATATGACACTTTGCCTATACCTGGTGGCAAATCGCCAACTTTTATTGACGGGAAACCATCTTGTTTAACATCAAAAATCGATAAATCAAGTTTCAAAAATTTTATTGTGGCACAAAGTGGCTCATCTAAGCTGAAGCCTAATCCCGAAACTAAATCGAGAAATTTTGATTTTGTGTCGCCATTGAATTGGCTTGAAATGCTGGTAACAAGCTCACTCAAAGTGGTTCCAGGCCCATTATCGGAGTCTGCGATTTTATAGATTCTGAGAGTAAAGTCACCGTCAAACGTGAGCTGGTGCTCTGAAGAGATTTTTACTTCAATTCCATCGGAATGGACAGATTTCACCTCTACAGCTTCGTTGCCGAAGACGAAATCTTGATGTCCACCCAACGGGCCACGCCAGCAATTCACCGCCTCGTTTTGACCAAATTTTGGAATTGCATAATCCTTCAAAGTGAGTAATTCTGCAAAAAGACCCCTTGCAGATTCCACTGACATCTTTGCAGCTGGCTGGAAGAATTTTGCCCAGGTTAAATACGCGGTCGCCTGCGCATTGATGGCGTCTTTCTCAGTTAGGCAAGCTAGGGTGGCCTCGTACATGTCCGCACTAAGTGTTAGAAATTCTCTCTGAAACTTGTCATCCGTCAGTTCAAATATTTGAACGTGCTTGCCATCCGGCCTTTGAGAATTAGAAATTCTGATGACACGAGTGCCCGAGAGCAGTTTTGAGGATTCTTGGGATATGCATAGAAATTGCAAGTTTCCCGAAGTGCCAATTCCACAGTATTGAGCGAGCTTACTTGAAGGATCGACTCGGATGTACTCTCCAGGGTTGGCAGCACTCCTGATTTCATTCCACTTTGTTATTAGTAAACCTTCGTGCTGTGACACCCTAGTCCTCCGTATCTTCGATGTCTTCATTTTCGGAATCTGTAATATCAAATTCCGCCATAGTCTGATTGAATCGCTGCCAAACCGTATTGACGATAAACGTCACGGTCTCTCTTTCCGCAATCGGCCCATCTCCCCGAGGGAAACTTAGATGGACACCCACGAGTGGTGTTTCATTGGATGGTGTCATGAATGGCTTCATTGGTGCGTCATCTGGAACAGGTTGCCCGTCATGAGTCTTAGTTTGTAGGAAATAGAGCAGCATGAGTGGGCGCTCCATAATTGCTCGGTAAGCGCTTGCTGGAGCCTCTTTCTTGTTGTCAATTTTGTATTGCGCGATTATGGCCTCTTGTTCGGCACTCATACAGATAGCTAAATCAGAACGTCCGCCAAGTCGCATCTTGACACCGCCGACATACAAAATATCGCCCTTTTGATAAATGCGTCGAGCGGTTTTCTTATGTTTTGAATTTATTTGAAGAAGGTCATCTCCGCTTCCTGAGATAAGAGCAACATCCCAGTCCTGAAGAATTTCACTTCTTGCAGTTGCAATAAAGGTCGCCAAGGCAGTACCAAAATAGGGGTCCGATTCTGATGGCTTGAAGTTTGTCAAGAACGAGGCAACCGCTGTCTTTGGCACCTTGTGCCAAGTTTCAGACCTTACTCTCTTGTATTGACTTTCGTAACCCTCGGTTCGAAGCCCTTCGATAAATTTCTTGGCTTCGTTCCAGTTATCTTGGTGAGCTATAGACGCAAGAGGAAGTCGCGCCGTTTCCAGTGACGAATTCATCAATGAAATCTTCATGTTTACTGATTGACCTGACCTCGACTTATTCATTGCTGTCACCGTCAGCATAGATCCAGGATGTTTTCTAATAGCCAGCCCAAATTCCTTCGGTGTTAGACCAGCAATTCGCATGTCTTTCAAGTCATTACGAAGATCTGCCGTGGCTTCAGCGATGAATACGTACCATGAGGCGACTTCTTTATCAATCCATAGACGACATAGGTCATCGTAGCCCTCACGGTAACCAAACCAACGCCCCATTTGCATCAATGTGTCGTAGGCCAGACTTCTTCTGTAGAAATAGCTGGTAGATAAACCTTCGAGCGTGAGCCCTCGTGAGAGTACATCCCCTCCAATAGCTATCACTCGAGCGCGATCAGTCGCATAAACCGCATCCCAGGCCTCGGCGGAATTCTTGCTGTTGACCACATGAACTTCGATCGGCTCAATGGCATTGTTCAAGGCTTTCTTAACCTTCGCCCATGAAGCGCCAGATTCCTTAAACTCCAAATCAAAGACGCGTTTCAAGGCTTCCCACTCGGGGCCATTCTGGTCAGTGTCATACTTCAAGGCATTTCGCATAACGGATACCTTGTTGCTCACCAAGTCAAAGACACGAGCTTGAACATCAACAAATCTCGATACATTTATCAACATGGACCGAGGCTTTTTGTCTTGACCTCTCAAATCCCGAATTGAATTAACAAGGAAGAAACTTCGAATCGAATCGTTCAGAGATTCGGGTAGTGCCGAAACAGTTAATGTCCGGCGATGTTTGAATGGGAAAACCGACTCGGCGTCATCTAGGGTCTTTATAAATGGATTCGACCCAAAGTCATCATCATCGCCATTTGCCAACATTCGATCTGGACCAAAATAGTTACTTGGGCTGTCTAGACAAAAGATGAAATCTCGAGGGAACAAATCTTCAGGCTGTTCGTCGTCAATAAGAACATTTGCGAATGGCGTAGCAGTAAATCCGACATACGAGTTCTTTTCGAACCGAGCTAATAGGTCTTGAATTCCCTGGTTTATTGCTGTTGCCGCCTGAGGATTTTGATTTGTATTGATGGAAGCGAAATCTGCTTCATCATCCAAAAGCAACATAGGAGTCTTTAACTTCCCATCTTTAGGAACCTGCGAAGCTAACCACTGAACCAAGTTGTCAATGATGCGTTTATTCTTCTTGATCACAAACACAACTGGAGAATTTAGGGCTTGCACATCGATGTTGTTTCCAGCTACTTGCGCTGTTGAAAAATCACTGTTGTAGGTCGTGAATGGAGTAGCCGTTATACCCAATTTTCCGACACCAACGGTATTCGGCTGCAACTGCTGTAGCCCTTGGCCAAGCAATCGGCTGTCTCTACCAACAAACCCCTCGTCAACACGAGCCTGAGTTTGCTTGCGTAGCTTATCCGTGTGCCCAGCGAGCAAAATAATAGCTCGGTATCCTGCGTCTGCGGCTTTGTTGAACAAAGCAAGATAATTGGCAGTCTTTCCTGACTGAACGTCACCGATAACTAGGCCTCTTCTAGCCCAAGAACCCTCCATTACTGGGTTACCGGCAAGATCTAAGATTATGTCTTGGCGCCTGTGGATTGCATCAATCACCTGCGGTTCGAGGCCTTTAGTCGCAAGCATCTTGGAATAAGCCTCCCAACGCTTGAAATCAATTTCGGGCCTTCTTTTGTCAAGCCACGGTTCGTGTTTGTCTGCAAGGACCTCACCAATATCGATTACAACTGCCCTGCTCGCCTGAATTGTATTTACAGCTTTTTCCAAGCAATCTTCCGTAAGTTCTGGAGCTACTACTGGAGCAAGTACCATGACAAGACGTTGCAGTTCCTGCTCTGAAACTGCTGCAAGGCCCAAATTGCCGTTAACGGTATTAATCAGTTGATTTAGTTTTTCTTCATTACAGTTCATTAGTTGTCTCCTGACGATAGGTTCAAGAAATACTCTTTACGGTCTTCAATTTCAATGTTTAAGCCTGGAGTAGTGGAAACCGGAGGCGTTTTAAGTAACTCAGCGAATGCGGCTTCGGGGTCACCGCTGATTGACTTCAGCGCAAGATAAAGTGCTTCTAGCGGGAAGTCAGTTTCCGCGCTTGTTACCGCATGATCCCCAGTCAGGCGGTCATAAATTTCATTCATTGGGAACAGAGATTCGATAGCCTCGAACAATGCTCCGAGTTGGCGCCTCTGAGTTTGATTAAGACTTTCGTCCAAGGCCATTACCAGCGGGTAGTTTAAATTGATGTTCAAAGAAAACGCACCGTCACCTAATTCTTTGATTACCCAAGCAGAGTCTCGTGAACCAAGAGCAAGAACATTCTGGCCGCGTGTAACACGTTGGGAGTCTCCAACGATTCTTGGAACGATTGCGCGGAGTCTATCTCTAAGGATTTTGGGAGGCTGCACTGAAGACTTCATAATTCCGAGCCGCCACTCGGTATCAAGTGAATTCGGCGTATCTACTCTCACTCTCGCCAACTTGGATAGTTCTGTTTTTCCGGTCATTCGGAACCACGTACCCCAACTTAAGAGTCTTTTATTTCTGTAAATGTAGAACCCTTGCGTGTCACGCATTGTCTCGCCGATGAGCGCCGATTTCCTCTGTTCTGCAGTCAACTTATTCTGGTCAGGCAAAATGTAAGGTTTCGCAGTTACAATTTCGGAGCCAATCCTAATAACCATCTCATCTTTCACTTGGGTCCCTGGTGCTGACTCCAAAAACGGATCCATTGGCTTTAGTTCTGAATTATTGAGGTAGATGTGAACTTTAGCGGTTCCTACCTGCTGCATAAATCTATGAAATACCAAACTCAGGTGCTTACTTACCTCATCCTTGAGCTCCGTGAATTCGTCCTGATCCATGTCTGGTGAACTCAGAAGTAAATCTAAGTCGCGCCAAAGAACCTGCGTGCCATGGCTTAACTGCCCTAAATGAATGCTGCTAGGAAATGTGGCCAAGTCCTTAGTCTCTAACCATCGAAGAACCCAATCGCCCTTTGTTTGGATGTAGTCCAAATCCCACGACGCAATGAAATTCTCACCCTGAGTGGCCTTAGTCGCAACGGTTAAATTTCGACATTGTGAAAGTGATGCTGTTTTCAAGCCAAGCCCAAAGCGGCCAAGATCATTTTTGTCTCTATCGGCAACTGGTGATCTACCGGCCAACTTCATAGCTGTTCTGAGAATTTCTTTGTTCATTCCCCGGCCGTCATCAAGGATTGAAACATGCAATTCTGGGTGGCTTTCAAAATTGATCCAGATATTCTTTGCATCAGCCGCAAGTGAATTATCAACTAGGTCTGCAATTGCCGTTTGTAGAGAGTATCCAACGGCTCGCATTGACTCAAGCAAATCCGCACTAGGAACTAGCACTTCGTCAGTAGATCCCAAACTAACCCCCAAATAATTTCTTTCTCGTACTCTACTAGAGAGGAGTGACACCTATATTCCACCCACTTATCTTCAATAAGTAATGTGCCCAACCGCGTCATCGATCCTTCTAATGTTGTCGAGGAGTAGGCCACAACTGCATACGGTTTTGTATCCCGAAACATACATCAAGGTTTTGTGGGCGTTCTCCAGTTGCAGACGTTTGATGAACTGGGCTTTCAGGGAAAGTTCTTTGGCGCCTAGTCGCTTCTCCAGGGTTGGAAGCGTGGTTGCTAGTTCTTCGAGTCGCTCGATTTCTTTGTCGATGTAGCGGTACTTGTCGTAGTACTTAGGTTGTGGGGTTTCGCAGTCGATGAATGGTTCGTTAGAGAAGTAGAGCCAGGCGTGGCCGCGATTTGATTCGATGGTTATTGCGCCGGTGTTGCCGACCTTCTTGAAGTGGTTTGGGTTTGCTGTTTCAATAGCTCGTATGACTGCGCTTGGGTTGTGGTTGTAGACGATCTCAGTTTTGCCTTCACTGGTTATCTCGAAGGCATTGCTGGTGATGTGACGGATTGTCATTGGGAGTCGAGGTTCGTCTCGCCATTTGTTCAGGACTGGGATCCAGTGGAGGTTATGGCCGGGTTTGTAGCTGGCGCATTCGACGGTGCCAAGGTTTGCTTCAACGGTTGGTTCGGACATAGAAAATGCCCCTTTCTTGGGGCATTAGCCCCATCTATGTTTGCTCTTGCGAGCCCTATCTTGTTTTCCCTTATGCACCGATGCCGATGGGGGCCGGTTGCTTTGGCAGGGGAAGGGATCCTGATCTGCCTCTTGATAGTTGGTTATTAAGTTGTGTTTTTATCTTAGGTAGTTGGTCTGACTTTTTTTTACTTGTTTTCTTGCTGCTTCGCGATTTCTCTGCGCACGTCGTCCATGTTTAGTTGCTTGGTGGCCTGGATTAGTTCTTCAAGTTGGGCTAGTGGTAGTGCTCCGGCTTGGGAGAAGAGGAGGATGTTGTCGCGGAAGACCATGAGGGTGGGGATTGAGGTGATCTGGGCCATTCCGGCTAGTTGTTGTTCTTGTTCGGTGTCGACCTTGGCGAAGGTGATGTCTGGGTGAGCTTCGCTGGCCTTTTCATAGGTTGGGGCGAAGGCTTTGCAGGGGCCACACCAGTCGGCCCACCAGTCCACTAGGACAATGTCGTTGCCCTGGAGTGCTTGTTGGAAG
This sequence comes from Micrococcales bacterium, assembly GCA_947452985.1. Classification (GTDB taxonomy): domain Bacteria; phylum Actinomycetota; class Actinomycetes; order Actinomycetales; family Microbacteriaceae; genus Rhodoluna. The sequence continues at coordinate 47,050 of CANGEU010000010.1, forward strand.
GTTGCTTCGGTGAGGTCGATCGTGGTCATGAATTAAGTTTATTGTCTTCGCTTTAAATGTCAGGGGGAGGGTGTTTACTTATCTTCTTGACTTGAGTGGGAGGCAGTAATTATGGGCGGATTTAACTTTGGATATCCTTCGGATGATGAAATTTGGGAGAAGATTTCGTCGGATGATGTGAACTCGCGCGTTGAAGGTTTGCTTGATGCTGCTCGCAAGATTGGGCAGCGAGACAATAACCCTTTGCAGGCTCTCAACTACTTAGAGACTGCCCGTGATTTGGCCGATGAGATCAACGACTTCGTTGGAATGTCTCACGCTTACCACCTGCTGGGAGCTATGAATGCTCGTTTGAAGAAGTGGGATGCCTGTGCTGCTGCGCACGAGGCTGGGGCCGATGCCGGGAAGCGTTCGTTCCGTGCTGATCTTGAGATTGACCACCTGGCCTTTGCTGCTCGTGCTTACATGCGCCTCGGCGATGTTGCTGCGGTTCGCCGGAACTTTGAGTTGGCGATTGGGATGGCTTCGGAGTCGATGACTTGGAGCTTGACGATGATGCAGGCGGAGTATGGTCGGTTCTTGCGCAAGCAGGGAGACCTAGTTTTGGCTCGTGAGTATTTGGAGTCGGCTTCTACAACCGAAGACCCTTACACCTACGCTCGCGCGGCTAGTGAGCTGGTTTCGGTTTTGCTTTCCAATGGAGAGCCTTCGTCGGCTTTGACCGTGGCACGGGAGATCTTCTCGATGGCCTCATACAACGACGACGATCAGATGCGCAATAAGGCTGCCTACGGAATAGCTAAGGCTCTGATTGGCATGGAGCTTTATGAGGCTGCTCTAAAGGAGATCGAGGCCATCATCGAGTCTGAGGCTTCAACTATGAAGCACAAGGTTCGTGTTGACCTGCTGCGTGCTCAGGCTCTGATTGGTTTGTCGCGGGTTGATTCTGCTCTTGAGGTTTATGCGCGTGCTATTCCACTGTTGTCGAAGTTCAAGCTTTGGGAGGCGCTGGGTGAAGCTTTGGTGTCGCGTGGTCTCTGCCACTGGAACATGGGTAATGTCTTGGATGCTGAGGCCGACGTGTTTGCGGCTATCGCAGCGTTTGAGAAGGCCGGAGCGGATGCTTGGGTTTCTCTAAGCCGATTGAAGTTGGCTGAGTTCATGGCTAGTCGTGGTGAGTGGTCTGGTGTTGCGCTTTATTCCGGGCTGGTCGTCGACAACGTTTTGCAGATGTTCTCTCCCTGGTATCCGAAGGCTTTGGCGTTGTCTGCTTTGGCTCAGGCGCAGTTGGGTGAGACTGCTTCGGCATTGGAGCTTTGCGCGCAGTTGTTTGCTGTGAAGGACCTTGCCTCTGATGTGGCGGCTCGGGGTTACCACGCCCAGGCCATTGCTTTTGGTGGAGTGAAGGGTCGCAACCTAGCTGCCAAGGCGATGAAGGGTTACCTGGCTGCTGGGTTGGTTGCAGAGGCAACTGCTGCTTCTGCTTTGATCTAGTTTTAGTTCTTGGAGTTCTCCACAGATTGAAATAGTCTATTTGTAATACATTGTATTACAGGAGAAAATTATGGCTATGGTTACTTTGCGACTAGACGACGAACTCAACGATCGTTTGACTCGAGCTTCCCGGCACACCGGGCAGTCGAAGAGTCAGATTATCAAGGGTTTGCTTCGAGCCAACATGGATGAGATTGAAAAACTTAAGTCTCTCGAAGAGAGCATCGCTGAGTACCGTAAACAAAAAGCCGAGGGGACTCTAGAAATGATGACCTTCGATGAATTCAAAGCCCGCCACCCAGAAGATTTTGCTGCAATTGAGCCCAAAGTTCGAGGAAGATTACGAAAAACTCGATAAAGGAGCCAGAGCGCCTGTTGCAAAGAAACTAGAACAGATTCGGCAGTCTGGTCACTTTCCCAAATTGAAATCACTTTCAGGACACCTCAAAGGATTTCAACGTTTCGAAGTGGGAAGTTTACGAATTATCACCGAAGTCGATGTTGCAAACCGGACCTTGAAATTGGTGCGAATTGAATATCGCGGAAGCGTCTACAACCAAAAACGTTAGACCCTGATGCTGCCTGCCTATAGCGGGAGAACCTTCAGTGTTGCGAGGGTTGGGTCTGCAACGAACTTGATTGTTTGGCCTAAGCTCCGGGCTTTGAAGAGGGCGTCTAGGGCTGGTTGGGTGATGCGCTCGCCTGGGCTGAGAACTGGAACGCCCGGAGGGTAAGGGCAGACCATTTCGGCGCAGATGCGGCCAACTGATTCTTCGGCTTTGACAATTTCGTACTTGGAGAAGAAGGCTTCTCTAGGGGTGACCACGACTTCTGGTTCAATGCTGAAGGCCGCTGAGATTTCGATAGGTCGTGGGGTTTTGTCTTGGGCTTCAACGCTCTTGATGATTTTGTTGATTAGGTCGTTGATGCGCTCTGGGGTGTCGGCGAAGGTGATCATTGGGATCACGATGTCGCGGTTGGCCATCTCTACGTCGATGTTGGCTTTCAGAAGATCCTGTTCAACCTTGTTGCCATCGGCTCCGCACTTCTGGAACAGAATGACCATCTTTAGTGGGTCGATGTAGGGGCCGTCGATTACGTCGATCCCGTGGTCGCGTAGTTTCTGTCGACCTTGGTTGGTCGATTCAATGACTGGTCCAATTAGTTCGCGGCCGTGACGCTTGAGCAGTGCCCTGGCTGCGTCGATGCTGGCGAGGATTCGGCCAGACATGCTTGTGGTTTGGGTGGCGTCGAACATCTTGTTCAGTCTTGGGAGGTCGACGTATTTACCTTTGGCTAGCAGAATGCTGGCTTGGCTGTAGCTAGGGAGAGTTTTGTGGGCACTGGTTACGACGATGTCGGCGCCTTCGGCCAGTGGATGCTTAGGGAGTTTTTCGTGGAAACCGAAGTGGGCTGCCCAGGCGGCGTCGACCACAAGCGGGATGTTGTACTCGTGGGCAACTTTGGAAAGCTTGGGGATGTTGCTCATGGTGCCAACGTAGCTAGGTTCACCGATGAGTACTGCCTTGGCGTCTGGGTTTTCTTCGAGGGCTTTTCTTAGCGTCTTACTTGGAAGGTATTCCGGGAGGCCGGTCTCTGGGTTGATTACCGGCTTCACCCAGATTGGGGTAACGCCTGCATAGACCAGGCCGACTGCGAGGCTCTTGTGAAGGGTTCGGGAGATGATGACCTTGTCGCCAGGGCCGGCAACGGCCATGACGGCTGCGTGGTTGGAACCGCTCGAGCCATTGACACCGAATCGGCAGAAGTCTGCGCCCCAAAGGTCGGCAGCTAAGGCTTCAGCTTCAACGACCAGGCTTGGGGAAATGCGGTTGGTGTGATTGCCAGGAAGAACTGGGATGTCACCATCGACGACGGGGCCGGTTAGATCGAGGCGACCCTTGTGACCAGGGATTTGAAACCAAGAACGATCGGTTTCCATGTCGCGAATCCAGGCATCAAGAAGCGGCGCATCGTTCCTAAGGCCCATCGGGTCTTTCGGGTCGAGCAATGTTGCAGCGCCGATTACGTGGTTCACGGTTTCCTTCGTTTGGGGATGAAGAAAGGACCGGGGTTTTAGCCCGATCCTTTCTTCAATTGTTTTACACCTTTAGAACGAGTTGGTGTCTAGAGGAATACCAGGACCGAAAGTGGTCGCGATGGCAGCCTTTAGAACATACTTACCCTTTGAAGATGCAGGCTTCAAACGAACAACCTCTTCAAGAGCGGTGTTTAGGTTCTCTGCAAGCTTCTCAGTGGTGAACGATGCCTTACCAACGATGAAGTGCAGGTTAGCCTGCTTGTCAACGCGGAATTCGATCTTTCCACCCTTGATGTCAGTCACTGCCTTAGCGGTGTCTGGGGTTACGGTACCGGTCTTAGGGTTTGGCATTAGGTTACGAGGACCTAGAACCTTACCTAGACGACCAACCTTGCCCATTAGGTCTGGGGTTGCAACTGCTGAGTCGAAGTCGGTCCAGCCGGCAGCTACCTTCTCGATCAGCTCGTCGCCGCCAACCTCGTCTGCACCAGCAGCACGAGCTGCGTCTGCAGCTGCACCGGTAGCGAAAACGATAACGCGGGCGGTCTTACCAGTTCCGTTTGGAAGCGAAACGGTTCCACGGATCATCTGGTCTGCTTTGCGAGGGTCTACACCAAGCTTGATTGCAACCTCGATGGTTGAGTCGAACTTAGCTGAACCAGTCTCGCGAACTAGTGCTACAGCTTCCTCTGGAGTGTAAAGCTTACCCTCTTCGATTTTTGCTGCTGCGGCCTCATAGGCCTTACTGCGCTTTGCCATTCTGTTGTTCCTTTCGGTCACAGTAGTGGTCTAACGAACCGCGCCCGGTTCTCCCACGACTATTGCTTTTTTATTGCGTAAGTTTTTTGAAGCTTAAGCCTCGGTGGTGATTCCCATTGAGCGGGCGGTACCAGCGATGATCTTGGCCGCTGCGTCAACGTCGTTGGCGTTTAGGTCGGTCATCTTCTGCTCAGCGATCTTGTAAAGAGCGTCCTTGCTTAGGTGTGCAACCTTCACGGTGTGAGGAGTGCCTGAACCCTTAGCAACTCCAGCAGCCTTCTTGATTAGCTCGGCAGCTGGTGGGGTCTTTAGAACGAAGGTGAAGCTACGGTCTTCGTAAACGGTGATCTCAACCGGCACAACGTTTCCACGCTGGTCAGCGGTGGCGTTGTTGTAGGCGGTGCAGAACTCCATGATGTTCACACCGTGCTGGCCTAGCGCAGGTCCGATAGGTGGAGCTGGGTTAGCAGCGCCTGCCTGGATCTGAAGCTTGATCATGCCGGTGATCTTTTTCTTCGGTGCCATTATGTTTTCCTTTTACTTTGGTTTTGAAAAATTTGTGGGTGGTGCTTAGTTGAGTGGGCCAACCTGCTCGAAGCCAAGCTCGACCGGAGTCTCACGCTCGAACAACGAAACAAGAACGGTTAGCTTGTTGCTTTCAGGCTTGATCTCAGAGATGGTACCTGGCAGACCTGCGAACGAACCGTCGCGGATCATGATGCTTTCGCCAACCTTGAAGTCGGTGGTGATTGGAACAGCCTTCGACTTGCCCTTAACAGCAACGGTGCCCTTCTGAGCAGCCTTTGCAGCAGCCTCTTCAGGAAGCTCGAAGAGCCACTTCTTTAGCATGTCGAAAGCTTCGCGAGGACGCAGTGGGCTTGGGTTAGCCGAGTTACCCACGAAGCCGGTTACGGCAGGGGTGTGACGGATTAGGTCCCAGGTCTCTTCGGTCATGTCCATACGGATAACAACGTAACCAGGAACCTTGACACGGGTAACCAGCTTGCGCTGACCGTTCTTGATTTCTACGGTGTCTTCCAAAGGAACTTCGATCTGGTAAACATCTTCTCCACCAGGCTGTGAAAGCTTGCGGTTCTCAATGTTCTGCTTCACGCGCTTCTCGTAGCCGGCGTAAGAGTGAACGATGTACCACTTACCTGGCTGAGTCTTGAAGTCTGGGAAGAACTGGTCGTAAGGGTCGTCGCTGGTTGAAGCAGCAGGTGCCTCAACAACAGGCACCTCAACGATTTCGTCGGCTGCCTCTGGGGCGTCAACCAACTCTTCGTCTGAGCCTTCAACGTGCATCGCTGCTTCTTCAGCAGAGGCGTCTTCAAGAAGGTCGGTAACCTCTTCGGCAGAAGCGTCGTCGGCCGAAAGCTCTAGCTCGTCGGCTACAACATCCTGGGCCGAGTTCAATTCGTCCTCGTGCTCAAATTCAGTCATCGTGGTTTTCCTTAATTACTTACTAAAAACTATTTGGTGGTTGGGTTGAAAGCCCAAACGACTAGAGCCGCAAAGCCGTAGTCGAACAGGGTGATGATAAGCATCACGACAATTACGAAACCGAGCACTACAAAGGTGTAGTTACGAAGTTCGCCCCACGTTGGACGAGTAACCTTACGAAGCTCAGAGATTACCTGGCGCACGAAAAGGATGATGCGAGCGATTGGTCCGCGAGCGCGCTTGCGATCGGCCTTCGCCTTTTCGACTAGGTCTTCGCCAGACTTGTCGTGCTCTTCAGTCATAAGACTTTCCTTCTTCTAAACGCCTTTC
>CANGEU010000011.1 GCA_947452985.1 Micrococcales bacterium
ATGGAAGGTAAAGAGTACGTAATGCACGACGGCGACGTCGTGGAGTTCCGATTCAACGTTTAAGGTAGAAAAATGGAAATTCAAATTAACTGGCTAGCAGTAGTCGTAGCAACTCTAAGTTCATTCGTAATCGGCGCCGTTTGGTTCGGCCCAAAGACTTTCTACCCAATTTGGATGAAGGCACAGGGTCGCAAGGTACCAACTGAGCGCATCGAGATGTCGGGCGGAGAAACCGGTCTGATGTTTGGCGGAACTTTTGTTGCGGCTTTCATTCAGGTTGCCACTCTTGCATTTGCTTTTGAGTTCATTGGTCCTGCTACCCCTGGCTTTGGTGCCCTAAGTGGCGCTTTATTCGGTTTCTTGCTAGCTGCTGGCTTCACCGCTTTCGGTTCGCTGTCTCACCGTATGTTCAGCCACAACGAATACAAGGTTTATAAGTCGATTCAGGTTTGGCTGATCGAAGTTGGACAGGACGTCCTTTCTCTCACGGTTGCCGGAGCAATTCTGGGAGCTTGGCTCTAGAGCTTCTAGAAATCGCCGGCAGTCACACGTTGATTGCCGGCGTTTTCATTTGCCTGGGGCTCGAACCCTAGCCCGTAATATTTTGTATGCTTAAGCGAACATAAATATAAACTTAAGGTCTACAAAAATGGGTATCTTCAGCGAGCGCAGAGGGGCTGCGGAGTCTGAAATTGACTCATTCATCTCGCAGCAGATTCTTCTGCCACAGGTTTTTCTAAAGCCTGCCGAAAACGAAGAACATTTCCGCATTTATGGCCACGCTCTCTATGGGGCAAACCGTCTCGAACTCTTGAAGCGAAGCGCCGCCAAGGGAGAGCCCTTCTGGCAGGGCAAGGTATTCCTAAAGTGCCGCCAAGCAGTAGACAACAAGCCAATCACCAGCAAGGTTTACGACGTTGTCTTCGAAGACATGATTATTGGTGAGATTAGCGAATTCGACACTAAAGCTAGAACCCTGTTTGACTTCGAGCTTGACTCAAAATATGTGGCTCGTGCTGTAATTCGAGCGGACCTGATTGGCAACCTGGTTCACCTTTTTGTAAACCCTGACAACGCTATTTAGTGTTGCAAGGTGTTCTGGGATTTCACCAGTTTGAAGTAAGACCCCTTGGCTTTCAAAAGTTGTTTGTGTGTTCCCTGTTCAACAATCTTGCCGTGATCTAAAACAATGATTTGATCGGCGTTCACGACAGTGGAAAGCCGGTGCGCGATTGCTATAGTGGTGCGGTTCGCGGTAGCGGCATCCAAAGTGGCTTGAACCATGCGCTCGGAATTTGTGTCCATAGCGCTCGTTGCTTCGTCGAGGATAACCACCGGAGGATCCTTCAGTAGTACGCGGGCAATAGCAATTCGCTGCTTTTCGCCGCCGCTCAATCGATAACCTCGCTCACCAACCATGGTTTCGTATCCCTTAGGGAAACTCATTATCACGTCATGGATGTTTGCGGCTTTCGCAGCCGTCTCAATTTCAGCCTGGGTTGCGGTTGGTTTTGCGTAGGCAAGATTTTCCCGGATGGTGTCGTAGAAAAGGTAGGTTTCCTGGTTCACAATGCCGATGTTTTGGATAAGTTCGTCCTGGTTCAGTTTGCGAACATCCGTGCCGGCAAACTCGACAGATCCCTTAGTTACGTCATAGAAGCGAGGAATTAGGTAACTAATCGTGGTTTTTCCTGAGCCCGAAGCACCCACTAGAGCTACATACTGGCCAGGCTTTACGGTGAACGAGACTCCCTTAAGTGTTGGTGCCGCCTTAGCTCCTGCCTCTGGGTAGGCAAAGGTTACATTCTTGAATTGAATCTCGCCGAGTTTCTTGTCATCAATCGGCTTTGTGGTTTCGGCGTTTTTTATAGTCGGCTTCAGGTCGAAGTATTCAAAGATTCGGGCGAATAGTGCCTGCGAAGTTTGAAGATCAAGGCTTACTTGCAGAAGGTTCATCATTGGGAACAAAAGTCTGGCTTGGGCAGTAGTGAATGCCACAACCGTTCCAATCGAGATTGGGTCGAGCTGCAAAATCAGAACACCAGCGCACAGGTAGATAACTGCAGGGATTGATGACATGAAGACTTGAACAATTGCGAAGAAAGTTTGCCCGCTCATGGTTTGGCGCACTTGAAGCGCAATCTGGTTTTTGTTTTCGCCTTCATAGCGGTCCACTTCGCTGGCTTGGCGGCCGAAACTCTTGGCGAGCAAGATTCCACTGACCCCAAGCGATTCCTGCGTAATCGAAGACATTTCGCTAAGTGACTCTTGGGTCTTGCTGGCGATTTTTGCTCGAACCTGCCCAACCTTGCGTTGCAACAAGACCATCAACGGGAGCATGATTAGCGCCACCACGGTGAGTTTCCAACTGAGCAGCAGCATTGCAACCATTGACGCAAGCACCGTTACCGAACTACCCAGGATGCTGCTGATGGTGTTACTAAGAACTCCAGCAACGCCACCAACATCGTTTGCAAGGCGAGACTGAATAGCACCGGTCTTGGTTTTGGTGAAGAACGCTAATTCCATCGACTGTAGGTGTGCAAACATACGCACTCGTAGTGAACCCATCACTTTGTTGCCAACAGTGGAAGTTAGGTAGGTTTGCCAAACGCCGAGGGCGGCGGCAACCAGCCAAATTGCAATCATGCTGAAGACAAAAGTGGTGAGGAGCCCAATGTTTGGTTTCCCGCTTTTTGGGAAAAGGCCGTCGTTGAATGCGCCTTGAATTAGCAGGGGAGGAAGTACCGATAGTCCTGCGCTGATCAAAACTAAAACGATGGTCGCAGTTAGCGGGCCTCGATGTGGTTTGAAAAGTTCGAAAATTCTTCCGACTAGGTTGTCGATCTTTGGCGCATCGGCATTGCGTTCTCGGATTTTGTCTGGGTCCGTTGAAAATCGGCCCATTGGGCCACCGCCATGCATGCTCATGCTTTGAGTCTAGGCTTAGGCCATGGAGCTAAAAGACATTCAAATCACAACCGAACTTCGCGGAGTATTGGCGGTACCAGAAGGCAAGGGCCCATTCCCGGCGGTTGTAATGGTTCACGAGGTCTTCGGAATCGACGACGCCATGCGTTCGCAGATCGCCAGACTCGCATCGGCTGGTTATGTGGTTTTGATGCCCGATCTCTTTAGTCGTGGCGGGGCTCGAAAATGTCTCAACGCTACTTTCCGCGCACTCACTTCTGGTGAAGGTCAGGCCTTCGAAGACGTTGCCAGCGCAAAGCACTTTTTGATGTCTCGCGATGACGTGACCGAAAAGACTGGCGTCATCGGCTTCTGCATGGGTGGTGGCTTTGCGCTAATGCTTGCCAATAAGGGCTATGACGCCGCATCGGTGAATTACGGCATGTTGCCGAAAGACCTCGACGCAGTTCTTGGCGGAGCCTGCCCAATCATTTCTTCTTATGGCGCCAAGGATGGCCAACTCAAGGGCGCATCAGAGAAGTTGGAAGCTACTCTGACCAATCTTGAGATTGCTCACGATGTTAAGGAATACCCAAACTCTGGTCACGCGTTCATGAACCCTCATCAGGCTGGAGGCCCAGTATTTGGCTTCTTGCTCGGTAAGGTCATGGGAGCGAAGCCAAACCCTGAAGATGCAGCCGACGCGTGGCAGCGAATCGAGTCTTTCTTTGGTGAACACCTAAAGGGCGCCTAATGAAGGTCGATATTTGGTCAGATGTTCAATGCCCTTGGTGCTACATCGGAAAGCGCAAGTTTGAGGCGGCAGTCACCCAGTTCGGTAAGCCAGTTGAGGTTGAATATCACTCATACCTGCTGAACCCAGAGGCACTGATTGATTACCCAGGAACCACCGCAGACTATCTGAGCGACAAGATGGGCATTTCCGTGGAGAAGGTGGCATCGATGCATGAACGAGTCACCGAAATCGCGGCATCGGTCGGTTTGAACTATGACTTTGCCAACCAAATACAAACCAACACCACGAAGGCTCACGAGCTATTGCACTGGGCTAAGCAGTTCGGGAAGCAGGCCGAGTTGAAAGAGCGACTGATGGCCGCCCACTTCGAAGAGGGACTTCACGTTGGTCGCCTGGAAGTTTTGGCGCAGCTGGCAGCCGAGGTTGGTCTCGACCGAGCAACTGCTCTCGAGGTTTTGGAATCTGGAGAATATTCTCAAGACGTTACTGCCGATATCGCTCAAGCTTCCGCTTATGGCATTACCGGAGTTCCATTCTTTGTAATCGATGGAAAGTTTGGCCTTTCGGGCGCTCAGGAAACTTCAACTTTCCTAGAAGTTTTGGAAAAGGCCGCTTCAGAGATTTAGCGAGCGACCTGGTTCACCAGGAAGTGCCAGCCCAGCCACCACCAGCCGAGGATGATTGCAACTCGGGTTGTTCGGTGGTGCAGAACGCGGTCCATCAGGATGCCAACCTTGTGAAGTTTGATTCGTTCAAACTTCGAAAGCAACCAAAGGAAGACGCCTACCGCAACCAAGATTAGGTAGCCGCCAATCACAATTTGGGAGTCGCTCATTTGCGATTCCAAACTCTAAGCAGCCCGACTCCAAGGAAGAGCCAGAGCACCACGAATACCGTTTGGCCAACCGTGTTATCCATCATCGGGTCTAGAAGAATCGAAATGGTTGGGTGAGTATAGAGGCTGTTCTCCAGCTGCCCCTGAATGTTTGCAGCAAATTCCCAAACGCAAACCAAAAGGCAGAAAATCATCCAGACCATTTTGGTTCGAGCCATAATCTTGTCCGGTTTTTCCTTGGGTCCGTGATCTCTATGCCAAACCAGGTAAAGCGCGACCGGAAGAACAGCAATCATGACAGCGCCGTGAAAGTAGGTATGACGCGGGAAGAAGCTAAGAGCAATACCGAGAACCAGCATCACAACGGCTATGAGAGAGTTTCGAACCTTGGGGCGCTCACGAAGATTTCTCTTGAAGAATCCTGCAGCATCGAGCCAGACAACCAAAGTGCTGCCACCGAAGATCAAGGTGTCGATTGGTGAGCCACGAAACACTTGAAGCGACGTGGTGACTAGGAATACCCAAACCCATGGATTGGTGATACCCCAACGCTTAAAGAACGACACCATGCCTACAACCTAGCAGGCATGGTGTCGAGGAATATTTCTTACTCCTGGCAGGTGCAAAGTTGCTCGGGGGCAAAGCCCTCCAAAGCTTCCTCAATGTGCTGGCCACAGCCAGCCCAAGTTACTTTGCCGCAGGTGTTACAGCTTGCGGGTGCACACATTGGTTTCTCCTCTTCCTTACTTCGCACCAAATAGGCGAGCGAAGAATCCTGGGGTCTTTGGGTCGTTCTCGTGACCCTGGCATTGCTGCGACTTTGGAATTCCGCGCATTACTTGGTTCACGTGCTGGCCACAGCCGGTCCAGCTTGCTTTACCGCACTTGCGGCAGGTTACTTTTTGGCACACAGTCATGCCCTTTCTCTTGAATCGTGGCCGGCTCTCCAAGTTAGGTAGCCGCCATCGAGGTTCAGGGCGTCGATGCCATGTCCTCGAAGTATTTGGGTTGCCGTGTGGCCGCGCTGACCAACCTGACAGTGAACAAGTACACGCTTCCCGCGTAGTTCATCTATGTGATCGCGTAGTTCGTCCACGCTGATGTTGATTGAGTTCGGTGTGGTTCCTTCTGCATTCTCAGAAGACGTGCGAACGTCCACCAAAATTGTGTTTGGCTTAGCGACTTCTTCTTCTAACTCGTGCCACTGGAAAGTTGGGGTTCGTCCGGTGAGAACGTTGTTGCCAACATAGCCCGCGTGGTTGATTGGGTCTTTCGCCGAACCGTATTGAGGGGAGTAGGCCAGCTCTAAGTCCATCAAGTCGTTGACGGTGAGGCCGGCGAAAATCGCGGTAGAAATCACATCGATTCGCTTATCGACACCATCTTCGCCTACCGCTTGTGCGCCGAGTAGTTTGCCGCTTCCGGGTTCGAAAACGACAAGCATTGAAATGCGTTTGGCGCCAGGGTAGTAGCCAGCGTGACTGCCTGGGTGAATGTGAATCACTTCGTGCGCAATCCCGCTAGCCTTTGCCTTGGCTGGGCTGAGACCGGTAGTGGCCAGCGCCATTCCGAAAGCACCAATGATTGCAGTGCCAATGGTGTTCGCAACTTTCACTGGTAGCCCAGCGATGGCATCGGCAATCAACCGTCCGTGACGATTTGCTAGGTTGGCAAGTGGAACCAGGGTTTCGCCCTCGGTGAAGTAGTCACTCTTCTCAACAGCGTCGCCTGCGGCAAAAATATTGGTGTCGCTGGTGCGTTGCTGCTGGTCGACCCAGAGGCCGCCGGTTTCACCGAATCGCAATCCAGCGTCTTTAGCCAACTGATTATCTGGTTCAACTCCGGCGGCAGAAATCACGAGATCGGTGACAATTTCGGTGCCGTTGACGAGCGCGGTCGAATCGGTGATCGCCGTGACGCTGCTGTTTAGGTGGAGCTTGATTCCATTGGATTCGAGGTGTTTTTGCATCACCTCGACAATCTCAGGTTCTGCTTGTCCGAGAATGTGGTTTCCGCGCTGAACTAGGTGAACGCTGAATCCTGCGTGAACCAAATTCTCGGCCGTTTCAATGCCAATAAAGCCTCCACCGATAATCACGGCAGTCTTGGTTTTGCTGTTCAGGGCCGCTTTCTTCAACGCGTCCGCATCTTCAACGTCACGCAGAGTAAGTGCATGTTCGATGCCAGGGATGTTGGGCTTTCGAGGTTTCGCGCCGGTGGCCAGGACAAGGTGATCGTATTGGTCTTCAAAGGTTTCGCCGGTCGTAAGGTTTTGCACCGTGACCTGGCGAGCATCCTTATCGATCGCGACGACTTTGTGATTGGTCTTCACATCTAGCTTGAAACGTGCGTGCAAAGACTCTGGAGTCTGAAGGAGTAGTGAAGCGCGATCCGAAATTGTGTCGCTAATGAAATACGGAAGTCCACAGTTTGCGTAAGAAACGTTCTCGCCCATTTCGTAAACCGTGATTTCGGACGTCTCTTGTAGTCGTCGCAAACGCGTTGCCGCCGACATTCCTGCGGCCACGCCGCCAATGATTATGGTTTTCATGCTTATGCCAACGACATGAAAGCTTTTTCAAGCTTTTCTCGGTTGGCGGTTCCTTCAGGGTCGGTGCCGCAGTGGGCCATGCCGGTGGCAATGATGCTGAAGCCAGCTCGGGTGAGTGCAGTCGAAGCAGCGCTGAGCTGGGTTAGGAGGTCGGTGCAGTCGCGGCCTTCGTCAATCATCTTGACGATGCCCATGATCTGACCTTGGGCTCGCATCAATCGATCACGAGCTGCTTTCAGTTCTGCGGCTTCTAGTTGCATTTTTGCTCCTTTTTATATACCCTAGGGGGTATACGAAAGGAAATCAAGTGAACAAGCTTTTCAAGAGTGTCGCCGCTCTAATTACTGCAATGGGTCTGATCTTCGGATTAGCCGCATGTGCATCGGAATCACTAGACATGACCAAAGTCACTTCGGTGATTGACGTCCGCTCAGCGGGAGAATACGCAGCCGGACACCTAGACGGTGCAATCAACATCGATGTTGAAGCAAACGACTTCGCAACCGAGGTTGGCAAACTAGACACGGCCGGAACCTACGTTGTTTATTGCCACTCCGGACGGCGTGCGGGAATCGCACTAGACCAAATGACCTCAATGGGATTCAAAAACGTCACCAATGTTGGTGGACTAGACGCCGCAGCTGCTGCGACCGGGTTGCCGATCGTTCAGTAATTACAAGTTTTGTAGTGCCGAGTTGAGGACGATTCCAACGCCCTCTCTCGGCATTACTTCTACCCGGCCGTTGACCGAGTTGCGGCGGAGAAGTAGATTGGCCACGCCGGAAAGCTCGGCTGCCTTGGCGGTGCGTTCTGCGCCGCCATCGATGATGGTTACTTTGGTTCCGGCTGTTACGTAGAGACCTGCTTCAACAACCGAGTCGTCTCCGATTGAGATGCCAACACCAGCATTGGCTCCCAAGAGTGCCCGAGCCCCGATTGAAACCTTGTGCTTGCCGCCACCGGATAGTGTGCCCATGATTGATGCGCCTCCGCCGATGTCGGAGCCATCGCCAACTACGACACCCTGAGAAATGCGACCTTCAACCATGGCTGTTCCAAGAGTTCCGGCGTTGAAGTTCACGAAACCTTCGTGCATGATCGTGGTGCCCGGGGCAAGGTGAGCACCAAGTCTTACGCGGCTGGCATCGGCAATCCGAACCTTTTTCGGGGTCACGTAGTCGATGAGTCTTGGGAATTTGTCGATTGCGTGAATGGTGATGCCGGCACGCTGAAGGTGTGGGCGAATTTCGTCGAGGTAATCGATGGCAACGGGGCCGGCGCTGGTGAAAGCAACAATCGGAAGTGCTGGAATCAAACCTTCGAGGTTGATGGTGTTTGGCTTCACCAAAAGGTGGCTCAGAAGGTGCAGTCGCAGGTAGGCGTCGGCGGTGGTGGTGACTGGGAGTTCGAGGTCGATCTCGGTGCGAACGACCTGAAGGGTGACCTTTCGAGCCTTGTCTTCGCGGGCCAAAGCATCAAGTTCTTTTGGAACGACCCACATGGCATCGGTCTTCGGAGCTTCACCGAGCTGCGGGTTCGGATACCAGGTGTCGAGTACCGTGCCATCTTGGGAGATGGTCGCGAGTCCGTGGCCCCAGGCCTTACCGGTTACAAAAGTCGTTTCAGTCACCCGTCTAGGTTACAAGGTAGGCTCGTTTTCATGTCTGTCACCCCGCTAGATGCCACTCAGGACGTGGTAACTCTCACCGAAGCCATCTGTAACATTTCGTCGGTTTCGGGGTCGGAGCGTGCTCTAGCGGACGCCCTTGAGGTTGTGCTTCGTGCTCAGCCACACCTATCGGTCTTGCGCGATGGCGATGCGCTGGTTGCCAGAACCTTACTAGGACGCGAATCACGAGTTGTGATTGCCGGACACATCGACGTTGTGCCCATTGCCAACAACCTTCCGGTTCGCCGCGAAGTCATTGGTGGCGAGCCTTCGCTTTGGGGTCGTGGCACCGTTGACATGAAGGGTGGCGTCGCGGTTCAGTTGAAGTTGGCTTGCGAGCTTGCTTCGCCGAACGTTGACGTAACTTGGGTGTTCTACGACCACGAAGAAGTTGATGCTTCGCTGAATGGTCTAGGACGTTTGGCTCGAAACCATCCAGAACTTTTAGAAGCCGACTTTGCGGTGCTCTGCGAGCCAACCGCTGCGGTCATTGAGGGCGGTTGCAACGGAACCATGCGTGTTGTGGTTTCCTCGGCTGGAGTGAAGGCTCACTCGGCTCGCCCTTGGATGGGCAAAAATGCGATTCACGGGCTAGCCGATGTACTGGCTCGTTTGGAACGAAACCAACCGGATACCGTGACGGTTGATGGCTTGGATTATCGCGAAAGTTTGAATGCGGTAATGATCTCTGGTGGCATAGCGACCAACGTAATTCCTGACCTCGGAACGGTAACCGTTAACTACCGCTTTGCTCCGAGTAAGTCATTGGCAGATGCCGAAGAGTATCTTCGTTCCTTCTTCGACGGATTCGATGTTGAGGTAACCGACGCATCGGCTGGCGCTCGTCCTGGTTTGGATTTGCCGGCCGCGAAAGCCTTCGTTGAATCAATCGGAGTGGCCGCTCGCCCAAAGTACGGCTGGACCGATGTGGCTCGTTTTAGTGCCCTCGGAGTCCCTGCCGTGAACTACGGTCCTGGCGATCCAAATAAGGCGCACGCTGACGATGAAAGCGTGCCAGTAGCCCAGATTGAAGCCTGTTACGCGGGGCTCAAGCATTGGCTAACAAAGTAGTCACAGGCGACCATTCGGTAATTGCTAGACCATAGGTCTGGGATAATAGAACTAAGGCAAAGATGCCAGCAATACAAGGAGCAATGCACTAAATGGCAGTTCAAAAACCACGCGGTAACGATGGTCCAGTTGAAGTAGAACGCGACAGCCGAGGACAGCTAATCCTCCGACTACCTCTAGAAGGTGGCGGCCGTTTCGTAGCAGCAGTAAGCGAGCAGGAAGCGAAAGACCTCGTAACTGCATTCAACGCGGTAATCAAGAAATAACCGAAGCTAAAAACCCCCGACTGTGCGGTCGGGGGTTTTCGCATTTAAAGAACTTAGATTCGCTTGCTGGCCATCAGCAGACCATCGCCAACCGAAGAAAGCGCGGTGACAAAGTTGCTGTTCTGGGTAAAGAAACGAAGTGCGTCGCGGTAGGTAACTGTGGCGTCGTCACGCATCGCAGGATCCGGCACACGGTCGCGCCATAGCGCGTGAGTGATTGCAACCACTCCGCCTGGGCGAAGTAGTCGAACGGCTTCGTGCAATTGAAGTTCGAGAGTCTCTTTGTCGGCGTCTAAGACCACTAGGTCGTAGGCTGCATCGGCCATGTTCGACATCACTTCGATGGCTCGGCCAGAGATTACGCGGGTGCGATTGGCAGGAACTTCAGCATCGTTGAAAGCCTGCTTGGCAGCCGCCTGAAACTCTGGCTCGGTGTCGATGGTGGCCAGTACCGACTTGTCGGATGCGCTGAGCAACCAAAGGCCGCTGACTCCGGCGCCGGTTCCGGCTTCAACGATTGCTGTCGCGCCTAGTGCGCTGGCGATGAAGGCTAGCTGAGCACCGGTGGCTGGGGTCACGCACTCGATGCCCAGTTCGTCCGCGCGGGCGCGGGCTTTGAGCAGTGAAACCGGCTCTTCGTTGAATTCTTCAACGTACTTCCAGCTTGAGATTTTGTCGACCATTCCTCAAGGATAAAGCCCTCGGTTGTTCAAATCGTGTAGCGGGCTAGTAGCCTGTAATTGTGTTTGGTCTAAGCGGCGAGAAGTTACTGATTCTCGGCATAATTGCAGTCATTGTGCTGGGTCCTGAGCGCTTGCCGGAATACGCCAAGGGTTTGGCGAATATCATCAAAAACATTCGCAAGATGGCTGAGGGTGCCAAGACTCAAATCAAAGACGAACTTGGCCCAGAATACGAAGACGTGGACTGGCGCAAACTTGACCCACGACAATACGACCCACGACGAATCATTCGTGAAGCACTCACCGAAGACTTGAACTTCACTGCCGAAAAAGAGGCTTTGAAAGATGTGGCAGCGGTGGCAACCGCTTCGGTTGTGGTTGAGAATTTGGCTTCGGGGGAGAAGCCTCCGTTTGACTCTGAGGCCACCTAAACCATTGGCAGTGTTTTACCCTTTAGGTCGAGTTTTACCTCGGCCATTTTTTTCGCCAATTTCTTGATCGCTAGAGCGGCTGGGTCCTCAGGGTTTTCCAAGACCACCGGTTTGCCCTGATCCGACCCTTCGCGAAGGCTCACCGAAATTGGTACTTGGCCGAGAAGTGAAGTCTCCAAGTGTTTAGCTACTGCTTCGCCGCCGCCGGCACCAAAGATTTCTAAGCGTGAGCCGTCTGGGTTTTGAAGCCAAGACATATTCTCGATTACCCCGAAAACCGATTGTCCGGTTTGAAGCCCGAGAGCGCCGGAGCGCAAAGCCACTTCGGCTGCAGCCGTCTGCGGCGTGGTAACTACCAAGCTCTTGGCAGTTGGAAGATTCTGCCCGAGGCTAATGGCTACATCGCCGGTGCCAGGTGGCATGTCAATCAGTAGGAAATCTAACTGACCCCAGAACACGTCTTTCAGGAACTGCTCAACGGTTCGGTGAAGCATTGGCCCACGCCAAGCAACTGCCTGAGAGCCATCGACGAACATTCCAATTGAAATGACTTTCACACCGTAGGCGACCGGCGGCAAAATCATTTCATCCAACTGGGTCGGTTTATCAGTGATGCCAAGTTGGCCAGGAATGGAGTATCCGAAAATGTCGGCGTCGATCAGCCCAACCGAGAAACCTTGCTCGGCAAGGGCCACAGCGAGGTTGGCGGTTAGAGTTGACTTTCCTACGCCACCTTTACCCGAACCGACTAGGAACACTCGGGTGACACTGTTTTCATCGAATGGGTTGGTGCGAGGAGCCTTCCCAGCTCTCAACTGAACCTTCAGCGCGTTTCGCTCGTCCTGGTTCATCGAAGTCAGATTCACCGTGAGCCCAAGCGAGGCGACCGCCTCATTGGCTGCTGCTTCGATCTGCTTGGCAGCCGGACAGGTAGGAATCGTCAGTTTGATGTCGATGCTGTTGCCGGAAAGCTCGCCAACCATGCCGAGTTCGGTAATCGGGCGGCGAAGTTCTGGATCAATGACGCTAGCCAGTGCGGCTAGGGCCGAATCTAGTGAAGTCATTTGCCCTTTGGTTTGGTCTTTTTGGCAGGCTCGCGCAGTTCTTCAAGAAGTTCACGCATCAGGTCGCGAAGTTCATCCTTCACAAAATCCTTGGTAGCCATGTCTTCCATAGCTAGGCGCAGCGCAACAACCTCGCGGGCGAGGTATTCGGTGTCGGCAAGGTTACGCTCGGCGCGCTGGCGGTCCTGTTCAAACTTCACGCGGTCGCGGTCGTCCTGTCGGTTCTGAGCCAAAAGGATTAGCGGCGCTGCGTAGGAAGCCTGCATCGAAAGAATCAGGGTCAACAGCGTGAAGTTGGTCAGGCGTGGGTCGAACTGAATGGTTTCCGGTGCGAAAGTGTTCCAGCCAAGCCAAACCACACAGAAAAAGGTCATGCCGATTAGGAAGCCGCCGGTACCCATGGCACGGGCAAAGCCTTCCGAAGCGCGACCGAAAGCTTCCTGGTCGAAACCTAGGCGAGGGAAGCGCGAACGGGTACCGATTGGTGCGTCGAGACGGTCTTTTGACTTGCTCATTTGGTTCCCTCCTTGTCGTCCTCGGTTCGCCAGTCTTCTGGCAGTAGGTGGTCAAGCACGTCGTCTACGGTAACCACACCAATTAGTTGCTGTTCGTCGTCCACGACGGGCAGAGCAACCAGGTTGTAGTTTGCGAAAGTTCGGTGAATGACCGAGATGTGGGTGTCCGGCTTGATTGGTTCAATGTCCGTATCCAATAGCGAGCCTAGACGCTCGTGTGGCGGATAGCGAAGCATTTTTTGGAAGTGAACGACGCCTAGGTAGCGACCGGTTGCAACCTCGTAGGGTGGCAGGGTCACAAAAACCGAGGCGGCCAAAACCGGTGAAATTTCCTTGCGACGAATCAGCGCCATAGCCTCGGCGACGGTTGCGTCGGCGGCACAAATAATCGGCTCGGTCGTCATTAGACCACCGGCGGTGTATTCGTCGTACTGCATCAACATGCGAAGGTCGTCTGCTTCTTCTTCGTCCATGAGCTCAAGAATCGCTTCGGAACGTTCCTTCGGAAGGTTCGCCATTAGGTCGGCGGCGTCGTCCGGTTCCATAAGGTCAAGAACCTCGGCGGCACGTTCGTCGTCGAGCTCTTCAAGAATGTCAATCTGCTCTTCTTCAGGCAGCTCTTCCAGCACATCTGCCAAACGTTCGTCGTCGAGTTCTTCAGCAACCTCGACCATGCGGTCATCTGGCAGGTCCATCAGCGCCGAAGCAAGGTCGGCTGGGCGAAGGTCGGAATAGCTGGCAATCAGCGCCGAGGCGTTGTGACCGTCGTCGTTTGGGTCAGACTCAATGATCTGGTCCCAGGTGGCAAACATGGTCTCGCCGCGAGCAAATGGCGAAGCCGAAGTCTTTGGCTTGCGCAGGAACAGTTCGCTGACAAACCAGTCTTTCGACTTGGTCACTTCAATGGCAAGGTCTTCGATGTTCGCGATGCTAGACCCGTCGGTTAAAGTCACGCGACGACCCAAAATCTCAGCAATTACGCGCACTTCACGGCCGCGCTGGGTGAAACGGCGAAGGTCGATAAGGCCGGTGGTGATGACCTGTCCGGGCACAATCGAGGTCACGCGAGTGATTGGAACGAATACGCGGCGACGGCCCGAAATCTCAATAAGTAGGCCGGTAGCCTTCGGTGAACCAGCTTTACGGTATGCCACAAGAACGTCGATGACTTTTCCAACACGGTCTCCCGCGGGGTCAAAGACGCCACAACCCACAAGACGGGCTACATAGACTCTGGTTACGCTCACCTAATCAACCTTAGACGAGCAGTCAAGGGCATGCCAGAATAGGTATCTAAACAAAGGACAAACGAGTGGCAAAGAAAAGCGAAGCTGCGCCTGGCGCCGAAATTATCGCCAAGTTCGACAACTACGACGCTGCCGTCGAGTATGTTGAAAAACTTCTCGCCGGAAACTTCCCAGTTCGTCAGGTTGCCATTGTTGGTCGAGGTGTTCGAACCGTGGAGCGAACCCGCGGACGCATCAACTACGCACGGATTGCTCTAACCGGCGCCATGAACGGAGCCATCCTCGGCTTGGTCTGGCACTCATTCACTTCAGCGGAAGCTTCGGTGGAGGGGTTCGCCCCAACCGTGGTTACCTTCGCAGGTATGGGTGCTCTGGCAAACGTCGTACGTTTCTCACTCAGCCGTAACAAGCGCAGCTTTGTATCGCAGCAACAACTAGTTGCCGACAGCTACGAGATTCAGATCCCGCGCGATTTGGTTAGCGCCGCCAACGAAGCCATGGCCAAGGCGCCAAAGGCAACTAACTAGCCGAAGCGATCCAAGCCTCAACGTCGTCTGGATGACGAGGTAGGGCAGCGGTTAAGTTCTCAACACCGGTCGAAGTGACAAGCACGTCGTCTTCGATTCGGACACCAATTCCGCGGAACTCTTCCGGTACGCGAAGATCATCTGGCTGGAAGTAAAGACCTGGCTCGATCGTGAAAATCATTCCCTCGCGAAGCGGAGCCTCACGATACATTTCACGGCGTGCGGTGTCACAGTCGTGAACGTCCATGCCAAGGTGGTGGCTGGTTCCGTGAACCATCCAGCGGCGGTGCAGTTGGCGATCGCCGGCCAAAGCCTCTTCCAGAGTGATGTCGATGAAACCCCACTCAATCATCTTTTTGGCGATGACCTCCATGGCAGCCTCGTGAAGTTCCCGGAACAAAACCCCAGGCTTGGCAATTGCGAATGCAGCATCGGCTGCTTCCAGAACTGCTTCATAAACCTTGCGCTGAGTTGGGTTGAAGTGACCGGTCACGGGAATGGTTCGCGTTACGTCGGCCGTGTAAAGCGACTCGAGTTCAACACCGGCATCAAGTAGCAGTAGGTCACCCTGGCGAACCGGTCCGTCGTTTTGAATCCAGTGCAAGATGCAGGCGTGTGAACCAGAAGCGGCGATGGTCTCGTATCCGAGGTCGTTGCCGTCCATACGAGCTCTTGCAAAGAAGGCCGATTCCACCACGCGTTCACCGCGCTCGTGAGCCATAGCCCATGGCAGCGCTCGCAGAACATCGTTGAATCCGTTCACGCTCGCCTCAACCGCTCCGCGCATCTGCTCAATTTCGTAGGCGTCCTTGACTAGGCGAAGTTCGTCGACAAATTGTTTGAGCTCTGGGTCGTCCAAGCGAATCACTAGGTCGTCCGGCAGGTTTGAAAGAAGTTCATCGAAGTCGGCAAGGTCTTTGGTTTCGATGCCGAGGAGTGCCTCCAACGATTCCAAGCCCGGACGAGGACCAACCCAGAATTCACCAATCATGGTGTTGGTGAAGAATTCTTCGGTATTGCGGCCGGCAGTTGGGCGGAAGAACAACTGAGAGTGGTGGGCGTGTGCTCTGGCATCAATCACCAAAATTGAGTCTGGGACTGTTTTGGCACCCCAGCCGGTTAGGTGAGCGAACGCGGTGTGCGGACGGTAACGGTATTCGGTGTCGTTTGAGCGAACCTTGGTGCCACCAGCCTCAATCACAATCAGCTTGCCGGTAAATTCCTCAGCAACGGCAGCACGTCGCTTAGCCGCATACTCAGCCACCTCAAGGCGCTTCGGAAGTTCAGCCTTTTCTTCGGCCCATCCGCCCGAAATGAACTTCATAAACTCTGGGCTGTTTGGGTTGGTAGCGCGACCGCTAACCGGCTTTTTCTCTTGCTCAGTCATGCGTTCCATACTGCCACTAAACGTCAAACCCTGGGGCTAGTCTTTAGGAGTTGAGAGAGGCATTTATGAAGATCGATTTACACAGCCACAGCACGCATTCAGATGGCAAGGAAACTGTTGCGCAGATCTTCCAATACGCAGCCGAGGCTGGCCTAGATGTTCTCGCACTAACCGACCACGACACCACCGCCGGCTGGGACGAAGCCCGCACCGAAGCTGCGAAGCACGGAATCACTTTCGTGCCCGGTATTGAAATCACCACCAAGCACCACGGGGTTTCAGTTCACATGCTTGCTTATCTACCAGACCCAACCTACGAGCCATTAATTCAGCGGCTGAAAGAAGTCCGAGAATCCCGCGAAACCCGCGTCGAGCGCTACGTAGAAAATCTTCAAACCGAGTATTCAAAACTGACCATGGACGACGTGCGCGCCACACTCAGTGAAGAGGGAAAGTCGCCCGGTCGCCCACACATTGCTGATGCCATGGTCAATCTGGGATATTTTGGACATCGCAATGAGGTTTTTGCTGGCCCGCTCGACAAGGGGTCGGTGTTCCACATTCCATCCGATGGAATTCACACGGTCGAAGCCGTGAAACTAATTCGGGCTGCCGGTGGCGTGCCGGTCATGGCTCACCCTATGGCTAGGGCCAAAGGTGACTTAGTAATTACTGAGAAGCACCGCGAACACTTCATCGAAGTTATCGAAGCTGGTCTAGCCGGATACGAAGTTCATCACCGAGAGGTTGGTGACTTAGCCCGTGAATGGCTAACCGGCTTGGCGCTTGAGTTTGATCTAGTGCTGACGGGTTCTTCCGATTACCACGGTATGACCGGTAAGGATAATCGCCTAGGCGAAAACACCACCACGTTGGACATGCTAAAGCGAATTGAAGCGCAAGGCTATGGTTCTGCTATTCAGTGGGCTTAGAGTCTCCACCGCGAGTGCGGCGGCGCTGACGGTTACGGTCTGAAGCCGGACGCGGTTCACGCTTCTCTTCCGGCCTGTGACCACCCTGAGGTTTGCGGTCACCGCCACGGCGCTGATCTGGCTTGTTTGAAGACTGTTTCGGAACCATAGTGCTGGCACGGATGCGTCCCTTGGTTCCTGCAGGAATCTCAAGATCAGTGAACAGGTGCGCCGAACTCGAGTAGGTTTCCACAGGTTCTGGAATGCCAAGTTCAAGAGCGGTGTTGATGTTCTGCCAGCGGGTCATGTCTTCCCAGTCAACGAAAGTAACTGCGATACCGGTGCGACCAGCGCGGCCGGTACGACCGGTGCGGTGCAGGTAGTTCTTCTCGTCTTCGGGAACCGTGTAGTTAATTACGTGAGTCACGTCATCAACGTCGATGCCTCGAGCGGCAACCTCGGTGGCAACCAAGATTTCCTTCTTGCCGGACCGGAACGCTGCCATCGAGCGCTCGCGGGCTTCCTGTGACATGTCGCCGTGAAGGGCGGTGGCATTGAAGCCGCGGTCGACCAGTTCTTCAGAAACTTTGCTGGCCTGGCGCTTGGTCTTGCAGAAGATAACGGTCTTGCCGCGACCCTCAGCCTGAAGAATGCGACCAACGACCTCGTCTTTGTCGAGCGAGTGAGCGCGGTAGATGAACTGCTTGATGTCTGCTTTGGTGTGACCCTCTTCAGCCTCGTTGGCACGAATGTGCATCGGGCGGTTCTGGTACTTGCGAGCAAGAGTCAAAATGCTGCTAGGCATGGTTGCCGAGAACATTAGGGTCTGGCGAAGTGGAGGAGTCATTGCGAAAAGGCGCTCAACATCTGGCAAGAAGCCAAGGTCAAGCATTTCATCGGCTTCGTCGAGCACCATGAAAGTGATCTTGCCGAGATCTAGCTTCTTCTGCTTCGCTAGGTCGATAAGACGTCCTGGTGTTCCAACGATGATCTGAGCTCCAGCTTCGATCTCTGCAATCTGGCCTTCATAAGACTTTCCGCCATAGATGGCAACAACGGTGGTGGCGCGGTTGCCAGTGGCAAGAACTAGGTCTTCGGCAACCTGGATGCAAAGTTCACGGGTTGGAACCACCACGAGCGCCTGAGCGCCTTTTGCAGGGTTCAATCCAAGCTTCTGGATTAGCGGAAGGCCGAAGCCGAAAGTTTTACCGGTACCGGTCTTAGCCTGGCCTATGATGTCCTGGCCGGTTAGGGCAACAGGGATTGCCTGCTCCTGAATTGGGAAAGGCTCAGTAATGCCTTTTTTGGTTAGCGCCTCAACGATGTCGGCGTCGATGCCAAGTTCGGCAAATGTCAAAAGAGTCTCCTATTAGTCTTTGCTAGTTTACGAGAGTTATTCTTATAACCATGTTTGAGTGGATTAAGCGCATCGGCAAAAAAGCGCGCAACCTGGTGCTGCCGGAACGTGAAGAGCGACGAGCTCGTAACATTGAGGCCATCGATCTTGCCCCATACACTCCTGAACCGAAAGCCTTTTTGGGTCAGTTGGCTTACCTCGAGTTGAGCCAGTTTGAGATTCTCACCAACGAACTAAAGTTTTCGCCAACGACTTCGGATAAGGCGCAGTTGAGCGAAGCTTCCGCGAAAAGTTTTCAGAAGTACCGTTCAATTGCCAAGTTACTTTCGACGAATGGCGTGGACGCCACCGACGCCATGGATCCGTTCACCGAACGCATCGAAACTTTCCACTCGCGCACCAATGGCATCGACTGGTACGAGACCGTGGTGAAGGTTTATTTGGTGGGCGGCTTGCTGGAAGATTTCTACAAGCGTTTGGCGGTCGGTCTTCCAGATGAAATCCGCGAGGACGTGGAGAAGGCTCTAAAGGATTCAACCTTTGAGAAGTTTGCCAAGTTGGTTCTCATTGAGGCCATGCAAGAAAACCCTCAGCTGGCTTCGCGCCTAGCGCTCTGGGGTCGCCGCTTGATGGGTGATGTGCTCTTGGAACTTCGAGCAGCTTTTGATAACCGCAAGCTTGCCGGAACCGCTAAATCAAAGAAACTTACCTTGGACGACGAACGCCGAGTGAACCTTGAGGCTTACTCGAAGTTGGAACCACTAATTAGCGAGTTGATCGGTGCGCACAGTTTGCGCATGGACGCGATTGGGTTAGCCGCGTAGTTTTGCGTCGCGAGTTCGAATTCGCGAATGAGCCAAACGGCTCGAAACCAAGACCATTACCAGTGGCATTAGAACCATGATGATTACCCAGATGTAACCTTCGGTGTATTTGAAACCCAACCAGGTGAGCGCACCCCAAAGGACTGAACCTACGACCATGGCGATGGCTGGTGGAAGCAGTGCGCCATACTCTTCGCTTCGCGCGTAGATGTAAGGGGCAACTAGGCCGAGAATGGCTGCGTAAAACGCAATGA
The DNA here is from genome assembly GCA_947452985.1 of Micrococcales bacterium. Classification (GTDB taxonomy): domain Bacteria; phylum Actinomycetota; class Actinomycetes; order Actinomycetales; family Microbacteriaceae; genus Rhodoluna. The sequence continues at coordinate 19,260 of CANGEU010000011.1, forward strand.
CTGCAAATGAAAATTCCATTAGGCGATGAACCCTACTCTGCGAACTTCTTCGGCGCCGACTTCGATGTAACCGAGCGCGTCTACTGGGATTAGGAAAAGCTTGCCCTTGTTGTCTACCAACTTGATCAGCTTTGCGCCGGAATCGATTGCGTTGGCCACGGTTTGCTCGATTTCCTGGCCACTCTGCTCTGATTCAAAGCTGAGTTCGCGGGCTAGATTGCGAAGACCGATCTTAATTTCCATGGGACACCTTTTCTCTTACTTCCAATAGATTACGACAGCACACCGACACCTCGCGCACAATGTCACAGCCGAGAAGTAGTCTGCTTTCAATGGTTGATGCATTCTTTAGGAAACACGGTCTGGGGGCCGTTATCGAAACGCTTACGCTCTCTGCGTCACAGCGGAAGGTTGCCGACCTACCATTTGGTTCCAATGCCTTGGTTTATGGTGTTCCTGCCAGCGGTAAAACCACTGCCTTGAAGGCGCTTATTCTTGGCCGCTTGCGCGCAGGTTTCAAGCCTGAAGAGCTATTGGCGTTGGCCGCAACTCGAGAATCGGCAACCAAGTTACGCGACGAACTGGCGTTGGAGTACCAAGGTTCAACTCCTGGTCCGATGGCACGAACATTGGCTTCCTTTGCCTTCAACATTTTGCGAGAGCGTTCGCTGTCGCTTGGCTTGAACCCGCCGGAACTAATCACCGGTTCCGAACAAGACCAGATCATCAGCGAGTTGATTGCCGAATTTCTTTCAACCGAACTACCTGCCGATTGGCCAAAGTCTCTAAAGCGCCAGGTCATGGAACTGCGCGGTTTTAGAGCCGAACTTCGAGAGCTGATCACCGTGTGCCTTGAGCGCGGTGTTACCCAAGAGCGCTTGCTTGAACTTGCAGCCGAACACGAACGCCCAGTCTGGCAGGCGGCCGCACACTTCTACAACGGCTATCTAAACCGACTTCGTGAGCCTGCCAATGCAAACCGCCACGACCCATCAACCCTGCTCACTTTTGTTGTTCAGGAATTACAAGAAAATTCTTGGCCAAAGGTTGCAGCCGATCTCAAATTGATTGTGGTCGACGACGCCCAAGAATTGACCCCAGCGGCAATGTCACTGTTAAAGGTGCTGGCATCCCAAGGCGCAAACCTGGTGTTAGTTGGAGACCCAGACTCCACCACCATGGGTTTCCGGGCAGCTAGCCCGGTTGCCATGAAGGAACTTATTTCCGCAATCGGCAGTGGTTATGTTGAGATATTGCTCACCGACGACCTCTCGGTTCGTCACCCAGACCTAACCGCAATTTTGGCCGGCACGGCGTCGAAGTTGTCGGTGGAGCGAGCTGGAACTCACCGAACAGTTTTGGGCGCATCCGCAAAGCCTGAAAGCGATCGAATTGAAGCCAAGGTATTCGACACCGAAACTTCGGAACTGACTTGGTTGGCACACCGCCTTCGCGACCTCCACCTGAATCACGGGGTTGCTTGGAAAGACATGGCGGTGGTTGCCCGCTCTAGAAATGTTTTGGAGAAGTGGGCTTCGGCGCTTGCCTCGCAAGCTGTTCCAACCATGATCCACGGAAGTCAAACATCGTTCAAAGATGAGTTTGCAACCGGCTATCTTCTCCAATTGGCAAAGTATTGCATCGAGAAGCCAGAGCCGACTCGCGATGTGCTTATGGAGCTTCTTCACAACCCATTCGCAGGTCTCGATTCGCTAAGCATTCGTCGAATTCGTCGTCGCCTTCGTCAGCTTGAAATTGATGCCGGAAGTGAGCGCACCAGCGACCAGCTTTTGATTGAGCTGTTTGAAAAGCCAGCGATTGCCAAAGACCTTTACGGCGAAGAAGGCAAGCGCGTTCGCCAGTTCCTTAAGGTCCTCGAAAAAGCTTCCGAAATCGCTGAAACCGAGGGAACCACCTCTGAGGAATTGCTCTGGGTGCTCTGGATCAATTCGCCGGCCAAAGCCGATTGGGAACGACAGTCGAAAGCAGTTGGGGAAGTGGCTTTGCAGGCAAACCGCAACCTCGACTCGGTCGTTGCCCTGTTTGCGGCAGCCAACCGATTTGCTGAACGCCACCCGGAGGTGGATTCTGCCGAGTTCATTCGTGAACAGCTAGAACGCGACATCCCTCAAGACACACTGGCCTTGGTTTCCAGAGACGACGAAAAGGTCCTTTTGGCAACCAGTTCATCGATGATTGGCCGCCGATTCAAGTTGGTTGCTCTGCCTGGATTGATTGAAGGTGTTTGGCCAAACCTCAAGCCACGGTCTTCTTTGCTGGGCGCTCTCACGCTAGACGCGGTCTTGGCCGGCAAGAGCCCAGATGAAGCGCGTTCGGAGGTGAACGATGAACTTCGCATGCTTCACAAAGCGGTTGGTGCAACCTCTGACTACCTCTTGGTTTCGGCAGTCAATGGCGATGAAACCCAAGTATCGCAATTCATGCGACTTCTGGTTGGAAACGTTCCAGACAACACCTCGTACTCGGAATCAAGCCAAACACTTCGCGGTTTGGTGGGAACCCTTCGTCGCAAATTGGTCACCACCTCGAGCGAAACCGAGCGACTCGAGGCAGGTTACGCCTTAGCCCGACTCGCTCTAGATAAGCAACCGGGAGCACACCCAGATCAGTGGTCGGGAATTCTTACCTTCGATAGCCCAGAGGCATTGGTTGCGCTGGATGAAGATGAAACCGGCAAGGTTTGGATTTACCCATCGGCGGTAGATGCCTTTATCAAGTGTCCGCTGCACTGGTTCATGCAGGCACACGGTGGAACCGACAAGAGCTTTGAAGCCAACTTTGGAACTCTTCTTCACAAGGTCCTCGAAGAAGCCAAGGCGAACACTTACGAGGAACTTTGGAAGGGTGTGGAGTCCAAGTGGCACACTCTCGAATTCGAAGCATCATGGGTGGAAAAGCGCGAAATCCGTAAAGCCAAAAAGATGGTTGAAAATCTGGTTGGTTACCTGGACGAGCGCGCGGAAAAGAACTATCGCTTGGTTGGCTCTGAAGTATTGATCGACTTCGACCTGGGTCGAGCTCACATCCGGGGTCGCGTAGACCGAGTTGAGCAAGGTCCAGATGGCCAGGTAATGATTGTCGACCTCAAAACGTATGCCAGCGGCAAAGCCGATGAGAACTCACAACTTGGTTTGTACCAGCTTGCCTTCATTGAAAACCAGTTCGACGAGTTGATTGATCAGCCGGCCCGCCTCGAGGGAGCCTCATTACTGCTAGTTGGTGGAAAGAAGTATTCAACCAACTCCCAAACTTCTCTTACTGAAAATGAAGAATTACAAGAATCCATGAGAGCAATAATCGACGACGCAATTATCGGAATGTCTGCGCAAGATGCGCTCTTCCAAGCCAACATCGGAACCCACTGCACCGATCCAAACGGCTACGGCAACTGCAGCATTCTGCTAACTCCGGCGGTGTCCTATGCAGGCTAGAAAAGTTTCCGCTGACCAGGCGTATCAAGTATTCAAGCAAGACTCGAGCATTCGTCTAACCGAAGAGCAGGTCGCTGCTGTTGAAAACGCATCAACAACGGGACCAACCTTGGTTGTGGCCGGTGCTGGTTCGGGTAAAACCGAACTCATGGCCACTCGTGTGGTTTGGTTGGTTGCCAACGGGATTTGTTCACCAGAGCAAATCCTTGGCTTGACCTTCACCCGCAAGGCTTCCTCGGAGTTGTCTAAGCGCATCAACAATGCTCTGAACGATTTGGCGAAGACTGAATTTTGGCCATTCGAAGACAAGGCCTTTGCGGCACCAAACATCACCACCTACAACTCCTACGCCAACTCGCTTTATCGCGATTACGCATTAGCTTTGGGCTACGAAGACGACGCCACCTTGCTCACGGAGGCGAGCCGATACCAGCTGGCTCGTGAAGTTGTGGTCCGGTACGGCGAAATGGTTGACGCCAGATTGATCGATTCAGATATCGCTTTGAGTCGAATTGTCTCGCACGTTTTGAATTTGGCTGGCGCCATGAACGATCACGGCGTAACCCCTGAAGAAATCGAGGCCCACATCGCAGGCTTCTACGATTCGATGGTCAAGCTGCCACCTTCGGCTAGAACGAAAACCTCTCCTGATCAGCCAATTGCTGCAGGACTCCTTGAGCTATTTTCGGGAGCGCTAGAAACTCCGATGCTCGCCAATCTGGCGCAGGCGTTTATCGAAGAAAAGCGCAAGCGTGGCTATATCGATTACTCGGACCAGGTCGCCCTTGCGGAACGCGCAGTTCGCGAACTCGGCGACACAGTCGTGTCGCGAGAAACCACTCAGTACACGCAAATTCTTCTCGATGAATTCCAAGACACCAGCACTCTTCAGACCCGTCTACTTGCTGGTATTTTTGTCGGCAAGTCGGTCCTCGCCGTAGGTGACCCAAACCAGTCGATTTACGGTTGGCGAGGTGCCAGCGCTTCGAACCTTGCCGACTTCCTTCAGATGTTTGGTGTTGCCGGGCAAGAAGTGCCACAGCTGACTCTCACCACGTCATGGCGAAATCCGAAGGTTGTCCTGGAACTCGCTAACCGAATTCTGGGTCCGCTAAATGTGCCCGCTAAATTCTTAGCAACACGTCCGCCACTTCCAAAAGTAAATGTTCAGCCACTTCGTCCATCCGGATTTGCCAAAGAAGGTCAAATCACCATCAAATTCGCCGACGAGGTAACTAATGAAGCGAAGTTCGCGGCTAGTTGGCTACTCGGGCGCATGGTTGCTAACTCCGACGGTGAACTACCGACAGCTGCCGTTTTGATGCGAAGCCGAAACATGATGGCTGTGTTCGAACATGAACTACGCCAGGCAGGCCTCAATGTTGAAGTCGTTGGTCTCGGTGGGTTGCTGGAATCGCCCGAAATTGTAGATCTCGTTTCAGCCCTGCGGGTTATTCACTACCCGAATGCCGGAGCATATCTGATGCGTCTGCTTGCCGGTCCGCGTTGGCAGGTTCAACCCAAAGACCTTCAGCGCCTAAACCGCTATGCACGCAAGGTTGCCGAGTTCTACACCCGAAGCAGCAACAAAGTTACCGGCGCCGAAGCAGAGTCCTCGATCATCGACGCCCTTGACTATTTGCTGGATGAAGAAGATACCGACCGCATTCCAGATTTCAGCGAGCAAGGCCTGGCTGCACTCAAGAACTGTGCTGGACTTCTACGTGAATTGCGCAAGCAAACCGGAATGCCCCTTCCAGAGTTCGTTCGGGCGGTTGAACAAGAACTTTGGCTCGACATCGAACTCACTGCCAATCCAAACCGCGTAGAGCCGCTTGCCAATCTAACGGCATTCTCAAATGTGGTCAGTGGTTATGCCGAAAGCGGAAACGCTACACTCGGTGGCTTCCTGGAATGGCTGGAGTACGCGGCAAGCCAAGAACGTTTTGAAACTCCGGCGATTCACGGACGCCGTGGCGTGGTGCAGATCATCACCGCTCACACGTCGAAGGGCCTCGAATGGGATTACGTTGTGGTGCCAAGATTGGTGGAAACGACCTTCCCGTCGATTCAGTACAAGACCGATTCGGGTTGGATGAGCGCTGGAAAGCTGCCGTTCGCCCTTCGTGGCGATGCCAACTCTCTGCCAACCGTTGACCTCACTAGTTGCACGGAACAGAATGACGCAAAGACACGACTATCCGACTTTCAACGAGTCGACCAGATTGAGTATCTGATGCGCGAAGAGCGTCGCCTTGCTTATGTGGCATTCACGCGCCCGAAGAAGGAACTATTGCTCAGTGGTTCGCTCTGGAAGCCTGGGGTCAAGGGCAAGTCAATTCCAAGCCCGTTCCTTTTGGAAGCGGCCACCATGGTTGATCCTCGAATTATCGTGATTGACCACTCGGGTGACCTTGAAAATCCGCTGCCTAGCTATTCGGAATTGGAAACCAACCCAACCGACTTGGCTCAGCTCACGGAGCAATGGCCTATGGAACCGCTTGGTCTCAACCACCGACCAAAGGTTATGGCTGCGAAGTCTGAGGTAGAACAAGCAATCGCAAGTGCACCATCGCGCACCAAATGGGACGAGCAAATTGACCGACTTATCGAGGAACGGGCCCTCCTCTTAGAGCGCTCTACCCAGGTGAAGTTGCCGGTTCGAATTCCTGCATCACGCTTCAAGGAGTTTGTTTACGAACTGCCAAAATTGGCCGAAAAGTACCGTAGGCCAATGCCGGAACAACCTTACAAACAGACCATGGCTGGAACCCTGTTCCACGCCTGGGTCGAACAGCGATTTGGCGTTCTTTCAAACTCCGACGAACTCGACGCCGTCGAAGTTGTTAGTGAAGATGAGGCAACCAGCAAGACTGTTGAAGAACTTAGAACCATCTTTGAAGACTCTCGATTCGCCAAGATGAAGCCCTTTGCAATCGAAGGCGAAATCCAGGTCACTATCAAGGGCAACACCTTCATCTGTAAGTTGGACGCCGTATTCGAAACCGAAACCGGCTACGAGATTGTCGACTGGAAAACTGGAAAGCCACCGGTGGGTGAGAAGGAAATCGCCGACCGCGCATTGCAGCTTGCTTTGTATCGCATGGCGTTTGCAAGACTTCACGATGTTGATCCAGACAAGATCGAAGTCTGCCTTTACTACGTTGCCGACAACCTAGAAATTAAGCCTGAGGTTGTTCCAAGTGAAGCCGACCTGATCGCTTTGTGGGATTCGGTACTAGACCGAGTTGTTGACTAAAAAAGCTGGTCGTCAGAGCTGTTTGGAAGCTCGATAGGTCGAGTCTTTAGATCGCTAACGTCAACCTCATCGACAACCTCAGTAACGATGGTGTGTGAATCGGTGACCACGAGCTCCTCGGCTTCCAGCAGGGGAGTTGTGCTAGTGAAAGTCACCTTGGAGAGAATTCGAGCCGTGCCGTCTTCTACTGTTCCAGCCATAACTTCCAACTCGGTTAAAGCCCAGTCGGCGTCTTCGGTGCGGCCAGCGGCGAGAGAAGTAACCAAGTAGGTTGCGATGGCAAGTTCCCCGTAGAGGGTTGCGCGCTGAGCCAGGTTGGCATCGGCTTCGTCGCGGCGTTCGAAGTAAGCAAACTTCACCGCATCCATAACTTCACTGTCGATGTTCGCCGCGAAAACGCCAAAGTCTTCGGCAGGGTCGCCAATGTGCAGCTCCGACCAGCCGGAAATGCCGCTGACTTCGCCGTCAAGCTCCAAAACTTCTCCCGTGTTCAGGTTGCCGTGAACAACGGTTGGTTGGAAGCGGAACAGGTCAAGGTCTTCAAGGGCCGTTTCCCAACGCTGGAGCAGCGAGGCAGGAATCTTTCCGGTTGCGGCAGCTCGGTCAAGGTCGGCGATTCTAGATTCACGAGTTTCTTGGGTCGAGAATTCTGGGAGGCCGGCCTGGCGAATTTTGTCCTTGTTCAAAGAATGGATTGCGGCGATGGCCAGACCGACCTGGCGAAGGGTTGGGTCGGTCGAGCGAAGGTGTTCCAGATCAATCGTAGAACCGTAAACAAATTCGAGAATCTGAAGAGTGTTGCCATCAGGGGTGGTGGAATCTGAAACCAGGTTTGGAACGTTGAATGGAAGCGATCCGGCACCCTTGACCGCGCGAATGCACTGGGTTTCGGTGGCAAGTTTCAGTTTCCCTTTGGCGCCTCGAGACTCACGCACCACGTATTGAATACCGTCGGTGTCGGTGAGCAGGGCAGAGTTGAAAGGCTCGCGACCATCACGTGGTAGCGCCTTAGCCTGTTTGAACTTTGCTGAGGGCAGGGCAGCCTTAGCCAGCGCCGCTAAAATCAAGGGAGAACTTGCCATAAGTTCAGATTAAGAGAACCAAGCACGGCAACGCTGTTACGCCACGCTCGTTTGGTCGCAGAAAGGCGGTGCCATGAGTTCCGAATTCAAGCTGAATTTGCCGCTCGCTCACATCGCGCTAGATCGCGACTACTTGAAGCGCGAGCAAGAAAACCTGTTTCACACGCTTTGGGAACAGGGTCAGGCGCAAGTTTTGCCAATGTCTAAAGGCAGAGTCTTACTGAACTCATCGAACGAACTAAAGTTTCTGCCAACCTCCTTGGTTGATCGCGCTTCCGGTCTGGTTTACTTGGGCGTTCATCTGGAAAGTGAAACTCCGATTGTTCTAGCAAATGTAAGCGACGAAGTAGCGCGTGAATTTGAACCAGATTCGAATAATTGGCACGGTCTTCGTCGCAGTGGCATCGGGCTATCGCCTAGTGATGCTGCAATTTTTACCCAGGCATTGGCTTTGGCTAACTGGCATGAAACGCATCAACACTGCCCGCGTTGCGGTGGGGTAACCCAGGCGACACGTGCCGGTTGGGTTCGTTACTGCTCAAACGACGACTTGGAACTTTTCCCACGAACCGATCCGGCTGTGATTGTCGGGGTCATCGATTCCGAAGATCGTATTTTGCTTGGCTCACAAGGCGTCTGGGAAGAAAACCGTTACAGTATCCTGGCTGGTTACGTTGAACCAGGGGAGTCGCTAGAGGCTGCTGTGGTGCGCGAAATGAATGAGGAAGCTGGCATCGTGGTTGCGAATCCAAGGTATCTGGGCTCACAGGCCTGGCCATTCCCGTTTTCGCTAATGCTCGGTTACCTAGCCGATTATGTTGGTGGAACCGTGACCCCGGATGGTCAAGAAATTGTGAAGCTTCGCTGGTTCTCCAAGGCGGAACTTCGGGCAGAGGCCAAAAGCCTACTGTTGCCGGGGCGGTTGTCGATAGCTCGTGCCATCATTGAGCACTGGCTTGGCGAAGAACTAGATACGGGAGAGTAGTAATTGGATCCCGAAAAACTATTAGAGGCACTAGACCCAGAACAGCGCTATGCTGCCATGAGTTTGGTTGGTCCGACCTGTATTTTGGCGGGAGCTGGCACCGGCAAGACCAGAACTGTTACTCACCGCATTGCCTATGGAATCGCGAAGGGTCATTTTGCCGCCAATCGCATTCTTGCCCTCACCTACACCAGCCGAGCTGCTGGGGAGTTGCGCGCCAGGCTTAGGCAACTGGGAATCCCAGGAGTTGCTGTGAAGACTTTTCACGCAGCGGCTTTGAGCCAACTCGAGTTTTTTTGGCCGCAACTTGCTGGAGTGCCGGCGCCAAATGTTTTGAATTCCAAAGGCAAAATCATTGCCGAAGCAGCCGAGCAACTGGGTATTCGCTTCGATGCAGCCATGCTTCGAGACGTTGCTGCTGAAATCGAGTGGCGCAAATACACCATGCGTTCGTTGGAGCAGTATGCCAATCTGGCTGCTACACGCCCTGCGATTGCGGGCCTGAAGCCGGAGCAGCTGCAGGCCTTGCAGCAAACTTACGAAGACATCAAGATCAAGAGCCAGAAGTTGGATTGGGAAGATGTGCTCTTGCTAACCCTTGGCATGCTCCAGGCCGAGCCTAGAATTTTGGCTCACGTTCAGCAGCAGTATCGCTTTTTTACCGTCGACGAATATCAAGATATTTCTCCGCTTCAGCAGGCACTTTTGGAAGCCTGGTTGGGTGATCGAAGTGACCTTTGTGTTGTCGGCGACCCGAACCAAACCATTTATTCGTTCAGCGGGGCATCGAGTTCACATCTTTTGCAATTTGCTTCGACGTATCCAGATGCCACGATTATTTCGCTAACCCGAAACTATCGCTCGACTGGGAACATAATCTCGATGGCAAACCGAGTCATCCGCGGTGAGACATCGATGGACGAACTGGAATCGCAAGGTGTTGCTGGGGCTGCTCCAACTTTCTTTGAAGCGAAAGATTCAGCGACCGAAGCAGCCCAGATTGCCGGTGAAATCAAAGCTCAGCTTTCTCGCGGAATCAAACCGAATGAAATCGCTGTCCTTTACCGCGTCAACTCGCAATCGGAATTGTTTGAAAAAGCTTTGGCCGATCAGGGAATTGACTATCAGGTGCGCGGAGGTGAACGCTTTTTCAACCGTCCCGAAATTCTGCAGGTCATTCGTCTGGTCCAGGCAGAAATGATCGTGCCATCCGATAAACCGCTGTATCAGGTCGTCAGTGATGCCGCTCGCGAACTTGGTTGGAAATCAAAGGAGCCTGCCGAAGGTGGCGCAGTTCGCGATCAGTGGGAAGCGCTGAATTCATTTATTGCCATCGTCGACGAATTGCCCGAAGGTTCATCCATCGCTGACTTTGTGAAGGAAGTGGACGAACGTATTCGTTCCCAACACGAACCAATCAAGGCTGCGGTGACACTTTCTACAATTCATGCCGCGAAGGGCCTCGAATGGGATTCGGTATTCCTTGCCGGATTGAATGAAGGGCTTTTGCCAATCAGCTACGCCAAAACCGAGCTAGCAATCTACGAAGAACGACGCCTTTTCTACGTTGGTATTACTCGAGCGCGGAAAGAGCTTTCCTTGAGTTTTTCCAGGTTGAATGCAATGAACGGCCGAGAGCAAACCAAATCGCGATTCTTGGAGTTAGTTTCTAACGCATAGTTCGACATTGGCAGGCTGGGTGAAATTGCCAGTTAAACGTTTTCAAAGCTCTAGTTTTCAGAGTCACCAAATAACCGTCGGTTAGTTTTTGACCCGATGAGTCCACGAACTCGCAAATGGACTTAGCAGAAATTGCGGCGGCCAGAAGTAACCCCGAGCCGTCGTCTAGTTGGTCGTTCCTGGCGGTGAGCTGAATTGCGGTCGCCGCCCATTGTGAATCATTTTCCGCTTCCCACAAATCTCGACAGGCCAGGCACGGCTTCTTGGTTGGGGTGATGACCGGAGAGATACGGAGTTCTTCGATGCCGTATTCGACTACGAGGTGTGGGTCTGGCAAATTTCGGTAGGCGCTTGGGTTCAATTGATGCATCGCGCTCAATACAGAAATGCGGACATCTCTTCTTGAACGCTTCGTGGGATGTTTGATCTCTAGGTTTCCAGCATGTGCGCTCAAGATGGTTCGGGCGGCTGCCAATCGGGAGATCCCGAGTTGGCTTGGCGTAAAGCTCAATTCACCGATGTCGACTCGCCGAACCACTTCGTAATCAAGCGTTTCAAACTTGCGAAACCCGGCCTCGCAAAGCGCCTTTAGTAGCAGTAACCCCGTTCGGTTCAGTTGTTGAACTTCTACGATCGCGTTGGCGCGTTTGGTCAAAATGCTTTCAGGTGTGTCATTGGTGTCGAAACCAATACGAATGATTTCGGCAAATCTAACGTCGAGGGCTGTTCCGCTTGAATCGCGGGGGGATTGATTTAGCAGACTTGGCCGAAGTTTGTCGACCAGATCCGAGGTTTCAATTTCAGTTAGACCAACCGATTGACCCACGTGCTTCAATTGGTCTTCTGGAATGCCCTGGAACAAAAGGTTAATCAGCCGTTCCTGGCCGTGGCTAACGTCGTCAAGGATTTGACTGTGTTCCTGGAGGCCGAGTTTCAAATCGGTTTCGTTCTTCCAGATTGGAACCTTTGACGGATTGAGTTGAAATGGCATTCCGCAATTTTGAAGCAGAACCGCCTTAGCCGCTTTTACTTATTCACAGCAGGTTATTGGTCTCCGCCTAGAAGATCTCGGAGGGCCTGGTCAATTGAATCTTCGCCACCTGCGATGCGCTGCAGATAGGCGTCCACGTTATCGATGTCAGAACTTTCGGGAAGAAGGTCTGGGTGATCCCAGATGGCGTCACGTTTTTCAATGCCGAGACGCTCGGTGATGGTCCGCCAGAAGATTGCGGCTTCGCGGCTTCGCCTTGGCTTTAGTTCGAGCCCAACCAGAGTTGCAAAGGTTGACTGGGCCGGTGAGCTGGTAGCACGGCGTCGTCGCAGCACTTCGTCGAGGTTGGCTGCGGATGGCAGTAATTTGGTTGAATTCTCGGTAACGACTTCGACCCAACCTTCGATGAGCGCAAGCAAGGTTTCAATTGAACCTAGTGCAGTCAGCTGTTCTTCGGTGCGTTCCGAGAGGAGTGCACCGCTTTCAAGAGCGGCCTTCAATGCCTCGGCATTGTCCGGCGTGATCGAGGAAGCCAACTCGGTCATTGCCTCGCCATCGATTGAGATACCGCTTGCGTAGTTAGTGAGTTGGGCAATTACCGCTTCACGAAGCCAACGGCTGTGGCGGAACAGTCTGGCATGGGCCAATTCGCGAACGGCGATGTAAATTTGAGCCTGGTTTTCATCCAGGTCGTTTTCGCCGATGAACTCTGTGAGGTTTTGAGTAATGAAGGCCGCGCGAGATTCGCTGTAAAACGGCAGGCCGATGTCTCCACCGGTGATGACCTCGTGGCTAAGTTTCCCAAGGGCCGAACCCAACTGCATAGCAAACAGGGCACCTCCCGCCGAACGCATTATTCCTCCAGCACCCTGAGCCAGGCCTTCAAGCTCGCTAGGAAGGTTTGCTTGGAGGTTTTCGGTAAGAGCTGCGGCAACCCGCTCAGCTATTGGTCCGGCTAACTCCTGAAACAGGGGAAGGGCATCTTGTACCCAAACTTCCCGCGAAATGTATTTGGGGTCGCTAGCCATTGCGCTTAGCGAGGTGGCTTGGTCGAGCCAGAGATTTGCAATGTGGGTTGCCTCGGAGAGTTTTGTCTTGGAGGTGTCGGAAACTGCTTTGCTTCCTTCTCGTGCTGCGGTTATGGCGTGCTGGCTAGCAACCGTCCAGTTCACGCCAGAGACGGTTTGGCTTTCGCCCTGCTGAATGGCGTTTTGAAGTTGCGAAAGTAGTGCCTGAATAGTTGCCGGATCGTTTGGAATGCCCGCAACCCGCGCCAATTCCTCGGCGTTGATGTTGCCATTTCCGCTGAGTAGGTCTTGCAGAAACTTTGCGAAGTCTTCTGGGTCGAATCCATCAGGCATGTTTTCGTTGCTCATTTTTCAAGGTTATTGCCAGAACTCTGGGTTTATCCCGAGATTCTGGGCTTGTTCGCGCTCAGCGTTGTTCAGGCACTTAGGCTGGTTGGGTGAAGGTATCTACGCGGCGACGAATCGGCTTCGGTCTGGTTACATTCGCCGTCCTCGCAATGTCTTGGGGTTTGTCTCAACAACTGCCCTACGTGATTGTCGAACCGGGTCCCGCCTTTAACGTGCTCGGTGAAAACAAGGGCGTCGAAGTGATAGCTGTTGAAGGTGGCGACGTCTCCGGTAATCCCGGATCCTTAGACCTCCTTACGATTAGAGTCTTCGGTTCGCCGGCACACACCCCAACTTTTTTCGAATTGGTCGAACCCTTTTTCTCCAGCGATCGAAGCATTGTGCCGTTGGAGTTTTTCTATCCGGTGGGCGTCAGTGCCGCCGAAACTGAACGCCGCAATTTGCAGGATTTTGAACAATCTCAAGCTGCGGCAATCGCGGCTGCCAAGACTGCTTTGCCGCCAGAACTTGCCAGTGGTCTCAATGTGAAGTTAAATCTTGCCAGCGTCTCAGGTCCTTCCGGCGGGCTGATGTTCACGCTTGGGATCATCGATAAAGCAACTGCCGGGTCGCTGACCGGTGGCAAGAAAATTGCTGGAACCGGAACGATTTCGCCAAACGGCAAGGTTGGCCCAATCGGCGGAATAGATTTCAAAATGATTTCGGCCGTTCGCTCCGGTGATCGGTATTTTCTCGCTCCCAAAGAAAACTGCGACGAGGTCGTCGGTCACATTCCCGCAGACTTGAGCGTATTCGCAGTTAGAAATATCCAAGATGCTTTAGACGTCCTCAAAGTGATTTCCGCCGATGGCGATATCACCAAGTTGCCTGTCTGTTCTGCCAAGTAGATTAGTTGCATGACTCGTAAACCCGTTCGTCCGGCACAAATCTCAATAATCGTCCTTGTCGGTTTGGCCATTGCTTTCTTCGCTGTAACCAATTTCTACACCTCGGTACTTTGGTACCAGCAACTTGGCTTCGATCAGGTGCTGTTTACTCAAATTCAGGCGCAGGTAGCTCTTGGGGTTTCGGCTGGTGTTTTCGCGGCACTCGTTGTTGGCCTGAACGTTTTTATTGCCAACAAAATGAAGCCTCTCTATGCCAAGACATCTCCAGTCAACGATCCTTTGGCAGCCGTTCGCGAGTCGCTCGCTAAGGCGCGTAAATTGCTTTTAGTGGCGGCGCCACTAGTTCTAGGTTTGATTGCCGGTGTTGCTGCAGCGCCTAAGTGGCAGCAAGCGCTGATGTTTTTCAACTACACCGCTTCAGGCAAATTAGACCCTGAATTCAAACTAGATGCCAGCTTCTACATGCTCCAGTTGCCGTTCCTGGGTAACGTGGTCTCTTTCCTTTCAACCCTTCTTTTGGTAACCACCCTGGGTGTTGTCTTCCTTCACGCGGTGAACGGGAGCCTCCGATTTGCTGGTCGCGGAACGAGTGTTGGCAAGGGTGCCCGAATCCAGATCTCGGTCATGGCTGCACTGTTCTTGGTTACCGAGTCGGCCTCAATCTGGCTAGACCAGTACCGCACCATGACCAGCGCATCTGGCCTTTACACCGGAGCAACCTACGCTGATGTTTTCGCTCAGATTCCGGGCATGCAGATTGTCGCCGGTATCGGCATCTTGGTCGCCGTGCTTTTCCTGATTGGCGGGTTCATTGGAAAATGGCGCCTACCTTTAGTTGGAACCGGCCTCATGGTGGTGAGTTCGATCATTCTCGGTGGCATCTATCCTTGGGTCGTTCAAACCTTCCAGGTTGTTCCAAATGAGCGCACCCTCGAAAGCGAGTACATCAACCGAAACCTTGAAGCCACTCGCTTCGCATATGCCCTAGACAACGTCGAGTCAATCGACTACAACGCAAAGACCACTGCCACTCAAGCTGATCTTCGCAAAGACGCCGACACCACTGCAAACATCCGCATCCTGGACCCAATGCTGGTATCTAGTTCTTTCCGCCAGCTTGAGCAGTTCCGTCAGTACTACAACTTCACCAGCGACCTCGACGTAGACCGCTACACGTTGGATGGAAAAATCCAGGACACCGTGATCGCCACCCGTGAATTGAATCAGAGTGGTTTGGGTTCATCGCAGTCATGGTTCAACAACGCTTTGGTATACACCCACGGTTATGGTCTGGTTGCCGCCTACGGAAACCAGCGCGATGGTGATGGTCAACCGGTCTTTCTCCAAAAGGGAATTCCAACCGAAGGCGCTCTAGGAACCTATGAACCTCGCATCTACTTTGGTGAGAAATCGCCAGAGTATTCGATCGTTGGAGGAACCGGCAAGGACCGCGAAATGGACTACCCAGGTGGTGCCAACAACGCGGAACAGACCTACACAACCTTCAAAGGCAACGGCGGTCCAAAGTTAGACAACGCCTATAAGCGTCTTGCCTACGCAATCAAGTTCTCAAGTGAGCAACTCTTGCTATCAGACGCCATCAATGACTCTTCACAGATTCTTTACGACCGTAATCCAATCGATCGCGTAGCAGCAGCCGCTCCATACCTAACTTTGGACAGCGACATCTATCCGGCTGTGGTTGACGGCCGAGTGAAGTGGGTTGTCGATGGTTACACCACTTCGTCGCAGTACCCATACTCGCGAGCTGAAAACTATGGCGAAGCCGCATCCGACTCCTCCATCACCTTGGATGGAAAAGACATCAACTACATTCGTAACTCGGTCAAGGCAACTGTTGACGCCTACGACGGAAGCGTCAAGCTCTACGCCTGGGACACTAAAGATCCAATTCTGAAAACTTGGATGAAGATTTACCCTGGCACCGTGGCTCCGGTTAGCGAAATGTCTGGTGCACTCTTGAGCCACGTTCGCTACCCTGCTGACCTGTTCAAGATTCAGCGTGGAATTTTGGGTCAGTATCACGTAACCGAAGCTGGTGCGTTTTACTCGCAGCAAGACGCCTGGATGGTTCCAAACGACCCATCCAGCGACACCAACACCACCGCTTTCCAGCCCCCTTACTACCTGACCATGCAGGCCCCAGGAGCAACAAAGTCTGACTTCTCGATCTACAGCGGATTCATTCCTCGCTCTACCGGGGAATCTAACCGAAGCGTCTTGACCGGCTATTTGGTCGCCAACTCGGACGCAGGAAACGTGAAGGGGCAAATTTCTCCAGAGTATGGAAAGCTGCGTTTGCTGACCTTGCCAAAGAACTCGGTTGTGCCAGGTCCTGGTCAGGTGCAAAACTCATTCACCACCGACCCAGAGGTATCTAGGCTGCTGAACCTGCTACAACAGGGTTCAACCAAGGTGCTTCGCGGAAACCTGCTTACCTTGCCAGTTGGTGGAGGGCTGCTCTATGTTCAGCCGGTTTACATTCAGTCGACCGGAGAAACCAGCTTCCCACTGCTCAAGAAGGTCTTGGTTATGTTTGGGGACAAGATTGCTTTCGAAGACACTCTTGAAGGTGCCTTGAACTCGCTCTTCGGTTCCGGAACAATCACACCGGGTGATGGAACAGGTACCGGAACGGGCACCAGCACTGGAACGGTAACCAGTCTGGCCAAGGCTCTAGCCAACGCGCAGAAGGCAATTGACGATCAAACTGCTGCCATGAAGACCGGTAACTGGGCTGCATATGGCCGCGCTGCCGAGGCTCTAAAGCAGGCAATTGCCGATGCGCAAAAGGCGGCTGGCAAGTAACCTCGGTTTAGTGCTAAACTGAACTCACACCGCGGGGTGGAGCAGTTCGGTAGCTCGCCGGGCTCATAACCCGGAGGTCGTAGGTTCAAATCCTGCCTCCGCAACCAATAACAGACCCAATCGTTCATTCGATTGGGTCTGTTGCTTTAACCTGTGGAGAACTTTCCGGGCATTAGTTCAAATCGTCCTAGTCTTTCGCAATGATGAAAAGCCTCGCAGGAGCACTGCTATCTATTGCGATAATCTTTCCGGTTGTTGGGGAACCGCAGCCAGCACACGCAGTTACGTGTGCGGTGGCTGGAGGGAAAAGCGGCCGCCTAACCTATTCCGGTCAGGTCTCTAAAATCTCGGCAACAGTCTGCGGAAATCAACTTTGGAAATTACTGGGTAAACCAAAGAAGCTGGTAAAAAAGGTTTGGACGGGAAAACCACGCAAATACGCCAATATGTTCACTGTTGTTCCCGATCCGCCAAGCATTTCGGGAAGTGCAAACCTGGATGTTGGCCAAGAAGCAGACTTGGTCGCTCTAGCAATTCGCCACTCCAAAAATCGTCTTTTGTTTTGGTATCCGTCGCAGGTTCGGTTCTCTCCGAAAACTTTCGATTGGGCGTTCGGCGATACCAAAGTGGGTTCCGGGCAGATGGTTCGTCACGCCTGGCTAACCAAAGGTAGCTATCAGGTTCACTTGGTGGTTGGATATTCGGTCAAATACCGCATCATTGGCCACAGTGGTTGGTTGTCTTTGCCCGGCTTGGTTTACTCTACGAGCCCTCCTTTTCTCGTAAACGTTGGCGCCACAGGTAAGGCCAATTCCTCAAAAGTCGTTTTGGTTCATTGGAACTGCAACGAAAAGCCATTTGCCTTAGGTTGCTAATACTCAGAAACCTTTCAGAATGTTTTCATAAACTTAGAGACATGTCCGAACAGCAAAACCACCAGTTCTTCTTTGATACTCCAACGCCAACTTATGTTCCACCAAAGTTGAAGAAGGTTCGTAAGTCACTCACTGCGACCGGTGGAGTCCTGATTGGCGCTCTGGTTGCTTCCGTCTTGGGCGGTGGCATTGCGCTGGGCGGATACTACCTGGGTACCGCTCCGGCACCAGTCGTGGTCAACCGAAGTGAAAACCTGAACTGGGTGAGCGCTGCATCAACAACCGCACTTCCAAGTGTTGTGACCATCAAGGTCGGCGACTCGAAGGCGGGCGGTTCCGGCTCCGGTGTTTTCCTAACCGAGGACGGCTACATTCTTACCAACACCCACGTGGTGACTTTAGATGGTGAAACCACCAATCCAACCGTTGAAGTTCAGACATTCGACAAGCGGACCTACTCGGCCAAGATTGTTGGAACCGACCCGATGAACGACCTTGCTGTTATCAAGATCTCTGCACCAATCAAATTCAAGGCGATTGAATTTGCCGATTCAGGCAACCTAAATGTTGGCGATCCTGTTATTGCCATTGGCGCACCACTGGGTCTACCTGAGACCGTTACCACCGGTATTGTTTCGGCGCTGAATCGCACCATCTCAGTGGCAAACTCGTCGGCGCCTTCCAACGGTTCCGGCCTTCAACTATGGAATGGTTCGGGAACAGCTCCGGTTAGCCTGAGCGTTATTCAAACCGATGCCGCTATCAACCCTGGAAACTCGGGTGGCGCTCTCGTTGACTCGGTTGGAAAGCTGATTGGTATCAACGTGGCCATCGCTTCAACCGGCTCGAACACCTCAGGGCAGTCTGGAAACATCGGTGTCGGTTTTGCGATTCCTTCCAACGTAGCCAAGCGCATTGCAGATGAAATTGTGAAAACCGGCAAAGCCAGTCACGGACTTCTAGGAGCGATGGTCACTGACCAGCCGTTCAATGAGTCATCTTCCGCATCGTTTTCGGTTGGTGCACTTATCAAAGAGGTAACAGTTGGTGGACCGGCAGCTCAGGCCGGTTTACAAGCTGGCGATGTGGTCACCAAGTTCAACAACAAAGTCATTCTTGAGTCTGGCGACCTAACCGCAGCAGTGCGTTGGGAAGCGGCTGGAACGAAGTCAACTCTAGAGTTTCTTCGGGGCGGCAAGACTCAGTCAATTTCTGTGACGCTCGGTAGTTTGGCTACGCTGAAATAATGACTGCTCAAGAGACCCTTCCTTCACCAACTGGCGATTTGCTGGTTGAAGAGGAAATTCAATACTTAGAGCCCGGCGATCACGAGCGCTTTTCACATTACGTTCGCAAAGAAAAGATTGTGGAGTCGGCAGTTCTTGGAACCCCGGTTCACGCGCTTTGCGGAAAAGTTTGGGTGCCAGGTCGCGACCCAGAAAAGTTCCCAGTTTGCCCAGTCTGTAAAGAAATCTACGACGGCTTGCGCCCGGAAGATCCCAAGAGTTCCGGCGACGACGCTAAATAAATTCGGTCGGAAGCGCTGCTTCTCCGCGTTGTAGGCGGTGTGCCTGAATCGGCAGTTCCAGCATTGCCTTGCGATGTACTTCGCGTGCTGCCGCTACTCCCGCTGCGCCAACAAACTGGTCTTCAACCAACCCTTCGGTTACCAGTGGCACCAGAAGTTCCCTCTGGGTTTGACTTGCTGAAACTTCGTGTCCAGCCGCCAAAAGTTCTTTGGTGGCGATTCCGTTTTCCAGCTGGCGCAAGGCTTGCTTACGTCCACCGATATTTGTTTTGTTGGCAGAGCGTTTGGAAACGCTGACCCAGTTATCGGTGTCGTCTTTGTGGGCTACGAGTTTGTACACAAATCCTGCTGTTGCTACGCCCGAGCCGGTGACTACCGAAGTGCCAACGCCATAGTTTTCAACCGGCGCAGCTGCGAGCGCCGCAATGGCGTGTTCGTCGAGGTCATTGGTCACCGTGATTTTGGTGTTCGTGGCGCCTAAGCTGTCGAGAAGTTTTCGCACGCGAGTCACTTCGACGCCAAGGTCGCCGGAGTCAATGCGAACCGCACCCAGCGAGGTTCCGGCAATTTCAATTGCTTTTCGAACCCCTTCGTCGGTGTTGTAGGTATCGACCAGCAAGGTGGTTCCCGTACCAAAGGTTTCTACCTGCGCCTTGAAGGCATCTGCTTCGTTGTTGTGAAGCAGAGTGAAGGCGTGGGCAGCCGTTCCCATGGTTGGGATGTTCCAACTGCGCCCGGCTTCCAAGTTTGAGGTGGCATCGAAGCCCGCAATGTAGGCAGCGCGGGCTGCGGCAACCGCTGCTTGTTCGTTGGTTCGACGCCCACCCATTTCGGCTAGGTAGCGGTTTCCCGCAGCGTTGCGCATACGTGAGGCGGCCGAGGCTACCGCGGTGTCGTAGTTCATGATCGAGAGGATCATGGTTTCAAGCAGTACACCCTGTTCAAATGGTGCTTCAACTACCAGCACAGGGGAGTAGGCGAAGTAGGCGTCGCCTTCGCGATAGCCCCAAATGTCCCCGGTGAATTTGAAGTTAGCCAGGTAGTCGATGGTTTCGCTGTCGACCACTTTGGCCGCGGCCAACCAGTCCAACTCTTCGGTTCCGAATCGGAACTCTTTGATTTCATCGAGCAAGCGGCCGGTTCCAGCAACAACACCGTAGCGGCGACCGGCCGGAAGTTGGCGACTGAATACTTCGAAAACACAGGTGCGATCAGCCAGCCCAGAACGGCGAGCGGCCTGAACCATGGTTAGTTCGTAGCGGTCGGTGAGCAGGGCGGTAGATTTCAGCACTCATCCAGCCTAGCGACTAGCACTGGCAGGCGTTACTAGACTTGTCCACGTGAACGATGCGCCAATTGGAATCTTCGACTCTGGAGTCGGTGGGCTTACCGTTGCGCGCGCCATCATCGATCAGCTTCCTAACGAATCGATTCTTTACGTGGGCGACACGGCGAACAGCCCTTATGGCCCGAAGAGCATCGAAGAGGTTCGCAAACTTGCCCTCGGAGTTATGGATCGCCTTGTCGATGAAGGCGTAAAACTTTTGGTGATTGCCTGTAATTCGGCGTCGGCTGCGGTTTTGCGTGATGCCCGCGAGCGCTACACGGTTGGCCGAGGCATTCCGGTTATCGAAGTCATTCAGCCTGCGGTTCGTAGAGCTGTCGCTTCCACCCGTAATCGTCACATCGGTGTTATCGGCACCAACGCCACTATTTCTTCGAAAGCTTACGAAGACGCCTTCGCGGCTGCGGTTGATATCGATATCACCACAGCGGCTTGTCCAAGATTTGTGGAATTTGTTGAGAACGGAATTACTTCCGGTTCGGAACTTTTGAAAGTCGCCGAGGAATATCTGGCGCCAATTCGCGATGCCGGCGTGGATACCCTGGTGCTCGGCTGCACTCACTACCCGCTGCTGACCGGTGCCATTAGTTACGTTATGGGCGACGGTGTCACGCTGGTTTCGAGTGATGACGAAACCGCTAAAGATGTTTACCGCACTCTCACCGCCGCGAACCTTCTTCGCACCAACAGTGAAGCTCCGAACTATCGCTTCCTGGCCACCGGTGACACCAAGTCTTTTGAAAAGTTGGCTAGACGCTTCCTCGGTCCCGAGGCTCACAGCGTCGAGTCTTTATAGGAGAAATCAATGGGCAACCGTGCCGATGGCCGTAACAACGACGACCTAAGAGAAGTAACCGTTCACCGCGGTTGGAGCGACCACGCCGAGGGTAGTGCGCTCATCACGTTTGGCGGAACCAAGGTACTTTGCACCGCTTCCTTCACCGCCGGCGTTCCCCGTTGGAAGGTTGGCAAGGGTGAGGGTTGGGTTACCGCCGAGTATTCAATGTTGCCGAGAGCCACTCACACTCGCTCCGACCGCGAAGCCGTGAAGGGCAAAATTGGTGGCCGCACTCATGAAATTTCTCGCCTAATTGGTCGTAGTTTGCGCGCTATCGTCGACGTGAAGGCGCTTGGGGAAAACACCATCGTCATCGACTGCGACGTGTTGCAGGCAGACGGCGGAACCCGCACCGCCAGCATTACCGGCGCTTACATTGCGTTGGTCGATGCCATCAATTGGGGTAAAAAGCACGGACACATTCCGGCCAAGTCGAACCCCCTGACCGATAGCGTTGCCGCTATTTCCGTGGGAATCATCGACGGTGAGCCACAGCTTGACCTTGCCTATGTTGAAGACGTTCGCGCCGAGACCGACATGAACGTTGTGGTTACCGGTAGTGGCAAGTTCGTTGAGGTTCAGGGAACTGCCGAGGGCGTGCCGTTTGACCGTGACGAACTGAACCGCCTGCTCGACCTTGCCCTAAAGGGCTGCGCCGATCTAACCAAGATTCAGGCCGAGGCTCTGGCCTAAATGAAACTCGTTTTAGCCAGCCACAACGCTGGAAAACTTGCCGAACTTCGAGCAATTTTGGAGCCGGCAGTTCCTAACCTTGAGCTGATTGGCTATGACGGCCCGGAGCCGGTCGAAGACGGCGTGAGCTATTTGGAGAACGCGCTGATCAAGGCGCGCGCGGCAAGTGCCCACACCGGCCTACCAGCTATCGCCGACGATTCGGGTTTAGCGGTTGAGATTTTGGGTGGTTCGCCAGGCATTTTTTCGGCTCGATGGGCTGGTGGCCGCGACAACGTGGAGAACCGTCAGCTGCTTTTGAAGCAGTTGGCTGATGTCAAACCTGAGCATCGCGCGGCAGCGTTCGTTTGCACCATCGCGTTGGTCGATGCTGGTAGTGAAATTTCGTTCACGGGCTTTTGGTCGGGTTCTATTGCTCATGAGGAACGTGGCACCAACGGTCACGGGTATGACCCGGTTTTTATTCCAGAGGGCTTTGAAGTAACCGCGGCTGAACTTGAGCCAGAAATCAAGAACGCGCTAAGTCACCGTGCCGAAGCAGTTAGCCAGCTAATTACGTTTTTGAACGCTTAGCGCTTTTTCCAGTTGCGCAATACTTCGATTGCGATTGGGATAAACGACAGAACCACGAAGGCGATTAGAACGAGCTCCAGGTTGTGCTTAACCCATTCGTTGGTTCCGAGCGCTGCACCGAGCAAGGTCACGCCAACCGCCCAGCCGGCGATTCCGACGATGTTGTAGCGCGTGAACTTCTTCCATTCCAGGTTTGCAATTCCAGCCGAGACCGGAATGAAGGTTCGCATGATTGGCACAAAGTGAGCCAAGATAACGGCGCGAGATCCGTAGCGCTCAAAGAAGGAGTGCGCTGCGTCGACGTTCTTTGGGTTAAAGAGACGCGATTTCGGTTTGTTGAAAACGGCCGGTCCTAGCTTGCGTCCGATCCAGTAACCGGTTTGGTCGCCGGCGAAAGCCGACACTGCCAGCAGCACAACCGCTAGCCAAAGGGGAACCTGAATCTGTCCGGTTGCGATGAAAAGCCCCAGGGCGAAAAGTAGGGAGTCGCCTGGCAGGAAGAAGCCGGCAAGGAGGCCGGTCTCGGCGAAAATCATCAGGCAGGCCACGACGAAAAACAACTGACCGAAGGTAGCGAACAGGTACTCAGGGTTTAGATATTGCAGCATGTGCCCCTAGCAGGATTCGAACCTGCGCTTTCGCCTTCGGAGGGCAACGCTCTATCCCCTGAGCTATAGGGGCCAGGGTGCTTCCAGAGTAGCAGTAGCGTGGCTCAGGTATGATTGTTGGATACCCTGTCTGTTCACGTCTCGAGGCCAAAAATGACCCCAGAAGCGCTTTCCCTTGCTTTGGTGAACATCCTGTCGCGTTTGCAGGTTGAAGGGTTCCTAAGTGCCGGCGAACTTCCTTCTGAGGTCGTCGTAGAACGCCCGAAAAATCGTGATCACGGCGACTGGGCAACCAACCTCGCACTTCAGTTTGCGGGACAGTTTGGCTTGAAGCCTCGAGAGCTTGCCGAGAAGGTAGCCGAAGTTCTTTTGACCATGGACGGCGTTGCCAAAGTCGACATCGCTGGTCCTGGTTTTATCAATGTCACCATTAGTGCCGGAGCTGCCGGGGAACTTGCCAAGACTCTGGTTGAGCTTGGCAATGCCTACGGGCAGGGCGAAGTGCTCAAAGGTCAAAAACTAAACCTCGAATTTGTTTCGGCGAACCCAACCGGCCCAATCCACCTAGGTGGAACTCGTTGGGCAGCGGTAGGTGATTCACTGGCTCGCATTCTGCAGTCGCAGGGCGCAGAAGTTACTCGCGAGTATTACTTCAACGACCACGGCGCACAGATCGACCGTTTTGCTCGTTCGTTGCTTGCCAGCGCTCGCGGTGCCGAGACTCCGGAAGATGGTTACGCCGGCGCTTACATTGACCAAATTGCCAAGCAGGTCATGGACGAAACCGCAGTCGAGCTTTTGGAACTTCCTGAAGAAGAAGCCCAAGAGGCATTTCGTGCTGCTGGCGTGGAACTTATGTTCCAGGAGATTCGCCAGTCTCTCCACGATTTCGGTGTCGACTTCGACGTCTACTTCCACGAAAACTCGGTTTACGAGTCGGGTGCGGTTGACCGCGCTATCGAACGCCTCAAGGCTGCCGGCCACATGTTTGAGCAAGACGGAGCCCTGTGGCTTCGCACCACGACTTTCGGCGACGACCGCGATCGTGTGGTTCTCAAGAGTGATGGTGAAGCCGCTTACATCGCGGGCGACTTGGCTTACTACCTAGACAAGCGTTCACGCGGTTTCGACCGCTGTATCTACATGCTGGGTGCCGACCACCACGGCTATGTTCCTCGCATGATGGCAATGTGTGCTGCCTTCGGCGATGTGCCTGGCGTGAACCTTGAGATTCTGATTGGTCAGATGGTGAACCTGGTACGCGATGGCGAGCCGGTCCGCATGTCGAAGCGTGCCGGAACCGTGGTCACCCTGGAAGACCTAGTGGAATTGGTTGGCGTCGACGCTGCCCGTTATGCGCTGGTTCGCTCGAGCATCAATTCGTCTCTGGATGTCGACCTCTCGGTCCTTGAAAAGAAAACCAACGACAACCCTGTTTTCTACGTGCAGTACGCCCACGCGCGCACTCGCCAAGTTGCAGCCAATGCAGCTTCTCTTGGTGTTGAACGCACCGAGTTTGCACCTGAGCTTTTGAGCCACGCTGCTGAAGGTGAACTGCTTGCGAAGCTAACCCAGTACCCAGGAGTGCTTGCTCACGCAGCCGAAGAACGTGCGCCTCACCGAGTAGCTCGTTACCTGGAAGAGGTTGCCGGCTCTTACCACCGCTGGTACGACAACTGCCGCGTTACCCCACTTGCCGGTGCCGATGTTGAAACCGTTCACCGCACCCGTCTTTGGTTGAACGAAGCCACCTCGATTGTCTTGCGCAACGGTCTGGGAATTCTTGGGGTCAGCGCTCCGGAGCGTATGTAATGGCTAGTACCGATTTGAAACCGAGCTGGCTAAGTGTTCCAGCCGATAACAATGAACTGACCAAGCGCATTTGGCCAGAAGGAACCACTCGCGATTCCGATGGCGAAGCTGTCTTCGGTGGAGTTCCTGCCAGCGACCTAACCGCACAGTTCGGCACCCCGCTTTACGTTGTTGACCAGGGCGAGTTTGAAAGAAACGGGCTTGCCGTCAAGTCGGCTCTGGAAACCGCCGCCAAGCGAATTGGCACCGAAGCCAAGGTTTACTACGCCGGCAAGGCGTTCCTCTGCACCGAGGTGGTTCGTTGGGCTGATGCTCTAGGTCTAAACGTCGACGTCGCTAGCGGGGGAGAGTTGGCTATTGCGCTCGCGGCCGGAATCGATCCAAAACGCATCGGCCTTCACGGTAACAACAAGTCGGCGGCCGAAATCGGTCGCGCAGTCTCCGCTGGAGTTGGCGCTATCGTCATCGACAGTGAGATTGAGATCGAGAGAATCGCTGCCACCGCCGGTGCGCAAGGACGCATTCAACCGGTTCGAATTCGTGTCAACACCGGTGTGCACGCCGACACTCACGAATTTTTGGCTACCGCTCGCGAAGACCAGAAGTTCGGTATCGCAATCGATGACGTGCCTGGTTTGGTTGAAAAGATTCGCAAGCACAACCACATCGAATTCTTGGGTTTGCACTCGCACATCGGTTCGCAGATTTTCGAGACCGCTGGTTTTGCCGAGGCAGCCAAGCGTCTGATTAAACTTCACGCAGCTCTTTTGGTCGGCGGTTCGGTTCCTGAGCTAAACCTCGGTGGTGGCTTTGGAATCGATTACAACGTTGGCGACAATGCTCCGGCAATCAAGACCACTGCCGACGCAATCGTGGATGCGATCGCGGTTGCTTGCCAGGCCGAAGGCGTCGAGGTTCCAAAACTTGCCTTTGAACCAGGACGCACCATCGTTGGTCGCGCCGGCGTAACTCTGTACACGGTCGGCACCATCAAGGATGTCAACCTAGGCGATGGCAACACCCGCAAGTACGTTTCGGTCGATGGCGGTATGAGCGACAACGCTCGCACCGCGCTCTACCAAGCTGAGTACAGCACCCGTTTGGTTTCTCGTGTGACCAGTGCCAAACCGGCGCTTGTGCGTGTTGTTGGCAAGCACTGCGAGAGCGGCGACATCGTGGTTCGTCACGATTACCTGCCATCGGACATCGCCATCGGTGACACCATTGCGGTGGCTGCCACGGGTGCATATTGTTTTTCTCTAGCCAGTAACTACAACTATCTGCCAAGGCCTCCGGTTGTGGCAGTTGCCGATGGTAAGGCACGATTGATTGTGCGCGGCGAAACCGAGGCGGATCTTCTGTCTCGCGACGCGTGCATCCAGAAGGACTAAAAGTGATTGAATACCGTCCGCTACGTATAGCGCTACTAGGAGCCGGCACCGTTGGTGGCCAGGTGGCCAGGCTTTTGCTTGAAAACAAGACCGAGCTCGCTGCCCGTGTTGGAGCCGAACTGGAACTTATCGGTATTGCGGTTCGCGACGTAAACGGTAAGCGTGACCCTTCGATCCCTGCTGAATTGCTAACCACCGACGCCGAGGCGCTGATTCTTACCGCCGACATCGTCATCGAGGTTATGGGTGGCATCGAGCCTGCTCGTACCCTAATTCGTCAGTCACTTTTGGCCGGCGCCGATGTCATCACAGCTAATAAGGCGTTGCTGGCAAACCACTCAACCGAGTTGTTCGAAGTTGCCGAGCAGGTTGGTGCACAGCTCTACTACGAGGCTGCAGTTGCTGCCGCCATCCCAATCATTCGTCCGCTTCGTGAGTCATTGGCCGGCGACAAGGTGACCCGAATCATGGGTATCGTCAATGGGTCCACCAACTACATCCTCGACCAGATGGACTCAGAAGGCCTTTCTCTCGAAGCTGCCATGGCTGAGGCAACCGACCTCGGTTACCTAGAAGCCGACCCAAGCTTGGACGTTGAAGGCTACGACGCTGCGCAGAAGGTCGCCATTTTGGCTTCGCTCGCGTTCCACACCGAGGTTGACCTGAACCATGTACACCGCGAAGGCATCACCGAGATCACCCCGGCACAGATTGCTAGCGCTCGCGAAAACGGCTACGTAATTAAGTTGCTTGCAGTTTGCGAAAAGATTGAGGCCGATGAACAGGGCGAGGCTGGAGTTTCGGCTCGCGTTTACCCTGCGCTGATCCCAAGAGAGCACCCGCTGGCTTCGGTGCGCAAGGCCTTCAACGCTGTATTCGTTGAGGCCGAAGCTGCCGGCGAACTTATGTTCTACGGTGCTGGTGCCGGAGGTGCACAGACCGCTTCTGCAGTTCTTGGCGACCTGGTTTCGGCTGCGAAGCGTCACGTCATCGGTGGCCCTGGTTTGGCCGACTCTGCTCACGCCAACCTACCCACCTTGCCAATCTCTCGAATCACCACCAGCTACCAAATCGCTTTGGAAGTGAAAGACCAGCCTGGTGTTTTGGCCGAGGTTGCCAACATTTTTGCCAAGCACAACGTTTCGGTTGAAACTGTTGAGCAGTCGATCGCTAACAAGCGCTCGAACCCAACCGCTCAGCTTCTTATCGGTACTCACGATGCAAAAGACTCTGCACTGACCGCTGTTGTTCAGGCACTTTCGACCTCAAACGTGGTCGATTCCATCACCTCAGTTATCAGAGTGGAAGGCAACTAATGGCACACCAGTGGCGCGGAGTTATCCGTGAATATTTCGATCGACTAGATGTTGACTCAAACACCAAGATCATTACCCTCGGCGAAGGTGGCACCCCGCTGGTAGCTGCTCCGGCTCTGGCCCAACTGGTTGGTGCCGAAGAGGTTTACCTAAAGGTTGAAGGCATGAACCCTACCGGTTCATTCAAGGACCGCGGTATGACCATGGCTGTTTCCAAAGCGGTTACTCACGGTGCGAAGGCTGTTATCTGCGCCTCGACCGGTAACACCTCGGCTTCGGCTGCAGCCTATGCCGCCGCTGCCGGAATTCAGTCGGTCGTGCTAGTTCCTAAGGGCAAGATTGCTTTGGGCAAGTTGGCCCAGGCTGTGGCTCACAAGGCGCAGATCTTGCAGGTCAAGGGAAACTTCGACGACTGCCTCGACCTAGCTCGCGACCTTGCTGAGAACTACGCAGTCCACCTGGTCAACTCGGTAAACCCTGACCGCATCGAAGGTCAGAAGACCGGCGCCTTTGAGGTTGTTGAGTTCCTAGACCGCGCTCCAGACATTCACGTGCTTCCAGTTGGTAACGCCGGAAACTACTCGGCCTACTTCAAGGGTTACAAGGAAGACGTTCAGGCTGGCCGCATCAAGCACATTCCACAGATGTGGGGTTACCAGGCCGATGGTTCGGCACCTTTCGTTTACGGAACTCCGGTTAAGAACCCAGACACCATTGCTACTGCCATCCGCATTGGAAACCCAGCGTCTTACGACCTAGCTTTGGCTGCTCGCGAAGAGTCGCAAGGTCGTTTCGGCGCTGTGAAAGACCCAGACATCCTTTGGATGCACCGCTTCCTTTCTCAGGAGGTTGGCGTATTCGTTGAGCCTTCGTCGGCTACCGGTGCTGCCGGACTGCTTCAGGCTTCACGCGCCGGCGACAACCTTGCCGGCAAGACCATTGTGGTTACCGTTACCGGTAACGGACTGAAGGACGCCGCTTGGGCGCTAAAGGACGAACGAGGCAAGGAAATCAAGCCGCAGATCGTTTCGAACCGCGCTAAAGAGGTCGCCGAACGTCTAGGTCTCGCATAAGCATGACCAACCTCGTCGGGCGCAAAGTTTCGGTCAAGGTCCCTGCCACTTCGGCAAACCTTGGACCTGGCTTTGACACGCTCGGCATGGCTCTTTCTTTCTACGACGAACTTGAGGTCGAAGCCGTAGCTGGTTCCGGCGCGTTCGTCGAAGTTATTGGTGAAGGTGCTGGGGAAGTGCCTACCGATGAGTCGAACCTGGTTGTCCGTTCGATTGCTTATGTTTTTGAGCAGGCTGGTGTTCCTATGCCAGGTCTCAAGCTCAAGGCGCACAACATCATCCCTCACGGTCGCGGCATGGGTTCATCCGGCGCCGCTGTGGTTTCGGGAATCGTGGCCGCTAAGGGCCTACTTGAGGGCGTCGTAGCTTTCACCCCGGAACGTTTGCTCCAACTAGCAACCGACCTTGAAGGTCACCCAGATAACGTGGCACCGGCACTATTCGGTGGTCTCACAATTGCTTGGGAAGATGCCAAGGGTCCGCACCACAAGAAGCTGATCGTGCACCGCGGTGTTTCACCACTCGAGTTGGTTCCTAACTTCAAGATGTCGACCGCAACCGCCAGAGCTCTCCAGCCGGAGTCGGTTCCTCACGAGGATGCCGTTTTCAATGTCTCTCGTTCGGCGCTACTCGTGGCCGCGCTGACCCAGAGCCCAGAGCTTCTGATGGCAGCCACCGAAGACCGACTTCACCAGGACTATCGCGCCGAGGCAATGCCTGAAGCAGGACAAGTCATCGCACTTATGCGTGCCAACAATCACGCAGCCGTGGTTTCTGGCGCAGGTCCTTCCGTCCTAGTTTTGGCTTCCGACCCGGCCGAACGCATGCAAGCGGCAAAACTTGCTGCAGAAAACTTTCCACAGTGGCGCGCCTTAGTCTTGGCAGTTGACTTCAAAGGTGCTACTGTTATCTCGCACCAGTAAATAGGTGAGAAGCTCTAAAGCAACATTCAGTTAGAAGCTCCCACTGGTGAATCAACCGCTAATCAAGCGTTTATGTGCACGCAAAATTCGTGCCCAAGGTGACTAACCCGAAATCGAACCAGTTACCAAAATCTCAAGGAGAAATACACACACATGGATGAAATCCAGCAAGACGCACCGGTTACCAAAGGTCGCCGCGTAGTAGTAGACCCAGCCGCATCGAGCGA
>CANGEU010000012.1 GCA_947452985.1 Micrococcales bacterium
ACCTACGAACTACTAGTAACCGAGACCGCTCCTCCAGCCGGTGCAGCCAACACCGCGCCTAAGGATCTCCCAAAGAACCATAGCTTTGTGGTGCCAGTAACCGGAACCGGAAGCGTAACCGTTTCAGTTCCAGGCTTGCACCCAGGCTCGTACAAGGTTGACCTAGTAAAGGTCAGCTCAAGCCAAGACCTAACCGTTTCGGCACCAGCAGTAACCGCAACAACCAAGTAGCAACTTCATCTAGAAATCCTCCTAATACCTTGATGGCAGAAGGCCTCCAGCGAAATGCTGGAGGCCTTCTGTTTTAAGTTATTTAGCCGACTTGGCCGATGCGCTTTCCGCGGGTGTGATCTGGCTGGCAGGCTAAGTTCACATCTTTGCTGGCACATTCGTCGCAGAGCAGAATCAGGTCTTTGCAAGAGAGGCTGGCGCAGTTGCGGAACTTGGAGGTTGGTCCGCCGCAAGCTTCGCATTCACCAATGGTCTTGGCTTCGTCGGTGAAGTTGATGTTCATGCGGTCGTCGAAGACGTAGAGCGAACCTTCCCAGAGGCTGTTGTCGCCCTGTGATTCGCCGTAGCGAACGATGCCACCCTGGATTTGGTAAACCTCTTTGAAACCGCGCTTGATCATTACCGCTGAAAGCACTTCGCAGCGAATACCGCCGGTGCAGTAGGTGACAATCGGCTTGTCTTTTATGTGGTCGTATTTGCCACTTTCTAGGTCGGCGATGAAATCGTGGCTGGTGTCGACATCTGGAACGATGGCGTTCTTGAACTTGCCAATCTTGGCTTCCCAGGCGTTGCGGCCATCGAAGAAGAACACGTCGTCGCCGCGTTCGGCAACCAGGGCGTCCACTTCTTTAGGCTTCAAGTGCTTGCCGCCACCGACCACGCCGTTTACGTCGACGACCAGTTCATCTGGTGAGCCGAAGGCCACCAATTCAGGACGAACGCGCACGCGTAGGCGTGGGAAGTCGTTGCCGGTGCCATCAGACCACTTGAAGTCGATCTTGCGGAAACCAGGGTATTCCTTGGTCTGGCGAACGTACTTCTTGAGAGCAGCCATGTCGCCGCCGAGGGTTCCGTTGATGCCGTGCTTCGAGATGATGATGCGGCCCTTGAGTCCGAGAGACTCGCAAAGGGTCTTTTGCCAAAGCTTTACGGCTTCAGGATCGCTGATTGGAGCGAAGCCGTAGTAGAGAATAATCTTCTGTAGGTCCACGATAAGAATTGTAGTCTTCAATAATGAGTATCAAACCCGGTCTGGAACTGGACAACTTCGATAAAGCCATCCGCCCACAGGACGACCTGTATTTGCACACCAACGGAAAGTGGTTCCGTGAAACGGAAATCCCTGCCGATCAGTCGATTCACGGCTCGTTCCACATGTTGCGTGATGCTTCTGAGGAAGCCGTCAAAGTTATCTTGGACGAAGCTGCGGAGAACCCTCAGCCTGGTGTTAGCCAGCAGATTGGCGACCTCTATTCATCGTTCTTGAATGAAGAGCTCGCTAATGAATTGGGTGTTGCACCAATTGCCGGCGACCTTCAGCGCATTCGTGATGCCAAAAACATCGACGACCTGATGCGTCTCCTCGGCGAGTTCTCGCGTCAGGGAATTTCCGGTTTCTTCGGTCTTTACATGGACAACGATCCTGGTAATCCTGAGCGCTACCTGCCGCACATGTCGCAGGGTGGTTTGGGTTTGCCAGACGAGGCTTACTACCGCGAGGAGAAGCACGCCGAGATCCGCGATGCCTATGTTCCTTTCATTGCTCAGATGTTCCAGCACGCTGGCTTCGACGCGGTGACCGCAGACCAAGTAGCTCGCAAGATCCTGGAATTCGAAACCGCGCTAGCCGCAACCCACTGGAACGTGGTTGACTCACGCGATGCCGAAAAGACTTACAACCTGTACTCCCTTTCTGCTCTTCAGGCGCTAACTCCTGGCTTGGACTGGAACCAGTGGACCTATGGGTTAGACATCAAGGCCGACAAGTTGGCTGAAGTTGTTTTGATGATGCCTTCGTTCTTTGAGGCTTTGCCGAAACTTTTCAACGACGAAAACTTGGAGTCCGTGAAGCTTTGGTTCCAGTGGGAACTAATCAACTCGATGGCGCCATACCTTTCGAAGGAACTGATCAACACCCGTTTCGAGTTTTATGGCAAGAAGTTGACCGGTCAGCCGGAGATGCGCGCTCGCTGGAAGCGTGCTGTTGGTTTAGTTGAAGGCGCTTTGGGTGAAGCGGTCGGCAAGATTTACGTGGAGAAGCACTTCCCACCAGCGGCCAAAGAGCAGATGGATGAACTGGTTCACTGGTTGGTTGAGGCTTACCGCGAGAGCATCAAGGGCCTTACCTGGATGACCGAAGCCACAAAGGCCAAGGCGTTGGTGAAGCTCGACAAGTTCACCCCGAAGATCGGTTACCCGAGCAAGTGGAAAGACTACTCATCGCTGGTCATTCGCAAGGACGACCTAGTTGGCAACGTTCGTCGCGCTTCAAGTTGGGAAACCGACCGCGAGCTAGCCAAAATCGGCTCGAAGATTGACCGCGAAGAGTGGTTCATGACCCCGCAGACCGTGAACGCCTATTACAACCCTGGTTTCAACGAAATCGTGTTCCCTGCAGCGATTTTGCAGCCGCCATTCTTCTCATCAGAAACCGACGCTGCTGTGAACTTCGGAGCAATCGGCGCAGTGATTGGGCACGAGATCGGTCACGGCTTCGACGACCAGGGTTCGAAGTATGACGGCGACGGCGCGTTGTCGTCGTGGTGGACCGACGAAGACCGCGAGGCTTTCGAGAAACTGACCAAGGAATTGATTTTCCAGTACGACCAGCTTTCGCCAGCACAGCTTTCCGATGAACACCGAGTCAACGGCGCATTCACGATTGGTGAAAACATCGGCGACCTTGGTGGCTTGGCAATTGCCTACAAGGCGTACCTGATGTCACTCGAGGGTTCAGAGCCTCCGGTAATCGATGGTCTAACTGGCGCTCAGCGTCTGTTCCTTTCGTGGGGTCAGGCTTGGCGCACCAAGGGTCGAGATGAAATCATGATTCAGCGTTTGGCAACCGACCCACACGCACCAGCGGAGTTCCGTTGCAACCAGATTGTTCGAAACATCGACGCCTTCTATGAGGCTTTCGACGTGAAGGAGACCGACCAGGCTTGGCTCGCACCAGAGTCACGAGTGAGTATCTGGTGAAGCTCTGGCTTCGAATGATTTGGGCCTTCACCGGCTGGCGTTTCAAAACTAAATTGACTTACTCGGAAGTTGGTATTCGAACCTTCCGTGTTTGGCCTACCGACCTGGATGCATTTCTCCACATGAACAACGGCGTCTATCTGTCGGTTATGGATCTTGGACGATTCGACCACCTGCTTCGCACCGGGCACTGGCCAATTTATAAGAAGCTGCGCTGGTATCCAGTGGTGGTCGCGGTGAGCATCACCTATCGCAAGTCGCTCGAACTTTGGAAACTGTTTCAGGTTGAGTCAAAGTTGATTGGCTGGGACGACCAGGCATTCTTCATTGAACAGCGCTTCACTCGTAACGGTGAGATTTACACAAAAGCGATTGTCAAGATTCGTTGGCTTCAAAACCCACGTGGAATTGTGACACCAACTGAAGTTTTAGATGCCGCCGGTGGTTGGGTTGGTGAAGTTCCAAAGTTGCCAGCCTGGATTTTGAAATGGAACACCGACTCGGCTCTGCCTAAGGGCAAAGAACCCGCGCCAAGTAACTGGGATTAAACCGAAGCTCTGAGAACTTCAGCAAACCCGTCGGTGCCGTCGATGTTGCCGTCGCTGAAAACAAACATTGCTTCAACGCCTTCTACCTTTGCGATTCGATCGAGCGCTCGCGGTCCTTCGGCGAATGCCGCGGTTGCCCAGACATCTGCAGTAACCAAGTCTTTGGCTAGAACCGAAACCTGAACAAGTTCGCCAGTGGCGGCTTCGACACCCTGAGGGTTCCAGATGTGGGCACCGCGTTCGGCGCTACCGCTGGTAGCCAAGGCTCGGAACTCGGACCCTTTGAGATTGACTACCGCGAGCACGCCAGCTTCGGGTGAGGCGATGGTAATCGGCTTTGAGATTCCAATCTTCCAGTCGACGTCCTCGCTGACAACATCACCAATCCAGACGTCGCCGCCGGCATTCAAGGTGAAATCTGTGACGCCCTCGGTAAGCAGGACATCGATGGCAGCCTGGGCGGCCCAGGTCTTTACTAGACCAGAAGGGTCGAAGGTGTGCTGAGGGGTGAAGGCCTTGAAGTAGCCACCAGTGGTTTGCTCCCACTCTTCGCAAAGGTTCCAAACGTGATCAACCACGGGAGGGCAGGCGGCTACCGAGGTTTCCCCACGAGCCAATTGGCTAAGCGGAGACTCAGGTTTGTAAAGCGAAAAGATTCGGTCAGCCTCGTGAAGTTTTTCGCAGGCACGATTCAAAAGCGATTCAATTTCTGGGTGATCGGTTCGTCCGCGAAAAACGAATACGGTGCCCATGCACTCTTCATTTCTGCGGAATTCGGTCATTAGCCCAGGGTTGATAGCGCTGAGTCGAGAGCCTGCTTGAAGGCATCGGTTGTGTAGGTGGCTCCACCAACATTGCCGAAGCTGCTGCCATTGGCTTTTACCGCGGCATCCACAAGCATGCTGAATGCCTGATCACGCCCAGCGGTTGCACCGGCTTGTACGAGGTCGATTGAGTCGATTTTGCCGGCAGTTTTGGTGACCTTTAGCTGCACCGTGCCGTAGCGGTAGTCAATCGCGTTACCGGTTGCCGACTTGGTTCCGTTTGGATTGGTCGTGGGGCTGCTTGGGCTCGAACCGAACAGGATGGTGAGAGCATTCGGGTTCAGCGCTAGGTCGATGCCAACGGCACCAACAATCGAAAGAAGTGCAAGCGCGATTGTGGATGCCAGGTACTTTCGCTTCCCACCAACCGGCTTTTGGAAAGTGTAGAGGTTAGAACTTTGCAAGGGCATTGTCCAATGCTCGCTTGAATGCGTCGGTGGTGTAGGTAGCTCCACCGAGGTTTCCGAAGTTTGATCCGTTCGAGCTAATTGCTGCTGCCTTCAAACTGGCAAACGCTGCGCTGCGGCCATTTGTCGCGGTGCAGTTCAAGCAGTCCACGGAGGTAATGTTGCTGCCCTTTTTGGTGACCTTAAGCTGAACGGTTCCAAATCGGTAACCAACCGAGGAGCTGGTCTGGCTAGTGCTGCTAGCAACCGGCGCTGGGGTTGGGGTCGGGGTTGGGGTAGTTGTTCCACTGCCAGATGAGGCAGAGGTGCTGGCCTTTGTGGTCTTTTTGGTGGTCTTCTTGGTTACGGTCTTGGTCGAAGTTGTGGTCGTGGTTGAAGTAGTTGGGGTCGGAGTTGGGGTTGCCGTGGTCTCCGACGAACTCGATGTAGTTCCAGGGGTTAGGGCCACTGGGTACGCGTTAGCACCGGCGGCTGGCAGACCCAGTTTGGCGGTTGCGACTAGGACACCGATTCCGGCTAGTCCTACGAAAGTTTTAGTTGCACTTCTCACCAGGCGAACTCCTCTGCGTGAATCTGGCTGGCTGGGGTGCCAACTCTCTTTAGTGACTTCTCTACTGCGTGGGTCCATGGGCCAGGACCACAGATGTAAACATCCGATTCCGAAATGTGCGGGTTCATTTCGATTAGTCGGGCGTGGTCTGGAATGTCATTTAGGTGCCCAGGTAGCCATGAGTTTGCGGAGCCGCGCTTGCCGGAAAGTACGTGAAGGCGGAAACCGCGGTGACGGGCTACCTGCTCGATTTCGCTGAGTAGAGCAGCGTCTTCGTAGCTGCGAACACGGTAGATGATCGTGATGTCACCAGGACGAGCGGCCATTGATTCGGCTAGTGCGCGAATCGGAGGAGCACCAACACCAGCACAAATTAGGGTGACCTTTTCCTTGGTGCGACGCTCCTCGGTGAAGACGCCGTAAGGCCCTTCAAGGAACACGCGGGTACCAACCTTTAGGTCTGGTAACTGTGAAGTGAAGTCACCTCGGTCGCCGATGGTGAAGCGCACGAAGCGGTTGTTTGGGGCAGCTGAGATTGAGAATGGGTGTGGCTTGCCCCAGTTGGCTTTATTCATAACGCGGAGCATGTAGAACTGTCCAGCCTGACCGCCGAGGCGCTCAAGACCACGACCGGAAACGTAGATCGAAACGGTGTCGCTTGACTCGCGAACGATTGAGGAAACTCGAAGTCCTAGCCCAAGGTTCAAAACCAGCGGTGCTAGCGCGCGGTACCAAACCACGTTTAGAGCAACGAATAGGTAAAGCGAAACCCAGAAGAGGGTCTGCAGTGGCTTGCCGGCAATGTCTGAACCGGTTGAGAACTGGTGAGGAACTGCGGCCAGGATCGAAATGTAAGCGAGAAGGTGGATTACGTACCAAACTTCGTAGCTGAGCTTCTTGCGAGCGGCGTTGATTGAGGAAACGACGACCGCCAGCATTAGGACGAAGCCAACGGTGGCACTCCACATGTCTGGAACCGTGGTGAAAAGGGAAATCATTTCGGCAACAACCGACTTGCCGTCGGCGATTGCAAACTGAATTAGCGACGCAAGAAAGTGTGCAGTAATCACGTAAAGGATTGGCTTGCCAAGCTTCTTGTGGGCGACTGTCGCTTTGTCGTGACCGTAAAGTTTGTCGATCCATGGCACACGAGCCACTAGCAGGGTGTGAATTAGTAGCAAATCGGTGCCAATCAGAGCGGTTAGGCGGCTGGTCGACTGAAGGATGTCGTTCAGGTTGCCGAATCTGGCAAGCCCGCCGTCCATGAAGAACATGGCTGCCACGAACACCACGGTGGCCCAGGCAAAGGTTTCAATAAGGTCTTGAGAGCGCTTTAGCTGCACGAACTTCTTGGCCCCAAGGCGAACGCGGGTGTTCGGTGGGGTCAAAGTTAGCTGTGGTGCGCTCTGATTCATAAAACCAAGACTTCCCGACTAACTTGGGAGTTTCCTGTGAGCCACCTGTGTGAATGCGCTTAATGGTTTTCAGGATTTCAGGCGTAACATTCAAATTATGACCGACCTACCGCTTCGTAGAAGCTTCACAGACAGCCACGGCGTTGAAATCGTTTTCTGGGAGTGGCCAGTAGCCAGCCCAAAGGCCGTTGTTCAGTTAGTTCACGGTATTGGCGAGCACTCTCGCCGCTACGACCACGTAGCTAAAAAACTCAATTCGCTTGGCTACGCCGTCTACTCAGACGACCACCGCGGC
The DNA here is from genome assembly GCA_947452985.1 of Micrococcales bacterium. Lineage (GTDB taxonomy): Bacteria > Actinomycetota > Actinomycetes > Actinomycetales > Microbacteriaceae > Rhodoluna. Next base: position 7,250 of record CANGEU010000012.1, read on the forward strand.
CACGGCCAAACTGGCAAAGGAATGGTCGCAGCAGGAATCACCAAAAAGCAGGGGCTGCTAGGCCCAGGCGGCATGGATGCCGTGCTTGGTGAAGTTAGACAACTTACCGAACTGATGAAGAGCGAACACCCAAACACCAAGTTGGTCATGCTCGGTCACAGCTGGGGTTCCATGCTCGCCCAACGCCTGTTCGATAAGCACTCCAGCGACTTCAGCGCATTCGTGCTCAGCGGTTCATCGCTACTCATCCCCGGCATCATCAATGGCGGCAAGCTCAACAAGAAGTGGGCTCACCTACCAAACGCCACCGGTGGAGAATGGCTCAGCCGCGATCTCGAGGTTGGTCGCAAGTTTCGCGAAGACCCGCTGAATTTTGTTGAGTCTTTTGCTCAGGTAGTTGGCTTGGTCGACACCCTGAAACTCATGGGAAAGCCAAAGAAGACCATCAACACCAACGTGCCAATTCTCATTCAGGTCGGCAGCGACGACTCGCTCGCCGGTGAGCGTGGAAACGTTTTGCTGGCAAATGCATATCGCAAATTGGGTGTCGACGACATCGTGCTATTTATCTACGACGGCGCTCGTCACGAAATTTACAACGAGACCAATAAGGAAGAAGTGCTGAACGATCTAGCCAATTGGCTAGAAGCTCACATTTAGTTTCTAGGCGGAAGCTTGCAAGAGGCTACGGCCTCTTCGATTGAGATAGCCAAGAGGTCGTGGGTATCCGGGTGCTTCTCCATGTAGCGAACCACATACGAGCAGGTAGGTTCAACGAGCACGTGCTGGTTGGTGCGAATGTCTTCGAAGGCCTCGCGAACCAAAATGGCAGCAAGGTTCTTTCCCTGGTGGGCTGGGTTCACAAAAGTGTGGTCAAAAACCCAGCGGTCACCCTTAGGTGTGTAGGTGGCTTCGCCAACCTCTTCGCCCTCAAGAAAGATTGCGTAGCGGTTTCGACCTGCTTGGTGAATTACTTCAGTGCTCATGTGGGTTAATCTCTTCTATGTGTCCGACTCTAAAAATTTAGTCCTCTTTGGGGACAACCTGGTGCATCTCAAACAGATGCCCGATGAATCGGTACAGCTCATTTACATTGATCCGCCGTTCAACACCGGACGCCGCCAGACTCGCGGTAAATCAACCACCACGCGCACCGAAACCGGTAGCCGGGTAGGTTTCAAAGGGCAGCGCTACGACATCGTGCGCGACACAGTGCTCGGCTACGACGACGAATTCGCCGACTACTGGAGCTTTCTGGAGCCGAGGCTCGAAGAGGCTTGGCGCCTACTTAACGAGACTGGAACTCTCTACCTTCACCTCGATTACCGGGAAGCTCACTATGCCAAGGTGCTGCTAGACGCACTCTTTGGCCGCGAAAACTTTTTGAACGAAATCATTTGGGCCTACGACTACGGCGCCAAGTCGAAAAGCCGCTGGCCTGCAAAGCACGACACCATCTTGGTTTATGTGAAAAACCCTGACAAGTATTACTTTGATTCAACCGCCGTAGACCGTGAACCTTACATGGCACCTGGTTTGGTTACGCCTGAGAAGGTTGCCAAGGGCAAGCTGCCAACCGATGTCTGGTGGCACACCATCGTTTCACCAACTGGCACAGAAAAAACCGGTTATCCAACCCAGAAGCCAATTGGTATTTTGCGTCGCATCATTCAGGCGTCGTCGAAACCGGGCGACCTCGTCCTAGATTTCTTTGGCGGTTCGGGAACCACCGGTTTTGTCGCTGCTCAGTTAGAACGTCGATTCATCTTGATGGATCGCAACACCGAGGCCATCGAAGTTATGCGAGACCGTTTCGCTTCGGCCGGCGTTCCTGTAGATTTTCGCGACTAATCGCAAACACAACGGCAAAGGTCAACCCAATAATTAGCGTTGCTGCCGCCATCGCCATGCCGTAGTTCTGCCCGCCCGGTTTCGTGATCAGCGAATAAAGCACGGTCGGAAGAGTTGCCTGGTCTCCGTAAGCGAGCAAGCTGGCTGCGCCGAATTCACCAAGCGAAACCAGCGCCGCAAAAGCCGCCGCTGTGTAAACGCTGAAGCGAATCGCCGGAAGTTCGATAAACCACCAAATCTGCCAACGGTTGGCACCGGCTGTTGAGGCCGCTTCGTAGTGGCTGCGCTCAACTGAAACGAGTGCGGGATAAATCAAACGAATCACAATTGGCACCGACATCACCGATTGGATCAGCGGTGTCACCATCCAGGTTTCGCGGAGCGGAAGTGGGTAACCACCAAACGTGACCAAGTAACCGAAACCGAGCACCACGGTTGAAATACCCAGAGGCAACAGGAACATCACATCGAGAATGCGGTTGACCAGGGTTTGCTTAAAGTTGTTTGCGGGTAGGGCTAGCAGGTAAGAAACCACAACACCAATCACCATGGCAATCGCAGCCGAGATCACCATGTTTCGAAGGCTGTTGCCCGCGGCATCCAGAACGCTTAGGTTCAAGATGTTCCTAGTTCCACGACCGCCAAGGTTCATAAAGTTGCCAACGAATCCTGCCCCTTCGGTGAAAGTCTTGTAAACAATCATCGACATTGGCGCGACAATCAAAATTGCGAAAACGGGGAACGTGAGTAGCGATGCAAGCCAGTCTCGTCTGTCTAGGTTTTTTACCTCGCCGTCGTGTTCCCCAACCTCGATTCCAATGTTCGCTCGTCCGCCAGTCTGGGTGATGCCGAAAGCAATCACACTAAGCATGGTTTGAATCAAGGCAAGTGCCGAAGCTTTTGGAAGGTCGAGCAAAGTATTGGCGGCGGTAGCTATTTCGGTTTCAAGCGAATGAACCTGACCGCCACCGAGCACCAAAATCACTCCGTAGCTGGCGCTGCAGTAGAGGAATGTCGACGCTGCTGCAGAAATCAGTGCCGGCTTTAGTTGCGGAAGCGAAATGCTCCAAACCGTTCGGAATCGACCAGCTCCCGAAAGGGCGGCAGCCTCCTCGGTTTGCAAATCTAGCGACATCCAAAAACTTCCAATGGTTCGAACCGCAAGCGAGTAGTTCAAGAACACGTGAGCCGTGATGATCCAAAACACCGGGTTCGACCAAAGGTGACCGGCATCTCTAAAAATGGTGAAACCGGTTGCCACCACAATCGTTGGCAACATAAACGGAATGGTTATCAGCGAGCGAAGAGCGCGTTGACCCCAAAACCTTTTTCGGTAAAGCAAGTAGGCGCCTGGAAGTGCCAACACCAAGGTGACCAGTGTGGAAAGCAGCGCCTGCCAAACGGTGAACCAGGTGATCGACCAGTCGCGAACGTTGAGTAAATGAAGAACCCAATCACCTTGGAACCCCCGCGCCAAAATACTTGTAAGCGGCCAGACGAATAGGACTCCCAGAAACAGTAGTGGGAGAAACCAACCGACCAGTCGTTTACTCAAACAGTTTGCTCCAGGCAGTAATCCAGCCCTTGCGACCGGCCTGAACATCGAGCTGCTCACCAACCAGAGTGGTTGCGGCCGGAGCGAACTTCTCCCAGTCAATTGGCAAATCCAAACCTCTGGTCATTGGGTAGACATACATTGACTCCGGCAGGGCTTTTTGAAAGTCCTGAGAGAGCATGAATTTCACCAAGGCGGCAGCGCCCTTCGAGTTCTTGGCACCCGCCAAAACTCCTGCGTACTCGGTTTGGCGGTAGCAGTCGTTCAAGATGCTAGCGGTTTGGCTCTCGCCATTATCGCGCACCTCGTAGGCGGGCGAACTCGAATAACTAAGCACGATCGGGTAAGGCCCGTGCCCGCTGGATCCGGAGAAGTCGGTGAAGTAGGCATCTTCCCAACCGGCAGCCACCTTCACGCCATTCGCCTTCAACCTCGTCCAGTAGGTGAGGTAGCCATTTTCACCAAACTTCGCAACCGTGGTAGCAAGGAAAGCCATGCCGGTCGACGAACTAGCTGGGTTTTCAACTACGGTCAGGTTCTTGTAATTCGAGTCAGTAAGTTGAGAAATATCGCTAGGAACTGGAATGCCTTTCGCGGCAAACCAGTCTTTGTCGTAGTTCATACAGACATCGCCGAAGTCGATCGGCTGAACATCGCCTTCAACTATGTTGTTCTCTTTCGCCAACCCAATCAGGGTGTTGTCGATACCAAACACGGCGTCACCAATTGGTTGGTCTTTGGTAAGAATCAACTTGTTGGTCATGGCGCCGGCGTCGCCAACTTTAACAACCTTTAGTTGGTAGCCGCTCTCGCTCTCAAACTTGTGAATCAATTCGTCGCTGATCGCAAAGGAATCGTGGGTCACTAAGACCACGGTCTTGGAATCGGTTACCGGTGAACAGCCGGCCAAAGCCAGGCTGGAAATCACTGCCACAACAGCAGCCTTGAATAGTTTCTGCACTTTCGTGCCCTCCTTTTTAGTAGGGCACGGGTTAGAGGTCCTCCCTGCGCTGGCATTACCCAGATCAGGTTTGACGGTCGACAACTTGGTAGTTGTCCTCTCAGTCCGGTAACACCGAACTCCCGTGTATCTCTAGATTAGTGCGCTGACGAAGCTGCCGCTTCAGCTGCAGCCGACTTCGTGCGAAGTGGCTGCGCCTTGATGAAGAACGACATTGCGAAAGCAATTGCAACTACTGCTGCCGCTGTAATGAATACAGTTACAGCCGAGTCGGCAAAGCCCATTAGGAACGGGCGAGCCAGGCGTGGGTCTAGGTGAGTCAAGAACGATGAGTCACCATTTAGCTTGTCACCCAACGCAGCCGGGTTAGCAGCTGCATCCTTTAGGAACACTACGTTCGGGTTGTCGGCTTTGTACTTGCCCGACATCGCACCAGCGATGTATTCCTTGGCGGCGTCGGTCATGCCGTTCTGAACTTCTGGAACCTTGGTTGCCGACTTGATGGCGTCTGGTAGTCGGTTGAACAGAATCGAGATGAACACTGCAACACCGAGAGTTCCACCCATCTGGCGGAAGAACATCGACGATGAAGTAGCAACACCGATGTCCTGTGGTGAAACAGCGTTCTGGGCAGCCAGAGTAAGGGTCTGCATTAGCTGACCAAGGCCGGCACCGATGATGATCATCGAGATCGACATGACCCAAATTGGGGTGTTGTACTGGAAGCTGAACATCGAGATGTAACCGAGAAGAAGCATTCCGGTACCGGTGATCATGAAGATCTTGTACTTGCCGGTCTTGCCGGTGATGGTTCCAGAGACGATTGAGGCGGTCATCATTCCAAGCACCATTGGCAACATTAGGAAGCCAGACTCGGTTGGGCTAACACCCTTAACAATCTGAAGAACTAGAGGAATGGTCATCATTCCACCGAACATGCCGATACCCACGATTACACCGAGGATGGTGACCGAGGTGAATACCTTCGACTTGAACAATGAGAGCGGAAGGATAGCTTCGTGCTTAGCAATGCGCTCGGCAAGGATGAAGGCAACGATACCGACGACGCCAATTACGTAGCAGCTGATTGATTCGGTGCTGGTCCAGCCCCAAGTGCGACCGTTTTCAGCAACCAAAAGGATAGGAACAACTGCCATGATGATGGTGATCGCGCCTAGCCAGTCGATGCGGTGCTTCACTGGGGTGTGAGGAACGTGAAGGAACTTCCAAACTAGGAAAAGAGCCAAGGCGCCAATTGGCACGTTGATTAGGAAGATCCACTTCCAACCGGCGATGCCTAGGATCATTCCGGCGTCGGCGAATAGACCACCGACAACTGGGCCTAGAACGCTTGAGGTTGCGAAAACAGCGAGGGTGTAACCCTGGTAGCGAGCGCGCTCGCGTGGAGGAACGATGTCGCTGAGCACGGTAATGGCTAGCGAGAACAAACCACCGGCACCAATACCCTGAACTGCACGCCAACCAGCAAGCTCAAGCATCGAGCTTGACAGCGACGACAGCGCTGAACCGGCGACGAAAATCGCGATCGCAATGATGAATAGGCGACGACGTCCGAAGATGTCACCGAGCTTTCCATAAATTGGGGTCGAAATCGTCGAAGTGATTAGGTAGGCGGTGGTTACCCAAGCCTGAAGTTCAAGACCGTGAAGGTCATCGGCGATGGTGCGCATCGCGGTACCAACAACGCTCTGGTCTAGAGCCGACAGGAACATACCTGCCATTAGGCCAACTAGTACCAGCAGAATTTCGCGGTGTGACATCTCGCCAGGAACGGCGACTTTTTCATTTTTTGACATTAAAACTTCTTCCTACACGCAGGTAGTCTGGGACATGTGAAAACCCGCAACTCAAAAACTAACCAACGCGTTGCGCGTATTTATTCCGTGAGAGCGCTGGCTCTCGTTCTAGCACTAAGTCTAACCGCAGTGACTTCAGTTGCGGCTAGCGCTGTGGTCGCCATTGACACAGCAACTTCTTACCAGGTCGTTGTCAACAAGACCAGACCGCTCAGACCCGTAACCTATCACCCAAGCGACTTGGTCAGGGTGCCAAAATATAACCCATACTCCAGAATTGTTCGCCGAGACGTTTCGGCTGCAATCGTGCTACTTGGAAACGACATGAAGGTTGCCGGGCAAGGTACTTTGATTGTTCAAAGCGGTTACCGCAGCTACGGTTCTCAAACCACTATTCATAAGGCGAAAGTTCGCGCGCTTGGCAAGGTTCACGGCGAAAAGTTGGCCGCTCGCCCTGGTTACTCCGAGCACCAAACCGGTTTGGCAGTCGATTTTGCTGCTCGAGGTGTTTCGACGTTGCAAGTAAGTTTCGCCAAGACCAAGGCTGGCATTTGGTTGGCTGCCAATGCTTACCGCTACGGGTTTGTACTTCGTTACCCGTCTGGCAAAACCTCGATCACTGGCTACAGTTTCGAACCTTGGCACTTTAGGTATGTTGGCGTGCAGGTTGCCACGGCGATGCATGACCAAGCGATTACCACCTTGGAAGAGTTTTACTCACTTCCGGCAGCGCCAAACTACTTGAACTAGGAGAGAACCGAGTCGACTAGTTCTTTCGCCTCGGCCTGCACCTGCTCCAAGTGAGCCTGGCCCTTGAAGCTTTCCGCGTAAATCTTGTAAACGTTTTCGGTTCCCGAAGGTCTGGCTGCAAACCAGGCGTTCTCAGTTTCAACCTTTAAGCCGCCAAGCGCTGCGCCATTTCCTGGCGCGTGAGTGAGGATCGCGGTGATGTTTTCGCCAGCCAAGGAACTTGCCGAAACTGTTTCTGCGGAGAGCTTGCCCAGTTTGGCCTTTTGTTCCAACGTTGCGGGGGCATCGATTCGCTCATAAACCGAAGAACCGAACTTGTCGGTTAGTAATTGGTATTGCTGCGAGGGAGTCCTGCCAGTGACCGCGGTGATCTCACTGGCCAGTAAAGCCAGGATGATTCCGTCTTTGTCGGTTGACCAGGCTTCGCCATTGCGACGAAGGAAGCTGGCACCGGCAGACTCTTCACCGCCGAAACCAACCGAGCCATCGATAAGCCCTGGTACGAACCACTTGAAACCAACCGGCACTTCAATCAGCTTTCGACCAAGGTCGGCAACCACCCGGTTGATGATTGAAGACGAAACCATGGTCTTTCCAACTGCTGCCGAAGTAGACCACTCCGGGCGGTTGCGGAACAGATAGTCGATGCTCGCAGCCAAGAAGTGGTTTGGGTTCATCAGCCCGTGATCGCGGGTGACGATTCCATGACGGTCGGCGTCGGCATCGTTTCCGGTGGAAATGACGAAGCGCTCGCGGTCTTCAATCAGTGAAGCCATGGCGTAAGGGCTCGAGCAGTCCATGCGAATCTTTTCGTCCCAGTCCAAAGTCATGAAACCGAACTGGAAGTCAACGCTTGGGTTCACCACGGTGAGGTTCAGGTTGTAGCGGGAGCCAATTTCACCCCAGTAGTCAACTGCGGCTCCACCCATCGGATCGGCCCCAATGGTCACCGACGAATTTGCGATGGCGTCCAGGTTGATAACCGAACCCAATTGCGAAATGTAGTTGTCTTTGAAGTTGTAGGCAATGCCGGCTGGCTTCGCTTTCCTTACCTCGCGCAGGCCGTTTCCAATGATCTGGTTGGCGCGGTTGGCAACCCAGTTGGTTGCATCTGAGTCGGCAGGGCCTCCGTGGGGAGGGTTGTATTTGAAGCCACCGTCGGTTGGTGGATTGTGGCTAGGGGTGATTACAAGTCCGTCGGCGCGAGAAGAATCGGTTTCGCTCTTGCCCACGTTGTGGTTGATGATTGCCACCGAAACTGCCGGGGTTGGAACGTAGCGACCGTCCGAGTCGACCAACGCGACCACGCCGTTACCAGCCAAAACCTCGAGTGCGGTTTCTTCGGCCGGCCCGGAAAGAGCGTGGGTGTCTTTGCCAACGTAAATTGGGCCCTGAATGTTCTGGGCCTGGCGGTATTCAACAATCGCCTGAGTGATCGCAGCAATGTGGTCGTGGTTGAATGAGCCGTTTAGCGAAGTGCCGCGGTGGCCGGAAGTGCCGAACGCAACCTTCTGAACTGGGTCGGTGAAGTCCGGGTGAATCGCGAAGTATTCGTCCACCAGTTTTTCAATGTTGACTAGGTCTTGTACCTGCGCCTTTTTGCCAGCTCGCTCACTCATAAAACCATTGTGTCGCTTAACCTTGTCTTATGTCATCACAAGCTCGTAACACTAAGACCACCTACGCCTATCTGGGTCCGGCTGGCACGTTTACCGAGCTTGCCCTGCGTCAGGTTGCTGCCGCGGTTGGTAAAGACTGGGCCCCGGTGCTTACCGTTGCCGATGCGCTGAATCTCGTGCTCACCGGAAAGGCCGTGCGCGCCATCGTGCCGGTTGAGTCTTCGGTTGAAGGTGGCGTGAGCGCAACCCTTGATGCACTGGCCAACACCGAGGGTTTGCAGATTTACGGTGAATACCTCGTGCCGGTGAACTTCAACCTAGTCGCCCGTCCGGGTGTCAAGCTTTCTGAGGTAAAGACCGTTGCCGCGCATCCGGTTGCCTACGCTCAGGTTCGCAAGTGGTTGGCTGCCAACATCAAAAACCATAAGCACCTTCAGGCAACCTCAAATGCCGCTGCCGCTTCAGACCTTTGGGAAAACGAGAAAATCGACGCAGCAGTTTCCACCCCAAACATCACCGACCACTACATGGTGAAGGTAATTGCCAAAAACATCGCCGACACCAAGCACGCCGAGACCCGCTTCATTGAAGTTGGTAAGAAGGGTGCGCTTCCAAAGCGAACCGGACACGACAAAACTTCGGTAATCGTTGAATTGCCGAGCGATCGTCCTGGTGCACTTCTTGAAATGTTGGAACAGTTTGCTGCTCGCGGAGTGAACCTCAGCCGCATCGAGTCTCGCCCGGTCGGAGACAAACTAGGACGCTACCGTTTCAACGTGGACGCAAACGGCCACGCAACCGACGAAGCGGTCGCCGAAGCGATTCAAGGCCTCTACCGTTTTAGCCCGAAACTGATCTTCTTGGGCTCATACCCACGCGCCGACAAGAAGCCTTCGGTTCACGAAGGTAACAACCACTCAGCCAGCTATGTAAGCGCCAAGCGTTGGTGGCTTAAAGCCATCGGGAAATAGGATTGTCCCTGTGATTGACCTAAACCTCCTTCGAGAAAACCCAGACGCCATCAAGGCTTCGCAGCGCGCTCGCGGTGCCAGTGAAGAAATAGTTGATGAGGCGATTGCGGCCGAAGTGAACCGCCGCGCCAAGTTGGCCGAGTTCGAATCACTTCGCGCCGAGCAGAACGCTCACTCGAAGACCGTTGCCACTGCCCCTAAAGAGGAGAAGGCTGCACTGGTTGCCGCCGCTCAAGTTTTGGCCGCCAACGTGAAGGCTGCCGCTGCCGCTGCCACCGACGCTTCCGAAGCGTTAGACAAAATCCTTTGGCAGATCGAGAACGTGGTTTGCGAAGGCGTTCCTGCTGGTGGCGAAGACGACTTCGACGTGCTTCGTGAGGTTGGCACCAAGCCAAACTTTGGTTTCACCTTGAAAGACCACACCGAACTTGGGCTCGACCTAGACATCCTCGACCTTGAGCGTGGTGTGAAGGTTTCTGGTTCTCGCTTCTACTTCCTAAAAGGTATGGGCGCTCGCCTCGAAATCGCCATGATGAGCCTCGCTCTAGACCAGGCTGCCGAAGCTGGATTCACCGCGCTAATCACCCCAACCCTGGTTCGTCCAGAGGTTATGGCAGGAACCGGATTCCTTGGCCAGCACGCCGACGAGATTTACTACCTACCTGCCGACGACCTTTACCTAACCGGTACCAGCGAGGTTGCCCTAGCGGGTTATCACCGCGACGAAATCGTGGACCTAACCGACGGCCCGTTGCGTTACGCCGGTTGGAGCACTTGCTACCGCCGCGAAGCTGGCAGTGCCGGCCGAGACACCAAGGGCATCTTGCGTGTTCACCAGTTCAACAAGCTTGAGATGTTCTCCTATGTTGAGCCTGAGCAGGCCGAAGCGGAACACGAAAAACTTCTCGCCTGGCAGGAGCTAATGCTTCAGAAGTGTGAACTGCCTTACCGCGTTATTCACACCGCCGCCGGCGACCTCGGCTCTAGCGCTGCCCGCAAATACGACATCGAAGCTTGGGTACCGAGCCAGGAAACCTACCGCGAACTAACCTCAACCTCGAACTGCACCACGTTCCAGGCCCGCCGCCTAAACATGCGTTACCGCAAAGAAGATGGCAAGACCGCAACCCTGGCAACCCTGAACGGAACTCTTGCCACCACTCGCTGGTTGGTTGCGATTCTGGAAAACCACCAGCAGCCAGACGGTTCGGTGAGAATTCCAGAAGCACTTCGCCCATACCTTGGCGGCACCGAATTCATCAAACCAAAGGTCAAAGCCTAAACAATGACAGTTTCCGGCGACCAGCGTTGGCTCATCGCGCTCGATATCGATGGCACGCTTGTCCACGACGATGGCTATCTTTCGCCTAGAGTCGCTGCCGAAGTAAAGCGCGTTCAAGAACTCGGCCACCTAGTTGTGGTTGCCACCGGACGCAGTGCCGTCAACGCCATCGGTGTTACCAAAGAAATCGGACTGATGGACGGCAAGCTAATTGCCTCCAACGGAGCCGTCACGGTAAAAATCAATCACGACCACCCAAAGGGTTTCGAAACCGAAGAGGTCATCACCTTCGACCCAACCGAAGTGCTCACCAAACTCATCAACAGCCTTCCCGATGCCCATTTCGCGGTTGAAGACGCTCAGGGTGTTTACAAGTTCCACAAGCATTTCCCGGCTGACGCCCTTGGCGATGAAAACCACGAGACTCCGCTTGAAGAACTCATGCACCACCCGGTCAGCCGAATCGTGGTGCTGAGCCCCGAACAAGAAACCGAAGAATTCGTGGACACCGTTGCCACCCTCGGGCTCTCATCGGTCAGCTACGCAATTGGTTACTCGGCTTGGCTCGACATCGCGCCGCTTGGAGTAACCAAAGCCAGCGCGCTAGAAGCGGTTCGCGCTCACAACGACATTCGCCCAGACCAGATCATCACGGTCGGCGACGGACGCAACGACATCAGCATGTTCGAATGGGCGAAGGCCGGGGGAGGCCTAGCGTTCGCCATGGGCCAAGGCCCTGAAGAGGTTCACGCTGCAGCAAGTTTCGTAACCGATGCCGTGGAAGACGACGGCGTTGCCAGCGTTCTTTCAGGTTTTGAGGGCATCCTATTCACAAGGTCCCTCGGGTAAACTGAGACCTCGAAAGCTATCGCTGACTAGAAATTTGGAGAAACCATTGGCTAAAACCAAGAGTGTCGATCCACGTCACGCAAACCCGGGGAAACCTAAGGGTGAGGGCATCAAGAAAATCCTTTTCCGCCTAACCGCAATCGTGCTTGGCGCATCTCTCGCAATCGTGGGTGTTACCGCTTTCTCGCTAAACAACCAGATCAAGGCCCACGGCATTCAACTGGTTGACGCCAACGGTCAAGCCATCAAACCTCCAAGCACCGAAGACCTCAAAGGTGCCATCAACATTCTTTTGGTCGGTTCCGACACCCGCCAAGGTCAGTCTGGTGTTTTCGGCCACGACCGCTCCGTCCTAGCCGATGTGATCATTCTGGTTCACATTTCTAAAGACCGTAAAAACGTGGTTGCCACCAGCTTCCCTCGCGACCTCATGGTTCCTTGGCCAAGCTGCCCAGACCCTAAGGGCGGCTCGCCTTACCTTGCTCAGGCCATGGGCCAGATCAATGCAACCATCGCCAACGGCGGCCCAGGTTGCACCCTCTTGACCATTGAAAAACTGACTGGCCTCAAGATTCCTTACCTGGCCATGATCAACTTCCAGGGCGTAATCGACATGTCGGATGCCATCGGTGGCGTTGAGGTTTGTCTATCTCGTCCGCTCAAAGACAAGTACACCTTCCTAAACCTCCCTAAGGGCAAGAACGTTCTTCAGGGCATGAAGGCACTTCAGTTCTTGAGAACCCGTCACGGTGTTGGCGATGGCTCAGACCTAGGACGTATTTCAAACCAGCAGGTATTCCTGACCTCACTGATGCGCAAAATCAAGAGCGGTGGAGTTCTCACCAACCCGATCCAGCTCTACTCGCTTGCTAACGCAGCCGCCAGGAACATGACCCTTTCTTCTAGCCTCAGCGACGTTGGCACCATGGTTTCAATCGCATCAAGCCTGAAGAATGTCGACCTAAACAAGATCACTTTCATCCAGGTTCCAAACCACACCGGACTCCCTGCGCCATACGCTGGCCGTGTTGGTCTCACCGAAGACAAAGCCAAAATTGTTTTCGACAAGCTAATCGCCGACGAACCGATTCTGGTGAGCGGAAAGAACACCGGATTTGGAACCACTAACGTCGATGGCACAACAACCAACACCGACAGCAAAGACACCCTGGACTGGCTAGTAGGAACTAACTCAGCCACCACAACCTGCGCGGGTTAACAGCCCAACCAAAATCAAGTAAACTTACACAGTACTTGGAGACGTCGCATAGCCCGGTCGAGTGCGCCTCACTGCTAATGAGGTAACCCTGAAAGGGGTTCGGAGGTTCAAATCCTCTCGTCTCCGCACAAAAGAAAAGCCCCGAGAAATCGGGGCTTTTCGCTTTAACTATTCCCTTAGATGCCAGAAGTATGTTTTGGTGTTTGGTGAGAACGAGCTAAGGATTACTTCGTCGAGAGGCCAATCAAACGCGCTTGGGCTATGAGATGAAACCAAGAGGGTTCCGTCCTCTCGGATTCCAGAAATGATGGCGGTGTGATCTCGGTCGCCCGAGTTGTCCCAGTCGAATTGAACTACGTCGCCCACAACAATTTTCGAGCGGTCTTCATAAGCTACGGAAGTGGCTAGTTCTGGATGCTTGGTGAGGAATTCTTTGAAGCCGGTGGAGTTGATCCAGGCTCTTGTGTATTCCATCTTGCCGTTACGGAATGCCTGTCCCCACATCGGAGTCATCTTCCAACCTCTAGCTAGAAGGGTTTGACTTGTGAAGTTCACGCAGTCAACACCACCAAGGTCGCCAAACTCTTTTGCATTTGGGTTTCTGTAGTGGTCTTTTGCGTATTTAAGTTGCTTTAGTACTGCAGGGTTCTCGGACCGAGTCACATCTCCCGCTTGTTTCGCATCGTGCACGCATCCGCTCACCGTCAAAGCCAAGGCAATAACTGTTACTAGCTTGGTTAGCTTTTTGTTCCCCACCCTGCCAATCTACTGCTCCACGTAGGATTGAGCCATGTCAACTAAATCGTCAGCTCGCTTCAGCGCTGGCGATTTTATGCTGCTGGTTGTCGCAGGTTTCTGGGGTGCCACCTACTTAGTTGTGAAAGATCTTGGCAACGCCGGCTCTATCGGCGGAATGATGGCGATTCGATTTGTGATTGCCGCAGCTGGACTTTGGGCTTACTGGCTGTTCAAGCGAGACAAGTTTCAGAAGCAAGAATGGATCATGGGCATTGCCTTCGGTCTAAGCCAAACCATTGTCCTGAACCTCGAAGCATGGAGTGTTCACCTAACGTCGGCCACCAACGGCGGATTGATTATTGCCTTGGCAATCATCACTGTTCCAATTTTGGAAAGCGCCTGGCGCAAGAATTGGCTTCCTTACAAATTCTTTATTGCAACTAGCGTCGCAGTAATTGGTCTCGCACTTTTGATTATGGGCAACGGTTTCGTGCAACCAAACTTAGGCGACCTTTTTATGTTCTTGGCGATGATTCTGAGAACTTTCCACTTCGTAATTCTGGGTCGCCTTACTCAGGGCAAAACCTTTTCTCCGGTGAACCTAACCACGATCATGGTTTCCACCTCGGGGTTGATCATGCTTCTGACTAATCCGGTTGAGGCAATCAACACCGCTGCCAACTACAACGCTGGCAACTGGACGTCGATGTTGTTCCTTTCATTGCTATGCACGTCGTTCGCTTTCATCGGAATGAACTGGGCGGTCAAACACACGTCGGCTTCAAGAGCCAGTTTGCTTCTGGGAACCGAGCCGGTTTGGGCAACCATCATTGCCGTGACGATTGGTAGCGAACTCATCGGCGCTATCGGAGCACTTGGTGCGGCAATGGTTATTGGAGCTACTTACTGGGGTCAAGCCATCGAATCGAGACATAGGCTGAAATGACTAAATACACGACCATCCTTTGGGATTTAGATGGCACGATCATCAACTCTTCGCCCGGTGTTTACGAGTCTTTCAACCACACTTTCCGCGCGCTTGGTATGCCGGAAATGACCGCGGCCGATATGCAACCGCTCATGGGACCCCCGCTGCGAGTTAGCTTTGGCCAAATTCTCGGGCTATCTCACGAGGAAACCGAAGAAGCGCTTGCTCTCTACCGCGACTTTTATTTGAAGCAGGGTGGTGCCTTGAACTGCGAGCTCTACCCAGGCGTAATAGAAATAATTCAGAAATCTAAAGCTGCCGGAATTACAAATTCTTTAGCAACATCGAAGGCGGAACGCGGAACCAAACTGGTTGGCGAACACTTCGATTTCCTAAAATACTTCGACATTCTTGGAACTGCAGCCAACGACGAAACCCGAAACTCGAAGATCGACGTGATTACCTACGCGTTTGAAGAATTACAAAAAATCGATGCCGACCTAAGCCGAGTAATCCTGATTGGCGATCGCATCCACGACGTCGAAGGCGCAAGGCATCACAACCTCGAGGTTTGTTTGGTGAAGTGGGGTTTCGGCAACGAGCAAGAGTGGGTATTGGCCGACTACGTCGTTGAGGACGCAGAAGAACTTCAGCAACTTTTGGGGCTTTAGGCCGAAACGCTGAACGAACACTAGCCAAGGGACCACATCCCGTATAGATTGGCAATGGTAGAAAAAAAGTCTACATATTTGTTGTATTTAGGGACCAAATTGAAACTTACCAAGAGCATCCTGGCCACAATCACCTCTGCAGCACTAGCCATTAGCGGCCTAGTTGCCACCGCAACTCCAGCATCCGCTGCAGACTCAATCGGTGTTTACCCTCTAAACATCAACTCTGCTAGCTCACCAGCCGACGCAAAAGAGTTTGTGACCTACAATGGCAAAGTTTACTTTGCTGCGAACTCGGAAGAGCACGGTCGCGCAATCTTCTCAACCGATGCCACCAACCCGATCGGTTTTCAATACCTAGCCGGCCAGGTTACCGAAAACAAAATGGGCGACCCTCGCCAGTTGACCGGGTTCCTAGACAACATTTACTACTGGAACAGCCCCTTGACCAACGGGACTTACCAGTTGTCTTATGCCAAGACCACCGCTGCTAGCCGCGGATCGGTTGAGACCGATGGCGGCAGTTACCTTGTCACCGACGGGCAGCACCTATATAACCCAGTGGTACTAAACGACAAACTCTTGATCGTTGCTGCCGAACAGGGAACCCCAACCGACTACAAGCTTTGGTCAATCAACTCGAACGGCAACCTATCAATGGTTGACGACATCAACTTCACTCCTTCAGTTCCAGATTTCAACGGAAGCACCGGCTACGGAGATATTGCAAACGCGATGATTGCATTCGGAAGCTCAATCGTTCTAGTCACTGAAAACTCAGGCTGGAACACCAATGACTCAGTAGCGAAGATTTACGACAGCGTTGCAGGCACCTGGTCGACTGTTGACCTAAACGGTTCCAGCTTCACCGGGTCTTTGTTGATGGGCAAGTTCCGTTACAACAGTGAAGACGTGCTCATGTTTGCCAAGCGTTCGGGTTGGGCCTACGAGTACTACTACCTAAAGGCCGATGGCACCATGAATCGTTTGGGTAACTTCACCGCCTCTTCTGGATATTTCGTGAACCTAGGTGAGCGACTTTTCAACTTTGACTACCCGACCTTCAGCGAGGTTTCAACCGTTGACGGCAGCCGTTCAAACGTTATTTCAACTCTGTCGCCAACCGCGCAGTCGATCAACGTTGAATCAGTTGTTGAGTCACAAGGCAAGCTAATCATGATGGCGAAGCTGAACGACTCAAGCGTCAGCCCAGCCCCTGTGGAACACCTTTACCAGTGGGATGGCACAGCAGCTCTTAGCCAAATCGGCACCGTTTCACCAATCCCAGGAACCGAATGGCTACCTGAATGGCCAACCACTCGCGGCTGGGGAAGAAACACCCAGATGTTTGCCGCAGGTAACGGCGTGCTGGTAAACCTTTACCAGAGCGCTGACACAGGTTACGAGCCTTACTATGTGAACCTCAACGGCACTGCAACCGCACTCGGCAACATTGGCACTGGAACCGAAGGCTCAAACCCTTCGACCAACTGCATGAAGAGCGCCGGAAACGTTGACACCGTAGTTTCATCGGTTACCGGAATGTTCGGTGAAAAGTCGGTTCTAACCGTGTTCAAGGAAGATGGCATCTACCTGAAGTACAAGGTTCTAGACATCCCGAACGTAACCGGGATTTGTGGAATTTCGACTGACGGCACCAACACCTTCTTTAACGGCTGGGACCGATCACGCAACATCCAGTCTGTTTACAAGATGGACGTCAACAACGTGGTAACCCGCGTTGGAGACATGTCGAGCTACGCCAACGATGCAGCTGCTTTCAACGGTAGCTACTTCTGGCTAGACGACGATAATAGTGACATCTTTATGACATCTAGCGCTGGCGTAGAAACCAAACTAACTGGAACCGGCTCGGACATCATCGGCAATGGGGATGTGGATGAAATCGTTCAGGTCGGAGGCAAGCTCTACTTCTCAGCTCAGGACCGAGCTAACAATTATTGGAACCTTTACAGCATCGACATGGCTAACCCAACCGTTGCTCCAGTTCCTCACCTAGTAAACGACAGTAGTAACTGGACCACGAAACCTCAAAACCTAACCGTTTCGGGAACCAAGCTCTACTTCACCCGTTCACCAAGTACCGACAACGATGGTTCTAAGGTTTACTCGCTAGATACCGCAAACGCGGCTGCCACCCCAACCCTTGAATTCGACGTTTACGCCGACGCAAGTGTGCTTGCTATGGTCGACTCGCTCCGAATTGTTGGAGACACTTTCTACGCCGTTGTCTACGACGACAACAATGGCAACAACAAGTGGTTGACCAAGAGAAGTGGAACCGAAACGGTAGCAACCGTTATGGCGCTTCCTGGTTCATTCGCCGTGAACTGCATGGAAATTGTTGGTGGAGACCTAATGGTTTCGAACAACGAAGGAGCGTCTAAGTACCTCGGCGACGGAAGTGCAACTTTCCGTGACACCGGCGTGGTGTTCAGTGACGATACCTCCGCACTTTGCGATGCGTTCTCATCGCCTCGTGGAACTTACTTCCGATTCCCAGAATCCACCGTTGTCAACGGTCCTTGGGGAACCGAACCTGCTTACGTTGGCCGCCTGATTCCTTGGGCTGTTGAACGTCTAGGCGTTGCGGTAACTGAAAGCCCTGCAACCGCTCTAAGTGGCACCGGTCAGACCAACTTCCCAAGCGGTCCAACCACCACTATTGACCCAGACGACATCAACCTTGGAAACCTTGACGAAAGCCTCGACTTCAGTGGATTCAAGGGATCAATCAACTTCCCAGATGGCACCGGATTTACTATCGATTCCAAGGGGAACGTTAAGGCGAAAACCAAGTCGATCTACCTGGTTCAAGCCTCAGGAAAAATCAAGTTCAGCTATGTTTCCGGAACCAAAACCAAGTCCGTGACCTGTAACATCAAGAACTTCGGAAGCACCAAAAAGGTGAAGAGGGCATATTCCACTAAGAAGCTCTACACCTCAGGTACAGCTTGTAAGTTGTCCCCAACTGTTATCAAGGCGATGAAGTCTGGTGTTGTTACAGTTGTTCAAACCTTGAAGGTGAAGCGTTACTACTCAACCACCATGAAAGCGAAAACTCCTGTGGGCGGAATCATTAAGGTTCAAAACCGAAAGATGACCGTTCGCATGGGCAAGCTTAGCTAAGCTCCTCTCCTAGTGAAGAAACCGCAGGTCGAAAGGCCTGTGGTTTCTTTTTAGTTCGTTAGCCTTACCAGCACTTCGTTTCGTCGCAGGAACGGTGGCATGAAGGGCGGGTTGTATACCGCGCTACTAACCGGCCCGGAAACTGATAACCCGGAATCCGAGCAAGCATTCAACAGCTCGGCGCTTTTCGCGGCAAACTTTTTGTCATTCCATAGTCCCGAGTATTCGAGCACAGCATATTTGCCTGCTTCAACTTTTCGAATCGAAATCGACGAATTCGCAGGAACAGGAATGTCGCCCAGTGACACATCTTTAGGAACGACAAAGGAAACCTTCCAACCAGTCTCGGCAGGAATTTGTTGAACCGGGGAAGTCATCGCGATCTTCTGTGATGCAGAGTTTTCGCCGCTGATGTAGTTGAACAGGCGTCCGAAGGCTCGGCTCGAAGCTTCACTCAAATCAGACGCATTGGCAACGTGGCATTCGGCGACCCAGTATTCGTCGTAGTCGCGCACTTCAATACCGTGCTTGGAACTAAGGATTTTGTATGTCGGTTGTTCAATGGCCATAACTCCATCATCCTCTTATAAGACTGTGAACTTGCCCCGAATTACTGCCACTAGCGAAGAGCAAACCAATCGGCTAAACTAATCAAGTTGTTTCACACAACACCCAAGCGTTTGTAGCTCAACGGATAGAGCATCTGACTACGGATCAGAAGGTTGGGGGTTCGAGTCCCTCCAAGCGCACAAAGCTAAGGCCCTGTATTTACAGGGCTTTTTGCGTTTCTGCTTGGGAATCGACTTTATTAGAACATGGAAAAAGTCGAACTGAATTCCTAGGCACTCAATACCGGATACTTTCAAGCTAACAGTCTGGCAAAGGGTATTGAAGTAAACAAAATCCAAATGCGAATTTCTTGTCAAAGAGTATGTAAAGTTATGATTTCTGGTTTGAAAGCATCATTGGGGGAACAATGAACATCAAGGTATTGTCGCTATTAGCAATTTCAGGACTTTTGCCCATTTGGTCAGCCACTCCAGCAAATGCATTTGCGAATTCGGCCTGTTCACCGGACGGTTTGTATTCCTTGGCTGATGTCGATTCGGGAATCACTGTATGTCAAGATTCTTCCATCGCAATTGCGTTGGGTGCAGGCTCTCAACAATTAGAAGTACCTCAGAGTGGCGCCGTAATGTCATTTCTTTATGCGAGCCCAGTTGACACAACTATTAGCCATGTTTCAGTGTTTACAGATGATCAGCAAAAAGTGGGACTGTTGATTGATGACGTGGCATTTGGTGCAACGTTAGAGGTCGGATCAACAGGTCCGATTACAACCCTGTCTTCTTTTCCTGGCTGCAGCACCTCAAGTTATAATCTCCTGCCGATGCATTGGATCAAAACTTATGTTTGGTACTACAACTCCACCAATTCACCAAGTTCATCTGCACTCTCAGAATTGCAGTCGTCAATTTCACTCTGGACATCGGGGGTTAACCGGTGCACTGGGCAGACCTATTCGAGTACATTCGCCTCAAGATACGCTGGCGCTACGGGCCTAAGCCCAAACTTCTCCGTCACGACAAGTAATGGAATATCGACCATTGGTTGTGCTTTGCCAGACGGTAATAATGTGATCGGGTGGTTGAATCCGACTGGCACATCCTCTGTTCTCGCAGTGACATGCACTTGGCCATCCGGAAGCCCTGGGATTCTCGCGGGTGAATCCGACATCTTTGTCAACAAAAACTATTCGTTCTACTTTGGGTCAAGCACAGCGGGCTGCACAGGCTCTCTGTATGACTTCAGGGAAATTGTTACGCATGAGTTTGGACATGTTGTTGGCCTGGCTCATTCGTCACAGCTAGACAGACAAATTATGAAACCAAACTTCAGCACGTGTGAAACTAGTGAACGATTACTTGCACCTGGCGACATTAGTGGACTTCAAGTCAGGTACTAAATATGAAGTCTTCATCTAGAAATAAGTGCACAGGCGTATTTTTGCCTCTAGTTCTGTTATTCGCTGTTTCTGGGTGCAGCAATTTAGAACCCGAGGCAGAACCAACTCAATCGAGCCCGAGTGCCACTTGTATAAGTCGAGGCACCTTGCACGAGGAGCATTTAGAAGATTCACCAAAAGCAGTATGCGCTGGACACGAAGTCAAAATTGTACTCAAATCTGGCCAGACAATAGCAATTCCAGAAGTCGGAGCCTCTGGGGCGACCAGTTGCATTGACTCTGCAACTGACGGGGCAAGCTCTTGCTTCACGATCTTCACCGACGATGGTGGATTTCCTCATGTGTCCAGAGGCTGAGAAACAAAGATAATACAACATCACTACGGATCAGAAGGTTGGGGGTTCGAGTCCCTCCAAGCGCACGAAAACCCCGCAGGATCTCAAGTCTCGCGGGGTTTTTACTTTAATCTCTATTTGCCCAAGACCAACAAGTAACTCATTGCCCATAAACTTGGGAAGGTCACTGTTAGGAGACCCTGTGTCGGTTAAGAAATCTTTTGTGTCTGTAATTGCAATTTTTAGCATGCTGCTCGGTTTGGCAGTTACTTCCTTGCCAGCTCAGGCAGCTGTCACCAGCCCACTTGTCTCGGGCACCCCAGCGGTTGGTTCGACACTCACGGTGAATCCAGGTACTTGGGATGCAACACCTACCCCGACCAAGCAGTGGTTCAGAAACGGCCTAGCAATTCGTGGCGCGACATCAGTTTCTTACACACTTACTGCCAGTGATTACCTTCAAGAAATCACGGTTGCAGTTATGGGCAAACGATCCAAGAAAGATGCAGTGGAGTTCGCACCTCTTTTGCCATTGATCGCTGCTGGCCCAGACACTCCCGCCGCAAATGGAACAACCGTTGCGCAACTCACGCAAGGGGTGACCGGGGGCCGATGCGCACTCATTCCAAACGGCACTGTTCAATGCTCTCTTGTTAGCAGAAGCTTAATTGGTGTGACTGGCGCAACCGAAATTGCGGGCATTACTAATGCGGTAGAAATCGCCGGGTCGGAGCGTTACAACTGCGTGCTTATCCTCGACGGCACCGTTACTTGCTGGGGTTCAGGTTGGGCTGGTGGGCCAAAGGGTAACTTCAACCCTTCAGGCAAAGCATTAAAGATTGCCGGTTTAACGGGTGTAAGAGCTATCTCGGTTGGCTCAACCGTCTGTGCTCTGTTGAAGGATGGCTCAGAGAAGTGCTTCGGCGACGATGAGCGCTCGCAGCTCGGCTCAATTAAGCCACTAATTTATCGAGCTGAAACAGCATTTCCGTACACCAAGACTCCTCAGTTGATTCCAGGCGTAACCAATGTCATTCAGATTTCAAGTGGACCAGAAAATAACTGCGCACTCACTGCAAGCGGGCAGGCGGAATGTTGGGGTAGCAATAGCTCGGGACAACTAGGCTACAAACCGACTAACACCACAGCCAAGATGCCAGTGGTTGTTAAAGGACTCTCAAAAGTGCTCCAAGTTAAATCAAACTATGGAGAAACATGCGTGGTGCTTGAAGCAGGGGGAATAACCTGCTGGGGTGCTCGCAACATAGGCGGTGCCAGCTACGCAAAGCACAATGTGCAACTCGTCGGAAGCTCTGCAGTTGTTCAGATGGAAAGCTCCGCTGATTCAAGTTGCGCACTCATGGCTGATGCAACCGAACAGTGTTGGGGAAATGACGTTGACGGCTGGCTTGGTGGAGTGGGCTGGGACTCAGTAAACAACCCTGACGACACTTATGACTGGGGCAACGTGCCACCATTCACCCTGGATTGGCAGGAGGGAGTGTTGCAAATCTCTTCGCCAATCGGTTGCGCAGTCTTGCTCAGCGGCTCGGCATACTGCAGAGGTTCCGGTGGTACTACTTCGTACCTCGCAAGACGTTCACAAACGCCTGCCGATCTATTCGGTGTAGCAAATCCAGCGGCTATCCCAATGGTTAGCATCAGCGGCATCGAACAGGGTGCAAGTACCCTCACAGGATCGATAAATGGGCTTCCCGAAAATGCAACGAGCGTTTCTTACAACTGGGGCATGGATAGAAATGTGGTTCAAACCAGTGACCTTAACGCTGGCGACCCGTCGTCCGATGCTAAGAGTTTGGTCATCGGAGCAGATGGACTCTGCGTCGGCTCGGTCATCTATTTCCAGGCGGTTATACGAACCCCTGGGTACCGTGCATTGGTTGCAACTGCAAAAGCCGTGGTTCCGAAAGTCTCTGTGCCAATCTCTGCAACTCCGACGATAAGTTCGTCGACAGGTGTCTTTGCCGCTGAATCGGTATTGACGGCTGTTCCAGGTGTTTGGACTGAAGGCGCGACCTTCAAGTACGTGTGGAAGCGTGATGGTGTAGCGATCGCCAAAGCCACGAAGTCCACATACAAGTTGGTTGCTGCTGATTCGGGTCATGCTATTTCAGTGAGCGTGACCGGTTCGGCAGATTACAGCTGCTCTGGCACACCGTATTTCCCGGTAATCAAAACATCAGATTCAGTTTCAGTTACGCGCTAGCGTTCTATCCAGCGTTTGTAGCTCGATCGGTCGTTCAATATTTAGTAACGGTAGGTCTCTGTTTTATAAGGACCTTGAACGGGTACGCCTATGTAACGAGCTTGCGAGGCGCTCAACTCGGTTAGTTCAACACCGAGCGCTGAAAGGTGAAGGCGGGCGACCTTTTCATCATGCTGCTTGCTGATTAGGTGAACCGTATTCGACAGCTTGTCGCCGTTGGTGGCGATTTCGATTTGAGCGAGAACTTGGTTACTGAACGAGGCACTCATGATGAACGACGGGTGGCCGGTGGCGTTTCCTAGGTTCATCACGCGACCCTCGCTGAGCACAATCAGCGAACGACCAGTTGGCAGACGCCATTCGTGAACCAGCGGTTTGATCTCGGTGCAGGTGATGCCAGGCATAGCGGCAAGGCCAATCATGTCGATCTCGTTGTCGAAGTGGCCAACATTCGCGAGAATCGCCAAGTGCTTCATTTTCGGGAAGTGCTCTGGGCGGAAGATGTCACGATTTCCAGTGGTGGTTACGAAGAAGTCGATGTCTTCAATTACAGATTCAAGTCGAGCAACCTGGAACCCGTCCATCGCGGCTTGCAGGGCACAGATTGGGTCAACTTCAGACACTATTACTCGCGCGCCCTGACCCTTGAGGGCTTCGGCGCAACCCTTGCCGACATCGCCATACCCGGCCACGAACGCGACCTTACCGCCAATCAGCACGTCGGTGGCACGGTTCAGGCCGTCGACGAGAGAGTGGCGAATTCCGTATTTATTGTCGAACTTCGACTTGGTCACGGCGTCGTTCACGTTGATAACAGGGAACAGGAGTTTCTGGTTAAGTTGCAGCTGAAGTGCTCGTTGAATACCAGTTGTAGTTTCTTCGGATGCACCAACTAGATTCGCGGCCGCATCGGTAAATCGAGTCGGGTTCTCGGCCTTAGATTCCTCGAGGAGGCGGCGAACAATCGAGAACTCATGGCTATCCCAGGATTCCTCTTGAGCCAGCTCCCCATCATTTTCAAACTCAGTACCCTGGTGTAGCAAGTAGATGAGATCTCCGCCGTCATCGACGATGGATGTTGGGCCGAGCGGCAAACCGTAGTTATGTGAAGACCAGTCGAGCGACTCGTTACCTAGCTCCCAGAATTCTTCGGTGGTTTCGCCCTTCCAACCGAAGACTTCGATTCCGGCCGGTGAAGTTTCTGTGCCAGCACCAACGACCAGTGCGGCAGCGGCTTCGTCTTGGCTAGAGAAAATGTTGCAGCTGGAAAGGCGAACCTTTGCTCCCAGCAATACAAGGGTTTCGACGAAAACGGCAGTCTGCACGGTAATCGAAAGTGAAACGGTGATGCGCGCTCCAGCCAATGGTTTGGTCTCAGCGAATTCCTCGCGAAGAGCAACAAGCCCCGGCATTTCATTTTCTGCCAACGAGATCTGGTGGCGACCCGCCCCCGCCAGCGAAATGTCCGCAATGCGGTATTGGAGCGGCTTCGAATTAGCTGCGGCAGTTGAATTCGTCATTGTGAATTTAGTCTAGACAGACAACGCTGTGTGATGTCTTTCTATTACGTCGCTCTAATCGTTGTTCAAATAGCTCGGACGGTACAGAATTAGTTATGGCTAAATACATCATTTATTTCAACCAGCAATGGGTCGGCGACCACAGCGAAGAATGGTTTCAAGCAAGAGGCCCGCTATCTCGCCAGGTGGTCGAGGAAATGCGTGAGGCTGGCGTTGTTGTCTTCGCAGGCGGTCTAGTTGAAGAGATTGAGGAAGCCATCGGCTTTGACGAAAACGGAACGAAGTTAGGCCCGATCACTACAACCGGAGAATTCCTTGGCGGCATGACCATCATTGATGTTGAGTCCGAAGCCGAAGCGGAAAAGTGGGGAGCCAAGATAGCCGTTGCTTGTGGCTGGCCTCAGGAAGTTCGCCGCTTCAAAGGTTGACCTTTTTATGGGACTCAGTTTCGGCTAGAATATTGGTACGGAAGCGTGCCGGAGCGGCCGAACGGAACAGTCTTGAAAACTGTCGTAGTTAATAGCTACCGTGGGTTCAAATCCCACCGCTTCCTCCATAAAAAGGACTCAGTATTTTGCTGGGTCCTTTTTCTTTGGGAATTAGTTTGAGATGCAACGAATTATTGGCTGTGTGAAGAACAATACTTTGGCAATGTTGGCCACTATCTCGTTGGCCGTTAGCGTTGCAATTTTGATTAGTTACATTGATCCAACCGTTTGCGCTGGAAGCGGCATTCAAAGCTTGGAAGCATGCACCCAGTTGGCAAATGAGCACATTTGGGGCTTCGTGGGATTCTTGTCCTTCGGAGTGATCACCCTGGTTGGTGGGGCACTGCGTCACAGAATCCAAGTGGCGTTGGTCCGTAAAAAGGCTGCGACTAAGTAACTGGTTTTGCCGTTAGAAGTACCGACTCGTTGGTGCCCTTGGTGGCATGCGAAAACATGTTTCCGGCTAAAGCCACCAGAGTTATTCCAGTCATTCGCATTGACCACTCGAGATCTGGGGTTGAGTTAAGGCCGAGTAGTTGGTTGAACAGGTTTGGGGTTACTACTAGGGCAATCGCGCTCAATCCAAAGACGATGGCACCTAATCGCAGAATTGTTCTCAACTTGTTTGTCATGTGCTCAAACCTAGTTGTGTTTTAGCGAAACCGAATCTTCTTTGCGTCCATGATTACTCGCAAGCGAGCGATTGTTGATTTCGCGATCCCTGGCATCGCGGCCAGTTCGTCTAGGGAAATTTTTCTAAGGTCGGAGACTCGATAGAGTTTGGCTTCTACCAAGGCCTTTCGGGCGGGTCCGCTGAGGCCGATGCGAGACCATTCCTGGTCTGGTTCAGGTTTCATGACCAAACCTCCTAAGGCTCTAGACTACGAGGATTCAACTAATCCTCGAAGGAAATCATGAAGCCTCCATCAGTTCACGTCCGTGCTTTCATTACTTGGCTAGCAATCTTCCCGCTGGTCTCGCTCGGTTTCCTAACGATTGTTCCAGCTATGGGGAACGCCCACCCGCTGTTGAAGGTATTTGTTTTGACCTTGGTGGTTGTGCCATTGGCTGTTTATCTTGTGGTGCCAGCATTGATGAAACTTTACGGACGGCTCAAAAAGTAACGATTTGCGAATATTTACGCTGTGAAAATTTTCGAAGATAAACTCAATGGAATAGCGATATCGCGCTACCCAATGAGACGGGTTACTCCTTATGAGCAAATTGAACCGCCTGGGCCGCGTGCTTAGCGTCGCGGGAACCGCTCTAGTCCTTTCTGCTTCAGCTACTTTTGCCCTGGCGGCAACCACTCCGAGCAACCAGTGGAAGTTCGACGAAGCTACCGCGGGCGACGCAACAGACCTGCTTGGTGGAAATACCGCCCTAGCAAATGGCAACCCTGTCCCTCAGCCTTCCAGCGATGTTCCATACACGTCTCCCGCAAACACTGGCAGCGTGCTGTTCAACGGTCAGAACTACTTTGATTTGAATAACCCGGTTTCTGCCGACTTCACGATCTGCGCCTGGATCAAAACGCTCTCCACTGGCGGTGACCAGCACTACATTGGCGCAAACATTATTGAATCTGAAGCCGGCGGCTTTGCGTACGACTGGGGCTTCGGAATAAATAACGAAGGCAAACTAATGTTTGGTAACGGTGGTTCGCTGAACGGAAGCGATCAAGACGCAAATGTAATGGGTGTTTCGGTGGTTTCCGACAACACTTGGCACGAAGTTTGTGTCACTCGCAATAACACCACCGGCGAAGACATTCTTTACGTAGACGGTCGTCAGGATGCAACCGGCTTTACCGGAACTGCTCTGGTTACCCAAAACCCTCTAGCTCACATTGCCAGCGGAACCGATGGGGCTACGCCGTTCGTTGGAAACATGGACGACCTGCGCATCTATCAGCAGGTTCTCTCCACTCAGGAGATCGGTTCGAATTTCGGAATCGAAGACGAGACCTACAAAAATGATGTTTTTCTAGCCAACACTGGCCGAGACAGCGGCATGCTGTTGATGTTCGGATCGGTGCTACTACTTCTTGGCGCAGGGTCGATGACCGTAGCCAGAATTAGACAGAAACAATAACGCTCTCGTAGCCTCGAAGCACGAAACCCGGTCTTCTAACCGGTTCGCTAACCAACTTCATGGTTGGGTACTTTTCGATTAGCGCCGGAAGCGAAGTCGTCATTTCCATTCGCGCTAGCGGGGCACCAATACAGAAATGAATTCCGGCTCCGAAACCAATTTGGGGATTCGGGTCGCGGGTTATATCCATCTCGGTTGGGTTTTCAAAAACACTCTCGTCGCGGTTTGCTGAACCAAGCAGCGATGCAATCTTCTGACCTTCTTTGATCAGGACTCCGCCGATTTCAACGTCGGCCGTCGCCGTTCTTTCAAACAGGTGAAGCGGGGCGTCGAAGCGAATAAATTCATCGACGGCGGTTGCCGCAAGTCCGTAAGGGTTTGCGCGGAGCATTGCAAGCTGGTCGTCGCGTTGCATTAGGGCAACGAAGCCATTGCCGAAACCGTTCACGCTGGCCTCGTGACCAGCGTTCAGCAAAAGAACACAGGTGGCAATGAGTTCCTGGGCGTTGAGCTTTTGGCCGTCCTCTTCCACGGCAGCCAGGTCGCTGATCAGGTCGGTGCCAGGGTTGCGTTTGCGCTCCTCCATAAGACCGCGAACGTATTCGGCGAACTCGTGGCTAGCTTGCTGAGCTTCTAACTGGGTCTGCTCGCTTGGGTTCACCTCGTACATCTTCACGATGGACTGAGACCATGGGCGAAGTAGGTGTTCGTCTTCATCAGGGAAGCCGAGCAACGCAGCAATAACTTTTACCGGAAGCGGTTCAGCGAAATCGCCGATCACATCGAAGGTTCCGGTTTGTTCGAGTTTTTGGTCGATCTTGGTAAGCAAGTCTTGGGTGAGGCGTTCAACATCGGGCCTGAGGCTTTCAATCTTGTTCTTGTTGAATGCTTTCACAAGAAGGCTTCGAAGCCTGGTGTGTTTTGGCGGTTCGCTGTCTAGCAGGCTGTCGCTGTGAAGCCAGTTAAAGGTGTCCCAGGTCTCATTCGGTTCTTTGGGTTTGAAAATGCGTCCCAGTGAGCGGTTTCGCAAAACCGCGTTGGCGTCTTGGTAGGTGGCAGCGAGAAAAAGGTTGGTGGCTTCGTGCCAGACCGGCTTGCCGTGCTTTCTAAGCTCGGCCAGCGAAGGGTATGGGTTCTCAATAAATTCGGGATTTTCGAAGTCGATCACAGTTTGAGGATACCCTTGCCAGCCACTTCGTCTCGGTTTGGGTGCTTGAAACTGGGATAGTCTGGCATCGGTAAATCTACGCAAACGTTAGGGCCGATGGTTGGCAAAAGCAATACTTAGGGTTTCGGCCTGGGCGCTGGCTTTAATCAACTTTTGGGTGTTTTCCCGATTCACCGTGGATGACGCGTTCATCACCTGGCGTTACGGGCAGAATTTGGTTGGTCACGGGGTCTGGAATTACAACCCAACCAACTTTGACCCAACTCAGGCTTACACCAACCCGATTTTCGCCTTGCTTTCAGTGATTCCCGCCTTCCTTGGCTTCAATGCGGTCCTCTTTTTCAAAATTATTTCCCTGCTTGCTCTGGTCGCGTTCATAATTTTCTTCCTGCGTCGTCGTCCGGAGGCTAATCTTCCACTCGCACTTTTCTTTGCAGTTCCAGCAACCATGATTCACGTCTTTAGCGGACTGGAAACTTTCTTGTTTGTATCGCTGATGCTTTTGCTGCTTATGGCTATCAAGAACAACCAAGGACGTTTGGCCGTGGCAGCGACTGCTGTGTTACTGATCACTCGCCCAGAGGCAATTTTGCTTCTGGTGTTGGTGCCGCTGCTCTTGGCCGTTCGCCTCGAAAACCGACGCGTCTTGGTCAACTGGAATCGACTAGTTCGAATTGGGCTGGTTCTGCTAGGTTTTGCCGGCCTAATTTTCGCCGCAAATGTGGCGGTATTTGGTGAAGCACTTCCCAACACGTTCTTTGTGAAGTCTGGTCAATACTTCTTCAACGGCTCGTTCTTCGTCTGGCTGCTTGCGTTCATTCCCCTAGTTCCGCTGGCCTTCCTAAAACTTTGGCGCGTTGTAATCTTCGCGGTTGCGTTTTACCTGCCGGTGGTTTTCAGCTACTCAACCTCCTACTTGGCAATGGACTATGCCGGAAGGTTCGCTTTTCAGGTTTATGCGCCCATGGCGCTTTTGGCGATCTATGTTTTGGCGCTAAAGGAGAACCGTGAACGATTGGCGGAGCTTTGGAAATTCAGAGCTGTGGTTATCCTTGCGCCAGTGATTGCTGTTGCATTAGCAATTCCCACCCTCAATCCAGCCGTTGCCGAAATCACGACCTACTATCCGAGGTTGCAGGCGGTTCACGGTGAATTGGGTCGGGTAGCACAGGCCCTTGGTAGCGAAGGTTTGGTGCATGTTACCGCCATGGGAGATGCCGGTCTATTTGCATACGAATCCGAGTTGCCAAACTTGGACGTACGCAAGCTGGGAACTCACTTAGGCGCGGTACACGGAGTAAACCGAGACCTAGTTGAGCGCTATGGCGTTGATTTTGCGATCATCTCTGATTACACAGTCTCCGACAGTGTGATGCGACCCTATGTTTTGCGTATGGGCATGATCCATGTTTGTGATGCCTATATGTCGCCGACCTACGTCATGGAAATTTGGGCTCTCAAATCTGATGACCGGCTAATTGCTGTCTGCGAAAACTCCAAGAAGTACTCGACCGGTGTTCAAGATTTTTCGGGGCTAATCAGCGCTCCTTGGACTGATTGGCGTTGACCTACGTTCTAGAGGCAGAATTGGTTCTTACGGCATAGAAAGGCGGGTCTTT
Organism: Micrococcales bacterium; assembly: GCA_947452985.1. GTDB lineage: Bacteria > Actinomycetota > Actinomycetes > Actinomycetales > Microbacteriaceae > Rhodoluna. The sequence continues at coordinate 37,028 of CANGEU010000012.1, forward strand.
TGTCTGACAGCAAAGCTTCAGGCGTTATTCGCCTTTGGGCTCGCCAAATGCGCATTCACCAGTGGGCCAAAAATCTGCTGCTCTTCGTTCCGATTTTGGCGTCCTTCAAGGTTTTCCAAGTTGAGCCTGTGGTCTTTCTGTCACTTGGCTTGTCTTTCATTTCGTTCTGCTTGGTTTCGTCGGCGGTTTATGTTTGCAATGACTTAGTTGATCGCGGAAGCGACCGAGCGCACCCAATCAAGCGCAATCGACCAATCGCGGCTGGACTCATTTCATTTTCAGACGGCGTCTTTGTGTCGTTGGTCTTGGCTGCAGCCGGTTTAGGAATCGGTATCTTCGTTGGGCTTGGTTTTTTCATCGCGCTGGTTGCCTACCTGGCGCTAACTTTCGTTTACTCGTTCTGGCTTAAGAGAGTCGCACTGGTTGATTGCATTAGCCTTGCTGGCCTTTATACGATCCGAGTTGTAGCCGGCGGATTCGCTTCGGCAATTGAAGTCTCGTTTTGGCTGCTCGCGTTTTCGGTGTTTTTCTTTCTATCGCTTGCCTATGTGAAACGTTATGCCGAGTTGGAAGCAACCCAAAAGAGCGGGGAAACCAAGGCGGCAGGCCGAGGCTACCTCGTTTCCGATATGCCTTTGATTTTGGTGTTCGGCGCCGGTTCGGCATTCTTGGCGGTCCTGATTTTTGCCCTCTACCTGGACAGCTCGGCCATTCGTGAAACATATGCGGTTCCGCAAGTTGGTTGGTTGGCTATTCCATTTTTGATGTACCTAATTGGACGCATGTGGTTCAAGGCACATCGCGGTGAAATGAATCAAGACCCAGTGCTTTTTCTATTCCGCGATTGGCCGAGCTTGGTCACGGTTGCACTTATGGGTGCGTCCTTGGTGGTAGCTCACATTGGCTTTGGTATATGAAACTAACTTCGTTCGGCGGAAAAACCGCCCAAGTTTCCGGTTTGCTACAGCCGCACTGGGTGGGAGACATTTCCGGCTCCCTTGGCTCGGAGACCTTCCTACCGGTTGGTATGGGTAAGAGTTACGGCGATGTGGCGTTGGCCACCAATGCAAAGGCAATCAGCTCGCTGTCACTCAATCGAATGATTAGCTGGGACGCCTCGAGTGGGATTCTCGAGTGCGAGGCCGGCGTTCTACTAAGCGACATCCAGTCCACGTTCGTGAAGCAGGGTTGGATGCTTCCGGTTACTCCCGGCACTTCTTTTGTGACCGTTGGTGGCGCAATTGCCAACGATGTTCACGGCAAGGATCATCACTTCGCAGGCACTTTCGGTGACCACGTTTTGAGTTTCACCCTGATCCGCTCTAGCGGTGAGATTTTGAACTGCTCGCCTTCCGAGAACGCCGAAATGTTTAGGGCAACTATTGGTGGTTTGGGGCTAACCGGGTTCATTGCAACCGCGCGACTAAAGCTTCGAGCCGTGGTCGGTCCATTTTTTGATTCGGAGGTTATTCCTTACGGAAACCTTGCCGAGTTCTTCGCGCTTTCTGAGGAAACCGAAGCCCAGGGCTGGCAGGCCTCGGTGTCTTGGTTCGACTGCTCAACCGCCAAGGCTGGTCGTGGTTCATTCACTCGCGGCAATTCGTCTGCTCGAAAGTATGAGGAGGAGCCTCGCGGGCTTGGGCTCTCGATACCTTTCACTCCGCCCATTTCGTTGGTAAACAAACTTTCGCTAGATCTCTTCAACAGCGCCTATTTCGAACTACAGAGACGAAGCGCCGGACGCAGCGAAGTGCATTACCGAGAGTTCTATTACCCACTCGATGGGGTTGGCAATTGGAACCGAATTTACGGACCGCAAGGTTTCTTCCAATACCAGTCGGTGGTGCCAATGGCTCATGCGAGTGAAGCCACCGAAGAGATGCTTTCGGTAATCAAAAAGTCTGGACAGGGTTCCTTCCTGGCTGTTCTGAAAACCTTCGGAGATCGGAAACCGGCCGGCCTACTTTCGTTCGCACGGTCTGGCGTCACATTGGCTTTAGATTTTCCAAACCGTGGCGACAAGACCGAGCAGCTTTTCAAAGCTCTAGACAAAATCGTTCTCGAAGCCGGAGGCACCTTGAACCCGAGCAAAGATGCCCGCATGAGTAGGGAAATGTTCCATTCGGGGTTCCCGGGGGTGGCCGAGTTCGCCAAATTCCGTGACCCTAGGATTGTCTCCGACTTTGCTAGAAGGGTGATTGATTAGCATGCGCGTTGTTGTTGTCTCAGCCACATCGGTGATTGCGGTTGCCTGTGTGAAGCGGTTGGCCGAAACCGGAAGCCACGAGTTCGTGTTAGTTGGGCGTTCCAAGGAACGTTTGGCGGTCACCGCAAATGACCTTGGGCTGCGTTTTCCGGCGTCAAAGTTTTCTGTGGAGCTAGTTGATTTCGCTTCGACGTCCTCAATTGGTTCAATGGTCGCCAACCTGTCTAAGTCTGTAATCGATTTGGTTCTAGTTGCTCAGGGTTCGCTTACCGAGCAGAAAAAGGCGTCCGCCGATCTGGCCTATCTTTGGTCTGAATTAGAACTGAATGCGGTCTCCGTGGCCGTGGTTGCAGAAGCCTTTGCCGGAGTTCTTGCCACTCAAGGATTTGGAACTCTCGGCGTGATCGGTTCGGTGGCCGGAGACCGAGGTCGTGCCTACAACTACAGTTATGGCGCGAGCAAGGCGCTTCTCGAAAACTACACGCAAGGGCTTCAGCAGCGTTTTGGTTCAAGTGAGGTCGCGGTCTGCCTAATCAAACCCGGGCCAACTGCCACACCAATGACCACATCCCACGCCGGCAAAATGGCCGACCCGAATGACGTTGCCAAAGTTATCGTTGCCGGGTTGTTAGCGAAGCGTCGAGTCATCTACGCACCTAGCCTGTGGCGTTACATCATGCTTGTGGTCAGACTAATTCCGTTCGCTATTTTCAAGAGACTCACCTTCTAAACCACAGCCAACTACACTCGATTGTGATGGCACCTAGCGGAAAACTCAGACGCCTTTTGGCAATGGCATTGGCCTTGTCTATCTCGCTAAGTTTGCCTGCCTGCTCTTTTCCAAATCCGGCGGAAAAGTCGTCCGATTACTCGGTTTCCCCAGAGGTAATTGCCGTTGTTGGCGACTTCGGTAGCGGCCGCGCCCGTGAAGGCCAAGTTGCCAAAATGGTGGGTGCCCACAACCCAAACTTTGTTTTGACTCTTGGCGACAACAACTACAGCAAAAAGAGTTACCAGACGATGGTTGGTCGCTACTACCCGCAGAAGATTGTGGCGGCCACCGGAAACCACGACTATTTGGTTGGCATCGGCAGGTTTGATGCCTTTTTCAAGATGGACATGTGGAATCGCAGCTACGTTTACCGAGCGAAATCGGGAGTCGATTTTTTCATCTTGGACAGCACTGCGGGGCTTATGTCGCGTTCGGTTCGAGCATCGCAGCTGGACTGGCTAACCGCAGAACTAAAGAAATCGAGGGCCAATTTCAAGGTTGTCGTTCTTCATCACCCGCCATACTCGTCTGCAAAGCACGGTTCAACCAAGCGCTATCAATGGGCTTATGCCGATCTCGGTGCCGACCTGGTGCTCAGCGGGCACGACCATACCTATGAGCGAATCATTCGTCGAGGCGGCATGTATGTGGTCAACGGCACCGGCGGCGCCAAGCTCTACAAATGCAAAAAGAAGTTGGTCTATGGCAGCCAGGGCTGCGATGACAAACACTACGGCGCCATGTTCCTCTATGTGAACAGCTACTCAATGAAAGCTGTCTTCAGGGGCACCCGGGGACAAATTTTGGACTCGTTCTCAATCGACAAGTAGCCAAATCCTTTAGGCTCGAATGATGCGCTTTATTCTTTCCAAACTTGGTTTAGGCGCGCTCAGGAACGACCCTGTGGTGCGCGCCATCTCTTGGCAAACCATTATTAGTCGCGTGGGCAACGGTTTGTTCATGACCATCGAGGTCATCTACATCACTCTGATTGTTGGTCTTACGCCCCTGGAAGTATCAATAGCTCTCGGACTTGGCGGCCTAGTTTCGCTGCTTGTATCCGTTCCTGCCGGTCTCATCGCCGACCGATTCGGCGCGAAGCGCGTTCTGTTTCTTGCATTCGTAATCGAAGGCTTAGCGCTACTTCCCTTGATGTTCGTCCGCGACTTCTGGTCTCTGCTCGTAGTTAACATATTCGTTTGGATCGCCGGAACCGTTGGGCACAACGCAACTTCTACGGTGATTGCAACTCTCGGCACGGGAGAAGATCGAGTGAGCATTCGTGCTGCGCAACGAGCCATGGCGAACCTTGGCATTGCCATTGGTACGGTTTTCGCTGGAGTGGCCCTGGCAATCAACACCGAGTTGGCTTATCAAATAACCATTGGGCTTGATTTCCTAATGTTCATGTGGGCGGCCACCTTTATTCAGCGACTTCCTCACGTGAAGCCGACCGTCAAGAAGGGTGATCCAATCTCTTTGGTCGCTTTCAAGGACTGGCGTTTCTTAGCGGCTACGGTCTTGAACGGTGTGGTCTCGTTGCACTTCCTGATTCAGGGAATAGCACTACCACTATGGATTTTGCACTACACGGAAGTTCCAAAGTGGTGGGTCTCGGTGCTCTTCGTGATCAACACCGTAATTGTCACTTTCCTGCAAATTCGTATGAGCAAGGGTACCGGCGACATCATGGTCAGCGTGAAAAAGTTCAGGCTCGGAACCGTGTACCTTCTAGGCTCATGTCTCATTTACGCGGCTTCCGCGCATCTTCCGCTTTGGATTTCAGCCACGGTACTCGGCGTAGGCATGGTCGTTCACACCATGGGCGAGCTCTATGCTGCTGCCGGTTCATGGAGCATTGGCTTCGACCTTGCCGTTGAAAAACACATGGGTCAGTATCAGGGCGTCTACTCGCTCGGTTGGGGTCTTGGTGGAACCGTCGGACCGGTCTTCATCACGGCCATGGCCATCACGCTTGGTGTTGTAGGTTGGGCGATTCTCGGCTTGGTGTTCTTGGCAAGTGGAATTCTGATGCACTGGTTGGTGAAGACCCACCCGAAGTTTGCGGCTTAGCGACCGTATTTCATAAGTAACGCATCAACGTCGTTGCTCTTCATGTCAATCCAATTCTTGACCGCAAGCTGACCCCAGGTTGGGGTGCCGTTTAGCATGCTGCCGATCTGGTCAACCTTTGCCTTCAGCTTCATGGAGGCCGCCTTTTCCTTCACTGTGCGAAGGGTGTCTAGGTATTGGTTGCGGCAAGGTTTGTAGTTCAAGCAACGGGTAAACATGATGCCGCGCCCCTTGGTTTGAATCTGGAAGTTGTCGTAGATCAACGGGTAACCGATTGCGGTTGCGTCCATCTTGAAGTTGTATTCAAAGGTTTCGTCGGCACCGGTTGGCAGCATGGTGAAAACTCCCATGCTGTCTGAGCGTAGGTAGTAGTTATTAATGATTGCGCCGGAATAGCTATCCCAGGCGGAGACGAAGTTCTCGACCGCCCACATACGAATGAACTCGTCGCGGTCGGTGTAGCGGTCCATGGCGGTCCACCACTGCGAGTTATCGGTAAGTTTTTGAATCGAAGAAAGCGCTCTGAGGTCTAACTTGTTTGGAACCTTCTTCCAACCCTCTTTTACTTCGAACACCGCGTTGTCGCAGGTATCGGTTCCTTTTGAGGTGCCTGGCCGAGTCACGTCAGTCCAGTGCGAACAAGGCTCATAAAGGTGCTGGGTCCGGCTCTCGAAGTGGCGTTGCAGGAAAGCGTCGTCGTATGGTTCGATGATCGCGAACAGACCCTTGTCGTATGAGCGACCACCGATAACAACGGTCACTTTGGCATAACCAACGCGAGGAGCTGGAACTCCCATTGCGTTGTAAAGCTTGTAGGCGGTGTACTCGTGAATCTTCGACTGGTCTTGAGTCATCGAATTCAAAGTTAGCGACTTGCCGAGGAAGGGGAGTTTGACGGCCCCATCCTGGTGGAACTTCACCCTCAAGCTTGGCCGGCTTGAAATCAGGCTTGGATTTTGCCTCAGCGTGCTGGTGCCTTTTAGGTGGAAGTCGACCGGTAGATTTTCAAATTTTAGGGAGCCAGAATCATTCGAAATCGCAAACCGTGCCGGAACCGAAGTCTTCGGAGCGTGAGCAATTTTTCCCGCCGACTTGCCAGACACGGTGATCGTGATTTGGCTGATCGACTTGCTGCTGAAAATATCGGCTGGCTGGTTTTTGGCTTCGCTGGCTGGAGCGCCCAAGAAACTCAACGCAAGGGCTATCGTTGCGACTAAACCCCTGATTTTCATGTCTCAATCTTAACAACCCAACCTGTGAATGAATTGGGTAGTCTTTGACCATGATCAACAAAGCAGTTGACCTCGCGCGTAAAGCCCAGGTCGAATGGGTTAAAGTCCCTGTGCGTGAGCGTGCCGCGATTTTCCGCAAGTTTTCTAAGCTCGTTTTGGAACGCCAATCCGAAATCATGGACGTTCTGCAGGAGGAGACTCACAAGAATCGCCTAAGTGCATTCGAAGAGGTTCTCGACACCGTTCAGTTGACTCATTACTACGGACGCCACGCTGCCAAGTTCTTGAAAGACCAGAAACGTAGCGGCGCTTTCCCAATTATCACCAAGACCCGTGAGGTTCACCGCCCGGTTGGCGTGGTTGGCGTTATTACCCCTTGGAACTACCCATTCACCCTTCCTTCAACCGATGTTGCTCCAGCAGTAATCGCCGGCAATACCGTGGTTTTACTTCCAGATGAACTAACCCCGAAGTGTGCCGACTTGATGCTTTCGCTAATGCGTGAGGCGGGACTGCCAGAGGGCGTGGTTACTATCGTTCACGGCGGAGGCCGAGTACATGGAAGCGATCTCATTAACGCAGCTGACTTCATCATGTTCACCGGTTCAACCGCCACGGGCCGAATTGTTGCCAAACAATGCGCCGAGCGTCTGATTGGCTTCTCCGGAGAACTCGGCGGTAAGAACCCGATGCTGGTTCTATCCGATGCCGACGTTGAAAAAACTGCCAAGGGCGCAGTTCGTGCTTGCTTTGCCAACAGCGGTCAGCTTTGCGTGAGCATTGAGCGCATCTATGTTGTTGAGAGACACTACGACGAATTCCTCAAGGCGTTCGTTGCTGAAACTGAATCCATGAAACTTGGCGACAGCAACGACTGGGAGATCGACATGGGTCCGCTGATCAGCGACAAGCAGTTCGTGCGCGTTCGCGACCAGGTCACCGATGCAATCTCTAAGGGTGCCAAACTTCAAGCCGGTGGCCGAGTGCGCGCCGACATTGCGCCGACCTTCTTTGAGCCGACCATTCTCACCAACGTCTCAGACGACATGGACCTCAGCCGTGGCGAGACCTTCGGCCCGGTTGTGGCAATTTACAAGGTCGCCACCGATGCCGACGCGGTTTGGAAAGCCAACGACACCGACTACGGTTTGAACTCGAGCGTTTGGGGTGGAGCCGCAGCCTTGAAGGCAGCACCGCTATTGGAGTCGGGAACCGTAACCGTGAACGAGGGTTTCAGTGCCAGCTTCGCTTCCCATGATGCACCGATGGGTGGAATGAAGACTTCCGGCGTTGGCCGTCGTCATGGTCGCCAGGGTCTGCTGAAGTACACCCAGCCTCAAACCATTGCCGTGCAGAGACTGATCGGTATTGCGCCGATTGGCAAACAGACCAACCAAGCGTTCGCAAAGTTGGTAACTTCCCTTCTAGGAGTTTGGAACCGAATCAGATGAGTTACAAAGTGTCTCTAAGTGGCGCACGCGCACTAATTACCGGTGGCGCTTCGGGTCTAGGCCGCCAGTTGGCCATTCAGGCTGCCGCAAAGGGCTCGCACGTAATCATCTGGGACATGAACTTGGACGCAGCCAATAAGGTTGTGGCTGAAATTACCGGAAACGGCGGAACTGCCGAGGCTCACAAGGTTGATATCACCGATCTTGCGGCTGTGAACAAGTTGGCACTGGAAGTTGGCGCCGTTGATGTTTTGTTCAACAACGCAGGCGTGGTTTCGGGCGACTGGTTCCTAGATCTCGACCCAGCCTCAATCGAGCGCACTTACAAGGTGAACGTGCTTTCGCTCTACTGGATGACCCAGGCGTTTTTGCCCGCAATGGTTCAGGCAAACCACGGTTGCGTGGTTACTATCTCGAGCGCTTCCGGTTTACTCGGCGTTGCCAAGCTAACCGACTACGCGGCTAGCAAGTTTGCAGCTTTTGGCTTTATGGAGTCGCTTCGCTCAGAACTTCGCATGAAGCGCAGTTCGGTGAACACCCTGACCGTGTGCCCGCACTACATTGGCACCGGAATGTTCGACGGCGTTCAGACCAAGTTCCCTTGGCTTCTGCCAATTCTTGAAGAGGCCAAGGTTGCCGCCAAGATTTTGGCTTCGGTCGAAAAGGGTAAGGCTCAGTTGGTCATGCCGAAGTTTGTCAACGTAATTCCGGTGACTCGCATTTTGCCTGTGCGCGCTTTCGATAGGGTCACCGACTTTTTCGGGGTCAACCGAACCATGGACCATTTCCGCGGTCGTCAGAAGTAATTACTGCGCGCTGGTTAGGAATTCTTCAACGCGGTCGCGACCGAGACCGTCGAAGTGTTTCAATGACTGAGCCGATAGTTCGGCACGAAGTTTTTGGTTCGTTAGCAACTGCGTAATTTGTTCGGCTAACTCGCCAGCCTTTTCGTCGCCGGCTCCACTGAGGTTATTAGTCAAGGTGAGACCGTTCTCCGCAATCTGGTTCAGTGAGAACTCCTGGTTGTCGACCACCGAAAGTAAAAGAGCCGGAACGCCGAGACTGCAAACATCCCAAGCGCTGGTTCCGGCCGCCGAAATCACCACATCAACGCCCCGATAGTAATCGGTGAGCTTAGGGGTTAGCCCGATGACAGAAACCTTTGATGAGTTTGAATCCAAGGCTGCGTGGATTGCCTCGTGCGACGTTTCCGGAGCAATGAAGGTCGCCTGGAATGGAACTTCAACTTTTTCCAATGCCTCTGCTAGTAGCGGGCTATAGCCGTAGGGGTCGGAACCCCCGAGGAACACCAAAACCTTTGGGGGATTGCCCACGCCAATTTCCGGGTGCGAGCGCTTGTGAACCAAGACGCCGTCACGAACCAGAGCGAACTTGCTGCCAGCCAAAAGCCTGGCTTCAACTCCACTCGGCCAGTTCAATCGTTCCGAGAACAGGTTGGTATCGAGGTAAGCGCTCGCGGTGATGCCTCGGGCATCGCCATCGACAATTGCCAGGACCCGAAGCTCCTGATTTACGTCACTGATTTGTCCGGCAGGAATTTGGTAGGAATCGACAATCAGCCAATCGGCCTTGAAGTCGCCTAATTGCTTAGTCGAAAGTTCGTCGGCAGTTACGCGGAATACTTCCACTTTAGAAGCCGCAATCGCCGCCTCTAACCAGGCAATCTCAGACGAATTGGTGAACAGTCCAACTCGGTGACCTTTTTGCAGGAGTTTTTCGGCAAGCGACAGACAGCGCATGACGTGGCCGGTTCCCTGAACCACTCCGGCGTCGGCGCGAATCGCGAAAATCAATGTCCGTCCTCGATCAGGATTCGTTCGGGGTGGCGCTCCAGCAACTCCATAATGTCGGCACTGTCGAAGTTTGGCTTGGTCGGGTAAAGCTCACTGTAAACCCAGAGGGCAAAGTCGTAGTCTTCGGGGTTATCCACCGTCCATCGAAGATGACAGTTGTCGGTCTCGCCCGCGTAATTGGTCAGGGTGAATTCGCCCTGACGCTTGTAGAAGCCTAGGGTCACGTGCTCATGCTCGTCTTCGGAAAGGTCTAGTTCAGAAAGGCGGTCGAGAGCAGCCACTGTGAAAACTTCGGCATCCAGACCGCGCGGGAAGGTTCTGGAAATCACGTTCGAGGTGTAGTCAACCTGAGTTTCAACGTGCTGCTCAATGATTCCGTCAATCACGGCTGGGTCGGTGAGCGGGCAGTCGGCGGTTAGGCGAACGATGTGGGTTGGGTTGTAATCCGCGCGCAGGGTCTGGAAGCGCGAAAGGACGTCGTCCAATGATCCACGGAACACCGAGTAACCGGCATCGGTGACTGCCTTGGCCAGTGGGTCGTCGCTGGATTCGGTTGAGGTAGCAACCACGATTTGGTCAATGAGTTTGCTGCGAGAAATTCGCTCCAACTGGCGAATGACCATCGGTTGGCCCAAGACATCTTTGAGAACCTTGCCAGGCAATCGGGTCGAAGACATGCGGGCCTGGATCACTGCGAGAATCATGGACACCTCTGCCTGCTTAGGACTCATAAAAAGCCCTTATGTTAGGCTCAATCTAGTCAATATTGCCTGAATAGATGCGGAAAAACATGTCAATTCTGAAGAATTCGACCATTCTGATTACCGGTGGAACCGGCTCGTTTGGTAAAGCGTTCATTGAGTACGCGCTAGCCAACCTGGAGCCAAAGAAGATCATCATCTTCAGCCGCGACGAACTAAAGCAGTACGAAGTTCGCCAGCTATTCAACAACGACTCACGTCTTCGCTTCTTCATCGGCGACATCCGCGACCAGCACCGCCTGGGCCGTGCAATGCACAACGTTGACTACGTGGTTCACGCAGCTGCCCTAAAGCAGGTAGACACCGCCGAGTACAACCCGTTTGAGTTCGTTCAGACCAACATCATCGGTTCCCAGAACGTCATCGAAGCTTCGATTGACGCCGGCGTAAAGAAGGTCGTGGCACTTTCAACCGACAAGGCTTCAAGCCCACTAAACCTTTACGGCGCAACCAAGTTGGCTGCCGACAAGCTTTTCCAGTCGGGTAACCACTACGCCGCCAGCTACGTAACCCGCTTCAGCGTGGTTCGCTACGGAAACGTTATGGGTTCACGTGGCTCGATTGTTCCTTTCTTCAAGAAGCTTGCTGCCGAAGGCAAGTCACTTCCAATTACCGACAACCGCATGACCCGTTTCTGGATCACCCTTCCTGAGGCCGTTCAGTTTGTCGTCGACTCATTCGACCGCATGGTTGGTGGCGAGCTTTACGTTCCAAAGATTTCTTCGATGAAGATCATGGACCTGGTCGAGGCAATTGCTCCTGGCTCACAGACTCACGAGATCGGCACCCGCCCAGGCGAGAAGCTTCACGAAGAAATGATTTCGGAAGACGACTCACGCCGCACCCTTGACCTCGGCGACCGCTACGTAATTCTTCCAACCATCGCCGAGTGGGGTTTCGTTGCTCCTGAAGGTGAAGCAGTTACCGATGGTTTCGCTTACCGTTCAGACACCAACCCTGAGTGGTTGAGCGTTCAGGACATGCGCGACCTTCTCGAAGAGGCGTAAAACTCGTGGCCATTCCGTACGGTCGCCACTCCATCAACCAGGACGACATCGATGCAGTTGTCGAAGTTCTGAAGGGTGACTGGCTTACCACCGGACCGAATGTAACCAAATTCGAAGCCGAAATCGCTAAGCGTTCTGGCACCGAAGA
>CANGEU010000013.1 GCA_947452985.1 Micrococcales bacterium
ATTTTCACGATCAAGAAGAAGTCGTGGTCCGACCATTCATCCACTCGAGAAGTATCGGCAGCCGAACCAACCAGAACTAGACCTAGAACGTCTGGGTGCTCGCTAGCGCTTCGCGCTAGTTCGTCTGAATACTCTAGAAATTCTGCTTTATTCTGCATGTGTCTAATTGTGGTTGAGGACGGTTGCGAACGATCCGTCAATAGCGGACATAAAGGCAGTTTGCACATCTGCGGCAGAAGTAACTCGACCTTCGAACTCTAGGTCTTTGGCTGCACAGGCGTCTGCGTAGACGGTCACGCTGAAGCCTAGGTCGCTGGCGGCTCGAACAGTGGTGTCGATGCACATGTGAGACATCATTCCCACAATCACGAGTTCAGACACTTCAATGTTTTTGAGTGAATCCAACAATGCGGTTTCCCTGAATGCGTTTGGGAAATGTTTCACGATGATCGTTTCGCTATCTAACGGTTTCACGCTCTCGTGAATCTCGGCGCCTTCGGTATTTGGCAGGAAGAAGGTTGCCGAAGGGCTTTTGGCAATGTGCTGGACGTTGATAACCGGAAGGCCTTGTTCGCGGAAGTCTTGCTGAATCTTTGCAGCTACCTCGGCAGCTTCGATGCTACCCACCAACTCCATGGCTCCGCCAGGGAAATAGTCGTTTTGGATGTCGATGATCACGAGAGCTTTAGTCATTCTCTAACACTAATAACAAGTGATTCTCCCAGTGCGGAGCACATGGGCGGCTAGATTAGACGCACAAATACTTTCCACAAGGGGGAATCATGGACAAAGCTGCATCCTGGCTACGCAAAATTAAATTGGCACTTAGCATTTCGATTGTTACTTCTTTCGTTTATGCGATAGTGAGCTACTTTTATGTCACCAACATGGCTGAAACCGGAGTCGATCCACTAGGTGAGCAAAGCCAATGGAATGTCCCTATGGTTATCCTTTATTCCTCAGTGAGCCTCGTGGGTATCCCAGCCGCGGTGTTTCTGTTTGTTGCGTCAATCGGATTCATGTTCCGAAGCGCTCAGTGGTTGAAGGGCATGGACGCCACGGCAATTGATGGGAAACCAGGACTAATCATCGCGGCCTACTTTATTCCGATCGCTGATCTAATTTTCCCTTGGCGCTACATGCAGTCGATGAACAAAGCTGGTGCTAACTCCGACGCAGAGAAGTCAAAGCTGGGAAATCTAATCAAACTGAACCTGGCGCTCGGAGTCTTAGCATTACTGGCTGGTGGAAACCAGTGGGCCGACATAATCCTTGGTGCTCCGCAGCAGACCATTGATGAAGTTGTGTTTCAGGAATGGCGAGGCATTATTGGAACCCTGTTTGACATTGGCGCGATGACCGCGTTGTACTTTATCGTCACACCGCTATTCGCGGGTTTAGAAAAAAGATCTAAGTAGAGAAGTTAAAGAAAAACGGCCAGTCATTTCTGACTGGCCGTTTCCACTTGCGTGGAGACTAGGGGGGTCGAACCCCTGACCCCCTGCTTGCAAAGCAGGTGCTCTACCAACTGAGCTAAGTCCCCATTGAGGATTTCTTTCGAAACCATCGTGGGCCTAGGAGGACTTGAACCTCCGACCTCTTCATTATCAGTGAAGCGCTCTAACCACCTGAGCTATAGGCCCTTAGAGCCTTTCTAACTTTACGCCAAAAATCGCTCAGGCTCAAATCCTTTTACCTAGTTGCTTGTGAAACCGATCTTAATTCCACCGGTGATGCGGGCAATGATGTTGTAAACCAAGGCCAAAACACCAGTAAGTAGCGTTCCAAATACGATGTTGAATGCCGCTAATCCGAAGCTAACTCCAAGAACTTGAGGAAGTGAAACGCTCAAGTTTGTTGATGCGCCGGTGATGCTGGTTAGTAAACCGCTGAGGCTTGAGAACAGTGGAGTGAAGGTGACCAGGGCCCAAAGAGCTAGGAAACCAACCACACCGGCAATTCCAAGACCGCAAGAAACGGTGAAGCCGGTGCGAACAGCCGACCAGAAGTCGATGCGAACTAGCTTTAGTTGAACCTGCTTGACCGGTGGCACATCGCGCTTCTTCAAGCGGTTGATCATGTTGCTCATTCGGTTACTCCTTCTGCCTCAGCTTCTGCCGCAGGCTCTTCGTCGCCTTGAGATTCAAGATTACGCTCTGAGTTCTTAGCAAGTCCAATGATTGAGTCGCCCTCATCTGGTCTTGCGAAGACAACACCCATGGTGTCGCGGCCACGAGCGGGAACTTCGGCAACCGCAGAACGGGCAACCTTTCCACTCTCGGCAACAACTAGGACCTCGTCGTCTTCAGCAACGATTAGTGCACCAACCAGGTCGCCGCGCTTTTCTTCAAGCTTGGCTACCTTGATGCCGATGCCGCCACGGTTTTGTGGACGGTACTGGTCAACTGAGGTGCGCTTAGCGAAACCGCCTTCGGTGACCACGAATACGTAGGCGCCGTCGACGTCGTTGATAACCGAAGCAGACAACAGGTTGTCGTCGCCGCGGAAGTGCATACCGATGTTTCCAGAGGTGTCACGACCCATTGGGCGAAGGCTTTCGTCGCTGGCCGAGAAGCGGATCGACATACCCTTGCGTGAAACCAGGATGAGGTCGTCTTCTTCCGAAACCAAGATTGCTGAAACAAGTTCATCGTCTTCGCGAAGCTTGATGGCAATGATTCCGCCGCTTGAGGTGCGAGCGGTGTCATAGGCGGTTAGTTCGGTCTTCTTTACAAGACCAGACTTAGTAGCAAGAACTAGGTAAGGAGCTACCGAGTAGTCCTTTAGGTCTAGAACCTGGGTGACCTTTTCGTCCGGCTGCAAGGCAAGAAGGTTTGCAACGTGCTGGCCCTTGGTGTCGCGGCCGGCCTCTAGAACCTCGTAGGCCTTGGTGCGGTAAATGCGTCCCTTGTTTGTGAAGAACAACAACCAGTGGTGAGTTGTGGTCACAAAGAACTGCTCAACCACGTCGTCGGCGCGCAGGTTCGCACCCTTAACGCCCTTGCCGCCGCGGTGCTGCTGGCGGTAGTTGTCGCTCTTGGTGCGCTTGATGTAGCCACCGCGGGTTAGCGAGATAACCATTTCCTCTTCAGGGATAAGGTCTTCGGCACTTACGTCGCCGTCTAGGCCAGCAACAATCTGGCTGCGACGGTCGTCGCCGTGACGGGTGACGATTTCGTCTAGCTCATCCTTGATGATGGTCTTCTGGCGAACAGGGTCGGCGATGATTGCCTTGAAGTCAACGATCTGAGCCTCAAGGTCGGCTGCTTCGTCGATGATTTTCTGGCGCTCAAGCGCAGCAAGCTGGCGAAGCTGCATGTTGAGGATGGCACGAGCTTGAAGTTCGTCGATCTTTAGAAGATCGATCAGACCATCTCTGGCATCTTCAACCGACTGGCTCTTGCGAATCAGGGCGATAACTGCGTCTAGGGCATCGAGAGCCTTTAGGTAACCGCGAAGAATGTGGGCACGTTCTTCGGCTTTACGCAAACGGAACTGGGTGCGGCGAACGATTACATCGACCTGGTGGTTAATCCAATGTGTGATGAAGCCGTCGATGCTCAAGGTGCGAGGAACGCCGTCGACCAGGGCCAACATGTTGGCGCTGAAGTTTTCCTGAAGTGGGGTCAGGCGGTAGAGGTTGTTTAGAACAACGCGGGCTACGGCATCCTTCTTCAAAACGATGACGAGGCGCTGACCGGTACGACCAGAGGTTTCATCGCGAATGTCTGCAATGCCGGCAAGGCGGCCTTCGCGAACTAGGTCGGCGATCTTCAGCGCCAGGTTGTCTGGGTTTACCTGGTAAGGCAACTCGGTAACAACTAGGCAAGTGCGGTTTTGAAGTTCTTCAACATTGACGATTGCTCGCTGAGTGATCGAACCGCGACCGGTACGGTAAGCCTCTTCAATACCCTTGCGACCCAAAATGGTTGCGCCGGTAGGGAAGTCTGGGCCCTTGATGAGACCGAGCAGAGCTTCAATCAGTTCTTCCTGAGTGGCGGTTGGGTTTTCCAACGCCCACTTGGCACCGGCAGCAACTTCGCGCAGGTTGTGAGGAGGAATGTTGGTGGCCATACCAACCGCGATACCGATCGAACCATTTACAAGTAGGTTCGGGAAACGGCTTGGAAGAACGGTAGGTTCCTGGGTGCGGCCGTCGTAGTTGTCCTGGAAATCGACGGTCTCTTCGTCGATGTCGCGAACCATTTCCATGGCAAGCGGAGCCATGCGGCACTCGGTGTAACGAGGAGCAGCAGCTGGGTCGTTACCAGGTGAACCGAAGTTACCCTGACCGGAAACCAGTGGGTAGCGAAGGTTCCAGTCCTGAACCAAACGAACCAAGGTGTCGTAAATTGCGGTGTCACCGTGGGGGTGGTACTGACCCATGACGTCGCCGACAACGCGAGAACACTTGCTGAACTGCTTATCCGGACGGTAGCCGCCATCGAACATTGCGTAAACAACGCGACGGTGAACTGGCTTCATGCCGTCGCGAACGTCTGGAAGTGCGCGACCAACGATAACGCTCATCGCGTAGTCGAGGTAGCTTCGCTGCATTTCGACCTGAAGGTCGACCTGCTCTACGTGGTCGTGGCCCTGTGGGGTAGTGGTTTCGTCTGCCATGATCTAATCTCCTCTTCGCGTTTCCTAGATGTCTAGGAAGCGAACATCCTTGGCGTTGCGCTGAATAAAGGTACGGCGGCCCTCGACGTCTTCACCCATGAGGGTTGAGAAGACTTCATCGGCCATAGCTGCGTCGTCCAGGGTTACCTGAAGGAGGGTGCGGCGGGCTGGGTCCATGGTGGTCGACCAAAGTTCGTCGTAGTCCATTTCGCCAAGACCCTTGTAGCGCTGGATCGAGTTCTCTTTTGGAATGCGCTTGCCGGCAGCCTGGCCAGCGGCTAGCTGCGCGTCGCGCTCTTCGTCTGAGTAAACGTACTGGTGTTCAGCGTTGGTCCACTTGATTCGGTAAAGCGGTGGCTGGGCTAGGTAAACGTAACCGTGCTCAATTAGTGGACGCATGAAGCGGAACAAAAGGGTCAGAATCAGCGTACGAATGTGCTGACCATCAACATCGGCGTCGGCCATAAGCACACACTTGTGATAGCGAATCTTCGAGATATCGAAGTCTTCACCGATACCGGTACCGAACGCGGTAATTAGTGACTGGACTTCGGTATTGCCAAGAGCGCGGTCTAGGCGAGCACGCTCAACGTTCAGGATCTTTCCACGAAGTGGCAAAATCGCCTGGGTTTCTGGGTTACGGCCACGAACAGCTGAACCACCGGCCGAGTCACCCTCAACGATATAGATCTCTGAAAGCTCTGGGTCGCGGCTCGAGCAGTCGCGAAGCTTTCCAGGCATACCGCTGGTCTCCAGAATTCCCTTACGACGGGTTGCTTCGCGGGCCTTGCGGGCAGCCTGGCGAGCAGTTGCTGCCTGGATTGCCTTACGAATGATGTCCTTGGCTTCGGCTGGGTGGGCTTCCAACCAGTCGCCGAGGTGTTCGTTGACCATGCGCTGTACAAAAGCCTTGGCTTCGGTGTTACCCAGCTTGGTCTTGGTCTGACCTTCGAACTGTGGCTCGGAAAGCTTTACCGAGATAACTGCGGTTAGACCTTCGCGGCAGTCGTCACCCGAGAGGTTTTCATCCTTCTCTTTTAGAAGGTTGGTGTTTCTCGCGTACTTGTTCAGAAGGGAAGTAAGCGCGGCACGGAAACCCTCCTCGTGAGTTCCACCCTCGTGGGTGTTGATGTTGTTCGCGTAGGTGTGAACGCTCTCGTTGTAGGCGTTGGTCCACTGCATTGCGATTTCGGCTGAAAGGGTCTTTTCTGGATTCTCCGCTTCGAAGGAAATGATTTCCTGGTGGACGATTTCGCCCTTCTTCGAGGCGTTCAGGTACTCAACGTAGTCTTCGAGGCCGCGCTCGTAGTAGTAAACGTCGTTCTTTTCGCTGCGCTCGTCGTTGATCGAGATGCGCAGACCCTTGTTTAGGAAGCAGCTCTGCTGGAAACGTGAGCGAAGGGTCTCGTAGTCGTATTCGACGGTTTCGAAAATCGATGGGTCGGCCAAGAACTCGGTCTGGGTTCCGGTGTAGTCGGCGGCCTCACCCTTGGAAACTGGTGCATCTGGCACACCAATCTTGAAGCTCTGGTGCCAAAGGAAGCCATCGCGAGCTACTTGAACCTTTAGGTGTGAAGAAAGTGCGTTTACAACGGAAGCACCCACACCGTGGAGACCACCGGATACGGCATAACCGCCGCCGCCGAACTTTCCACCGGCGTGAAGAATAGTCAAAACCACCTGAAGAGTTGAAACGCCTTCGGTTGGGTGAACAGCCACAGGGATTCCACGGCCATTGTCCTTTACGCGGATCCAACCGTCTTTGGTGATTGTTACGTTGATGGTGTCGCAATAGCCGGCAAGGGCTTCGTCAACAGAGTTATCTACGATTTCGTAGACGAGGTGGTGCAAACCGCGTGGACCGGTGGAGCCGATGTACATACCCGGACGTTTACGTACTGCTTCAAGACCTTCGAGGACCTGGATATTTCCAGCATCGTAGCTATTTTCGACGGGTGTAGACATAGTCTTTTTACTCCTAATTGCACTCAGTTAGGCCCTCACGACTGCGGACGATATATCCGACTGATATCCGGGGTGGCTAACCCCCCAATTTTATCGCGAAAACCCGACATTTTCGGGGATGTCCACAGGGTCAAAATCCGCTTTGTGTCGCGGTTTTTCTGGGTTAAATGTATGAGTCCCGAGGGCCTCTACCTGGCACCGATCTTTGACCTCGTTTGAAGGTCGGGCTGACCGGATTCAAAACCTTTAATTCAATAATTTCCAGCTTCGGAAACTTGGCTTGAAGCTTCTCCAAAATGACGCTGTTCAGTAGGCGAAGTTGGGTAGCCCAGGCGGTGGAAGTGGCACGAACCTCGAAGATTCCATCGTGGAAAGCTTCGGGAATCGCCTTCGCCGCAATATCTTCGCCAGCCACTTCTGCCCAAGACACAAAAAGTTCCGCTTCACCTAATTCGGTAGACCACTTAAAGTCGCTAATTAGGGCGTCTAGGCTGGCTCCAGCGGTTAGCGGGTCGCGGCCTTTCTCGAATGGGCGTGAGCCACCCTTCTTCTTTTTCGCAATGATCCGCTTCGCGTCTCGGCTTAGGCGACCGGTTACTGCCTCGCGCATCTTCCAATAGAACTCTTGGGCAAAGTTATCGTTCTCAGACACGCTTCACCTCTCCCTTGGAAACCTCAAAAACCGTGGCTTTCAGGCTTGACGGAACATCCTCGGCAACTGCCGCGGTAATTATTACCTGTTCATTATCTGCGACGAGGCTGGCCAGGCGATCACGGCGACCGGCATCCAATTCGGCAAAGACATCGTCGAGTATGACTACCGGGTCACCGGTTTTGCTCTCGGCACTGAGTAACTTGGCGGAAGCCAAGCGAAGTGCAAGGGCATAAGACCAAGATTCTCCGTGGCTGGCGTAACCCTTGGCCGGCAGATCACCCAGAAGCAATACAAGGTCGTCGCGATGCGGGCCAATTAGGGTAATTCCTCGCTCAAGTTCCCTAGTTCTCACCGAAGCTAGCTTTTCCCGATACAAATCTGGAACTTTTTGTAATTCGTCGATGGTTAAATACTCGAGTTCGGCTTCCTCGTAGTCATCAACAACCTGGGCTCCAAGTAGCGAGCTTTTCATAAGCACGGTCGGTTCGTTATTGGCAATGGCAATCGCCTGGTAAGCCTCGGTTAGGTGCGGCTTGATCTTTTCCAGAATGGAGAGGCGAGTTTGCACGATTTCCGAGCCGAATTTGATCAGGCTTTCATCCCAGGCATCCAAGGTACTCAGCGCCGAGCCCTTAGTTCCAGTTGATCTGGCGGTTTTCAGTAAAGTATTTCTTTGTTTTAGAACTCGTTCATAGTCGCTGATCACTCCGGCCATGCGCGGCGAAAACTGAACCAGCAGTTGGTCAATGAAACTTCGGCGGTTACTTGGGTCACGCTTGACGATGTCTATGTCTTCTGGGGCAAAAACCACGGAATAAACGGTTCCCAGAACATCTCTCATCTTCGGAATGGGTGACTGATTTATACGTAATTGGTTCGGATTGTCCCGATTTAGCTCTAGGTCCACAATCACGTCGCGGGTTTCATGTGAAACCTTTAGGCGGATGATTGCGCCGGTGGCATCCTTGTGAATCAGTGGCTGGTATCCCGCAACACGGTGAGAGCTGAGAGTACTCACGTACTCGATTGCCTCGACGACGTTTGTTTTACCCTGGCCATTTGATCCGACCAATAGATTCACGCCAGATTCGAACTCTATTTCCGTATTTTTGTGATTTCGGAAATGCGAAAGGGTGAGGTGTTTTACAAACATCCCTCACCCCTTCGAAAGTGGTATTAGTTATTCAGCCTTTTTGACTGCGTGGCCACCAAATTGGTTGCGGAGAGCCGCAACTGCCTTCATGGCTGGCGAGTCATCCTGGCGTGATGCAAAGCGGCTGTAAAGCGAAGCGGTGATTACCGGCATTGGAACTGAGTTAGCAATACCTTCTTCGACGGTCCAGCGGCCTTCGCCAGAGTCTTCTACGTAGCCACGGATGTTTCCTAGGTGTGGATCTTCCTTCAGAGCAATAACGAGAAGGTCAAGTAGCCATGAACGAACCACGGTTCCACGCTGCCAGGCAGCAAAGGTTCCCTGAACGTCCTTGATGATTTCCTTCTTCTCGAGAAGCTCGTAGCCTTCTGCGAATGCCTGCATCATGCCGTATTCGATACCGTTGTGAACCATCTTTGCGTAGTGTCCGGCTCCAACTTCACCAACGTGAACGAATCCTTCTTCGCGGGCACCTTCTGGGCGAAGTGCATCAAAAATTGGCATTGCCTTCTCAACTAAAGCTGAGTCGCCACCAACCATTAGGCCATAACCGTTTTCAAGACCCCAAACGCCACCGGAAACACCGCAGTCTAGGTAACCAATTCCCTTATCGGCGATCTGTGCGGCGTGACGTGCGTCGTCTGAGAAGCGAGAGTTTCCACCCTCGATGATTAGGTCACCTGGCTCTAGATACTGCTCTAGCTCATCGATAACGGCGTCGGTTGGCTTGCCGTGAGGAACCATAACCCAGACGATGCGAGGCGCCGGAAGCGCTTCTACCAAAGCTTTAATTGAGTCAACATCTGGATTGTGCTCTGGGCTGCGGGCAAATCCAACAACTTCGATTCCCTTGTTGCGAAGGCGCTGGCGCATATTTCCGCCCATTTTGCCTAGTCCAATTAGACCAATCTTCATATTTTTATACCCTTCCGGTAATTACTTCGATAGAAGGTGCGGCTGAAGAACGTAGCGGTAGTCGTCCGCGTTCTTTTCGTCTTTTGCACCGTGGCTTGAGATTAGAACCGGGCTTGGCTTGTTCGGGTTGCCCTTGTTCATGAAAGAGATTTTTGTAAATTCGGTGTGGACTCCGGCCAAGCCATCAATAAGGTAGCGAGGGCGTAGCTTAATTACCTTTGGCACGCCATTCATTTCAATTGCCACAGCTTCGGATGCCTGGGCAACTTCGTTTTCAGAAGCCTCAAGTATGAGTTTTCCATCCTGGAAGTCGCACTTCATAGCTACGTCGTTCTCTAGAACTAGGCCAACTCGTCTAGTTGAATCGATTAGATCCTGAGTATTCACGATTGCGTATTCTTCGATTGGCTCGGTTGGAAGGTGTTCCTTCACATCTGGGTAGCGACCCTTGATTAGTAGGGAAGTAATTGTGCGGTTGTTGGCTCGGAAGGCGATCAGGCCGCGGTTCTCGTCGTTGTTGATTGCCAGAGTTAGTTCGCCCTGGTGGCCAAAGGTTTTGGCAACCTCGGTGAGGGTACGGGTTGGAACCACAGAGACATAACCAACTAGTTCTTCAGCACCACTCCATGGAACTTCCTTGACTGCCATACGGTGGCGGTCTGTACCAAGAAGTGAAAGGGTCTTTGCTTCTACCTCAAACAAGATTCCATTAAGGGTCATAACGTGGTCGTTCTTTGCGACAGCTGGGACGATCTGTTGAACGGCCTTAGCAAATTCCTCACCTGAAATGGTGATCGAGGTGGCAGGAAGTTCTGGAAGGTTTGGGTACTCTTCAACCGGCATGGTTAGCAGTGCGAACTTTGATGGGCCGCAAATAACCTGAACCTTGTTGCCCTCAAGAGTTACTTCGATTGGCGCGTTTGGAAGCTTTGATGTGATCTCTGAGAGGAGACGACCTGAAACTAGGACGCGTCCAGGAACATCAACTTTGGCAACGATTTCTACCTGAGCCGAAACCTCGTAGTCAAAGACGGAGAGTCGAAGCGCATTCTCATCAGCTTCGATCAAGATTCCGTTGAGGATAGGCATTGGGATGCGCTGCGGAAGAACGCGAACTACAAAAGATACTGCTTCGTTAAAAGCATCGCGATTTACTTGAAACTTCAAGGTTCTGCCTGTTCTATTTAGCGGATCAAAGGTGATTTGGCTGGAAAGTCAATCTTGCCACAATTCTCGTAACACTCGGTTGAGGCGGTTATTTGTAATTCGTTTCAAATTTAAACTTTTAAATAATCTTCTTAATAACCCCTGTGGAATATGTGGATAACCACCGGGGTCCTTCTTATTTATTGGGAACTACAACCGTGAAAGTTGTTAACAGGACTGTGGACAAATCTGTGGATAACTTAATGGCCTGTGGACAGGTTTCATAGTCTGCACAGGCACTGAGTTCTTGTTCATATGTTTCTTGTAGTTCTTAGACACTTATCCCCAAGTTATCCACAGAAAACTTTTAAAGAATTATTTGTGTTTTGACTTAATGGTGTCGGTCAAATCGGTGACCGTGTTGTAGATAGTGCGGTCGATGCTCATCGACTCAGCAATCTTTTTAGCGGCGTACATCACAGTGGTGTGGTCGCGGTTTCCAAACAGCTGGCCGATTTTTGGAAGGGACAGGTTTGTTTGGTCTCGGCAAATGTACATTGCTACCTGGCGGGCCGTTGCAATGTGGGCTACGCGGGAGTTACCGGATAGGTCATCGACAGTGAGTCCAAAGTGAGAGGCCACGGCATTCATGATCTCGACTGGGGTAATCATTGCTTCTTGATTTAGAGGCGAACGATCCTTGAGAACCGTCTTTACCAAATTCATGTCGATAGGGATACGGCTCAAATTAGCAAAAGCTGTAATTCGAATAAGAGTTCCCTCAAGTTCGCGCACGTTGCTTGAAACTCGCTCGGCAATGTATTCAAGGATCTCGTCGGCCATGCGGACCTTCTCAATCTCGGCCTTCTTGCGCAAGATCGCGATGCGAGTCTCCAGGGCCGGAGCTGAAACCTGCAGCATCAGACCCATTTCGAATCGAGACCTCATGCGGTCCTCAAATCCGGTCAGCTGATTAGGCGAAACGTCGCTCGAGATCACAACTTGCTTGTTGTTCCGGTATAGGTCTTCAAAAGTGTGGAAGAAGGTTTCCTGGGTCTGGTCTTTACCTTGCAGGAATTGGATGTCGTCGATTAGGAGAATGTCTACCTGACGATATTCGTTCTGGAACTCGTGAGCCTTGTTATTGGCGATTGCATTGATGTAGTGGTTGGTGAACTCTTCGCTCGAAACATAGCGAACCTTATAGTCCGGATATAGATTCAAAGCCTCATTACCAATGGCATGTAAAAGGTGTGTTTTTCCAAGCCCTGAGTTTCCGTGAATGAACAGCGGGTTGTAACCTTGCGCGGGAGCATTGGCAACTGCCCAGGCTGCTGCACGTGCAAATGAGTTTGATTCACCCAAAACGAAACTGTCAAATGTGTACCGAGGGTTCAATCGGGTTTCGAAGTTGTTGGTTGCTCCGGAGTAATTAGCGTTTTCTGGCCGAGGTTCAACGAAGATATCCGCTGGTCCTTGGTCAACAAAAGTTGGCTCAATGTTTGGGTTTGTCGTCACACGAAACTGCAGGGTGCTGCCGGATTCGGTGTTAAGTTTTAGAGCTTCCTCAATGTAGCCGCGAATTCTCTGATCGAGCATTGATCGAGCCAGGTCGTTTGGCACCTCAAGATAAAGAGTCTCGTTAATGATTCCCTGAGCCTCGGCAAGTTCCAGAAAGCCGTGCATGGCAGGAGTAATTCGGGAGTCGTGCTTCAGGATGTCGCGTGTGGTTCGCCAAAGAGTCTCTGTTCTGACCAGGTCGTCCACCGTACACCCCTTTCAATTGTTAGCTTTTCACAGGTTATCCACAATTCTGAAACCTGTGCACAATTATGTGCATAACCCTGTGGAAATCTCAAACAGTTATCCACAGGAAGAAATCCACTGGAGTTATTCTGGTTACTTGCCAATGCTTAATGCAAATCCAATCGGCGTGTCTTACGAATAATTTCTAACTTTTCCTGTAATCACGAAGGTTTTTCAAAAAAGATCACTAAAAACTTGACCAAACCCCTATTGAACCCTTAGGTTTAAAAGGTTGACTGGCGTACGAGTCTGGCCAAATCAACACAAAGTCGAAACTTCGACACTAACCAAAGACTCGAACAAAGATTTTGGAGTGATCACCAATGTCAAAGCGTACCTTCCAGCCGAACAACCGTCGTCGTGCAAAGACCCACGGTTTCCGCCTACGTATGTCAACCCGCGCCGGTCGCGCCATCTTGGCCGCACGTCGTCGCAAGGGTCGCGTCGAGCTTTCGGCCTAACCACCAGATAGACGGTGCTCGCACGCGAGAACCGGATCAGAACTGGGGCGGATTTCCGCCAGGTAATGAAAACCGGTGTCAAAGTCTCTGGCAAAGCAACTGTCATCTACCTAAAGCGGGATGAGTCTCTGACTCATGCCCGCTTTGGTTTTATCGTAAGTAAAACAGTCTCAGGCGCCGTGGGACGAAACCTAATCAAACGTCGCCTCCGAGCTATCAGCAGAGAATTGGTAGCCACCCACCCATCCGGATTCGATTTGGTGATCAGGGCTCTACCCGAAGCCAAAGAGTTCGAGTGGAATAGACTTCAACAAGAAGTGCTGACCAACGCGGAAGCGTTGTTTAGTAAATGAAAACGGTTATTCGTGTAATCGAATTCATCTGGTTAATACCCAGGAACGCAGTAGTTGCTTTTCTGTTGGGATATCGAAAGTTGATTTCCCCGCTATACGGCGACGTGTGTAGGTATTACCCAACCTGTTCGGCCTATGGCCTTGGGCAGATTCAGCAACGCGGAGTAGTGGCTGGTTCGGTTCTTACAGTTTGGAGAATACTTCGCTGTAATCCTTGGGCGGCCGGTGGAATGGATCCGGTTCGTCCGGGTTCTGAACACTTCAAAATTTTGCACAACGGATTCGTACTACCGAGATAGAGAGTAAGTAAATGGATTTCTTATGGCCAATTAAGTGGGTTGTCGAGGCCCTGCTTGTTTCTTTCCACAGCCTCTGGAGTTTCCTTGGCTTCAACGGCGACGACGGCCTTACCTGGGTGTTGTCGATCATTGGCCTAGTTCTTGTAATTCGTGCAGCGCTAATCCCCCTTTTCGTTAGACAAATCAAAGGTCAGCGCAACATGGTTCTGGCCCAGCCTGAACTGGCTGCCCTGCAGAAGCGGTACAAGGGAAAGACCGATCAGGAATCTCGCCAGAAAATGGCCACGGAACAAATGGAGATCTACAAGCGCACCGGTTCAAACCCGCTGAGCTCGTGCTTGCCTCTGCTAGTGCAGATGCCAATCTTCTCGAGCCTTTTCTTTGTGCTGTCGGATGCACAAAAGGGAAAGTTCATCTCTGGCGGCTGGTTGAACACCGAGCTTGCAGACTCTTTCTCTAAGGCGACCTTCTTTGGAGCCCCGCTGCACGAGACCTTCTTGAGCGCTACCGCGACACTCGAAGTGAAGATTATGGCAGCCGTCATGATCTTTGTAATGACTGCAACCCAGTTCATCACTCAGCGCCAGATCATTGCTAAAAACCAGAACCCTGCAAGCGTGCAGAGCACTCAGTACATGCAGACCCAGAAGATCATGCTTTGGATCTTCCCAATCATCTTTGCTATTTCCGGTATCAGCTTCCCACTCGGTGTTATGTGGTACTGGCTAGCTTCTAACTTCTGGACCATGGGCCAGCAGTTTGTGGTTATCCGCAACATGCCGACAGAGGGTTCCAAGGCATGGCACGACCGCCAAGCTCGCTTGGAGAAGCGCGGCAAGCTAGCTCCCTTAGATATTCAGGCGATCGAAGATGCAGAGGCAGTCAATCGTCAGCGCGTGCAGCCAGTTGGCAAGCGCAACAAGAAGCGTAAGTAATAGGAGATATACGAATGAGCGAAAACGAAGAAACTCAAACTGAGGTAGTTACCGAAGTGACCGAATCACCAGAAGTTAGCACCAAGGCTCTAGAGGAAGAGGGCGACATCGCCGCTGACTACCTTGAAGAGCTTCTGGACATCTATGACCTAGACGGTGACATTGACATCGATGTTCGTCAGGGTCGCGCTTACCTGGAGATTTCATCAGACCAGGACAGCAACCTACGCCTTATCTCGGACCCAGACACCGTGGAGGCTCTTCAGGAGCTGACTCGTCTTGCGGTTCAGGTAAAGACCACCAGCTTTAGCCGTCTAATCCTAGACGTCGGCGGATCACGTCAGAAGCGCGTAGACGAACTTACCCGTGTGGTTAACAAGGTAATTGAGAAGGTTCGCGATTCTGGTGAGCAGTCACCACTGAAGCCGATGAGTTCTTATGAGCGCAAAATTGCACACGACATCATCGCAGAAGCCGGATTGACCTCTGAATCCGAGGGTGAAGGCCGCGACCGCCACATTGTGATCAAGCCTGCCTAAGCTTTGTTTGAGAGGGGCCGGGCTATTTGCTCGGCCTTTTTCATTGCAATGTTTCACGTGAAACATGGATGATTGAAAGACATGACTGAAGAAGTATTTGAACCAGAATTGGAGCCAGCAGAGGCATCCAAGATTTTTGGCGACCGGATTGAGCTAGCCCGCGGATACGCAAAAGCCCTTATTCGAGACGGTGATCTACTGGGGCTACTTGGTCCACGTGAGCTTCCAAGGCTGTGGACAAGGCACATCCTCAACTCCGCGGTTGTTAGCGAACTCGTTCCAACCGGACTGAGTGTGGCAGATATCGGTTCTGGTGCTGGTCTACCCGGTATTCCGATGGCGATTTGCCTGCCAGATAATCACTTCACATTGATTGAGCCAATGGAACGTCGCTCGGATTGGCTAAAAGACTTGGTTGATGAGCTCGGCCTCACAAATGTCACCGTTCTTCGCGCCCGCGCCGAGGAAGTCGGGGATGTTTTCGATATAGCTACAGCGCGTGCGGTGTCGGCACTTCCGAAATTACTGCGCATGGTCGTGCCACTCGTGCGCGACGGCGGACTGGTTTTGGCCATGAAAGGCTCTAAGGCTGCCGAGGAAATCGAAGACGCCAAGAAACTTCAGAAGAAAATGAGACTTTCTAGCTTTGAAATCGTTCATGCAGGGGCAGACCTCCTGGCAGAGCCAACCCTCGTGGTTCGAACTAAGTTAGTCTGATTGCGGGGAAGTTTTGGAGAATCAGATGTCTGAGCAAATTGCAGCGGAAGTAACCGCAGTGACCAAGGCGACAGTGGCACCAGGTTTGGGCTTCCCAGCCGACCGCGCAGAAACTAGCCAGGCTCCTACCGGCTGGCAGCACAGTGTTTTGTCCGGGGAATTTACTAATGTTTCACGTGAAACATCGCGATAACTATGAACGACTTTAACGACACTCCCCTAGCTCAAGAGCTGAGCCAGAGCTTTCAGCGCTTGACGCAAATTGAACAGGCTGTGCTGCCTAAGCCTGCCAACACCCGAATCTTCACCGTTTCTAACCAAAAGGGTGGAGTTGGAAAGACCACCACAGCGGTAAACGTCGCAGCAGCCCTAGCCAGCAAGGGCTTGCGGGTCCTCGTTTTGGACCTAGACCCGCAGGGAAACGCCTCTACTGCGTTGAACATTCCACACCACGCAGAAATCAAGAGCCTTTACGAGGTTTTGATGGGCGAGGCCGAGCTCGAAGATGTAATTCAGATAAGTTCCGAGCTCCCTGGGCTCTACTGTGTGCCGGCAACTATTCACCTCACCGGCGTTGAGATGGAAATGGCTTCGGCGGTAGCGCGAGAGCAACGCCTCAAGACCGCAATTGAGCGTTACCTTGAAACCACGATGACGCCACCGGACTACATTTTTATTGACTGCCCACCGAGCCTTGGCCTACTAACCATCAATGCTTGGACGGCTGCACGGGAAATTCTTGTTCCAATTCAGTGCGAGTACTACGCACTGGAAGGCGTAGATCAGCTTTTGAAGTACATCGATCTCGTTCGTAAGCAATTGAACCCTGGGCTTCAGCTAAGCACCATCTTGCTAACCATGTACGACGGCCGCACTCGTCTCGCCGAAGAAGTCGTGGCTTGGGTGCGCGAGAAGTTCCCGAATATCACTTTGAAGGCAGTCATTCCTCGAGCAGTTCGAGTCTCCGAGGCACCAAGTTTCAACCGAACCGTAATCACACACGATCGTCGCTCGCCCGGTGCGATTGCCTATCTTGAGGCAGCGATCGAAATTGCTAACAGAGGAGCACAACTTGGCAGATAAGCGCATCGGTCTCGGCCGCGGAATTGGCGCCCTGATTCCTACTTCTGATAACCCGAACGAAGCTCCGATTGACGTGTTCTTTCCTGCGGGCGGTTCGACCGGCCCAGAGCTGGTTGCCGTTCCTGG
This sequence comes from Micrococcales bacterium, assembly GCA_947452985.1. Lineage (GTDB taxonomy): Bacteria > Actinomycetota > Actinomycetes > Actinomycetales > Microbacteriaceae > Rhodoluna. Next base: position 16,777 of record CANGEU010000013.1, read on the forward strand.
CGCTCGCTTTGGCCACCTTGACATCAGTTCGATTCGTCCTAATGCAAAGCAGCCTCGCTCCGTTTTTGAGCCGGAAGCCTTTGCCGAACTGGTTCACTCAATCAAGGAACTCGGCGTCTTGCAGCCAATCGTGGTTCGCTCTATTCCAGACGAGGCCGGTAAATACGAGCTCATCATGGGTGAGCGTCGTTTGCGCGCGTCCAAGGAAGCCGGACTGACCAAGATTCCTGCAGTTATTCGCGAAACCGCAGACGAGAACATGCTTCGCGACGCCCTTCTCGAGAACCTGCACCGCAGCGACCTGAACCCTCTTGAAGAAGCCAGTGCCTACCAGCAGCTTTTGGAAGACTTCGGCATTACCCAAGAGGAATTGGCCAACCGCATTGGCCGCTCTCGTCCTAAGATCACTAACTCGATTCGCCTGCTCAAGCTACCAGCAGAGGTTCAGCGCAAGGTGGCAGCCGGTGTCTTGAGCGCCGGGCACGCCCGCGCTCTTCTGGCTGTCGAGGACAATGACCGCCAGCTTCAACTAGCCAACAAGGTAATCAACGAAGGGCTTTCAGTTCGCAGCCTCGAGGAAATCGTTTCGGTAACTAAGCCAAGTCGTACTGGCAAGGTTCGCCCAGGTAGCCGCCAGGATTTGTTCAAGGGACTAGCCGACCAGGTTGGCGATCACCTGAGCACTAGCGTGAAGATTTCGATTGGCAAGGGCAAGGGAATCATGGCAATTGAATTTGCTAGCCTCGACGACCTCAAGCGAATCATCAAGGAAATCGGCGTAGACGCAGAATATTAGACCAAAAGTCTAGTTTTTAGCCACGACCACGTAGCGCGGCCTCGGCCAGCGAGTAGTAAACCTCACCCAGCGAATGTCCTGCTGCCAAAACAGCCTGTGGCAAGAGCGACGTCTCGGTAAGCCCAGGCAGAACGTTGGCTTCGAGGAACCAAGGAGTTCCCTTAGCGTCAACAATCAGGTCAATTCGAGATAGGTGACGGAGCCCAAGCGACTCATGAGCCTGAATCGCTACCTTCGCGGCCCTTTCAGAAACGGCCTTAGACAGGCGAGCCGGCACGAAATAGTTGGTTTCACCCGCGGTGTAACGCTCTTGGTACCCAAATTGGCCCGTAGAAGCCTCAATTTCGACCGCAGGCAACGCAATTGGACCTGCGCCGAGGTCAATCACGCTAATCGCCAACTCGGTGCCCTCAACGAATTTTTCGATAATTGCAACGTCGCAGTAAACATAGGCGTCGATCATGGCACGAGACAGCTGATCCTGCTTGCGAACTATGGTCACACCCTGGGCTGAACCGGAACGAGCCGGCTTCACGACCACTGGGAAAGCCAACGACGACGAAATCGCCTTCAAAACGCCTTCAGCATCAAGTTCACGGAACGATTCTTTAGGCAGGGTCACCGAATTCGGGGTTTGGATCCCTGCTTTTGCAACCAAAACCTTTGCAATCGACTTATCCCAAGCCAAACGAGCTCCAGGAGCAGTTGCACCGACGAATGGCACAGAAGTTAGCGCCAAAATGTCGCGAAGCGCGCCATCCTCACCGGTAGCACCGTGCAAACAAGGCCAAATGACATCCGGCTTGTCCTTTTTGATGTTTCCCAAAAGGTCCGAATCTGGCTCGCGAATAATCACACTCGCGCCTTGCTCGATAAGAGCGTCGGCGACCCGTCGCCCTGACTTCAAAGAAACCTCGCGTTCATGCGAAATACCTCCAGCCAGAACCAGAATGCGCAATTTCCCACTTTGTTTAGGTTTTGGAATCAATTTGCTACTCCCTTCGTGCTGAATGTATCTAGTAGCTCGGTTTGGCGGTTGATCACTGTGGCCAAACGCTGAATTCCGAGACGAATTCGCTCAGGGGTCGGATACGAGTAGCAAACGCGAAGCTTGTTGTGGCCGGTGCCATCACCATAGAACGCGGTTCCTGGTGTGTAAGCAACCAATTCTTTGACCGCCAAAGGCAACATTGCCTTGGAATCAACGCCATCTGGAAGAGTTACCCAAAGGTAGAACCCACCATCCGGCTGGGTTGTGTGAAGTTTCGGTAAGAATTCGCGCATCGCGCCAAGTGCGGCGTCTTTGCGCTCACGATAAACCCCGCGGAAAGTGTCGATTTGACCCTGCCAGTCGGAATTTGCCAAATATTCGCTGATCATCATCTGTGAGAAAGCACTAGGACACAAAATCGCGGACTCCTGCGCCAAAACCAGTTTGTCTTTGATGGCTGGGGGAGCCAAAACGTAACCAACTCGGAAGCCAGGAGCCAAAATCTTCGAAAACGAACCCAGGTAGATAACGCCCTCTTCGTCCATTGAGCGCAAGGCATCTGGTACCGGCTTGTCGAAGTAAAGCAAACCGTAAGGGTTGTCTTCAAGAATCAGAATGTGGTGCTTTCGGCAAATCTCAAGAATGCGAGGACGACGTTCCTTTGCGAGAGTCACACCAGACGGATTGGCGAAGTTCGGCACCAAATAGAGGAATTTGATGGTTCGACCGTCGGCCTTGAGGCGATCAATTGATTCTTCCAAAGCTTCTGGGGACATACCGTCTTGGTCGGTGTAAACATGTTCAACGTGCGCCTGGTAGTGGCGGAAAATGCCCAAGGCGCCAACATAGCTAGGGCCTTCGGCCAAAACCACATCGCCCTCATCGATGAACAAACCGCTGAGCAGCTCCAAACCGTGCTGCGAGCCTGTGGTCATCACGATGTCTTCGACCGATGAACGAATACCTTCGAGAGCCATCAGCTCACGAACCTGATCGCGCAAGGTTTCATCGCCCTGGCCACCGCCATACTGAATGGCGAGCAGACCCTTCTTCTCCATCATGCTGTTGTAAGACTTTTCGAGAAGGTCTTTCGGCAAGGCAGCCACATAAGGCATGCCGCCGGCTAGGGAAACTACTTCGGGGCGGCTAACTACCGCAAATAGCGCTCGAACTTCCGACACCGATAACGTGTGGGCGCGTTCGGCGTATGCCGAAAGCCACGGGTCAAGGTTGTTGCCGGATTGAGCAGTCATTAGTCAAGCCTATTGTGCATAGGCTCAGGATGCGAAAACTAGATGAGACCTTCGAGGTCAGCAAGTAGCGCAGGCTTTGGCTTGGCGCCAACCATTTCGCGAACAATCTTGCCGTTCTGGAAGACCTTCATGGCTGGGATTCCGGTGATCTGGTATTCGGCGGCTAGGTGTGGCTCTTCGTCCACGTTGACCTTCACGATTTCTAGCTTGTCGGCGTACTCTTCACCGATTTCGTCAAGAATTGGACCGACCATGCGGCACGGACCACACCATTCAGCCCAGAAATCAACTAGGACGATCTTTTCGCTGTTGATTACATCTTCGGTGAATGATGCTGCGGTTGCATTCTTCGACATTTTTGCTTCTTTCGTTTTACGTGAAACTTAGGCGGTTAGGTAGTGCTCTGCATCTAGTGCTGCTACACAACCAGACCCAGCAGCCGTAATGGCCTGACGGTAGGTTGGGTCGATCACATCGCCACAGGCAAATACGCCAGGGATGCTGGTCTTTGACGAACGGCCGTCAACCTTGATGAAGTGGTCTTCCGAAAGGTCGAGTTTGCCCTGAACCAAGCCAACGCGTGGGTCAGAACCGATTGCAATAAAGAGACCCGAGATTTCTAGGTCGCTCTTCGAGCCATCGACGGTGTTTTCTAGAACGACACCCTCAACCTTGGCTTCGCCCTTGATCTCGGCAACGGCTGAGTTGTAAAGAACTTCGATCTTTGGGTTCTCCAAAACGCGAGTCACCATGGTCTTCGAAGCCTTGAAGCTATCGCGGCGGTGGATTAGGTAAACCTTGTCGGCGAAGCGGGTTAGGAACATCGCCTCTTCCATGGCTGAGTCGCCGCCACCAACCACTGCAATGGTCTTTTCGCGGAAGAAGAAGCCGTCGCAGGTTGCACACCAAGAAACTCCGTGACCGGATAGTTCCTTTTCACGAGGCAAACCAAGTTCGCGGTAGGCAGCACCGGTAGCCATGATGATTGCACGGGCTTCGTAGGTTTCGCCGCTTCCGGTTTTGACCTTCTTCACATCGCCGTCTAGTTCGACCTCAACTACGTCGTCCATGAGCACTTCGGTTCCGAAACGCTCGGCTTGTTCCTGCATTGCATACATAAGGTCTGGTCCCATTAGGCCGTTTGGGAATCCTGGGAAGTTTTCGACTTCGGTGGTCTTCATTAATTCGCCACCAGGCTCAACCGAAGACGCGATCATGAGTGGCTTGAGGCCGGCGCGCGCGGTGTAGATAGCGGCTGTGTAGCCTGCTGGGCCGGATCCGACAATGATTACTTCGCGCAACGTTACTCCTGAGTTCTTACGGGGGATAACACCAGTTTATCGGCGCAGTATTCCCTGCACAGACGACAGCGCCGAGCGCACTTCGGCGTTTTTGGCAAGCCAAAGCAGTCCAACGTAAATGGCCCCACCCAAGGCGGTCACAGCGAGGCACGCTATCAGGGCAGTCAATCCGCTCGCCAGGCTGAAGCTGACCACTGCCAACCCACCACTGACGAAGGGGATGGCTGCTGCCAAGAATCCGGAAACCCCAGCAGCGCCAATAACCTGCAGTGAATATCGGCCGAGTCGACCGCCGCTGAGGCTCCCAATGCGCTTGGTTAGAAGCAGATAGGCAAGAACTGATTGGATGGTGAAACTTAGCGACATCACTAGCGAAATTGCAGAAACCAGGGCAATTGCAGGAACTATGGCCGCACAGACATAAGCGCCAATAACAAAAATAACGATCTGAATGGTTGTAAAGATGAATGGGCTGCGGGTGTCTTCAAGTGCGTAGAAAACCCTTTGCAACATGAAGTTGACACTGAACGGGATGAGACCAACCATCATCGCAATTAGTACGTTGCCCAGAGCCGAGACCGAACCATCGGCGGCAAAAACTCTAGAAATTGGGTAACTGAGCACAATCATGATGCTCGTGGCGAAAGCACTGATGACCAAAATCGATCGCAAAGCCTTCACAATGTCCGTTTTCAGTAAGTCAAACTTCTTGGCGTGAGCGTGCTCACTCATCTTTGTGAAGTAGGCCGTTGCAATGGAAACTGTTCCAACTGAGTGGGGAATCATGAAAATTAGCCAGGCAATGCCGGCAACTGCTACCGAGGCAAACCGTTGCTGTGACTCCCAGCCATCTCCAACAATGCTCTCGCGAGCCGACAAAGTTGTCGACATGATGTTGGTTTGAATTAGTCCACCAATTTGAGTAATAACCAACATGGCCAAGGTCCACGATGCAGCTTTCAGAGCGGGTCGAAGACCCAGACCCTTCCACTTGAAGTTAAACGTGAAACGTAGGCCGATTCGCTTCCAGAAGAAGAACAGAACAAGCGCCTGGGCAGCCACACCGAGGGTCGCCGTTCCAGCTAGGACTAGAACTTGAGGCTCCGTCCACTGGTGATTTAGGTTCAGCCCAACTGGACCAAACATCCAAACGAAAACACCAAGGCCAACAATTGCAACCAAGTTGTTCAGCACCGGAGCCCACATGAATGGACCGAATGAGCTGCGCGCATTCAGCACTTCACCAAGGATCGAGTAGAGACCATAGAAGAACAACTGCGGAAGACACCAGTAGGCAAATGCGATTGCCAGGGCCAAAGTGGATTCGTCCCAGCCGCTGGTGTAAATGCGCACCAAAACCGGCGCGAGCAAGGTGGCTACCAGTGTGATCAGGGCGAAAGCCGTGATGATCACCGTTAGCAGCCCGTCGATGTAGCCTTTTCCGCCGTCTTTGTGAACTTTGGCTCGTACGATTTGCGGTACCAAAACCGCATTCAATAACCCTCCGACGATAATCGCGTAGACGTTGTTGGGTAATTGATTAGCAACTGCAAAGGCGTCTGCGCCGTTAGTTGCGACTCCAATTGCTCCTGCCAACATTACGGTTCGAGCCAAACCCAGAATGCGCGAAACGATGGTTCCGCTGGCCATGATTAGAGACGAACGGGCGACAGACATTTAGGCAAGCTTTCTGCGACGAAGCATGCGAATCGAACCAACCAACAACAGGATCAGAACTAGGCCACCGAGGCTTCCCAGTGCAATTGCTTCGGCATTACCAATCACGTGCATGGTGACCACGGTGTCTGGGCCCAAGCGAACTCCTGAAAAACTGGTCAGCCATACCGTTAGCTCGACTTCACCGTTGGCTACTGCCTGGACCGGGATCACCGCATTGACGGTGCTGTTGGCTGCCACAACCACTGAGGTGGTTTGAGGTAGTCGAACTCGAAGATTCGACGTGGACACGTGAACTAGGACGCGCACATCGGTGTCGTAGTTATTTTGAATCAACACTGGAACGCGTGATGCTTGGGAAACCAGGTTGATGTTTGAACCCTTGATGATTTTGATGTCGTAGTTGTCGTTCGCCATCGCGCTCGCGGGAGCGAAGGCGATTAGGGCAACAACAAGTAGGGCGATTTTTTTCAAGAATTTCATTTTGAGCGCTCGTACCATTCCAAAACACCGCGAGCCATTTTTCGTTCGTTCTCGTGAGCGAGCACATTGTGTAGTTCAGAGATGTCGAACCAGCGAGTCTCCACGGCTTCGTGGTTTGGGTCGCCGTCCACGGTTAATTCGCCGCTGGTTTGGCGAAGTAGGAAATGGTGAACGGTCTTGGCGATGTGTTTGTCCGGGGTGTAAAACTCGTAGTCAATCGAGCCAAGAAGCTCAATCACTTCGCCTTGAATGCCGGTCTCTTCGAAGATTTCCCGCTCGGCTGCCTGAATCAAAGTCTCTTCACCTTCAGGGTGACCCTTTGGAACACACCACTCTAAAGCCCCACGTTTGGTGAGCCTTCCAATGAGAGCAACCCGTGGTGAACCATCCGAGGCAAGCACAAAGCCACCGGCCGAAGTCTCTTTGACTCGTGCCAGTCGCTTACGCGCTGGATTTTGGTTCATCCCTCAAGACTAAACCTGTGAAACACTAGAACCCATGCAGAGCGTATCCGAAGCCCTCAAAAACCTTGAGGCATCCACCAACAATGCGCTCTTTGTCGACCTCGGTAAACGCTTCAGCGAAAAGGGTTTCGAGCTGGCTTTGGTGGGTGGCCCGGTTCGCGATGCTTTCCTAGGACGAACTGCTCCTGACATTGATTTCACCTCTTCGGCGAATCCGGATGAGATTTTGTCGATTGTGAAGCCGATTGCCAAAGCGCACTGGGACATTGGCCGTGCTTTCGGAACCATCGGTGCTCGTTTCGGTAAGGACCAGGTTGAAATAACCACCTACCGCGCCGATTCCTATTCGGTTGACAGCCGCAAACCTGAGGTCGCATTCGGTACCGACTTGAACGACGACCTATTCCGCCGCGATTTCACGATCAACGCCATGGCTCTTCGACTACCCGACCGCACTTTCGTTGATCCGTTCAATGGTTTGGCCGACCTAATGGCCGGAATCATCCGCACTCCTGGCAAGCCCGAGGATTCTTTCAGCGACGACCCGCTGCGAATGCTTCGTGCCGCTCGCTTTGCCAGTCAGCTCGGATTCGAGATCGAGCCGGAAACCTTTGCCGCCATGACCGCAATGGCTGGGCGCATCGAAATTATTTCGGCCGAGCGTATCCAGCAAGAGCTGGTCAAGTTGATGCTTGGCAAATATCCGCGGAAGGGCCTAACGGCCCTAGTGGATTCTGGCCTGGCGGCCATAATCTTGCCGGAGCTTCCGGCCCTGAAGCTGGAGGTCGATGAGCACCACCACCACAAGGACGTTTACGAGCACACCTTGACCGTGGTTGAGCAGGCCATCGACTACGAGAAGGATTATGGTTTCGAACCAGACTTCACTCTTCGCTTCGCTGCTTTGCTCCACGACTGCGGAAAGCCAAAGACTCGCAGGCTCGAAGTTGGGGGCGGAGTTAGCTTCCATCAACACGACATGGTTGGCGCGCGCATTGCCAAAAAACGCATGCAGGCACTCAAGTTCGACAACGACACCATTAAGTCGGTGGCCCGCCTGATCGAACTTCACCTGCGCTTTTTCGGTTATGGCGAACAAGCCTGGACCGATTCTGCGGTTCGGCGCTACGTTCGCGACGCCGACGAACACCTGCTTCGCCTGCACGCCTTAACCCGCGCCGACGTGACCACCCGCAACAAGCGCAAGGCCGAACGCCTTTCTTTTGCCTACGACGACCTTGAGAACCGAATTGCAAAACTTCGGGAGCAGGAAGAACTCGACGCCCTTCGCCCTGACCTTTCCGGCGAGGAGATCATGCAGATTCTCGACCTAAAGCCCGGCCCAGATGTTGGCAAGGCCCGAAACTTCCTAATGGAACTGCGCCTCGAAGAGGGCGCACTCGGGCCAGACGAGGCAAAATTGCGCTTGCTTCAGTGGTGGAAAGACCAGTAAACTCGAAAGGTTGCACAAAACCCTCCTGTCATGGAAGTCCCATGGCCGTTCTAGTCCAAAGGAGGTGGGTTAAATATGCATCTATACGAGCTCATGGTAATTCTCGACCCAACGGTTGAGGAGCGCACAGTTGCTCCAAGTCTGGACAAATTCCTAAACGTAATCCGCAACGGTGGAGGCACCGTTGACAAGGTTGACATTTGGGGACGTCGTCGTCTGGCTTACGAAATCAACAAGAAGACCGAAGGCATCTACGCCGTCATCAACGTCAACGCAAACTCTGCAGACGTTCTTGAAGTAGACCGCCAGCTACGTCTTTCAGAAGCGGTTATGCGTACCAAGGTATTGCGCGCGGACGAAGCAGTAGTAGCTATCGAGCCTGTTGTTGTTCCTGAAGTTTCTGCTGAAGAGAAGGCTGCTGAACAGGCTGAGGAGGCTCCTGCAAAGAAGCCTGCCGCCAAGAAGCCAGCTGCTAAAAAGGCTGAATAACTAACATGGCAAACGAATTAACCGTGACGATTGTTGGCAACCTTGCCGACGATCCAGAGCTGCGTTACACCCAGGGCGGTATTGCAGTTGTTAGCGTGCGAGTAGGTTCAACCCCTCGTACCTTCAACCGCCAGACCAACGCTTGGGATGACGGCGAGACCGTTTGGGTGCGTTGCACCGCATGGCGTGAACTTGCTGAAAACGTTGCTCAGACCCTTACCAAGGGTTCACGCGTAATCGTTACCGGTCGTCTAAAGGCCCCTTCGGCCTACCAGTCGGCTCAGGGTGAGGCTCGCGCTTCGCTTGAGTTGGACATCGACGAAATCGGTCCATCGCTACGTTACGCAACCGCTTCGGTTACCCGTCGTGCTCGCGAAGCCGGTGAAGGTGCTGCCCCTTGGGGTAACTCCGACTCGGCTCCTGCCGCTAAGGCACCTGCAGTAGATGGCTGGGCTAACCCAGGCGCTCCTGCTGGCGCAGACGACACCCCGTTCTAAATAAGAATTCAAATCTAGGAGTATCAAATGGCTGGAAAAACCACCCAAGACGCTCGTCGCAAGCCTAACCGCAACGCAAAAAACGCGAAGCTTGCGCCAGTGAAAGCAATCAAGGTTGGCATCATCGATTACAAGGATGTTGCAACCCTACGTAAGTTCGTAAGCGACCGTGGCAAGATCCGTTCACGTCGTATCACCGGTGTTTCTGTTCAGGAACAGCGTCTAATTGCCCGTGCCGTCAAGAACGCTCGCGAAATGGCTCTAATGCCTTACGCTGGCGCCGGCCGAAGCTAAGGAGGGGAACAAATGTCGAAGGTTATTCTGACTAACGAAGTTTCCGGCCTAGGTTCTGCAGGAGATGTTGTTGAAGTAAAGAACGGTTACGCACGTAACTACCTAGTTCCTCAGGGCTTTGCTGTCCTTTGGACCAAGGGTGGCGAGAAGCAGGTCGACCAGATCAAGGCTGCTCGTAACGCACGCGCAATCGCAACCGTTGAGGAAGCACAGACTCTCAAGGCTCGCCTTGAGGAGAAGGCTATCCGCCTAAACGCCAAGGCTGGTGTTGAGGGTCGTCTATTCGGCGCAATCAAGACCGCTGACATTGCTTCGGCAATCGTTGAGGCCGGCCTGGGTGAAGTTGACAAGCGCAAGATCGAGCTTTCTGCTCCGATCAAGGTTGCTGGAAACCACTCGGCTACCGTTCGTCTTCACGACGGCGTTGTAGCTAACATCACCGTCCAGGTGGTTGGCAAGAAGTAGTTCCTTTTAGGAATTTAGGTGGTGGGCGAAAGCCCACCACCTTTTGCTTTAACCTGTGGATAAGTGTGGATAACTCCAGTTTTTAAAGCTTCAACCTTCAAGTTATCCAAAGGTTCAGGTGAATGTTTAGGGTTTGTTAACCTTAGTTATACACAGGTAGAAACCAATAAAACACAGGCATCTCGCAATCTTTCCACAATCTATCCACAGGTTGTCCACAAGTTACTCACATATCTCATGGCGTGTTTCCACAGTTATCCACATTTCTATCCACAGGACGATTGGATATAGTGCTGTCGGTGCTCCATGCTAGACAGGACTCGTAAGTATTTAGGGGAGCAAATGGCACAGGTACAGAACACCGTGGCGGAACAAACGTCATCGATTGAACGCTCCCTACCCAACGACATGATGGCCGAGCAGTCAGTTCTCGGCGGCATGCTGATCTCGATGGACGCGGTTGCCGTGGTCAACGAATACATCAAGTCACCAGACTTCTACGCACCAAAACACGAAGTAACCTTCGACGCCATCATGAGCCTCTTCGCTAAAGGCGAGCCGGTCGACGCCATCTCGGTTTCAGCCGAGCTAACCCGCTCGGGAACCCTGGTTCGAGCCGGCGGCGCCGACTACATCCACTCGCTCACCAGCATCGTTCCAACAGCAGCCAACGTTGCCTACTACGCCAAGATCGTTCAAGAAAAGTCGATTCTGCGAAAGCTCGTAGAAGTTGGCACCCGCATTGCCCAAATGGGTTACGCAGCAGAAGGTGAACTCGACGATCTAATTAACGTAGCCCAAGCCGACATCTACGCGGTTGGTTCCAAGGCGCTCTCAGACGAATACTCACCGCTCAGTGCCTCCATCGACGCCGCCATCACCGAGATGGAAATCGCCGAAGCCTCTGGCGACGAAGTTGTCGGTGTTCCAACCGGTTTCCACAAGTTAGATTCCATGACCCACGGTCTTCACGGTGGTCAGATGATCATCGTGGCCGCTCGTCCTGGTGTTGGTAAGTCAACCTTCGCCCTCGATATCGCGCGAAACGGCGCATTCAAGCACGACAAGCCAGTCCTTTTCTTCTCACTTGAAATGAGCAAGGCTGAAATCGCCATGCGTATGCTTTCGGCCGAAGCGGAAATCCACCTATCCAAGATGCGCGGTGGCAAGCTTTCCTCCGACGAATGGAAGAAGATGGCCTCGGTTCGTGGTCGAATCAACGACAAGCCACTCTTCATCGACGACAGCCCAAACCTAACCATGGTGGAAATCCGCGCGAAAAGCCGCCGCCTAGCCCAAAACCTAGGCCTAGAACTAATTGTCATCGACTACCTTCAGCTACTTTCATCAGGTAAAAAGGTCGAATCGCGCCAGCAGGAAGTTTCCGAATTCTCTCGTTCGATCAAGCTACTTGCTAAGGAACTCAAGATTCCGGTAATCGCAATCGCTCAGCTAAACCGTAACTCGGAGCAAAAGGCCGATAAGAAGCCGGAAATCTCACACCTTCGTGAATCCGGATCGCTTGAGCAAGACGCCGACGTCGTAATCCTGCTTCACCGCGACGACATGAACGACCCTGGTCACGAGCGCGCTGGCGAAGGCGACATCATTGTTGCTAAGCAGCGAAGCGGGCCAACCGGTACCGTTGCCGCCTACTTCCAAGGCCAGTATTCACGATTTGTGAACAAGGCAGACTAATGAACTGGTTGCAGACCACTCGCGCAGCAGCGCATGCTGCGGTTGCCGCGGCCATCACCTTCAGTCGCATTCACAGCAGCGAATTCGGGTTGAACATGCTGACCCTCTTTGGTGCCCTTTACTTAGCAGCCAGCCTCGGAACTCATTTTCTCGACAAACGCAATAAAGTGATGTCCGCTCGCCTAGGGCTACCGGTCATCGCTCCGGTAATTACTGGAATCGCAGCGGTCTTTGCTATTGGCGCTGGTTGGAACCAACAGGCTTCCCTGCGTTGGCTGGTAGCCATTTTTGCCGCCGGTTTTGCCCTAACCGAATTGTGGTTGTCTCGAAAGCTCGGCACCAAAACCGTGGACGGACGAGATGCCCTGATCTCAGCCATCCTAGGTTTCGCACTACTTGGCCTTTTCGCCGGATTCGATATGGGCCGAGTGCCGTTTATCGGTTTCCTCGGAGCGTTCCACGCCATTCTTGCTGTACATCTGGGCATTGCCGCGGCAACACCAAAGCCAAAGAAGTAGGCTAGGGACATGACCCAAAAACCAAAGAAGACCGTTGGCGTTCGCGTTTACATTTCGCTTGCGGCAATCGCAGCAGTATTCGTGGGTGTCCTGGTTTATTTCGGTGTTCGCGACTGGAACAAAACCTACATTTGGGCCGGACTAACCTTCATCGTTGTCCTGGTTACCATCGCAACATTGGCGCTAAGCGTCAAAGACGACAACTTCGATGGCAGCACGCCTCGACTAGCAAACAAGCCACCAAAAAAGTAACTAATTCCTGAAGCGCTTGGTTAGCTCGGAAGCAAGCCCGGTGTAGCTACTAGGACGAAGTGCAATCAGTCGTTGCTTGGCTTCAGCTGAAATGTCCAAGCCGTTGATGAACGAAATCAGGTCGTCATGGCCGATTCGCTTACCGCGGGTAAGGTCCTTGAGCAGGGCGTAAGGGTCGGAGATTTTAGAGCGACCAGCGGCTACCTCGGCGCGAATCACGGTTTGAATCGCTTCGCCCAAAACTTCCCAGTTGTCGTTTAGGTCGGCTTCAAGAACACCGGCGTTTAGATCAATCTCACTTAGGCCGCGAGTCACGTTGTCTAGCGCCAACATGCTGTGACCCAGGCCCAGACCAATGTTGCGCTGGGTCGAGGAGTCGGTGAGGTCGCGCTGCAAACGGCTGGTAACCAAGGTTGAACCAATCGAGTCCAAAATCGCGTTTGAAAGTTCGAGGTTCGACTCGGCGTTCTCAAAACGGATCGGGTTGATCTTGTGAGGCATGGTTGAAGACCCGGTTGCGCCTGCCTGAGGAATCTGCTTGAAGTAACCAACCGATATGTAACTCCAAATGTCGGTGCAAAGGTTGTGAAGAATTCGGTTGAACAGAGCAACCGATGAATAAAGTTCGGCCTGCCAGTCGTGGCTTTCAATCTGGGTGGTCAATGGGTTCCAGGTAAGACCTAGTCCGGTAACGAAGTCCTGTGACTGCTTGATCCAGTCAACCTCGGGCGCCGCAACAACGTGAGCCGAGAATGTTCCGGTAGCACCCGAGAACTTGCCAAGGTATTCGGTCTTTGCTACTCGCTCGAGTTGGCGGTTTAGGCGGTGAACGAACACGGCAAGCTCTTTACCCATTGTGGTTGGGGTCGCTGGTTGTCCGTGGGTGCGAGCCAGCATCGAGGCGTCGATGTATTTGTCGCTAAGTTCTGAAATTTTGGCAACCAGTGCGTGAGCCTTCGGCAGCCATACGTTCTGAATTGCGTCACGAACCGTGATTGCGTAGCTGAGGTTGTTGATGTCTTCGCTGGTGCAGCCAAAGTGGGTGAGTTCCAGAAGGTCGTGGCGCTCAAGCTTTTCGAGGCGAGCACGAATGAAGTATTCAACCGCCTTGACGTCGTGCTTGGTGACCGCTTCAGTTTCGCCAAGTTCACGAACATCGGAGTCAGAAAAATCGGCGACAATCTTGCGAAGCACGGCCGCCTCGTTGTCCAAGATCGGACGGTCGGTGCCCAAAAGCGAGCGGTTAGCTAATTGAATCAGCCATTCAATCTCAACCTGGATTCTTGCGCGGTTCAAACCGGCCTCGGAAAGGTACTCGCCTAGGTCTGAAACCGCTGCGCGGTAGCGTCCGTCGAGTGGGGATAGTGGTTGTACCGAAAGATTGCTCACCCTACTATTTTGCCTTATCCACAGAATGCTTGAGGACGTGTCGATTGCTTCTGGTAATTGACATTCTTTTGACATGCACGAAGTTGAACCGTTACTGAATGAGCTAATTGCTCAGCTCGAATCGAGTAAGCCGAACCCGTTGCTTTGGAATTCATCGGCGGCCAGGGCATTAGAAGTCCAGTTGGTTGAATTACAAAATCGGTTGAGATTCTTACAAGCCAACCTGATTCACCTACCAAGGATTTCGTTATGAGCGGGCTAGTTAGCTACGGCGGAGACCCAAGCGTCACCGTGGCCAGGTCCGAGATAGATCGCATCACAGCCGGTCTAGCCACGATTCAGGCTCGGCTAACCGACGAACTTCAACCGCTGGCTCAGCTGAACGGGCTGGTTCACCACCTGCAACTCGATGCCCAGCTTCCAGAAACCCTGATTCGCTTGGGGTTGCAACGGCACGGCTGCTTTGTAGCTTCGGAAAGTTATTTCACCGGAGATGCACGAATTGCTCATCAGTTTTCGTCGATTGCCGATGTAATCCATTCAAACCCTTGGCTGAGGAAGGTCATTCCGAAACAGGTTTGGGTCGGTTTGGCGGCTGGCGTCGGGGTTTCTGCTTTTACGAATTCCAACCTGACTGCGCTGGGTGTTCGCGCCCTGGTTGGTGAAATACCTACCGATAAACTCGGCAACGCGATTTCAAAGTTGCCAGGTGGAGAGGCTCGGTTAATTCCAGCAACGCCTTCAGCGGTATATCAAAACCCCAAGTCACTCAATGGTTTAGCAAGCCGCCTAAACAATGAATCTGGAAACATTCGGCTAGAAAGCTATCAAACCCTGAAGGGCAGGCTAGTGGTTATGTACCTTCCCGGCACTGCTGACTGGAATCCAGTTTCGTCGACAAAAGCGTTCGACATCCGAAGCGATTTGGAACTTCTAGGAAATGGCGAAAAATCAACTTCATATCGAGCCGCTAACGCGGCTTTGGACGCCTTCGGCGTAACCAAGGGTGACCGGCTGATTCTGGTGGGTTATTCACAAGGTGGTCTAGTGGCCGCCGAGCTAGCCAATTCACACAAAAATATTGAAGCGATTGTGACCATGGGCTCTCCAATAGCTAATGAGGAGATTCCTTCCGAAGTGAAGGTGATTTCTCTCGAACACTCAAATGATGTTGTTCCTGCACTCAGCGGAGAGACAAATCCGATGACCGAGAACTGGGCCACGGCATCAAGGCACGTCGATGTAAATCTTGGGGAAACAATTTTGAAAGCGCACGGAATGCATGAATATGTTCAGACGGCAATGCTCGCCGACGACTCAACCGATTCGGGTTTGGTGAGATTACGAGGCGAAGTCTTGGATAACTTCTCCGGGGCCACTTTGCTTGGTGCTAAAGAGTACTCGCCGCTTAGAGCAGCTTCATAGCCTTGAATGCGCTACGAGCTAGGAACGTACTTAGGCTCATCACAATTGCTCCGAGCATTGCCCAACCCAGCGCGGTATTGCTTGCACCCGCAGCGCCGAAACCGCTAATGCTAAAAATGCCAACCTTGATCCAGGAACTTAGGTAGGCCACCAGCAAAAGCATCACGCCGTTGATCACGATCGAAATAAGGCCGAAAGTAAGTAGGTAGAGCGGAAATGCCAAAACTTTAATCACAGGCGCAACAATCGAGGTTACGAAGCCAAAAACCATACCCACGACTAGGTAGGAAGCCACCAAATTCCAGACAGTTGAGCCTGCCAAAGGGGAAATTTTGATCGCAGGGATGAGAGTAATGACCAACCAAAGGCCCAAGGAATTGATTACGGTACCAACTAGAAATCGCTTCATATGTAGATTGTGCCACCGAACCAAACTAAATTGGAAAGGATGAATGCAAACGACAGTGTGCCAATGGTGCAAATGCTCTCCCCTGAGGGCGATTTTGCTGTGCCAAAAAACTATGCCGAATATGGTTCGTACATCGAGCGCTTGACCGAAGAGGACTTTCTAAAGTTCTATCGCGACATGGCCCGCTGCCGCCGATTCGACAACGAAGCCACTGCACTTCAACGCCAAGGCCAGCTAGGTCTTTGGATTCCAGCCATCGGCCAAGAGGCCGCTCAAATCGGTTCGGGCTACGGCGTTGGTCACAACGACCACATCTTCCCGAGCTACCGCGAACACGGTGTTGCAATTACTCACGGCGTTGAGCTGATGTCTATTCTCAAAATGCTTCGTGGTGTGAACCACGGTGGTTGGAACCCAGACGAAACTCGTTTCCACCTTTACGGCATCGTTCTAGGCAGCCAGGTTCTTCACGCAACTGGATATGCCATGGGCGTTAAGTTCGACGGCAAGGTTGCCACCGGCAACAAGGCCGAAGACCTCGCGGTCATCTCTTACTTCGGCGACGGCGCAACCGCTGAGGGCGACATCTCGGAGTCGTTCCTTTTCGCAGCCAACACCCACAGCCCAATCGTGTTCTTCTGCCAGAACAACCAGTGGGCAATTTCTTCACCGACCGCCAGCCAAACTCGCGTACCTCTTTACCGTCGCGGTGAAGGTTTCGGTGTTCCAGGTATTCGTATCGATGGCAACGACGTTCTAGCCAGCTACGCGGTAACCGCTAAACACATGGACGACGCCCGTGAAGGCGCCGGCCCATTCATGATCGAAGCTCTGACTTATCGAATCGGTGCTCACACGTCGTCGGACGACCCAACCAAGTACCGCTCGGATGAAGAGGTCGCGTACTGGACCGCTCGTGATCCGCTAAAGCGTTTCGAAGTATTCCTTCGCCGCCAGGGTATCGGCGAGGACTTCTTTGAAGAGGTAGCCGAAGCTGGCGAAAAGCTTGCGTCTGAAATTCGTGAGGCAACCTTTGCTTTGAAAAACCCAGACATGGAAGACATGTTCAAACATGTCTACTCAGATTCTCACCCGGTCATCGACGAACAACTCGATTGGCTGAAGCGTTACGAAGCTTCGTTCGGAGGTGAGAACTAATGACCAATTTCGCAGAAATGGCGATCGCCAAGGCGATCAATGCCGGACTTCGCAAAGCGATGTCGGAAGACAACAAGGTTTTGGTTTTCGGTGAAGACGTTGCTCAACTCGGTGGAGTGTTCCGTGTCACCGAGGGTCTGCACGCAGAATTCGGCGAGAGCCGAATCTTCAACTCACCTATCGCCGAATCTGGAATCGTTGGTACCGCCATCGGTCTAGCCATGCGCGGTTACCGCTCGGTTGCCGAGATTCAGTTCGACGGCTTCATCTTCCCGGCATTTGACCAGATCACCACTCAACTTGCCAAGATGCAGAACCGCTCCGAGGGCTTCCACAAGATGCCGGTCGTGATTCGAGTTCCGTTTGGCGGCGGCATCGGAGCAGTTGAACACCACTCTGAAAGCCCTGAAGCTTACTTCGCACACACCCCTGGTCTTCGCGTGGTCACTCCAAGTAACCCGAACGACGCCTACTGGATGATTCAGCAGGCCATCCGCTCAGACGACCCAGTTATGTTCTTCGAGCCAAAGCGTCGCTACTGGCAGAAGGGTCCAGTGAACCTGGACGCACCACCACAAGACCTTTATTCGGCCCGCGTTCTTCGTGAGGGAACCGACCTAACCATCGTTTCTTACGGACCAATGGTTCACACTTCTCTTCAGGCAGCCGAGGTTGCAGCCAGCGAAGGCATCAGCATCGAAGTCATCGACCTTCGTTCGCTGTCACCGATTGATTTCCCAACCATCATCGAATCGGTTAAGAAGACCGGTCGATTGATCACGGTTGCAGAGGCGCCAAACTCGTTCTCGGTTGCCAGCGAAGTTTCGGCTCGCATCACCGAAGAGTGTTTCTACCACCTGCAAGCACCTGTGCTTCGCGTTGGTGGTTTTGACATCCCTTACCCTGCGGCCAAGCTTGAAGAAATCTATCTTCCAGACGCCGACCGCATTCTTGAAGCAGTCGACAGATCGAGAGCCTACTAATGAGCAAGATTGCCTATTTCAATTTGCCTGACGTTGGCGAAGGTCTCACCGAAGCAGAGATTGTTTCTTGGAAGGTAAAACCTGGCGACACCGTGAAGGTGAACCAGGTAATCGTCGAGATCGAAACTGCAAAGTCTTTGGTCGAACTTCCTTGCCCATTTGAGGGTGTTATTTCTGAACTTATGGCCAACGAAGGCGACACCGTTGAAGTGGGCAAGCCACTTATCTCGGCAACCGTGGCCGATGGCGCAGTTGGCGCAACCGTTTCCGAGGCAGCTAGCGCTGCCAGCATGCACGAGGCTATCGCCAACGTTGCTGCCACTGGAGCCGCTGCCGAAGAGCGCACCCCAAACCTTGTAGGTTACGGAACGGCCGACCCGAATGGCCCAATTCGCCGTAAGCGCGCTGGTGCAGTTTCAACCAACACCTCAGCCATCACCGCAATCCCGGCCGCAGCAGTTCCAGCACCAGCCGGCCACTTGGCTGTGCCAACTCACCCAGACACCCAGGTTTTGGCCAAGCCTCCGATTCGCAAACTTGCCGCCGACCTTGGCGTTGACCTTGGCAAAGTAACCCCAACCGGTCTCAACGGCGACATCACTCGTGAAGATGTGCTCGGTTCGGCTTCACAGGCCAGCGTCTTCCGCAACCTAAGCACCCCGGCTGCACCTAGCGAACGCGAAGAGCGCATTCCGGTTAAGGGTGTTCGTAAAGCGATCGCTAACGCGATGGTTAGCTCCGCCTTCACGGCTCCGCACGTAAGCATCTTCGTAGACGTCGATGCCACTCGCACCATGGAATACGTGAAGCGTCTAAAGGCCTCAACCGATTTCGCCGGAACCAAGGTCACCCCGCTTTTGATCATGGCCAAGGCCATGATGTGGGCGGTTCGCCGCAACCCAATGGTGAACGCAACCTTCACCGCCGAGGAAATCATCGTTCACAACTTTGTGAACTTCGGTATCGCCGCGGCAACCCCGCGCGGACTTATTGTTCCTAACATCAAAGACGCCGACAAGATGTCGATGCTTGAGCTTGCTCAGGCAATCGAGCAGCTGGCCGCTACCGCTCGTGAAGGCAAGACCACTCCTGCCGACATGAAGGATGGAACCATCACCATCACCAACATCGGTGTCTTCGGTGTAGACACCGGAACCCCAATCTTGAACCCAGGCGAAGTTGCAATCGTGGCTCTCGGTTCGATCCGTCCAAAGCCTTGGGTGGTCAACAACGAGATTCAGGTTCGCCAGGTAACCACCATCGGCGCCACCTTCGATCACCGAGTTGTCGACGGTGACGTTGCATCGCGCTTCGTTCAGGATGTCGCTTCGGTTATTGAAGAACCAGCTCTGCTTCTTGATTAAATTGCCTTCCAGAGGAATATAAAAATATGAAAAGTACTGCCAAATTGGTTCTCTCGGCAATAACAGCTGCTATTTTGGCACTGGCTCCAGCGGCGGCTTTTGCAGATAACTCTGCAACAAAGATCTCAACCTCCGAGTACCCAGCTGGCATATTCCTAGACTCCGCGGGCAACGTGTATATTGCGGATAACGCAGGTCACCGCTTGGTCGCGTATCCACATGGCTCGGAATCTGTTTCGCTTTTTGGTAGAACTCTCACAGGCGGCACCGAATCATCTTTCACTTTACCGGTGGGTGTCGTTGCACCTAAAGGTGTTGCAGTTGACCCGATTTCAGGCGCGCTATTTTTCACAGAATTTTCCGGCAAAGTTTGGGCGATTTCTACCCGACCAGTTTCACTTTTTGGAACAACAATCGATCAAGCCCACGTGAACTCTTTTGTTCAAATCGCCACAATACCTTTAGCAAAGGGTGCAATCGCGTTTGACTCGGAGGGAAATCTATTTGCAGCGGGTGAAGACAGCGGCCAAATCCAAGTACTTCCGCGAACCTCCAGTATTTTTGGCAACATATACACAATCAACACCCCGAGTCAGCTCGTTCAGGCCCAGCCATTTGCGGCTGATGACGACTTCCTTGCAGATATTGCGTTCGACCAGTCTGGCAACCTCTACGTAACGGCAATGTTCGGTAACACCACGGGAGTGCACGTGCTATCCGCGGGCGCTTCAACCCTGTTTGGTCACGCGGTATCAACTTCAGGGTTCACATCAATTACTGAAGGCTCTGGTGTTCAAAACCCGTGCGGTATCGATATTGATTCTTCGGGCCGTGTCTACTTCGGGGACTGGGGTCAGAATAAAGTTTTCGAGCTTTCCTCCAGGTCCGAGAATGTGTTCGATGTTCCACTGACCGCAAACGTAGCTTCTTCTATTCCTTCCTTCGACGGCTTAGCAAATCAGGGCATTGCAGTTCGCCCTAATGGTTTGGTTCTTTATTCGGGTGCCCTGGATGGTACTTATAAGCTGGTGAACTACTCTCCAGCCTGGACGACTTTGAGGGCTCAGGAAAACACGGTTCTCGCAAATACTGGTTCCGACAAGGTGCCAATTGGCCTGATCGGATTGGGTTTGGTCATTGCGGGGTTTGTACTACGTCGGGTCCGCCTCGCCAATTAGTATTGACAATCATTCTCAATAAGCATTAGTTTGAGA
>CANGEU010000014.1 GCA_947452985.1 Micrococcales bacterium
GACATCGATTCAGACACTGGAAACATTTCCGTTGAGTCGGTGGCCAGCCTGATCACTCCGCGCACCAAGGTGATTGCCGGTGTTGACTACGCTGGTCACCCAATCGACATCGACGAATTGAAGAAGCTAGCCCACGACAACGGCGCACTGCTGGTTGAAGATGGCGCTCACTCGATTGGCTCAACCTATAAGGGTCGACCAGTTGGTGAAGATGCCGACCTAACCACTTTCTCGTTCTTCCCAACCAAGAACATGACCACCGGCGAGGGCGGTGCCGTGGTTTCACCTCGCGCGGACCTACTCGATCGCGCACGCAAGTTCCGCATGCACGGACTGGTTCGCGACAAGTCGATTCAGCGTTACCCGAACGAGGGCGACTGGCACCAGGAGATTCACGAAGTCGGTTTGAACTACCGACTCCCAGACATCCTTTGTGCTCTAGGTTCTTCGCAGCTTGAGCGCCTAGACACCTTCAAGGCTAAACGTCGCCACATTTTTGAGGCTTATCAGGCAGCCTTTGCAGACCTTGATAGCGTAATCCTTCCAACCAAGCGTGACTACGTCGACCCGATTTGGCACCTTTACCCAATTCGTGTTCCAGCCGGAGAACGTAAGCGCATCTTCGACTACATGCGAGCCAATGGCGTGATTGTTCAGGTGAACTACATTCCGGTTTACTGGCATCCAGCCTTCGAAGATCTCGGCTACAAGCGTGGTCTAGCTCCAGTTTCGGAAGAGTATTACCGCGGCGAGATTTCGCTACCGATGTATGCCGACCTAAGCGAAGCTGACCTCGCCCGCGTTATCGAAGTATTCCGCGAAGCCGTCCTAGCCTAATTAGAGGTATTTCACCAGAGACAGCACATCGCCGTCTTCGGTGATTTCGTAGCCAGCCTTTTTGAAGATGGCAATTGAAGCCGGGTTCGTCGCCTTGATCTGTGCCAGAATGCGGTTTAGCCCCAATTCCTCTTTGGCCCAAGCCGCTGCCAGCTCAAGCAGTAGGCCGCCAACACCTTGCCCGCGTTTTTCCGGGCTGACCGTGATTGAAATTTCTGCAGTGTCGTCGATGTCGTCGAAGCGCACGGTTCCGAAACTTTCGGCGCCATCGGTTGCCACCAAAAGGTGTCTGGCAGGGTTTTCAAGCACCGAACTGAACCAACGAACGTGGTCTTCCCAGGCAACCGGCTCGGAAACCAGGCTCATTGCCACAGTGGTTGGGTCGTTTCGCCATTCGAAGAGCTGGCGGCAATCATCCTGTGATGCCAAACGCAACGCAATAGAATTAGCCAAGGTCACCTCAATAAAAGGAACATATGAGCCCCAAGTCTAACGCCGCCAGCGGAAAACCATTCATCATCGCTGAGATTTCCGGCAACCACAACGGCAACCTGGAACGTGGCCTAGAGATCGTTCGCGCTGCCGCTGCAGCCGGTGCCAGCGCAGTCAAAATTCAGACCTACACCGCCGACACCATCACCTTGCCGGTCAGCACGCCAGCGTTTAAGGTGAGCGAAGGCCACGAACTTTGGGGCAACAAAACCCTTTACGAACTATACGAAGAAGCGCACACTCCGTGGGAGTGGCACAAGCCGATCTTCGACCTCGCCAAAGAGCTTGGCATGCAGGCATTCAGCACCCCGTTCGACGAAACCGCGGTGGACTTCCTGGAATCACTGGATGTTCCGCTCTACAAGATTGCTTCGCTTGAAATCGTTGACCTGCCGCTGATCAAGCAGGTTGCTCAGACCGGTAAGCCAATGATTCTCTCGGTTGGCACCGCGTCGATTGGTGAAGTAGCCGACGCCGTGGAGGCTGCCCGCGATGGCGGTTGCACCGACCTCACCCTACTTGCCTGCACCAGTTCATACCCGGCCAAGCCTGAAGACGCGAATCTGCTTCGCATCCCGGCGCTAGCTGAAATCTTCAACGTAAAGGTTGGCCTTTCTGACCACACGCTCGGAATTGGTGTAGCGGTTGCTGCCGTTGCTCTCGGCGCGACCGTAATTGAAAAGCACGTAACCCTGCGCCGTGCCGATGGCGGCGTCGACTCAGCTTTCTCACTGGAACCTGAAGAACTAAAGGCACTGGTTGACGAATGTAACGCGGCTTATGTTGCTCGTGGTTCAGCACACGTCTGGACCACCAAGGCCGAAACCGAATCGCTGCGCCTGCGCCCTTCGCTTTACGTAACGAAGGCGGTCAAGGCCGGCGAGCTGATCTCACACGAGAACGTTCGCTCGGTTCGCCCTGCCGGGGGCCTTCCACCGAAGGACCTGCCGCTAGTGATTGGTCGCCACTTCTCCCAGGACGCCGAAATCGGCACACCTGTGGAGTGGTCACTAATTAATGACTAAGCGGGTCGTCAGACCAGACATCCAGTTCCTCAGGATGGTCGCGGTCCTGATGGTCACCCTTTTTCACTTTTGGCCGACCCTCCTGCCCGGCGGCTTTGCCGGCGTTGATGTATTTTTTGTAATTTCCGGTTACCTAATATCCAGCAGTCTGATCAAATCGGTTCGAAGCGAAGCGGGTTTGAACCTAGCTAGGTTTTGGTCCGGACGTGTCCGCCGTTTACTACCAGCAGCCATCGTGGTTTCCACGCTCGCATTCATTGCGCTATTTGCTTTGGTGAACCCAGCCCAGCGCATCTCGTCGATCCAGCACTTCATCCCGAGCTTCCTATACTTCGAGAACATTCAACTGCAGTTCGACTCAGTCGACTATTTTGCCGACCCGAACCCGAGTATCTACCAGCACTACTGGAGTCTTTCGGTTGAGGAGCAGTTTTACCTGATTTGGCCAATCGTGCTCCTACTAACTTGGCGAGCTTTCAAGAGTTTAGGCAAACTGCGAGCGGTTATCGTGGCTGCTTCCGCGGTTTCTTTCTGCTACGGGCTCTACCTAACCTTCGCCAACCCAGCAGCCGCCTACTTCAACAGTTTCTCGCGCGCTTGGGAGTTTGGTGTTGGCGCCGTTTTGGCAACTCTCGTTTTCAAGAAACAACTTCGTTTTGCCAGGGTGATTTCACTGGCCGGTCTAGCTCTAATTGGCGCGTCGATGTTTCTGATTGATCAGACCAGTCACTTCCCCGGCTACCTTGCTCTTGTCCCAGCGCTTGGAACCGTCCTGGTAATTGCATCGAACGCTAATGGTTGGCTGAAAAGTGTTTACGCATTCAAGCCGTTCCAGTTCCTCGGCGACATAAGTTACAGCCTCTACCTCTGGCACTGGCCGGTCGTGGTCATTCTCACCTACTGGCTTGCCAAACACCCCAGCAACTTGCAGTTAGTGATCGCACTCGGTATCGCCGTGTTGCTTTCCTGGCTAACCAAGCGCTTCATCGAGGACCCGATTCGCTTCAACCACAAGCTAGCAACCGGCAAGTCTTCGCTGACCTTCAAATGGCTGGGTGCAAGTGTGGTGGCAATCATCGCGGTGGCAGCTCTCGGTGGAAGTTACAACACTGGCGTGATTGAACAGCGGCAGCGCGATCTTAAGAAACAGCTCAGCGACAACGCGGGCTATTGTCTAGGTGCGGAATCTCTTCAAAACTTCGGACGAAGTTGCCAGCCAGTTCCCGAGAACCTTCGAATTCCATCGGACTACCAGTTGGTTTCCCAGATTTTTCCTGAAATCCAAGATTTGAAGTGTCGAGCAGACACTTTCGAGAAAGTTGTTAGGGTTTGTGATTTCGGGGACAAAAACTCCAATATCGAAATTGCCCTGGTTGGCGATTCTCACGCAGCACCATGGTTTTCGGCCATTCGCTCGGTCGTTCTCAAGAACCGTTGGCATCTGGTCACCTATTACAAGTCGGCTTGCGCCTTGGCTCCGGGTATGAGAACTGATACTGCTCCTGGAAAAGCCGCCAGCTGCGAGTGGTGGAATCACCAGGTCATGAAAAAACTTGAGTCGACCAAGACCGACATCGTGATTGTGGGCTATGGAGAACTCACTCTCAACCTGGTACAAAAACCTGGCGAAACCAGACTGGAAACTCAAACCAGCAGCCTTTCCCAGATGCTTGGCAGCCTCGAAGCGTCTGGTAAGACTGTAATCGCGATTCGAGATACTCCAGTTCCAGGCCCCAAATTGGCTTCCTGCCTGACCGAACATAGTCAAAACCCAAAGAAGTGCGACATGAAGAAGTCGGACGTTCTAAAACCGGTTGACGCCATGGAGCTGGCAAGCCGTCAGTATCCGAGCGTGATTTTGGCCGACTTTACGAACTATTTCTGCTTGAGTCAGATCTGCCCGGCGCTGATCGGTGGAATCTATCCTTACCGCGACGACGACCATGTACTTTCTAACTACGCCGACACCGTCGCTCCAGTTTGGTCAAAGCTACTGGTGAAGGCCACCGAAGCTAGGGCTTCAACGGCACGATAATTTCGTCCGACTTAAAGCGAGGAGCGGCAAAGCTATTCGCCTTGTCATTGCTCGGGTAACCTAGGGCAACGCCGTAAAGCAGTTCATAGCCTTCTGGCACGTCGAATTCAGCGCGCACGATGTCGTCGTAGATCGAAATCGCACCCTGAGCGCAGGTTCCAAGGCCGCGAGCGTGAGCACCAAGCATTAGGTTCA
Organism: Micrococcales bacterium; assembly: GCA_947452985.1. GTDB lineage: Bacteria > Actinomycetota > Actinomycetes > Actinomycetales > Microbacteriaceae > Rhodoluna. The sequence continues at coordinate 4,585 of CANGEU010000014.1, forward strand.
TTACGAACATTCCGGCATCATTTGCTGAGAATTTGCCAAGGCTGGTGTGGGTCAGAATGAACAGCTCGACTGGAGCCCCGAAGAACTCATAGTTGCGCGCCCAGGCGGTATCGCGGGCCACGCGGTCTTTGCGGTCGATGCCTAGGTGAGCAAACAGTGCTGCACCAACCCGTTGCGCCCTAGGAAGCAGTGCTGGAACATAAGGCTTGGCAACGAGCGGGTTGCTGGTCGGCAGACCTCGGCGAGTAAACAACAGTTTGAACTGCCCCCATTTGCTGGAGCGAATCGGGGCAACGATCTCCCAACGGGCCATGAATTCAGCGCTCATCCGGTCGCGAACGGCGCCGGTAGCAACTGCAACCATAATCGGGCGGGTGTTCGACCACGATGGTGAAGTCAGCCCGTCATTGATGATTTCGTCAATAATGCTCTCGGGAACCGGCTTCGGTAGGAAGTCTCGAGTGGTGTGCCTAGACGCTAAGAATTCTGAGAGCTGTTTTGAGTCCATGAAACTAACTTATCCCTATCTTTTGGCGGGAAACCAGCCGTTCGTTTGTTATTGAATCGAAATTCGAAATTGTGGGTAAGTGTCCGCCATCACCATTAGATTTAGAGGGACTCGTAATCTACGAGTTTCCAATCATTAGGAGAAATACATGAAGTCTACGAAGGGTCGTGTTTTCGCAGTTGCCGCTACCGCAGCAGTTGCAGCACTAGTTTTCGCCGGCTGTGCTCCAGCAGCAACTGACGGTACCACCGTCAACTGTGACGACTACAGCAAGTACAAGGGCCACGAGGGCACCGAGGTTGAGGTTTACACCACAATCATCGACCCAGAGGCAGCGCTATTCAAGCAGTCATTCGCTGACTTCGAGAAGTGCACCGGCATCACCATCAACTGGAACGGTACTCAGGAGTTCGAAGCTCAGATTCCTGTTCGCGTTGAAGGTGGAACCGCTCCAGATCTAGCGATCTTCCCACAGCCAGGTCTACTAGCAAAGTTCGCTGGTAAGGGTCTAGTTGAGGCAAGCGCAGACGTAACCGCTTCGGTTGACGCTAACTACAGCGCTGACTGGAAGAACTACGGAACCGTTGACGGCAAGTTCTACGCTGCACCTCTAGGTGCAAACGTTAAGTCGTTCGTATGGTACTCACCAAAGGTATTCAAGGACAACGGTTACACCGTTCCTACTACCTGGGACGAACTAATCACCCTGTCTGACAAGATCGCTGCCGACGGCAAGATCCAGCCTTGGTGTGTAGGTTTCGGTTCTGGTGAAGCTACCGGTTGGGTCGGAACTGACTGGATGGAAGACATCATGCTTCGTACCGCGTCTCCAGAGACCTACGACGCTTGGGTAACCCACAAGATCAAGTTCAACGACCCAGCTGTTGCTAAGGCAATTGCTCAGGCCGGCTCGATCATCAAGAACCCTAAGTACGTTGGCGACGTCAAGTCGATCGCAACCACCACTTTTCAGGCTGCTGGTGCTGGTGTAGTTGACGGTACTTGTGCAATGCACCGTCAGGCATCGTTCCTTGGTGGAATCTTGGCTTCGGACAACGGCGCAAAGATCGTTGACCCAACCGACACCACCACCGAAAACGGTATCTCGGTGTTCTACTTCCCAGGTGCTTCAGCTGACAACAAGCCTGCTCTAGGTGGTGGAGAATTCGTTGGTGCTTTCTCTGACCGTCCAGAAGTTCAGGCAGTTCAGTTGTACCTAACCACCCCAGAGTGGAACAACAAGAAGGCAAAGCTTGGTGGCTGGTTCTCAGCTAACAAGGGCCTAGACGAAGCTAACGTAGCCGACCCAGTAAACAAGGTTGCAGTTCAGATCCTAAAGAACGCAACCACTTTCCGCTTCGACGGCTCGGACACCATGCCAGCTGCTGTTGGTGCCGGATCGTTCTGGAAGGAAATGACCGCTTGGGTTGCCGAGAACAAGTCTGACAAGGCTGTTCTTGACGCAATCGAGAAGTCATGGCCAAAGAAGTAAGTTAGGCTAATACCTAGCTGAGCGGGTGTGAGCAACTCTTTTGAGGCTCACACCCGCTTTCTTTTTCAGTTGGAAGGGAAGACAATGACCGAAAGCTATTTAGCGTTTGGCAAGACCCCGTGGGACACCATCGGCCCAAACTTATTGCAGCTAGTTCTAGGTTTGGTGGCCTTCGCTGCGATTGTTTACATCTGCTTCCTGCTGGCTAGCCGTGCCAGCGTAAAGGCTCAAGACTGGCTGAAATACCTGATCTTCCTGGTGCCAGCCAGCCTGCTTCTACTAATCGGCCTGGTTTACCCAACCATTCGAACGCTGATCATGGCGTTTATGGATTCGGACAGTCAACAATTTGTCGGCTTCGATAACTTCGCTTGGGCATTCACAATGCCAGAAATCCTTACAGTTCTTAGGAACACAGCAATTTGGGTGCTACTTGTCCCATTGTTCGCAACAGCCCTGGGACTAGCCATTGCATATATGACCGACCGCATGAAGCGGGCCGCCGTCGTAACTTCACTAATCTTTATGCCAATGGCAATTTCGTTTGTTGGCGCCGGAGTTATCTGGAAGTTCGTTTACGATTACCAACCAAACAAATTCAAGCCAGACATTGGCCTGCTGAGCGCGATTACCAAGGCCCTCGGGATGACCCCTCCAAACTGGCTTCTAGAGGCTCCAGTGAACACCTTGCTGCTAATCGTGGTGATGATCTGGATTCAAACCGGTTTTGCCATGGTGGTTCTTGGGGCAGCAATGAAGAATGTGCCAGACGAAGTTGTTGAAGCTGCCATGCTAGACGGAGCAAAGCCCTGGGCTCGATTCATTCGCATCACCCTGCCAATGATTCGCTCGACCATTGTTGTGGTGCTAACCACCACCATGATTGGAACCTTGAAGGTGTTCGACATCGTTCGCACCATGACCGGTGGAAACTTCTCTACCAGTGTTATCGCGAACGAAATGTATTCACAGTCGTTCCGAGCTATGGATTATGGTCACGGCAGTGCCCTGGCAATTATTCTTTTCGTTGGTTGTTTGCCCATCATCGCCTACAACATCCGACAACTACGCCTCGAGAGGACGGAACGCTAATGAGCGCCCGCAAAAAAGCGAAAGATATTTTCTCCTCACCAATCGCGTCGGCTACGGCAATTCTGATTGCAATTCTGTGGACTATCCCTACTTTTGGGTTGCTAGTAAGTTCATTCAGGCCACAGATAGACATCAACCACAGCGGTTGGTGGATGTTCTTTACCAAACCAAACGTAACTTTGGAAAACTACGCCTCGGTTTTGTTCGAAGGCTCAACCACGAACCCGCCGCTAGCCCAGTTCTTCGTGAACAGCTTTGCCGTCACTATTCCAGCCGTTGTTTTCCCAATTACCTTGGCTCTGTTCGCGGCCTACGCCTTGGCCTGGTTCGAATTCAAAGGTAAAGACACAATCTTCTTCATCATCTTCGGTCTGCAGATTGTTCCGATTCAGCTAACCCTAATTCCTTTGCTACAGCTGTTCTCAAAGGGTTTAGTGCTTGGCGGAGTGACGATTATTCCGAACCTGCACATTACCGGAACCTTTCTGCCAATCTGGATTGCGCACACCATCTTTGGTTTGCCGCTGGCAGTGTTCTTGCTTCACAACTTCCTAAGCCAGATTCCTCGCGAACTAATTGAAGCTGCTCGTGTTGATGGTGCCGGCTGGTTCACCCTGTTCACCAAGATCATCTTGCCGCTCAGCGTTCCAGCAATCGCATCGTTCTCGATCTTCCAGTTCCTGTGGGTATGGAACGACCTCTTGGTCGGTCTAACCTTCGGTGGTGGCGTGAAAGAAGTTGCACCGATGACCGTACGCATCGCCGAGATGGTCGGTACTCGTGGCAGCGGTTGGGAGCTGCTTACCGCTGGTGCCTTCGTTTCGATGATCGTTCCACTAATCGTGTTCTTCTCATTGCAGCGATTCTTCGTACGCGGCCTGCTAGCCGGTTCGGTAAAGGGCTAAAAACTTTTAGCGCTGTTCGAGCAACTGCTTGAACATGCGAGCGCTTGCCTTTGGCGTGCGCTCCATGGTCTGCTGGTTTACGTGAACGATACCGAAAGTCATTTTCCAGCCTTCCGCCCACTCCAGGTTGTCGAACATCGACCAGGCGTAGTAACCGCGTAGGTCAACTCCGCCATCACGCGCGTCCAATGCGGCGTTGATGTGGTTTAGGTAGTAGTCCATGCGATCTTGATCGTTTACGAAGCCGTCAGTCAGCTGGTCGTCTTTGAAAGCTCCGCCGTTCTCGGTGACATAGAGCGGAACACCCGGAAGGCGTTCTGAAGTCTGCTGCAAGGTCGTGGTCATGCTCGATGCGTCGATTTCCCAACCCATGTTGGTGCGTGGCTCGCGAGGAACGAAGTTCACCGGAGGCATGCCAGGGTAAACATCGGTATTTTGGCCAACAATGAAGCCCTTGTCGGTTTCGCTCGGGCTTTCGATGCGGTTAGGCGTGTAGTAGTTGATGCCAAGCCAGTCGACTGGGGTAGCAATCTCTGCTAACTCGGACTCCTTTACGAAGCTCCAGTCGGTGATGTGACGGGTGGCCTCGACAACGTCGGCAGGAATACCGCGCCCTGCCACCGGGTCTAAGAACAGGCGGTTCTGAAGGCCATCCATGAGCCAGGCGGCATCCTTGGTTCCCTCGTCCTCGGCGATCATGGTGGTTAGGTTCAAAACCAGTCCGGTGTTCTTGGCGCCGTTGGCACGTAGGGCTTCGATTCCTCGGCCGTGGCCAAGGAGAAGACGGTAGGCAGCTTCGAAACCCTTAGCTTGGTCGTTGGCGCCCGGCGCGTGAATGTCGGTCGCATAACCCAGGAACGAAGAAACCCAAGGCTCGTTGAGGGTAGCCCAAGAGTCAACGCGGTCGGCGAACTTGGTTGCCAAGACTGCTGCGTAGTCGGCGAACTTGTCGGCGATAGGCTCCCAGGTCCAGCCGCCTTTGTCGCCGAAAGTTGAAGGGAGATCCCAGTGGTAGACGGTGGCAGCTGGCTTGATGCCGCGCTCCAAAAGGCCGTCTATCAATCGGTCGTAGAAGTCGATTCCCTCAGGGTTTAGAGCGCCTTCGCCAGTTCGCATGATTCGCGGCCAGGAGAACGAGAATCGGTAGGAGTCAAAACCAAGCCACTTCAAAAGCTCGAGGTCTTCATCCACGCGATTCACGTGGTCGCAGGCGGGTTCTCCGGTTGAGCCATCTTTGATGTGCCCAGCCTTGGCGAAGTCTTCCCAAATCGATGAACCGCGGCCGGCCAGGTTTCCCTCGATCTGCCAAGACGATGTTGCAGTACCGACCACGAAATCTTTTGGCAGGCGAGCCGCCAATTTTGCAATGCGGTCAGAAACGTTGGTCATAGTTTGGTGCTTTCTTAGTATTTGGCAAAGGCTTCGATGGTCTCGAAGTGCTGCTTTTCCCCGGCAGTCGTAACTTCAATCTCAAACGAAGGCAAGCCTACTTTGGTAACGAAACTTAGACGCACTGAATCTGAGCCGTGTTGCCAGGCTAAGGTCATGCTGTCGTGGCCGGTTTCCGAGTAGCTGAAAGTGCCGTTGAAGGAATTGTGTTTGCGCAGGCGGGCTAACGCGATAATGCCCTGGACCACCGGCTGTTTCAATGCTTCTTCGATTTCGGAAGGAGTGTAGTTGTGGCGGTTTACATCGCGCCCTTGGTCACTCTTGCGGAAAAGCTCCTGGTCGTCCATGCCATTGAATAGGCCAACGTAGTAAACCTGTGGCTCACCCGGCAGGAAGAACTGCACTGCGCGGCTAATAAAGTACGCGGTGTTGTTGGCCAAGATGTTTGGGAGGGTGGCGTTGATCTGGTGAGGCAGGGTGAACCATTGCGGCACCACGCTGGCAATGTTTGAGTGACCGTGGGTGTTCTCGGCCGCCTTCTCAAAAATGAACGCCATGTCGTCTTGGCCAATCAGACCAGGCTTACCGTTTATTGGTCCGGCATCGATCACGCCATAACCGTCGTGGGTATCTAAAACGTTGAGGCAGTTGTTTGGTCGCTGTTGGAACCATAGGGCCAACTTGTCGACGGTTCCGGTGAAGAACGAGTGCAAAAGCAGTGGCGCGGTCTGGAAGTCGTAGATCAGGTCGACCAGCGGAGCAATTGCCTGCTGCTGAGTGTAGTGAGCGTGAACCTCAACCAACACTCGCATGTCGTAAGAGTGGATTAGCTCGGTGATTTCCTCAACGAACTTGAGGGTCTCTGGGGTCATGAACGAATCGGTGCCAGGGGTCTTCACGGCGTAACCAACGGCGTCTAGGCGAACTACCTTTACGCCGCCAGACTTCAATGCCTCCAGCACGTTGCGCAGGTACTTCTGACCGGCTGGGTGCTTGATGTCAATGTCCACCTGAGATGGCATGAACGTGGTCCAAACTAACCGACGACGTCCGTCGACTTCATAAGCGGTGAATGGCAAACCAGGACGAGGACGATAGAACGAGGTGATTCCGTCTTCGGTGCCACCGTTCGGGAAAACCACGTCGAAGGTTAGGAACAGGCCGTTGTATTCCGACTTGTCGCCCTTTTCCTGCCAGTCCAGGAACTCTGGAGAAAGGTAAGAGGAGTGGTTCACAATTAGGTCGGCGGTTAGCTCGTGGGTTTCGGAAATGCGCTTGAAATCTGACCAGTCTCCGAGGCGAGGGTCAACAATTTTGTGGTCGATTGGGTCGAAGCCCGCGTCGTCGCCGTCGTATGGGTGGAAGAAAGGCAAAACGTGGATGCCTTCAAAATCTTTCAATGGCCCTTTGAGTAGTTTCTCAATTTCCCCAAGGTTTCCGCCAACGCGCTCGGCATAAACCAGAATGCTTGAACCAGCCATTTTTCCTCTTCCTCCAAGAACCAATCTCTTAATCGTATAACTGCGGTTTGCCTTAAACTTGTGGTTGTAACCAACAACCTCAAGGAGCGGCCATGACCGAAAAACAGGTTCGCCCGCGTACCGAGGGTTGGAAACAGAAGCTCGACGAAAACGGTCGCCCGCTTCTCGAGTTTGAGCAAAAGCGCCGCGGTCAGCCGCCAGTTCACTTCACCGATTTATCTGTTGAAGAACGTGTTGAAAAGGTGAAGAGCCTTGGCCTTCCAGGTTTCCGCGCCAAGCAGCTAGCCAACCACTACTTCGTTCACTACACCGACGACGCCGCTGACATGACCGACCTCCCTAAGGAAAGCAAGGAAGAGATCGTCAAGGAGCTCTTCCCGCCGCTGCTCACGGAGGTGAAGCGCCTGCAAACTGATAAAGGCGACACCATCAAGTTCCTTTGGAAGCTTTTTGATGGAGCGTTGGTTGAGTCGGTGCTTATGCGCTACCCGAGTCGAATTACCCTCTGTGTTTCCAGCCAAGCTGGTTGCGGAATGAACTGCCCGTTCTGTGCCACCGGCCAGGCTGGCCTAACTCGTAACATGTCGGCTGCCGAGATTGTTGCCCAGATTGTTGCCGCCAACAAGGTAATCGCGGAGGGCGGCCTTGGCGGAAAGAAGACCGGTAACGGCGAGGAGCGCGTTGGCAACATCGTGTTTATGGGCATGGGTGAACCACTTGCCAACTACAACCGCGTGATGTCTGCCGTTCGCACCATGGTGGCCGAACAGCCAAATGGCCTAGGTATGAGCGCCCGCAACATCACCGTTTCCACGGTTGGTCTGGTTCCTGCGATCAAGAAACTCTCCGACGAACACATCCCGGTTACCTTTGCTCTCAGCCTTCACGCCCCAGACGACAAACTTCGCGATGAATTGATTCCAGTGAACTCGAAGTGGAAGGTCGATGAGGCGCTGGATGCGGCGAGAGAGTACTTCGACAAGACCGGTCGCCGCGTTTCGATTGAGTACGCACTGATTCGCGACATGAACGATCACGCTTGGCGAGCCGACTTACTGGCAGAGAAGCTCAATGCCCGAGGTAAGGGCTGGGTTCACGTCAACCCGATTCCGCTAAACCCAACCCCAGGCTCGGTTTGGACTGCCAGCACCCCTGAGGCCACCGACGAATTCGTGCGACGCCTCGAAAAGGCTGGAGTACCGACCACTCTTCGAGACACCAGAGGCAAGGAAATCGACGGCGCCTGCGGTCAGCTTGCTGCTGCCGACTAACTGGAACAAAACCTGTCAAGGTGGTGTTTACTTAATACATGACTAAGAACCAAGAAGTAACTTTCGGCCTGGACACCTTCGGCGACATGTCTCGCGACCTCGAGGGCAAAGAAATCTCGGCCGGCCAAACCATTCGCAACCTGATCGAGCAGGGAAAACTTGCCGACGAACTTGGGCTGAGTAACTTCAACGTTGGCGAACACCACCGCGACGATTTTGCAGTTTCTGCGCCAGACACCGTTCTCGCCGGCCTTGCCACAGTCACCAAAAACATCATTCTCGGAACCGGCGTCACCGTGCTTTCGAGCGAAGACCCAGTTCGCCTCTACCAGCGCTTTGCGACCATCGACGCCATGTCGAATGGCCGAACCGAAATCACCGCCGGTCGAGGTTCGTTCATCGAATCCTTCCCCCTATTTGGTTACTCCATGCAGGACTACGAAGTTCTATTCGAGGAGAAACTCGAACTGCTCAAGGAACTTCTAAAAGAAGAGCCAGTCACCTGGTCTGGCACCAAGCGAGCTAGCCTCAACAACCAGCAGGTTTACCCAAAGACCGAAGACAAGAACATTCGCCTTCGTGTTGGTGTTGGCGGAAGCCCAGAATCGGTTATTCGTGCAGCCCGTCTCGGTATACCTATGGCGTTGGCCATCATTGGCGGCGACCCTGCCCGCTTTGCACCGTTCGCCAAACTTTACCGAGACAGCCTCATGAAATTTGGTCACGGTCCGCTACCGATCTCAATTCACTCGCCAGGTCACATTGCCGAGACCGACGACGAAGCATTTGAGCAACAGTGGCCAAACTACGCCATCAGCTTCGGACGAATCGGTCGCGAACGCGGCTGGGGACCAATGAGCATCGACCACTTCATCCAAGAGGTGAATCAAGGCTCGCTTTACGTTGGATCACCGGAAACTGTTGCCAAAAAGATCGTTCATGCGATCACTTCGGTGGGTGCGAACCGATTCGACCTAAAGTACGTAACCGGCCCAACTCCGCACGAACTTGCCATGAAGTCGATTGAACTTTATGCAACCGAGGTAGTGCCTCGAGTTAAGGCACTCCTTACTAAATAACACTGCTAGTTATCCGATAGATTTGAGCCTGTTCAAGTTCTAGAGGGGAACCCCAGATGTCTAAAGTCACCAAATTTCTTGCGTCCGTAGCCGCCACAGCTTTAGTTCTTACGGGTCTAACTGTGATGCCGGCGCTCGCGGGTGGTGCAGGGGCTCCATACACGGTCACGCAGGTTAAAACCGGTATGCCGGTTTCCAGTGAACTCGTTGCCGGAACTACGCGGGTTTTCTGGAAAAACGGTGCAGAACTTTGGACTAGCGATGGCACGACAACTCAGTCGGTGCACACATTCGCGAGTCACGACTCCTTCGCTTTGACTCAGTCGAGCCCGCAGTACACGGAGGGCGGATTCTATGACACCAGCTATTACATTCACCGTTCGGTATTTGTGGGAGACACGGTTTACTTCTGGGTAGCTTCTGCTACCAACGACTGGGACATTTGGAAGTCGAATGGAACAGTGGCCGGCACCGTGAAGGTAACTTCGCTAAGCCTGAACTATGGAGTGCGCAACTCAGGTCAAACCCCTCCTTCGCTGTTTGTAAATGGAACCGACATCTACTTTTGGTCTGAGCGCTTCGACGTGAATTACAACCACTTCCGCGATCTGCGTAAACTCAACACCCTCACCGGAACCAACGCAGTTGTTACCAACTCTCCAACCACCAACGTTTGCTCCGACCAAATGTTTGGTCACCAGTATTCCTTCGCAGTGGTTGCTGGAAAGCTTTACTTCGACTGGGTAACCGACTGCGTAAACCACGTTGGTGTAATCAACTTGGCCACCAACGCCTACATTGACTTACAGCCATCCGGTCTCGCGTCTGGAAGCGTAATTTCCATGGCGACGCCGTCGGAGTTTTCCGTACTTGGAAGCAAGGTTTACTACATTGCTACCGAAGTAACCAGCGCCGACTTCGCAAACAACGCCCGTTGGAACTGGCAGTCTGAGCTTTACTCCACTGACGGCACGGTAGCCGGAACCTCAAAGGTTGCCAGCCTAAATCCTGGCAGCCTTGGCGCGGGAAACCCGAAGATGCCAATGCTGCGCCCGACCACCATTGGTAGTTACCTCTACTTCCTTGGTTGGGATTCTGCGCTAAGTGCAAACAGCATCTACCGAACCGACGGCACTTCCGCTCCGGTTGTTTGGATTCCGGGAGACACCTTCGGTAACGCTGGCGCTCGAACCAATACCCCTGCCTCGTGGGTAACCACCGGCGGGGTTACCTACCTTGTCGCAGATGCCCAGCATTCCAGCGGAGGTCAGCAGATGTACTCGGTAAACCTAGCCACCAAGGCTGTTACCTGGATTACCCCAACCCTTCCGGCAAGCGCCGACTCAGTTGGCATCATCGATCAGCCTTGGGCTGCCACCGACTACACCACTCCGATTACCTGGGACGGAAAAGTGTGGTGGGTTGGTCGAACCAACGCCGACAACGGTGACAAGGGTTTGAACGTTTTCTACACCGACGGAACAGTCGCCAACACCGCGAACCTAACCGGCTACCTTGGCGATAACAATCAGGGTATTGGTTACATCGGTGACTACGCCGACATCGACCAGTTTGCTCGAAATGCCACTGTTCCACTAGCTGCTACCACCACTAGTGTTTGGTTCTTGCGTGGGCCTGCCGGTGCCAGCGATTGGTCGCTTTACAAGATTGCAGCCACTCCGGTAACCCCACCGCCACCACCTCCGGTAACCCTCACCTGTGCTGCGGAAATTACGAAGCTCAAAGTTGAGGCCGAGACAGCTACCGCGCTGGACCCTGTTTTCAACAAGAACACCTGTGAGTACTCAATCAAGGTTGACGCCAAGACTTCAAAGGCAGACTTCACTCCAACCTTCGTTCCAGCCACGGTGAACGTGAAGGTCGGAGGAACTTCAATTAGCACCACATTGAAGTCCACCAAAACTCAGAGCGTGACTCTTGGAGCTTCTGGAACTACCACTCAGGTTGACTTTGTTTTTGGGTCAAACACCTACCGCGTGAATGTTCAGCGCGGCACTCCTGCAGTATCTGGTGCCAGGGACCAGAACTTCACCGCTCCAACTTTGAACGGGGCTGTAAAGACTGTCGACAAGGACGAGAAGAAAGAATCCGACGAGGACGGCAATAAGAAGAAGGTTGAGGTGACCATTATTGGTGGTGACTTCGATAAGAAGGTTGCCAAGTTGGACGACAACGGCAAGAAGGACGAAGTCTTTGCTGCCAAGGTTCCTGAAATTAACGGAACCGTTGAGAAGGTTAAGGTCGACGACGAGCACCGAATCATCGTGGCCGGTAACTTCACGACTCCAGAAGGTGACAAAGACATCATCCGTTTGAAGCCAGATGGCTCGAAGGATAAGAGCTTTGATGCACCGGACCTAGGTGGTTCGAATGCCAAGGTGAAGGATGTCGACATCCAGAAGGACGGCAAGATTGTGGTCGTCGGTGACTTCGATGATTCTTCGAAGTCAAACGTGAAGCGTTTGAAGGATGACGGCAAGGAAGACACAGTTTTCGAATCGAAACTTCCTGACATTGGCGGCGAAGTCAAGGCTGTGAAGGTTCAGGACGACGGCAAGATTTTGCTCGGAGGTCACTTCGAGAACGCGGGCGGCGATAACGACCACGACAAGATTGTCCGCGTTGAAAAAGACGGAAAGATTGACAACACCTTCAAACCGGCAATTAACGGTGCTCACTTCAACGACGACGTCGAAGATATTGAGACTCAGAAAGACGGCAAGATCATCGTGGTTGGTAAGTCTGACAAGACTTCCGAAGGCGAAGCCGACCAGGTTACCCGACTGAAGAAGGACGGCAAGGAAGACGAGACCTTCAACTTCGACGGCAACATTCCTGCCGGCAAGAAGGTTGAGTCGGTCAAGGTTCGCGACAGCGGCGACATCTACATTGCAGGTGACTTCGACAACGTTGGCGACGACGATGGCGACAAAATTGCCAAGGTGAAGAAGGACGGTCACGTTGACAACGACTTCAACCCGGAGCACCAGGATGGCGATGTTCACGACGTTGAACTAGAGAAACACGGCAAGGTGTTCTTGGGCGGCGAGGGTTCCGGCGACGGCGACCGCGTTGACAAGCTTGAACAAGACGGCGACGACACCCCTCGATATGACTCGATCGATAACGAGCGTTCGGCGAACAAGGTTCCAACCGGTGTTCCAGGCCAGACCCACATTCACGGTGATGGTTTCACCCCAGACACCACGGTGACCATCGGCGGAAAGCCGGCAACCGTGGTTTCGGTGGATGACCGCGGTGAAGACCTAGTCGTGCAGATTCCTGCACCAGACAACGACCACAAGGGCGGAGCGGATCACAACCGTAAGCCTGCCGATGTTGTTATCTCGGTTCCAGGTGAGGATCCAATCACCGTTCCAGAAGCGTTTGGTTACACCGACCGCCTTGAGCCTCAGAAGATCACACCGAACGGTGACCACTTCAATTCCGATAAGGATGATGAAGATAAGAAGGGTAAGGTTCAGGACGACGAAGCCATCACTGGAAACATCCCAAGTGGTGAGCCGGTAGTTGCAGTATCAAAGACCCCTGAGGTTTGTACCGTCGACGACGAAAACCGAGTTCACTACCTCCACCGTGGTGATTGCAAGGTTGTCATTGATGCACCGGCAACCTTGGGGTACGCTGACCCAGCACCGGTCACCGAGGTTATTCCGGTTGCAGGTCTTGACCCACAGTTGGCACCACCAACTCTTCCAGACCTAACCACCCCTTCGGTACCAGACACCGGCTACCAGCTGCCTCCAGCAGTTACTGCGGATCCTGAAATCCCAGTGGTCTTCGTGGCTACCACCCCAGATGTCTGTGTGGTCGGTACCGACGGTGTAGTTACCCCGATTGACACCTCGGTTGATTGCACCATTCAGGTGACTACCCCGGGCACCACTATTTACGAACCGACTGCACCAACCGCACCACCGGTAACGTTCACCGTGCCACACACCGCTTGGATTCCTCCAACGCCGGTGGATGGCGTGGTTACGGAACCAACCGTGCCTTCGGTTTCGATTCCTGGCACTGGCGGTACCGCGATGCTTGGAAAGGACTTGAGCTTCAAGTACGACAAGGCGAAGGGCACGTTGACCCCAACCGCCTGGGGTATTTACTTCGGCCCAATCAAGGCAACCATTAACTACTCGTGGACCAAGGCGGACAGCTCAACCGGCACCGGCACCTGCGTGGTCAACTGGGGTGTCTTGAAGAAGTGGACGAAGCTCAGCAAGGCCGATCAGAAGAAGTACAAGAAGCCGCTGGCTGCCAAGGTGTTCACGACTACCGCCAACTGTAAGGTGAACCCGGCTGCCAAGGCTGCGCTTGCGGTTGCTGGTACTTCGTTCACAGCCACTTCAGATGTTCTTCGCACACGTATGTGGCCTGCCACCTACAAGCCGGAAAAGCCGATCATCCCAGGTGTTCGTCTGCAGCCGGTTCCAATTGAGCCAAGAACCCGTCACTACACGTTGGTAATCAACACCCAGTAGTGGTTAGAGGCTAGTAAGGAGCCCCGCACGATCGCCGGCTAGCAGTAGCGGGATGAGAGTGCGGGGCTGCTGCTTTAAAGAGGAGAAGTCGTTGAAGCCAGTTGCCTTGAAAATCTTCTTGGCGGCATCTGCCAAGGTGTCGAAGTAAAGCTGGTCGGTAACCTTCACGCTTGGCAGGTAGTAGCCGAGGTCGTGGGTGGCGACAATCCGCCCGTACTCGTAGAGCAGGGTTGGTTCGTTTTTCAAAACGTCTACGGTGTCAAAGATGGCTTTGATGCGGTCGTTTAGGTTTCGCATTTCCGCGCGCTTTTGGGTGATCGACTTGGTGTCGCCGGTGCGAACGCGCCAAAGGTAGCTAGGAGCGCTCACCGAGCTGAAAGTACCAGCCGTTAGGTAGAGCTTGGTCATGACCGCCATGTCTTCGTAGAGCACGTTTTCTGGGAAACGGAAAGCTTGTCCTGCCCAAAGCTCGAACGAGATTAGTTTGTTCCAAGCCGTGACATCGCTCATGAACTCGGGCTGCTCGGTCAGGTTGGTGCGGTGCAGGTCTTTGGCGTAGAGCGCTGGGCGGCGAGATTGCTTCTTAAGGCCCATCATGCGAACTGGGTTTCCAACCACCAGCTTCACCTGGTCGGCTTTGGCAGCTGCTAGGTAGTTAGCAATTGCGTTCGATGGCAGGAGGTCGTCGGAGTCAACGAAGAGAATCCAGTCGCTCTTAGCGATTGCCTGAACTCCAGTGTTTCGAGCCGCGCCGAGGCCGTTGTTTTTCTTGGTCACCAGTTCGAAGTTTGGGTGCTCGGCAACAAAGCGCTTTGCAATCTTGGCCGAACCGTCGGTCGAACCGTCGTCGACCATAATCACCTTCACGTTGCGGTGAGTCTGAGCCGCCAGGCTCAGCAGGCAAACCTCCAGGTAGGCCTCAACGTTATAGATCGGAACCACAACGGTGACCAGCGGCAAACTGCTATCGATGGTTTTAGACGCACGCTTGCGAAGTTTGAGTAGGTGCCTTGCGTAAAGCAACTTCTCGGCTGGCTCGTTATCCAGAATGGCGTTTGCCACCTTGGCGAGAGGCTTTCGAAGTGCACCCAGCATGGTTAGAGAGTCTTGGCGTATTCCTTGAGCCAGGCGCTGAGCTCTGGGCCAATGTCTTCACGGCGAGTACCAAGGATCATGGCAGCCTTTAGGAAACCAACCTTGTCGCCGGTGTCGAAGCGGTCGCCGCTGAAGATTACTCCGCGAACCCCGCCGGCAACCTCTGGGTTTGCAACCGCTGCCTCTAGGGCGTCGGTTAGCTGAATTTCGCCGCCGCGGCCAGGCTTGGTTCGCTCAAGCAGGGTAAACATCTCTGGGCGAAGAACGTAGCGACCGATGACCGCAAGATTTGATGGAGCATCTTCGGTCTTCGGCTTTTCAACTAGGTCGTTCACGATCACGACGTCGCCAACTTCGGTCTTGGTAACCGCAGCACAGCCGTACATCGAAATCTCGGAAGGGTCTACCTCCATAAGAGCAATGACGTTGTCGCCGGTCGCTTCGTGAATTTGAATCATGCGTCCGAGCAGAGGGTCGTGTGCGTCGATGACGTCGTCGCCGAGGAGAACGGCAAACGAGTTGTTGCCAATGTGCTGCTTGCCGGTGAGCACGGCGTGGCCGAGACCCTTAGGGTCGCCCTGTCGGGTGTAGTAGATGTCGGCGAGGTGGCTGGACTCTTGAACCTGCTCAAGGCGGTCTTCATCGCCCTTCGCCATCAGGGTCTGCTCAAGTTCGGCGACTCGGTCGAAGTGGTTTTCAAGGGCGCTCTTGTTGCGACCGGTGATCATCAGGATGTCGGTCAGGCCGGTGTCTACCGCTTCTTCAACGACGTACTGAATCACTGGCTTGTCGACCAACGGGAGCATTTCTTTAGGCAGGGCCTTGGTGGCAGGAAGGAAGCGAGTTCCTAGTCCGGCAACCGGAATTAGGGCCTTGGTGACCTTGTAACTTCTGGACATTGTTCCCCTAGAACATTTCGTTTACGCGTTGAAGATCTTCGTCGAAGTCGATCTCGATGGCGTAAAGGTCTGAGATGTCGATGGCCTTGAACTTCAGGCCGTCGCGCTCGATGGCAACTTCAATGCCGCGCTCGAAGTAGTCCTGGTCGCCCACTTCGTCTAGGCGTTCAATTAGCTTGGACTTGTCGGCAGCTGAAACGTAGTTGATGCCAACAGCTTCGCCAAGTCCGCCAACAACGACCTTAGACAGTTCGTTGATGTAGCCGGCGTCGTCCAGGGTGTATTTGACTTCTTCGTCGCTCACCTTTGAGGTGTTGACCACGATGAACGACTGGTTTGCGTCGATCTGCGGCTTCACGCGGTTTAGAACTTCTGGGTCGTAAACCACGTCGCCGTTCATCCACAGCACGCCGCCGTCGCCAGAAGCGCGAACCGCCTTGAGCAGCGACTTCGAGGTGTTGGTCTGGTCGTAGAGCTCGTTGTAAACGAAGGTTGCTTCAGGGAAGCGCTCGATGATTGCCTCGAGCTTGAAACCGACCACAATCATCAGGCGGTAGGTGTCACCGAAACCGTGCTTGATGTTGTCGATCTGCTGCTTCATGATTGAGCGGCCATCGCGGAGTTCGGTTAGCGGCTTTGGCAGTGGGCGAGCCAGTCTGGTGCCCATGCCCGCGGCGAGAATTACTACCTGTTGAGACATAGGTCAAGTTTAGGCGTGGAACACCGCATCGACCACTCTTGCCGATGCCTTTCCGTCTTCTAGCCGGTTGAACTTTTTGCGCCAATTCTTGTAGTTTTGCGCGAATTTGGCTTCGGTTTTGGGCAGAGTCTTTAAAACTTGGACAACCTCGGCGGCAGATTTTAGGATCGGTCCCGGTGCTTCCTTCTCGAAATCGAAATAGAACCCTCGAAGTGCACGGTAGCTGTCTAGGTCTGGGCAGAGAAACAGCATGGGTTTGCCGGTAACGCTGAAGTCAAACATAACCGATGAATAGTCGGTGACCAGAACATCGGCTGCTAGATATAGGTCGGTTACGTCTGGGTAGTCGGTAACGTCGATGGTTCCATCGGAAAGTTTGCGTTCGCTGGCGGCGGTGTTGGTGTGGCCGCGATAAAGCAGCGTGAAGTTGCTCGGAAGTTTTATCTGTTCCAGGTTGTTTACTGAGGCCCAGTTGCCAGCTTCGTCGCGGGCATTGTCGCGCCAGGTTGGGGCGTAGAGCAGCACGGTTTGGCCGGCCGCGATTCCGAGCTTCTCTCGAAGTCCTTGCGATTTCGGTTTAGCCAGTCGGTCGTTGCGCGGATAGCCAGTTTCCAGAAGGCGCCCGCGGAAACCGAAGGCTCGAGGGAAAATCTCACTGCTGAACTGGTTAGGGGAAACCAGGTAATCCCAGTAGCCAGCTTCGCGCTTCATCGCGTTGTTGTAGCCCTCGGTCAACTGGTTCTTGTCGATGTCTTTGCCAATGCGCTTCAGCGGTGTTCCGTGCCAAGTCTGTAGATAGATCTGCCCAGGACGCTTTCGGAAATACTGCGGCAGGTTGTTGTTACTGACTAAATATTTGGATTGGGCTAGGGCGGCAAACCACGACGGCGTGCCAACCACGACCTTCGATGCGCCGGCGGGGACTTCCTGAGCGTCGTCGATTACCGCCCAAACCTTTTTCAGTTTCGGCTGGGTTTTTTGTAATTCGCGAAAAATGTCGAGCGGGGAGTCGCTCACCTGGCGACCACCGAACGAAACGAACAGCACCTGGCTCACAAGTTTGCCGGAGCGCGGTTTGTAGGTTAGGCGGCGGGTGACCTTCTCGGTAAATGCCATTACTTGCCCAGGATCGCCTTCGTGGCCTTCATGAACAAAGCGTCAGCCTTCTGGGTGTCTGCCCCGGCAATGTAGTACGCGCGAATCTTTTTGCGCTTGGCGGCCAGTTTTGCGTCGTCGTTCAATAGCTCGTTAGTTAGCGCATCCTTTTGGGTGAGCACATTCCCACCCTCGGCAATTGGGTAGCGCTTAGTGAACTTTGCTGGCGACTCGTCCATGCTGACCAGCAGGTAGGGCTTCAACGAGTAAAGCCAGTCGCTGACAATTCCGGAAAGGTCTGAAATTAGAACGTCGCTCAGATTCACAACCTGAGATACGGTTCGTTCACTTTCGGCAGCTGGGCCATACAGGTGATCCTTGCCATCGGCCTTGAGTAGTTCCCAAACCTGTTCGATGATGGCGCGGTCGCTAGCGTCGCGGTGCGAGAACGGGTGCGGGCGGAACACTACTCGGTGCCCCAGGCGAATCAGTTCGCGGGTGTAAGCCGGCGCGAGCCCGAGGCTGGTGTAAACCTCGCCGTCGGCTGAGCCACCCCAGGTTGGGGCAATCAGAACGGTCTTACGTTTTCCAGCTGGCTTGGATGCCACCTTGATGTCGGCAAGCTGCGGGCGACCGACCAAAACGAACTTCTCTTTGCGGATCAGAACGCCGTTGCGCTCATAACGGTCAACTGCCGCCTGGCCGGAAACAAAGATTTTGGTGAACATGCCGGTGGCTGGGTTGAACGAAGCGGTCTTCTCGCTGTCGCCGTGCAAAAGCTGCACATGCACGATGCCTGGGTACTTCGCGGCGTCCGAGTTATAAGGAGCGTTGTTCACATAAAAGAGGAGTTTCAGTTCGCGGTTGTTTGGCACCTGCTCGAAGTGCTTCACAAGATGAACTGGCGCCTTAGTCAACTTCTTGATGTGAGGCACGAGATCTCCGTTTCGAATAATCACATCGAATGGTTCGCCAACCTTCTCGAAAATTGGAAGCCAAAGTTTCAGTTGGTAAAGCGCTGCCACCGAGCCGTCGAAGAGCACAGCGAACCGAACCGAAGACGAATAGCCGGCGGCGGTAGCACGAGGACGAAGCCGACGAGCGATAGCGGCCGAAGCGCGCGAAACAAAGTCGAATCCGGAAGCAACCGGAGCCAGGGTCTTACGAAGCGCAGAGGTCATGCCACAAGTTTAGTTTTTACTCACTTACGATTGTTCTTATGTCTGAGCACACTTTCCTTAAAGGCCCAAAGAATTGGTGGCGTCAAGCCGTCGTTTACCAAATTTATCCACGCAGTTTCGCCGATGCTAACGGCGACGGCATTGGTGACCTAAAGGGAATCATCAGCCGCGTTGAGTACTTGAAGCAGCTCGGTGTCGATGCCGTTTGGCTCAGCCCGCACTACCCTTCCGACCTTGCCGATGGAGGCTACGATGTTGCCGACTACCGCGACGTTGACCCAAGAATCGGAACGCTTGCCGAGTTCGACGAAATGGTTGAGAAGCTTCACGCTGCCGGCATCCGTATCTTCGTAGACATCGTTCCGAACCACTCGAGCGACCAGCACGTTTGGTTCCAGGAAGCCCTAAAGGCCAAGCCTGGTTCACCAGAACGCGACCGCTACATCTTCCGCGACGGCAAAGGCGAGACCGGTGAAATTCGCCCAAGTGAGCTAACCAGCCACTTCGGCCCAACCGGCTGGACTCGCATTACCGAGCCAGATGGCACCCCTGGCCAGTGGTACCTTCACCTCTTCGCCAAGGAACAGCCAGACTTCAACTGGGACAACCCAGAGGTTCGCGAAGACTTCCTCAAGACCATTAAGTTCTGGTCTGACCGTGGAGTCGACGGCTATCGCATCGACGTAGCGCATGCGCTGACCAAGGACCTAAAAGACGGCCACCTTCCAGCTCGAAACAGCTATGACCTGAAGGTTATGAAGAACGACGGCTCAGACGACCTGTTCGACCGCGACGAAGTTCACGAAATCTACAAGTCCTGGCGTCAGGTTTTCAACCAATACGACCCACCACGTGTGGCCGTTGCCGAAGCCTGGGTTCACCCAAACCGCCGCGCAGCCTATGCCAGCGAGGAAGGACTCGGCCAGGCATTCGGCTTCGACCTACTGGGACAACTTTGGGACCACAAGGGTTTCCGCAAGACCATCGACTTCCAACTAAAGGAAGCTGAGTCGTTCGGTTCGAGTACTACCTGGGTGTTCTCAAATCACGATGTTGTTCGCCACGCCACCCGCTTCGGCCTCGACAAAGAATCGTTAGCAAACCTGCCGAAATGGTTCCGAAGCGTTGACCGTGAAAAGAAGATCAACTTCGAACTCGGATCTCAGCGAGCTAAAGCTGCCACCATGCTGGTGCTTGCACTGCCAGGCTCCACCTACCTCTACCAAGGTGAGGAACTAGGGCTTCACGAGCCTCTGAACATTCCAAGCGAACAGATGCAAGATCCGCAGTGGTTCCGCCAAGAGGGTTCAATCAGCCGCGACGGTTGCCGTGTGCCACTGCCATGGACCTCGACCGGAAGCTCATTCGGCTTCGGCCCAGGCGGGGCGCACCTGCCACAGCCGGAGTGGTTCAAAGAAGTCAACGTTGAGGTAGAAAACAAAGACGAAGGCTCAAGCCTGAACCTTTACCGCCTCGCTCTAGCGCTGAGAAAGCAACTGGTCACCGATGAGAAGCTTGAGTGGATCAACCACTTCGGGCAGAAGGTGCTTCACTTCCGCAGGCCAAACGGTTGGGAGTCTTTCACTAACTTCGGCAACAAGCCGGTTAAGGCTCCAGCCGGTCGAGTCATCTTGACCACCAACAAGCTGGTTGACGGCAAGGTTCCTGCCAACACCACGGTGTGGTTGCAGCGCTAAAAAGTTATTACAGGGCAGAGAGCGCGGCTATGGCTGCGCTCTTTGTGTCTTCGGCGCTTTTCGCAACCAAGACAGCCTTTGCTAGAGCCTGAGCCTGAGCATCATCAACTGCCGACAGAGCAGCGCGAACTGCATCCACCTGCGAACGCGAGGCCGAAACCGAGCTGAATCCCAAACCGGCTAGAAGAACTGCAAATGCTGGGTCGGAAGCGCTCTCACCACAAACCGATGAGTAAATGCCAGCGGCCTTAGCCTGCGAAGCAATTCGCTCAAGGGTGCGAATCAAACCTGGCTGCCAAGGGTTTAGCAAAGCACCCAGCGATGGGTTCATGCGGTCGGCCGCGAATAGGTACTGAGATAGGTCGTTGGTGCCAACCGATACAAAGTCAACGATTCCTTCTAGGTCTGGAAGGAGAGCCGCAATCGACGGCGTCTCCACCATAATGCCAACCTTGAATGAACCAATCGAGCGAGCCAGAGCAGCGAACTCCGCCGCCTCCTGAACCGTGGCAATCATTGGAGCCATTACCCAAATCTCACGGCCGGTAGCAACGCGGGCAGCTTCGAGACCCTTTAGTTGGTCTTCGATGAACGTGCGGTGATCCTGAATCAAACGGTAACCGCGAACACCTAGTGCTGGGTTTTCCTCTTCGGGCATGTTTAGGAATGGCACTGGCTTATCTGAACCAGCGTCGATGGTGCGAACCGTGATTGGGCCAGCTGGAGCAGCCGCCAAAATCGAAGCGTAAAGATCGCGCTGTCGCTCAACCGAAGGCTGCGAACTTTCGTTCAGGTAAAGAAGCTCGGTGCGGAACAGGCCAACGCCATCCGCGCCGGTCTTGGCGGCAGCCTCAGCATCTTCGAGCGAACCAATGTTGGCGCGAACCTCAACCAGTGGGTCGCGTCCGGTGTCTGCAAAAGTTAGAGCCTCAGTTGCATCGGTCAAGGTTCCACCAACAACAACGCGGTCGCCAACCGGGTCAACCAAAACCGAGGTCCCAGCAGGAATGTGCTCGGCTCCAGCCACAGACACCACAGCAGGAATGCTGCGTGAACGGCAAATGATTGCGGTGTGCGAAGTCGGACCACCCTTGACCGTAATTACTCCAACCACGGCAGGAGTGAACTGTGCGGTATCGGCAGGGGAGAAGTCTTCACCAACGATTACGTAGGCTCCGGTCTGTGGCAGATCCAAGCCAACGTGAATGCCAGCGATAGAAGCCTGTACGCGCTTAGACAAATCCTGCAGGTCGGCAATGCGTTCTTCGAACGCGGCGTCGCCTGCTAGCATCTCGGCGAACTCATTTACGGCCATCCCGTAAGCAGCGCCGGCTGCCCAACCCTCATCCATGTGAGCAACGGCCATGTCGAACAGCGACTCATCTTCCAATAGATAGGTAAGCGCTTCAAAGATTTCAGCGGTAGTTTCATCGGCAGCCGAACCCAGACGAGCTAGGTCGGAGGCAACGGAAGTGATTGCGGACTTCAGAACGGCCGACTCGGCTTCAACACCGGCGGCAGACTTCGCCCAGGCTGGCAGGGCAGCTGCAGGTGCAACCTGGAAAACCTCAGCGACTACAGCGTTTAGACCTACGCCAAGACCGGTCAGCACCTGGGTCATCGACTAGCCCTTCAGGAACTCTTGAACCTGAGCAACCAGCTCGGCTGCGTGAGCCTCATCTGGTGTCTCGATCGAAACCTTCAGAGTTTCACCAGTCTTGATCTTGAGTGCCATCAGCATTAGCGGAGAGTTTGCCTTGACCAGGTTTTCGCCTTCGCGACCAATCATTACGGTAACGCCAGAGTCCTTGACCAGCTTCACAATCTGGCTAGCCGGACGAGCGTGAAGACCGATTGGGTCAATAACATCTACGGTGAATTCAAAAGCTGACATGGCACTCTCTCAATCAGATTTGTAAAAAATGTGCTGAAAACCAATTAAAACGCACATTCCAACGACAAAACACCATTTATCTCTTTTTGGTTACTTTTTAGAAAATGTACAAATGTCGCGTGAAACAACTAATTACAGTTTGGGAAGTAGCTCAAAAGGTAAACTCGCGCTTGAGGCAGAGAGAGTCTGGCTTCAAGTAAGAAAGTGAAGAAACAAACTATTGAGTAATGCAATAACAACCACCGACATGGTGATCGTTGGTCTAGAGGCCACCGATAAAGCCGACGCAACCCGTCAGCTTGCCGAGCGTCTTGTAGCCGCTGGGCGCGTCACCGACATCGAGACCTATCTCGTTGCCGTGGCTAAACGCGAAGAACACTTCCCAACCGGGATTGAGGGCGGCATCGCCATTCCTCACGCCCAGAGCGAAGCAGTGGTGATCCCTTCGGTTGCCGTTGCCACCTCAACCACTGGCGTTGACTTTGGCGCCGAAGACGGAAAGTCGAACCTAATCTTCCTAATCGCAGCCCCAGCAAACGGCGGCAGCGAACACCTAGAAATCCTCGGAACCTTGGCTTACAAAGTCATGGACGAAGATTTCCGCAATGAACTACTAAACGAAAAAGACCCTGCGGTCATCGCAGCAACATTGACTCGAGAGGTCCAGAAATAATGAAGTTTGTAGCAGTAACCGCATGCATCACCGGAATCGCCCACACCTACATGGCTCAGGCCGCCCTTGAACAGGCTGCCAAGAAGCTAGGTCACGAGATGGTTGTTGAGACCCAAGGGTCGGCCGGAACCAATCCAATGAAGCAGGAAATCATCGATGCAGCCGATGGAGTGATTTTCGCTGTGGACCTAGGAGTCAAGGGTCGCGAGCGTTTCGCGGGCAAGCCATTCGTTGAACTTGGCGTCGCCAAAGTAATCGGTGGCGACAAGGGCGTCAACGTTCTAAACGACTTGATTGCAGCAATTGAAGCAGGATCAGCACCCCTCGTTGCTGGGTCCGCTCCAGTTGCGGCAAAGGAAGAGCCAAAGGCTGAAAAGCCTGCGGGAGAAAAGAAGAAGGGATTCTTCGGAGGTTTGTTCGGGTAAGTTCCGAACGAAAAAACTTGAGCTGCGACCCCCGCTGTTCAAGATTCAAATTGAGAGCTTTAGGAGGCTCAAAGATGAGTAGTAGTACAGGACTAGGCACCAGACTCAGAAATTATCTGATGACCGGTGTTTCATACATGATTCCATTCGTGGCTGCAGGCGGTATTTTGATCGCACTTGGCTTCGCGCTAGGTGCTTTGGAGACCGGCGGTAAAGACGGTATCTTGGCATACGACCCAGCGGTAATGCACGTATCAGTCGACGACGGTGGCGTCATGACCGGATTCAACCCACTACACGTTGGTGACTGGGCTTACCTTATTTTCTGGCTAGGAAAGTCGGGCTTCGACTTCTTCGTTCCAGTTCTAGCTGGTTACATTGCATTCGCAATTGCTGACCGTCCAGGTATCGCACCTGGTTTCATTGCTGGTGCACTAGCAACCGGCCTTGGAAACGCACACACTCTAGGAACCGGTACCGGCTTCCTTGGTGCAATCCTTGGTGGTCTAGTAGCTGGTTACGTTGCTAAGTGGATCAGCAGTTGGTCAGTACCAACCTGGCTACGTTCGCTAATGCCAGTAGTAATCATTCCATTGCTAGCAACCGTTGTAACCGGTCTAGCTATGGAGCTCCTATTCAAGGCTCCAATTAGCTGGCTAATGAAGAGCATGAACGATGGTCTAAGCGGTCTAGGTCTTGGTGCCATGATCGTACTAGGTCTTATCCTTGGTGCCATGATGGCATTCGACATGGGTGGCCCAGTTAACAAGGTTGCTTACGTATTTGCTACCACCGGTCTTGGTGCAGCCGCTACCGCAGCTTCGGACCCACACCTAGCAATCATGGCTATCGTCATGGCTGCTGGTATGACCCCACCAATGGGTCTAGCTCTAGCAACCGTTATCCGCAAGAACCTCTTCACTGAGGAAGAGCGCGAAAACGGCAAGGCTGGCTGGCTACTTGGTGCATCGTTCATCACCGAAGGTGCAATTCCTTTCGCAGCTGCAGACCCAATCCGTGTGATCCCTTCGATCATGATTGGTTCGGCAGTTACCGGAATCACCGTTGCAGCTCTTGATGTTCAGCAGCGTGCACCTCACGGTGGTATCTTCGCAATCTTCGTACCAGGCGTTGTAAACAACGTTCTTGGCTACCTACTTGCGCTAGTTATCGGTACCATCGTTACCGCTGTTGCAGTAATCGTTGCTAAGAGCATCGGTAAGAAGTAACAAGTAACAAACCATTTGGAAGGGCTCGGGAGAAATCCCGAGCCCTTTCGCTATGCTCCAAATATGGGACCTGGAATTCAACTCTTCATAAACGTTTGTGGGCTACTAATTGGATTAGTAGTTCTGCAGGTTTTTCTAAAAATGTGGGACAAAAAAGCTAAGGCAAAAGAAGCGGCCGATGCGCAAGCCGCAAAGCCTGTGGCCAAGAAAAAGAAGTAGAGCCTTACGCCACTTCGGTAGTTAGACGTTCGACCAGTTCGGCGTACTTGTCCTGGGTCTGAGCCACGATTTCTTGAGGTAGAACCGGTGGTTCACTGGTTTGGTCCCAGTTGGCGGCTAGCCAGTTACGAACAATCTGTTTGTCGAAAGAGTCTTTGCGCTCGCCGCGATCCCAGGCGGCTTTAGACCAGAACCGTGATGAGTCTGGGGTTAGCACTTCGTCGCCGAGGACGGTATGGCCGGTGGCAGGGTCGATTCCAAACTCAAACTTTGTGTCGGCAAGGATAAGGCCTGCGTGCTCAGCTAGCTCAGATGCTTTGTTGAAGATTTCTATCGACAGTGCGCGAAGTCGTTCGGCGTTGTCTAGCCCAATGATTTCCACAACCTTTTCAAAGCTGATGTTTTCGTCGTGGTCGCCAAGTTCTGCTTTGAAGGCTGGGGTGAAGATTGGCTTAGGAAGCTTTCCGCCGAAGGTTAGACCTTCTGGAAGTTCGACACCGCAGATTTCGCCCTTCTCCTGGTATTCCTTCCAGCCCGAGCCGGAGATGTAGCCTCTCACGACGCATTCGATTGGGAACATTTCAAGTTTCTTGGCAACGGTTGCGCGCCCCTGAACTTCTTGAGGTACTGGAACTTCGTGACTCACGTGGTTCTCCACTGGAAGTCGGTCAAACCACCAGTTGGTGAGCGTGGTGAGGTGCTTTCCCTTGTTTGGGATGGCTGGCTCTAGAACGTGGTCAAAGGCGCTCACGCGGTCGGAGGCGACCACGAGGATGAGGTGGCTAAGACTTGGGTCGTTTGACTCGTAAAGGTCGCGGACCTTGCCCGAGTAGACGTGGTGCCAGCCGGCGATCTCTTTAGTCATTAGCAACCTTTGCCGCGATGTCGGTGCGGAAGTGGGAGCCTTCCAACTTGATCTGAGCCACACCTTCGTAGGCGTGCTTGCGAGCTTGGTGGAAATCTTTTCCTAGAGCAACCACGCTGAGCACGCGACCACCGTTGGCCATAAGTTTTCCGTTTTCGTTTTTTGCTGCGGCAACACAAACTTCAACGTTTTCAACGCTCTCGGCTTCGGCGATGCCGCTGAGTTCGCGATCTGGTGCGCTGGTGTCTGGGTAGCCTTCGCTAGCAACAACAACGGCCACGGCAACGTTGTTGCTGAACTCTGGTTCAGGCTGCGAGGCTAGCTGGCCTGAGGCTGCCTTGTGAAGGAGACCTTCGAGCGGGGTGATCAGGCGTCTTAGAACAACCTGGGTTTCTGGGTCTCCGAAACGAGCATTGAATTCGATGACGCGAATCCCGGCCTTGGTAACAATCAGGCCGCAGTAGAGCAGACCCACGAATGGGGCGCCGATGTTGGCAAGTTCCTTCACGGTTGGTTCGGCAATGGTCTCTCGCACTTCGTCCACGAAGCCGGCTGGAAGCCACGGTAGCGGTGTGTAGGAACCCATTCCGCCGGTGTTCGGACCTTCGTCGTTGTTGAATGCGCGCTTGAAGTCTTGGGCTGGCGTTAGCGGAAGAACGCTCTTGCCGTCGCTCAGGAAGAAAAGGGAAACCTCTTCGCCATCGAGGAACTCTTCAACCAGGATGCCGAGGTGTAGGAACTTCTTAGCGTGCTCTAAAGCGGCTTCTCGGTCGTTGGTGACGATGACGCCCTTGCCGGCAGCCAGTCCGTCGGCTTTCACAACGTAAGGAGCTCCGAAGTCGTCGATGGCCGATTCAACCTCTTCGATGGTGGTGCATTCGTGCGCGCGACCGGTTGGAACACCGGCGGCAGCCATGATCTCTTTGGCGAAAGCCTTTGAGCCCTCAAGCTGAGCGGCAACTTTGCTCGGCCCGAAGACGTCGATGCCGGCTTCGCGAAGTGGGTCGGCTACGCCTTCGATCAGCGGAGCTTCTGGCCCAATGATGACTAGTTCGAAACCTTTGTTCTTCGCGTATTCGGAAACTGCGGCTGGGTCCATCATGTTCAGGCTTGGGTCGCACGTTACATCGTTCGCAATGCCGGCATTACCAGGGGCCACCACAATGTTTTCGGCATGAGTGCCGGTGCGAACCAACGCCTTGACGATCGCGTGCTCGCGAGCGCCAGAACCAAGAACAAGGATTTTCATAAGTCCAAGTTTAAGCGACTTGGCTAGGCTGGTGGCATGCCCATCCGCAGAATCAAGCCAGTCGACGGAATTGCTTCCGTGCGCGCCGTGCTTTCCGATTCGTCGAAGCGAGTAAATTCCGACGACGATTTCAAGGCTGCGGTTCGTTACCTGCTTGAAGAGTTGTCGTTTTTGCGCCCTGGGAAATCGGTTGAGGTTCGCGTGCCGCCACTGGGTGCTGTGCAATGCATCGACGGCCTCGCTCACAAACGAGGAACACCGCCGAACACCGTGGAGCTTTCATCAGCGGATTGGTTTGCGCTCGCGGTGGGCGAGGTAACCTGGGAGTCGTTGGTTTCTTCTGGTCGCATTTTGGCTTCAGGAACTCGTTCCGATATCTCCGACGTGTTTCCAATCTGGCGGTAGTGGTTCAATAGATACATGCCTACAGAAAAAGTTCAGATTCGCAAAGCGCCGAAATTCTTGCCGTTCCTAATTTTGTTTGCTCTTGTTGGCGTCGTCGTGGCATTGATTCTGAACTCGTTCATCTCGGACGCGGATCGAACCGCTCAACCAATCCTTGGCTATCTGGTTGCCTACCTTGCCGGCCTCGGAGCGGCACTCGGACTCGTCGTTGCGCTGGTCATCGATTTCATCTCCCGCAAGCGCTCCAAGACTCTAGAGGCCACGCGTAGCCGCTAAACTTATAGAAGTATTCCCCCAACATTGAATCGAGGGTAGCTATGCTTCGTGGCGACGGCTTGTTGAATCACGATTTGCTACCCGATGAAGAACTCCCGAAAGACCAGTGCGGTGTTTTCGGTGTTTGGGCGCCTGGGGAAGAAGTTGCCAAGCTGACCTTCTTTGGTCTTTACTCGCTTCAGCACCGCGGCCAGGAATCGGCCGGTATCGCCACCTCAGA
Source organism: Micrococcales bacterium (assembly GCA_947452985.1). Classification (GTDB taxonomy): domain Bacteria; phylum Actinomycetota; class Actinomycetes; order Actinomycetales; family Microbacteriaceae; genus Rhodoluna. Next base: position 32,447 of record CANGEU010000014.1, read on the forward strand.
TGGCAAAAAGATTTTGGTTTACAAAGACATGGGCCTCGTTTCGCAGGTCTTCTCCGAGTCGGCTTTGGAGAGCCTGGTTGGTCACATCGCGGTTGGTCACAACCGTTACTCAACCACCGGTGCTTCGTCTTGGCGTAATGCTCAGCCAACACTTGGACGCACCACCGCGGGCACCATTGCGCTGGCTCACAACGGAAACCTCACCAACACTGCCGACCTCCTTGACCTTCTGAAGGCTCGTTACCCAGACCAAGAGAGCAACGAGATCACCGGCGGTAACACCACCGATACCGCAGTGCTCACCGCGCTGATGGCCGGTGACCTAGACCACACCTTGGAAGCAACCGCTTTGGAATTGCTACCAAAGGTGAAGGGTGCTTTCTGTTTGGTGTTCATGGATGAAACCACCATGTATGCGGCGCGTGACCCACAGGGTGTTCGCCCGCTGGTTTTGGGGCGCCTCGAGCGCGGTTGGGTGGTTGCTTCCGAAACCGCCGCACTAGACATCGTTGGTGCTTCGTTCGTTCGTGAAGTTGAGCCGGGCGAACTTATTGCCATCGACGAAAATGGTTTGCGTTCAACCCGCTTCGCCGAGACCAAGCGTGCCGGCTGTGTATTCGAATACGTTTATCTAGCCCGCCCAGACACCAGCATCAACGGTAAAAATGTTTACGACGCTCGCGTTGAGATGGGTCGCCAGTTGGCTCGCGAATACGCGGTTGAGGCCGACCTAGTTATTCCAACTCCGGAGTCGGGAACCCCGGCTGCCATTGGTTACTCACAAGAGTCGGGCATTCCGTTCGGTCACGGCCTGGTCAAGAATGCCTACGTTGGTCGAACCTTTATTCAGCCATCGCAAACTATTCGCCAGCGCGGTATTCGCCTGAAGCTAAACCCGCTGAAAGAAGTTATTCGCGGCAAGCGCATCATCGTTATCGACGACTCGATCGTTCGCGGAAACACTCAACGTGCTCTCGTGCAGATGCTTCGTGAAGCCGGTGCTGCCGAGATCCACATTCGCATCTCTAGCCCACCAATCACCTGGCCATGCTTCTACGGAATCGACTTCGCTACCCGTGCGGAACTAATTGCCACCGGTCTCGGTGTTGAAGAGGTTCGCCAGTCAATTGGTGCCGATTCGCTTGGTTACCTTTCCAAGGACGGCATGATTGCATCGACCGGCCAGCAAGAGCGCGAACTTTGCACCGCCTGCTTTACCGGCACCTACCCAATCGAACTTCCAACCGCAGACCGGTTGGGCAAAAACCTGCTTGAACGCGAAGATGCGGCGGCTTGTGAACCAGGACCAGACTCAGAGCTTGA
>CANGEU010000015.1 GCA_947452985.1 Micrococcales bacterium
CGCGATTTCGTGGGTTCTTGAGTTATCCACAGGCGGTGGCGTTTGGCGGTAGCCTTGCGCGTATGGCTAAGAAAATTTATGACACCGACCAGCAGATTTCTCGTTTGAGAACCTACAACGTAGTTGCTGGATTCCTTCACCTGTTTCAGGCAATCGCGTTCGGTTGGTTCCTGCTGCAGCTAGACACCCAGGTTCAGTTCCCGGTCAAGATTGAATACATGACCGGCCCTCCGGGATCTCCCCTACCAGCTGAAGTTGTGAAGCTATTCGACATCAACCTTGGGGCCGGCGTTGTTGCCTTCTTAGCCTTGTCGGCTTTCTTCCACTTCTTTATTTCGTCGCCTTGGTTCTTTGGGCGTTACGCGAACGGGCTAAAGCAAAGCCACAACTACTTCCGTTGGGTTGAATACTCTCTGAGCTCTTCAATCATGATTTGGTTGATTGCCCAGCTTTGTGGCGTGAACGATGTGGCAGCACTCATTGGAATCTTCGCCGTCAATGCGTCGATGATTATGTTCGGTGCCATGCAGGAAAAGTATGAGACACCTGGAAACGGAAAGTTCTTGCCTTTCGTTTTCGGTTCGATGACCGGAATTGTTCCTTGGATCATCATCGCGATTTACACCCTGCAGCCTGGCAGCAAGGATGCAGCCGAGGTGCCTGGTTTCGTAATCGGCATCATCGTTTCGCTGTTCATCTTCTTCAACACTTTTGCCATCAACCAGGCCCTTCAGTATCGCCAGGTTGGCAAGTGGGCCAGCTACCTTCAAGGCGAGCGAAGTTACATCACCCTCAGCTTGGTTGCTAAGTCGATCTTGGCTTGGCAGGTATTCTCGGGTGCAATCATCCCGGTACTAACCGGCACCAACTAGAGCAGACAAAAGTAAAGCCCCCGCCAAATCGGTGGGGGCTTTACTTTCTTGAATTACTTCGCTGGCTTGCGTGGCCACCAGAACTTTTCGCCGGCGATGAACGCTAGAGCTGGCACAATCACGGTTCGCACGAGCAGGGTGTCTAGGAGCACACCGATACAAACGATGACACCAATCTGGGTTAGCGCAATCAGCGGAAGAACACCGAGAACCGCGAACACGGCTGCCAGCAAGATACCCGCGCTGGTGATCACACCACCGGTTGAACTCAGCGCCTTGATCATTCCCTGCTTGAGCCCTAGCTTTCCACTCTCTTCTTGAGCTCTCGTCACTAGGAAGATGTTGTAGTCAACACCCAATGCCACGAGGAACAGGAATGAGTAGAGGAACACCGAGAGGTCTAGACCTGGGAAGTGGAAGATGTTCACGAACACCAACCAACCGGCCCCAAGCGAAGCGAAGAACGATGCAACCACGGTGAGCAGTAGCAAGACGGGTGCAACGATTGAACGTAGCAACAGCACGAGCACTAGGAAGACCAGAGCCAAGATGATTGGGATCAGCAGCCCTTGGTCGTGAGCGTAGGCGTTCTTCACATCAAGAGCCTGTGCATCTTGGCCACCAACCTTGGCATCGGCTCCCGCTACTTCTTTCACGGCAGCGCGGATGTCGACGATCGACTGGTAAGCCTCTTCCGAGCGGCTGGCACCGGTGAGCACAACGGTGATCTTGTTGATGGTGCCGTCGGTTAGTGCCTCACCTTCGAAGGTTTTGGCGATTTCAACCGAGTCAACGCCGTCGACCTGCTTGATTGCGTTTACAACTTCCTCGGCTTTGTCCTGGTTGGCAATAACCACGGTTGGGCTGGTTGCGCCGGCGGGGAACGATTCGGCAAGAAGCTCGATACCAACCACAGCTTCTGGTTTCTTCATGAACTGCTCGGTTGAAGACAAGCCGATCTTGATGCCGAAGGATCCAATCGCCAAAGCTGCTAGGACGACGAAGCCGGCGATGGCAACGATGCGTGGACGCTTGCTAACACCGCGACCAAGCTTGGCCCATAGACCGTTGTCGGTCTTGTTGACCCCACCAAGTTTTGGAGTGCCAGGCCAGAAGATCCAGCGACCGAACGAAACCAGCGCGGCTGGCAAAACGAACAGTGCGCTAATCATGGCAACCGCAACACCAACGGCACAGGCAAGGCCTAGTGCGCGGGTGCCGGCAAGGTCTGCGAACGAAAGAGTTAGCAGAGCAGCAATAACTGTTCCACCCGAAGCCAAGATTGCTCCAGCCGATTCGCGCCATGCGGTTGCCATGGCCTCGCGGCGGTCCGCGAACTTGAGTAGCTCTTCTCGGTAGCGCGAGATAAGGAGTAGTGCGTAGTCGGTTCCCGCACCGAAGACCAGAACCGAAAGAATTCCGGTGACCGAGCCATCGAGGGTGATGTCAAACGCGGTCGCTACCTGACCGGCAAGAATCTGGGCCATGCGGTCGGCACTACCAATAATCAACAGTGGAACTAGCCAAAGAGTTGGGCTGCGGTAGGTGATTAGGAGAAGCAAGATAACTACCGACGCAGTAACCGCAAGCAGGGTGAAGTTTGCCCCAGCGAAAACACCAGCGATGTCGGCTTGGAAACCTTCAGGGCCGGTTAGCTTCACGATTAGCCCGGAAGGTGTTCCGTCTTTCATGATGGTGCGAAGTTCTTCAACGCGCTTAGTGATTTCATCGGTGGCTTCGTACTTCACCATCGGAATGGTTACAACTGCAGCCGAACCATCCTCAGCAATGGTGGCTGGCGGCACAAACTTGGCGCCGTTAACTTCAACGTTGCTGTAATCCTTGAACTTCTCGGCAACACCGTTGATGTATGAAGGCTGTGCGTCGGCTTCAAGCTTGGCACATACAAACGGAGGTGTTCCAACAGCACAAACGAATGGCACCGGAGTACCACGAAGGTAGTTCAGCTGTTCGTCGGTTAGTTTCGAGCCATCCTCGGTGCGGTAAATGATCACTGCAGCAGTGCCGTCCTGGCCAGGAAGCTTTGCCAGAGCCTCATCGACCAACACGGTCTCGTTGTTGGCAGGAAGGCCAACACCAGGCTGCGCCGCACCGCCTTCACCGGCTGCAAGTGGACCGAATGCGATGACGGCGAAGAATAGCGCGATCAGCATGGTGACTGGCGCGGTGATTCTTCCAGAAAGGAATTTGGCGATGCTCTTCATTGATACCCCTAGATTTGCTTGTGTTGCACAACTTACAAACTAAACCAAAATCGGGGTTCGTACATTCCCTTTATTTGGCTAATTGAATAACCGCGCGAAGGTAAACGCGACCCTTGAGGTTGGTGAGTGACCAACTACTTGTAACTTCATCTAACATCTGGGAACCATAACCCTTACGTGTGGTCTGAGTTGAAAGCTTTCCAGCCGACCAGACCGAGACCACCAGTTGATCGAACTGGTGGTCTCGTAATTCAATGTTGATTGCTGGGGCTTTTGAATGCTTGGCAGCGTTGGACACCGCTTCACCAACCACTTCGAGAACACAGGCTCGAGCCACTGGGAAGCGATTGATGATTTCCAAGGTTTCCACTTCCGAAGTTAGCGTCAACTTCACCACGCCATCCCAAGCCTCAACGATTGTATGAAACTGCTCCGAGAACGAACCTGTTGGTCCCTCCATGCTTACCGAAACATCTTTGATTGAAGACTCGATGTCTCGCTTCGCCTCCGCCAAGATGGCATCGGTGAGTTTTGGAACACTGGCGATACGCAGTGCAACAGCAAGAAACCGAGCCTGCACGGAACCGTGGATTGCCTTGGCCAACTGAGTCTTGGTAACCCAAGCTTCCTGGCGAAGAACCGAGACTACCGCCTGGAGTTTGTGGTTCACGATTGCCAGTTCATTAATGTCATCGAGACGCTTTGAAACGAGAGCCATGATGCCGGACGTAGTGAATGAAACTAAAACAAACCCGATCGAAATCGATGTGTCGTACTCGACGTCAACCAAAAGGATGTAACTAAACCCGATAACTGCCGACAGTAAAACCAAGATTGCTAATCCGCCGAAACGGCTCACGAAAAACTTCTGAGCCCGGCGCTGAATGATTACTAAAGCGAACGCCTCAATTAGAACTAAAACCGCGACGACACCAGCGCTCGCCAAGCCTTGCGTAACTAAGGTGGCGGGAAAGATAAACACGGCGAAGAATACTAGGAAAACTTCAGGCGCTACCAAGCGTGCCAAACTCACACGGCCCCGCGGATTTATTCGCCTCATTAGTGGGCTTTTCGATTTTGGAGGAAACGCACTCAAACCAAAACCTGCCAGCTTATGACTCAGCGGGCGAATTACTTCATCGATTGCCGCGAAGAGTTTTTCTGAAAGGTCTTTGGCGTCGGACGTTTTCTCTAAGGCAGTCAATGCCTTTTCTAATTCGACGTCCACATTTCGTTTGATGTCCTCGCGAATTGTTGCGAGCTGAACCTCAAGCTCGGAACGGATTGAGCCCAAGAGTTCCTTGTTTTGTTTCAAGGTTTTCATTCGGGCTTGGGAAATTCGCCAACTAGCCAGGACCACCCCGGCAATTCCGGTCATCAATGAATAAGAGACTATTCCGAACGGTACTTGATTGGTGAACTCCGGAACACTTTGACCAGACATCGTAACCAGGGTGACGCTAGGGACAATCGCCGAAAGCGTTCCTGAAATAGCCCAGACCAGCAGATTGAAAACAGCTCCATTCCGGACTCGTTTGAAAACTTTCGCGGTTAGGAAAACTGCCAGTGAAGTTGGGAAAACCAGGGCGTCTAGAAGGTGAACCGAGATTCCGTAATAGAAGGTATTCGGAAAGAGGAAACCCGTGGCAAAAACCAGCGACGAGAAGGCGAATGGAACCCAGAGGGTTCTGGCTAGTTTGCTAGAAAAGGCTTCAAGCAGGAAAGCGCGTTCTGGACCAGGTTGGACAGCTCGCCAAAAATTCTTAGTCTTGGACATCTCGAACCACGATGCCGGCTTGGAGAAAGTACTCGCGAACCGCCAAGATTCGTGAGTTCGAATCGCGTCCGAGGTCGATGCCCAAGGATGTGAAGGTTCGAGAAATTAGTGCTTCGGTAGCCGATAGCGAGCGTTTGCGAACTTCTGCAATCTGCTGGTTGGTCATTCCCTTCGCGACCATCTGAAGCACTTGCAACTGACCCGCCGAAAGCTTGGCGATTGCGGAGCCTGGATCCAGGTCATGACGGTATTCGGAGATGTCTTGGTCGTGCAGCACCGCTTCCAAAGCCTCAATAAGTTCTTCTGTGTTCGAAAGCTTCCGCTTGTTCAGATAAGCAGCCCGCGGGTTTACCAATCCGCTCTTTGGGTTTATCACTCGAGGGTCAGAAAGCATGGTGAGAAAGACAACCGCTGTACCTGGTGACTGGGCAAGCAAATGTTCACCGATGTTTAAACCGGTAGGACCAGGACCAAGGTCAATGTCGAGAATTGCGGCATCCGGGTCACGTTTGTTAAAAAGTTTTCGAGCTTCGCCTGCGGTGCCAACACTAACTACTTCAAACCCTGCGGTCTCTAGCGCATCGGAAATTAGGGAGCGAAGGAAGGGCTCATCCTCTACGACGACTACGAAACGTTTCGACACAATCACTCCTGTATCGAAAATAGCCCACAATTCGCTCCCATTTGGCCTTTTCTTCGGTGCTTCAAGGAAGTTTTCGGGGTGGGGGTTTTCAGGTCTAGCTAAAAAGCGCTAGCAGTTCTGCCGCTTTGGCGTTTTCGTTTTGTGGGTGACGCAGGGGGATGTCGCCGTTCACAATGTAGTGATTGTTGCGTCCCACTTTTTCTTTAGAAACGTATCCCGCTTCCACCAAGTCGTTCAGAATGCCCGCGGTTGCGCGAGCGGTGATACCCACCTGAGCAGCAATCTGGTCGATGGTTAGATCGGAACCCTGACTCACGGCAACAAGCACATGAGCGTGATGGGTCAGAAAAGTCCAGTTAGCCATTTACTTATTCTCACCCCTGGTTACCTGGAAGCTGGCGAAGATGGAACCTGCAAGGATTAAAACAATGACAAGTAGCGATACCGTGGTCGGAATTTTCACGATGTCGTGAAGACCCATCTTGATGCCGACCCAGATCAGAACCAGTGCCAGCCCGAACTTCAGGTAGACGAAGCGGTGCATGATGTCGGCGAGAAGGAAGTACATAGCCCTGAGGCCGAGGATGGCGAATGCGTTCGCGGTGAAGACCAGGAACGGCTCAGAGGTGACTGCGAAGATGGCCGGGATCGAGTCGACCGCGAAAATGATGTCGGTGAATTCGATCAGCACTAAAACCATGAGCAGAGGTGTCGCAAGACGCACGCCGTTTTGAACGATCGTTAGCTTCTGCCCGTGATACTCGGGTGTTGACTTCACGGCCTTTGAGAACCACTTGTAGAACTTTGAGTTGGCTGGAGATGCGTGGTCATCTGCTTTCCGAAGCATCTGGATTCCGGTGAAAACCAGGAATGCGGCGAAGATGTAGAGCACCCAGGCGAACGATTCGAGGATTGCTGCGCCAGCTCCAATGAATATCCCTCGGAATACGAGAGCCCCGAGCACGCCTAGGAAGAGCACACGGTGTTGGTACATCTTGGGAACGGCGAAGCCGGTGAAGATGATGGCCCAAATGAAGACGTTGTCTACTGCTAGTGACTTCTCAATAAGGAAGCCGGCGAAGTATTCCTGCGCGTATTCGGAGCCAAAGTGCCACCAGATCAAACCGCCGAAAGCAGTTCCCAAGGTGACCCAGAACAGCGACCATCCGGCTGCTTCCTTCACAGAAATTTCGTGAGCCTTGCGATGGGCAAATAGGTCGATGGCCAGCATGACCAAAATCAGTCCGAGGACTGCAAACCACATCCAGAGTTCTACGTTCACGAGTTAACTTTCTGCTTATAGGAAGTTTTATTACAGAAAAGTATTTCAGGTATTTTCTTTCCTGTCAACTGACAGTTAGCCCTCACCTGTCTCGTGTGCTCGATTTAAAGCGAAAACCCCAGTCGTGGAGGACTGGGGAGTTCGTGGCTAGTGAGGGATTCGAACCCCCGAAGGCTGAGCCGGCTGATTTACAGTCAGATCCCTTTGGCCGCTTGGGTAACTAGCCTTGTATGTTCACTTACGCAAACAACCTTTCAAGAATAACTTATCTTGGTGGGCTAAAATCACACTCATGGCAGATTCCTCATTCGACATCGTTTCCAAAGTAGACAAAATGGAGGCCGACAACGCCCTCAACCAAGCAATTAAAGAGGTTGAGCAGCGTTACGACTTCAAGGGCGTTGGTGCTTCCATCGCTTGGAGCGGTGAAAAGATCCTGATGAAGGCGTCCTCGGAAGAGCGCGTTAAGGCTGTGCTAGATGTTTTCCAATCGAAGTTGGTGAAGCGCGGCATTTCGCTGAAGAGCTTCGTTGACGGCGACCCATTCCCATCGGGCAAGGAATACCGCATCGAGGGCGAGCTGAAGAACGGCATCGACCAGGAGCAGGCCAAGAAGATTTCGAAGATCATTCGTGAAGAGGGTCCGAAGAGCGTGAAGTCGCAGATTCAGGGCGACGAACTTCGTGTTCAGTCAAAGAGCCGCGACGACCTGCAGGCAGTGATGTCTCTACTTCGTGGCAGCGACCTGGACATTGACATCCAGTTCACTAACTTCCGCTAACTATTCTTTGATGGTCACAATCGGGATTGTCCCGGTTGGTGGATAGTTTTCAAGATTCTGTGCTTCCAATTTTTCGGCCTTCTTGCCGATGAGTCCTTGCATAAAACCTGAGCCGAAGAACGCCAGGATTGGGAAGCCCATTGCCAGCGCGAGACCAACGGTGTCGGCGAGCGTTCCCATGACGCCTTTCGCCAAAATGAAAATCAGCGAATTGGCCAGACCCATTCGGGCAAGGGCTTGGGTTGGTGAAATCGAGCGCACGTGCGAGGCAGCCGAATAGAAGGCTGGAACCATGATGGATTCGCCAAGTCCGGCGATGAAGAAAAAGAGCGCTTGAACGGAAACCGCGAGCAGTTGATTTACCGGCAGCAGGAAGTGGCTGGCTACCAGACCTAGCAACATACCGACACCACCAAAGTAGCCACCGAACATGGCGGCTCGGTTGATCGGCATTTTGCTGGCTACCCAGCCGGTGGCAAAGCGACCGATAATCATGGCCAGAGCGAACGCCGAGAATGGAATGGCAATCAGGCTGGCGGTTAGGTGCATGACGTTCTTTGAGTAGAGCGACATCCAATCGCCCATCACAAGTTCAGGCCAAATGCCCATGAACAATCCCAGGGCTAGCAACCAAATGATGCCTGGAGTTTTCAGCCAAGAGATCATTTTCTCAGCCTTGACCTTGATTTGGCTTAGCTTCTCTTCTTCACGGTTCATGAGTTGCGAGTTGAGGATTAGGTGAGCGATGAAGCCAAGACCAGCCACGATACCCATGTGCCAAGCCAACGGCAGAAAGCCAGCTAAGACTCCGGAGAGGATTGAGGCAACACCAACACCCAGCGACCAAGCGCCGTGAATGGAACCAAGGACAACTCGCTTCAAACGCTTTTGAACCATCAGCGCCTGACCGTTCGCGGCATTGTTATAGAGGCTAAAGAAAGTGGCTTGAACGAAAGTGATTGCGAAGTAGAGCCAGTAGTTGCCAATCAGTGGCAGGACACCCTGGATGGCAGTGGCAGCCAGTGTTCCGTAACGAACCACGCGTGTGGTGCCAAGGCGCAAGACCAGTCGGTGCGCAAAGATCAGGGCCAGGATGCTGCCGATGCCGGAGAGACCGGTGATGGTTCCCCAGATGGCCAGGTTTTTAGAAAGACCGAGGTTGTCGATGATTTCCGGAACCCGAACCACGATTGCCATGGAAACCATGGCTTGGGTGAAGAAGGTTCCGATGAGCGCTTTGTTGATGCGCTCGGCGCGCTCTCTGGAAACCTTGAGGGCTGCAGCCATTAGTTGGTTCGATCCACTACCGCGTTGGCGAAGGTGATTAGCGCACGCTTCACCGAACCGTCCGGTAGTGGTTCGATGGCAGCGATTGCCTTGGCTGCCCAGCGGCGAGCCTCGGCTTCCGCTTCGGCGGCAACCGGGTGGTTGCGAAGTTTGGTGACCACGGCAGCAAGGGCTTCATCCGTAGAAAGGTCGCCCTCAATTTCGGCAAGCAGTGCTTTGGCTTCGCCATCGGTTTTGGCGTGCTCGCGCAGAAGCAGTACCGGCAAGGTTGGAACGCCAGCGCGGAGGTCGGTGCCAGGGGTCTTACCCGATGGGCCTTCGGCGGAGATGTCGATCACGTCGTCGATGAGTTGGAATGCAACGCCAATGGCTTCACCGAACTCAACCATTGGCTGTTCAAACTTGCGGTCGGCGCCAGAGGCGATGATGCCCATCTGAGCGGCTGCGGCAATGAGTGACCCGGTCTTGTCGGCCATGACCTGAATGTAGTGCTTGGTTGGGTCGTCGGTTGCTTGCGGGCCAACGGTCTCGTGCATTTGGCCGAGGCAGAGGCGTTCGAAGGTGAACGACTGAAGCTTGATGGTTTCTTCACCAAGGTGAGCGGCAACCTGTGAGGCACGCGCAAAGAGGAGGTCGCCGGTGAGGATGGCGATGTTATTGCCCCACACCTTGTGAGCGGTTGGAACACCGCGACGGGTTGGCGCTTCGTCCATTACGTCGTCGTGATACAAAGTTGCGAGGTGGGTGAGCTCAACCACAACGGCTGAGTCGATTACGTTCTCGCCGTCTGGGTTGCCGAGCTGGGCTGCCAACAAAACTAGGACGGGGCGAATGCGCTTGCCACCCGCGTTGACCAGGTGGCTAGCCGATTCTTTGGCAATTGGGTCGGTGTGCTTGGTGGCGTTGATTAGGCCTTGTTCGACTTTTTCCAAGCCGGCTTCTAGAGCCTTTAGCAGCGGTGCATCGGTTACGGCACGGAACTGTTTTGGAAGAGTGTTCTTCATTAGTTGGCCGCCTTGAAACCGGTGTGAATTGCAACCACGCCGAAGCTGAGGTTTTTGTAACTAACGTTTTCGAAACCGGCGTCGATTAGTTCAACTGCCAAGCCGGCCTGATCTGGCCAAGCCACAATCGATTCGGCAAGGTAACTGTAGGCCTCAGGGGTTTTGCTGAACAGGCCAGAAACCTTTGGCAGAACCTTGGTTAGGTAGAAGTTGTAGAAGCCGCGGAAGACCGGCAGAGTGACCTTGCTGAATTCACAGATGACCACACGACCACCTGGTTTCACAACGCGGAACATTTCGGTGAGTGCCTTAGGAACATCGACGACGTTGCGAAGACCGAACGAAATGGTGACCGCGTGAACGCTCTCGTTTTCAAAAGGAAGTTTGGTGGCGTCGGCAAAACGAAATTCAAGTTCCGGGTGACGCTTGCGTCCGACAGCGAGCATGCCTTCCGAAAAGTCGGTGGCAATAACTTTGATGCCAGGACCTGCGAACGCGATAGACGAAGAACCGGTACCGGCAGCGAGGTCGAGAATGGTTTGCCCGCTCTTGGCCGCCACCGCCTTAGCTACCCGCGAGCGCCAAAGGCGCGACTGTCCAAGTGAAAGAAGATCATTGGTGATGTCGTAGGTTGGGGCAACCTCGTCGAACATGGCAGCAACTTCGGCAGGTTTTTTGTCTAGGTTGGCTTTGCTCACAGTCTCAAGTCTACCCTCGGTAGAGTGAGTGCGGTTTGGGACTATTTGTCGCCGTAGAAGTAATCTGCCTTGCCGCTTCGGCGCAGGCGAATGGCGCGAACGGCTGCGGTGCCGCCAAGTCCTAGTGCTGCAACTCCGAGCATTCCCAAGCCGATGTAGGCGGCATCCATGAACTGGTCGGCAGGAGTGCGCATTCCGGTAGGAACCCGACGGATGTCTACCGCGCGAGCTTCTTCAGGGTTTACTCCCCCGAGTGAATCGGCAGCTGCGTCGCCACCGGCGCCGACCACCATGAACTCTTCGCCGGTAACAGGGTCGATGCTGGAAGTTTGAAGAGGCTGACCCGTTGCTGGATCAATCTCGGTTGGAGTCGTGGCTTCTGGCGTAGGGGTTGGAGCAGTTGTGGTTTGGTTGTGCTCGCTGTGGTGCTTCTTGTGGCCAGGGACCACGAATACCGGAGGAATGTAGCCGCTGTGTTCGTCGTCTTGGTCGTCGTCGCCGTCGTCTTCGTGATCTTCGCCGTCTTCAGCGTGGAAGGTGGTGACGATGGTCTTGGCAGATTGCATCGGTGCTGCCGACGCCGCCAGAGGTGCACCAATCAGAGTGAGTGCAACGATCGCTGCAACCATGGTTGCTTTCTTTTCGATCATTCGCTGCACTCCAAACGCCTAGACTCAAATTTGCTCTACTCAACTAATTTAGGTTGTGAATTGGGCATAAAACAGGGTGAATCCGCGGTTCACAGCAAAGACACAGAGAAGGGACAGCCATGACACGTGTGGTCAGTTTGCCGCTTCCCGAAGCTCTCGGACGCAACATCCTGGAACTGCTTCCCGCAGATTCTTCGGCCTTCGTTCGCGGCGGTCAGGGCTTGGTTGGTTGGGGTGAAGCCAAGCGTTTGGTGGCCACCGGACCAAACCGTATTGCCGACCTAGCTGCTGCTTGGCGCTCCTACGTTTCCGAGCTTGAGGTCGTTGATCAGGTTGCACTGCCCGGTTCTGGCCCAGTTGCTTTCGGCACCATCGCCTTCGCCGATTCCTCGGCTGCCGAGAGCGTTCTGATTATGCCGCGCGTGGTGATTGGTCGCCGCGACGACCGCTTCTGGATCACCTCGGTCGATGACGCGAAGCTTCCAGCCGCTACGGTCTGGGAAAAAAACTCTCCGATTTCTTTGGCGCCGGGCGCTTTGGGCCGTAACGAATTCAGCGAACTGGTAGACCGCGCGGTTTCCATGATTCAGGAAGAGCGCCTAGAAAAGGTTGTGCTTGCCAGAGATTTGGTTGGAGAAGTTCCAGCCAACTTCGATCTTCGAACCGCGCTAGGGCGCCTTTCCGATCGGTTCCCGAGCTGCTGGATTTACTCGGTCGATGGTTTGTTCGGTGCTTCCCCTGAATTGCTAGTGCGTGTTTCTCACTCGCAAGTTTCGGCCCGAGTTTTGGCTGGTACCGCCGCTCGCGGAACCGACCCAAACGTTGACCAAGCGATTGCCAAGGCTCTAGCCGAATCGCACAAGAATGTTTCCGAGCATGCCTTTGCCGTGAAGTCTTTGGTCTCGGCACTTGAGCCTTTCTGCGACCACGTTGACGCCGACACCGAACCGTTCAGCCTTGCCCTGCCAAACCTTTGGCACCTAGCCAGCGACGTACACGGTGTGCTCAAGGAGAATGCTTCGGTGCTGGATTTGGCAAGTGCCCTGCACCCAACTGCAGCCGTTGCCGGAACTCCGCGCGACGCCGCCCAAAAGTTGATTGCCGAGCTCGAGCCGTTCGACCGCGGGCGCTACGCCGGCCCGGTTGGCTGGATTGGTGCCGACGGCGATGGTGAATGGGTGATTGCACTGCGAGGCGCTCAACTTCGCGACGATAAGGTTACGGCTTATGCCGGCTGCGGAATTGTTTCCGAATCAGACGGCGAATCGGAACTGATCGAAACCGATCTAAAGTTCCAGCCGATTATTGGCGCGCTAGCCTAACTTAACTTCGATAAGCACGCGGCCCGGTTGTTGAAGCGCTGCCTCTAACTCAACCTCGGTGTAAACCGGCACGTGTAACCAGCCATAGGCAACTGCCAGGGTAGCCAGGTTCACTTCCTGAGGTGTGCGGAACAAGCGGTTGAAACTTTGTTCGCTGAGCGTCTTGGCCGGTTCCAGAGTTTCAAAGATGCTGCCGCCTCGGTCGTTCACCACCACCAACTGCAAATCAAGCGGGCCGTCGAGTGGGTCAATTACCAGCGAACTGGCATCGTGCAGCAGGGTTAGGTCTCCCAACAGCACTCGGGTTTGCTCGCGGGTAGCCAGGGCGATTCCGGTTGCGGTAGCCACCGTGCCATCGATTCCCGCCAGACCTCGGTTGGCGAAGACGTTTAGGTTTTTGGCAGGCGCCCAAACCTCGGCCTCGCGAATCATGCGCGATGCTCCAAGCACTAGGTTGTCGCCGGGTTCAATGGCGTTCCAAACCTGCTCAACAATTTCTCGGCGAGACAGGGTTTCGGAAACCGGGGTTGATAGGCGAAGCTTTTGGTCGGCTACCCGCCAAGCTTCCAACCACTCGCCGTCGACATCGACATCGAAGGTGACGTCGTCGACAAACATCGACGCACGGCGTGAGACATCGAAAAGACCCATGGCCCGGTTTCGAACCACAACCACTTCAACGTTTTCGTTGAAGAACAAGCGGATTACGTTTCGGGAAAGGGTTGGTTTACCAAAAACGATTACACGACCGATTCGGTCGCGAAGCTCTGGGTTTTCAGCAAGGAGCAACGAGTAGCTGAGAATTGCGTTGTCGCCGAAGCGGGCACTCGATGAAGGTTCGGCGAAAACCGGCAGGCCATAGGCCTCAGCAAGTTCGACAGCACCCTCGTTGGAGCCAGCGCCGGCAATTACCACGGTTGGTACCGAGCCATCCAGAATGGCGAACTCAAGTTCGGTTTCGGCTTCCTCGCCGGCTGGAACTTCAACCGCAAGTTCGGCAGCGTTTGGTGAATCGGCCGAAAGCGGTTCGCGGAACGCTAGGTTCAGCTGAACCGGACCAGGGCGAACGCCACCCAAACCGAGTGAAACTCGAATCGCGGTAGAGACCAGCAGAGCAACACCTTCGGTGCCATCGTCTTCAGCGGTAGGCGCCTCTAGGTCGAAGACCGCTCGCACGGCGTCGTCGAAGATTCCAACCTGTTTGGTGGTTTGGTTGGCACCAACATCGCGAAGCTCGTGTGGGCGGTCGGCGGTGAGCAAGATCATTGGTACACCCGAGTGGTGAGCCTCCAGCACAGCCGGGTGTAGGTTGGCAACCGCGGTTCCAGAGGTTGTGATTACCAAAGCCGGCTTGCCCGTGGCCAGGCCAACTCCGAGTGCCGAGAAACCCATGGAACGCTCGTCTAGGCGAATGAACAGGTCTGCCTTGTCGGCATCTGCCAACTGCCCAGCCGCAATAGCCAGCGCTTGAGAGCGAGCACCTGGCGCCAAAAAGATTTGGTCGATACCGGCACCGGCAAAGGCGGCCAGCAAGTGTGAGGCCAGTGCTTGGGCTGGTGAACTACTCATCTTTTTTGTCGTCTTCTTCTTTTAGTTTCTCGGCAAGGCGTCGAAGGAATTCCGGGTCGTCGTCCGGGGCGATTTGCGTGGTCTGCGGCTTTGGCAGCGGGCGGCCAATAGTTATGTAAAGCAGTGAACCAATAACTGGCACAAACACAATGATCAGCAACCAAATCCATTTGGCGAGCACCCGAACCTCGTTGGCTTTGGCGCTCAGGGCAAACACGGTGGTGAAAACGGTGAGGACGACCCAAGCAACCAGAGACAGGATTACAAAACGCATACCTCCAGCCTATTGGCATGCCTAGACTTAAAAGTATGAAGAATCCCCTGCTCGTCTACACGCTCGCTCGACTCGGGATTTTCGCCGGCGTTTTAACGGTCTTGCTGCTGCTGAACTTCGCGCCAATCGTCGCGGTAATCATTGCGACCATGCTGAGCTTTTCGTTTTCGCTAATCTTCTTGCGCAAGCAGCGCGAGGCTTCTAGCGCCAAAATCTACGACGCCATCAATAAGCCGAAAAAGACCGGCGACGAAAACGCGGAAGACGAAAACTAAACCAGTTTCCAAAGACCCAGAGCAACCAACAGCGAGTAAATCAGGGCCGCGTTGCTGGTGAGTTTCAGCGCCAAAATGTTTTCCTTCGGCGTGCGTGCCGTGAGCACAATCAGCGTAAGCGGTAGTAGCAGAAGCACCAGCGCGAATGGGAAAGTGAAAGCCGGAATCAGGTTGATCTTTAGGTAGGTCCAGTCAATTGCCAGCGGAACCCAAATCATCACCAGGTAAATGCCCTTGGCGAATTTCTTGCCAACGCGGACCGCGAGAGTCTTCTTTCCAACCGGGGCATCGGTCTCGATGTCGCGAATGTTGTTGATCATCAGTACCGCCGAAGCGTAGAGGCCGAGACCAACCGCAACCGGCAGCACGACCATCCAAGTTTCTGGAAGTTTGAAAAGCTCCGGAGCCTGAACGTAAACCGTACCGACGACTGCAACTAGGCCGAAGAAAATAAATACGACGAGTTCGCCAAGACCGGCATAACCGTAAGGCTTCTTACCTCCGGTGTAGAACCAAGCTGCCAAGACCGCCACTGCACCCACCGCAAGTAACCACCACAGTGCGGTGATAATTACCAGGACAAAGCCGGCGAGCGCACCTAGCCCCAGAAAACCGAAGGCCACCAACTTCACGGTTCGAGGCTGGAAAGAGCCGGAAGCGGTTAGGCGCAGTGGGCCAACTCGGTTGCTGTCGGTTCCGCGAATTCCGTCGCTGTAATCATTTGCGTAGTTAACGCCAATCTGCAAGAAAAGTGCAACAGCGAGTGCGAGCAAAGTCTTGGTTAAGTTGAAAGCCTGCATTGCGAACGCGGCGCCGGTAGCGGCGATGATTGGGGCAACAGCTAGCGGCAGCGTGCGAAGACGAGCGCCTTCCACCCAAAGAGCGAAGTCGGACTGCTTTTTCTTAGCCAAGAGAATCTCCAAAGTTGTTTGCCTGCAAGGTGAGGAACTGTAGGTCTGGTTTGCCGTTTGGCAGGGTTGGAAGTTTTTCGATTCGCTTCCACTGCCCCGATTTGGCAACTATCCCTAAGGCTAACGCGGCTCGCGAAGTATCGAGCGGTAGGTCGGATGCTTGAGTGTAGAAGCAGACAAAAGCCTCCCCAAATTCGGCGTGCTTTATGGCCACCGCAACGGCATCGGTCACGCGCTCCTGCGAGTGCGTCCAGGTTTCTACCAATTCCAGAGAAAGCTTGTGGCCACCCGAATTGATCACTCGGTCTACTCGGCCTTTCACAACCAGTTTTCCTTCGACGAACTCGCCAAGATCGTTGGTGATGATGTCACCGATTTTGATTCGGCCGTCTTCTTGAACTGTCACTTCGTAGCCGTCTAAAGGAACGCCGTCGTAAACCACACCACCGCAGGTTTCGGCAGAGCCGTACGTGAGCACGATGTTTACACCCTGAGCTCGCAAGTTATCCACAGTCTTAGCCTTGGCGGCTTGACCGCCAACCAAAATCGCGGTAAAGCGCTTCAGGGTTTGAAGTAACCCAGAAACGTTGTTTAGCTCGGCGGCCAAACGTTCCAACTGTGCTGGCACGAGCGAGGTGTAGCGGCGTTCTGCGGTCATGAAGCTTGCGGTTCGGTTGAAACCCTCGGCCGTAAACGGCACGTTGGTGTTGAGCACCACCGGCTGAGAATCGGCCATAAGTGATCTCACCAAAACCATGGCGCCCGCAACGTAGGTAATTGGCAGCGCAAGCAACCACTGACCGTGCCCACCGAGACGGGTGGCCGAAGCCATTGCGGCTTTATTCAGCGCGGCCGAAGTGAGTTCGATTTCCTTTGGAGTTCCGGTAGAACCAGAAGACTCAACAATTAGGTTGCGCTTGCCATCAAGCACATCGCCCAAAGCGAGCAAAGCGGTAACCGCGTCAAACGAGAGATCTAGTTTTAGCGGTTCCATTTTCTTAGAAGTGCCAAGGGAAAGCCGACCAGTCTGGCTGGCGGCGCTGCAAGAAAGAGTCGCGGCCTTCAACCGCTTCGTCGGTGCCATAGGCAAGTCGGGTTGCTTCACCGGCAAAAATCTGCTGACCAACCAGGCCGTCGTCGACCGCGTTGAATGCATACTTCAGCATGCGAATCGACTGCGGGCTCTGGGCAAGAATTCGTTCTGCCCAGGCGATTCCAGTCTTCTCAAGTTCCGCGTGATCGACTACCGCGTTGATGACACCCATTTCGTAGGCGCGCTGAGCGTTGTACTCATCGGCTAGGAAAAAGATTTCGCGGGCGAACTTCTGACCAACCTGGCGAGCTAAGTAGGCGCTGCCATAACCGGCGTCGAATGAACCAACCGTGGCATCGGTCTGCTTGAACATAGCGTGCTCGCGCGAAGCAATGCTGAGGTCGGCAATCACGTTCAGCGAATGCCCGCCGCCAGCAGCCCAGCCTGGGACCAAGGCAATAACGACCTTTGGCATGAATCGAATTAGGCGCTGAACTTCAAGGATGTGCAGGCGGCCACTGGAAGCTTTGCCATCCTGGTATTCATAGCCGTCCTTGCCACGAACTCGCTGGTCGCCCCCAGAAGAAAATGCCCAGCCGCCATCCTTCGGCGAAGGACCATTACCAGTGAGCAAAACAACGCCAACCTGAGAATCCTCGGCGGCGTGAAGCAAAACTCGGTTCAGTTCATCCACGGTTTGTGGGCGGAAAGCGTTGCGAACCTCAGGACGGTTGAAGGCAACCCGAACAGCACCCAGCGACACGTGCCGGTGATAGGTGATGTCGGTAAGTGCATCGAATCCGTCGACGTCTTTCCAAGCGGATGCGTCGAAGATTTCGGAAACCTGATTTGCCATACTTCTAGACTAACAATGTGACCGTAACCCCGAACCTGTCAGATCTGCTCGCTTCAGCGCGAGTGGTAAGTCTGCCAATGCGCACTAAGTTCCGCGGGCTTACTCACCGAGAGGCTCTGCTGTTCGAAGGGGAGAACGGTTGGGCCGAATGGTCGCCGTTTTTGGAATACGAAGACGAAGAGGCCGCAATCTGGCTAAGCGCCGCCATCGAATTCGCCTCGGGGAATTTGCCGCCAACCCTCAGATCCCAGATTGGGATAAACGCCACACTTCCGGCAGTGGGAGTGGACGAGGTTGAGAAGGCGCTGAAGCCTTTCGGAAAATTCGGAACCGTGAAAATCAAAGTCGCGGAAAAGGGTCAGACCCTTCAAGACGATATCAACCGAATCGTCAAGGTTTGGCAAACCTACCCGGAAGTAAAAATAAGGCTAGACGCCAACGGCGGGCTTGAGGTCTCCGAGGCAATTGCGCTTGTGGGCATGATGCTTGAGAACGGGATTCAGCTCGAGTACTTCGAGCAGCCGTGCCAAACCATCGCCGAATTGGCAGAGTTCAAACACCTACTGCGCCGATACAGCGACAAAGTGAAGGTGGCCGCCGATGAATCGGTTAGAAAAGTTAGTGACCCGCTAGCTGTTGCCATGGCAGGAGCCGCGGATATTTTGGTGCTCAAAGCCGCTCCGCTGGGGGGGATTAGACGAACGCTTGACATCGTTCGTGAAGCCGGGCTACCAGTGGTGGTTTCAAGTGCGTTGGACACGTCAATCGGCATCAGCATGGGACTTCATTTAGCCGGCGCTCTTCCGGAGTTGTCTTACGACTGCGGACTTGGAACGGCAGCAATGTTTATCGGTGACATTGCGAAAGACCCATTGATTGCCGAAGACGGGGTTCTGGAAATTCGTCGCGTTGAACCCGATCAAGGTAGGTTGCAGGTTTTTGCGGCTGAAGACCACCGAGCCGACTGGTGGCTCGAAAGACTAGAACGCTGCTACCGGCTTATTTAAGCCCTGAGTAAACGTGGAGACCTTTGAAGAAAAGGTTCACGATTGTGAAGTTGAACAGGATTGCTGCGAAACCAACCAGGCTCAACCACGCGGCACGAGCACCATTCCAACCACGGGTAGCGGTGGCGTGCAGGTAACCGGCGTAGATGGTCCAGATGATGAATGTCCAAACTTCCTTGGTGTCCCAGCCCCAGTAACGGTGCCAGGCGCGTTCGGCCCAAATTGCCCCGGCCACGAGGGTGAAGGTCCAGAGAATAAACCCGATCATGTTGAAGCGGTAGGACAGGCTTTCGAGCTTTTTGCTTTCAGGGAAAACCGAGAGCACGCGCTTTACTAGCTGCAGCGCGGGAGCGGTTGACTTCTGCAACCAACCCCAGTTGCGAAGCAGGTAGGCCACGGCAAGAGCGGCCGCAATGTTGAAGAACGCGGTGGCAAGCACTGCCACGGTTACGTGGATTACCAACCAGTAGCTCTGAAGCGCCGGCATTAGGGTCTTCACCTGAACATAGAAGTTGGTGGTTGCGGTGCCAAGCACGAGCAGCGCAAAGGCGGTAACCAAAACCGCGATCACTCGAATCTCTTTTACGAACCAAGAGCAGAGGAAGATTGCCACAATCACGAATGAACCGGTGATTGAGAATTCGTACATGTTGGCCCAAGGCACACGACTGGCCGCGATTCCTCGCATGGCCACGCCGGCGCCGTGGAATAACGCAGCGACGATTAGGAGGGTAAGTGCTGAGCGCTCCAGTTTCGGCGCGGTCTTCTGCATTTTCTTTGAAGTCGATGAAAGACGAGATAGGTGCCAAACAAACACCAAGAACGAAACGGTGTAAATGGCCATTGCCGCAAAAATCGCGAGCAGTGAATAGCGGTCTAGAACCGGGTTCAGCAGTACGTCTTTCACTTCTTCCTAACCTTCAGCCCCAATGTCAATTCTTCCAGAATTCCTTGAAGTCGTGGGTCGTCGTTTTTCGCCATACCGGCCAGTTCGTAACCGGTTTCGGTTTTACGAGCAAACACACGACGACGTGGTGTGAGCAGCGAGGTGATCAAACCTAGGAAGGCAAACAGTGCAAACAAGAAGATCCACACCTGCATTGGGTTGTAGTCGATGTCTAGCGAGGCGTATCGCTTCAAGCCATCCCAAGTGACCGTACCTAGGTCCTGTGGAAGGTTCTTGGTTTCACCAAGGTTTAGCGTGAGTGCCTTGGTGCCAGACTTTCCGCCGGCAACCTGTTTTAGGCCGTGAACCTGAAGCGAGAAAACATTCGAAGGAATGCCGTTATCTAACCCAAGGTCGCCAACGTAAACGTTCATCGAAACCAGAGGGTCGACCGGGGCTGGGTAGCCCGAGGTAAACGCACCGGTTTTTAGCACAGCCTTGGTTGGGTAGAAGAACGAGAGCACCCCGAACTGCTTTGGCTTGGCGTCTGGCAGCTTGATTACTCCGAGTGAGGTGTAGTTGGCGTCCTGCGGCATGTAAATGACTGGGCCTGAGAACGATACGTTTCCGTCTTTGTCGCGGAAAGTTAGAACCGGTGCGTAGCCATTACCGGTCAGGTAAATGTTGGCACCTGGCGCCTCGAGCGGATAGTTCACGCGAATCTTGCTGGCAACCGCCTTCGAAGACGGCTTTTCACGCAACGACACAAAGGCCTCGAAATCAAGCGGAGTGCCGATGTTGGTTTTGTTGCGAAGGTCGAAGGTTGCCACGAACTTGTCTAGCTTCACATTGAACGGCTTTAGAGATTTTGAGTCGAACCAAACGCCAGGCGAGAAAGAATCGTAGCCGGCCAAGTTATTCACGAACGATTCGCCTTCAACCAAAACTCGCTGGCCCGAGAAGCTGGTGGCTCCGCCAATGCCGACCGAAATAAGCACACCGATAAGCGACACATGGAAGAGGAGGTTGCCGGTCTCGCGAACGTAACCCTTCTCTGCGCTTACCGAGGTCTTGGTTACCTTTACGCGAAACCGCTTCGTGCGAAGTTGCTCGGCGAAGTTCTCGAGAACACCAGCCTGCTTAGAAGTCTTCGCGAGGTAAGCCGGGAAACGCTTTAGGCTGCGCGGGGTATCAATCGGTTCGCTGCGAAGTGCGTCCCAGTGATGTTTAGTTCTGGGAAGCACGCAACCGATCAGCGAAAGGAACAGCAACAGGTAAATCGAAGAGAACCAAGCGGAGCTGTAAACATCGAAAAGTTGAAGCTTGTCTAGATTTGGCGCGGTGGTTGGGTTGGCCTGGAAATAGGCGGTCACACCGTTTGGGTCCGAGGAACGCTGAGGAAGTAGCGAGCCAGGAATAGCAGCCACTGCAAGCAGCAGGAGAAGGAGCAGCGCAGTGCGCATGCTGGTGATCTGGCCCCAAATCCAGCGAGCCCAACCAGAGACCCCAAGCTTAGGAGAACGAACTTCGTCGCCGTGGGTTACATCAGAGCGCAGGGACATAGCTACCGGTCACCTCCTGCAACCAAGAAACAATCGAAGCCCACAAGCCGAAAGCCATAAGCAAACCTAAGACGACGAGCAATCCGCCACCAATCAGATTGAAAGTGCGAATGTGCTTCTTTACGAAGGCTACCGAATTGGTGGCCCAACCAAAACCAAAGGCCATAGCGATGAACGGAAGACCAATTCCCAGGGTGAAGGCGATTGCAAGCAAAATGCCACGACCAGCGCTGGCCTGATCCAGAGAGAGTGCGAGAACCGCTGAAAGGGTTGGGCCGATGCACGGGGTCCAGCCAAGACCGAAGGCAACGCCGAGAAGCGGCGCACTCCAAATGCCGAGCTTTGGTGAAACCTGAACGCGAATGGTTCGCTGCATAAAACCGAACTGGCCAATCATGACTAAACCGAGCAGGGCAATCAGCACACCGAGTACACGCTGAACGATTTGCATTGAAGAAACTGCGAGACCCAGTGAACCCGCGAGCGCGCCGAGAAAAACGAATACAGTTCCGAAGCCAAGAACGAATAGCACCGAACCAAGGACCAAGCGAGAACGAGTCGAGGCGAACCCGCCCACGAAACTTAGATAGCCGGGAATCAGCGGCAGGATACAAGGCGAAAGAAAGGAAACCAAACCGGCAAGAAGCGCCACCGGCAGAGCTGCCAGTAACGATCCGTCGAGAATGATTCCCTGCACGTTAGCCCTTCAGCGCCGTATCAATCAGGCTACGAAGTGTGCCCGGCTCGAAACGACCGAGGACGCGAGAGGTAACTTCACCCTTCGCGTTGATCACCAAAGTGGTTGGTACCGCCGAAGGTGAGACGACTCCGGTGTAAGCCTGAACCACTGTGCCGGTCTCAATATCCATAACCGACGGGTAGTTGAGCTTGTGCGTGCGAGCAAAAGCCAAAGCGGTTGCCGAGGTATCGCGCACGTTCACGCCAACCACGTACACACCTTTGGTTTCATAGACCGAAGCAATTTTGGCGAGGTCTGGGGTTTCGGCTCGACAAGGAGCACAACCCGCGTACCAAAAGTTCAAAACGGTCACATGTCCGAGTAACGAATCGGAGGTGATTACCTGACCATCGAAGGTGGTTGAAGTCCACTTTTCTCCAACCGACTTCTGGCCATTGAATTCAGTTACCGAGCCGTCGCCGGAAATGTAGTTCTTGTTGGTGCCGCTTCGGAATTGGTCGGCCAAAGGGTCGGTGGCACAAGCTGAAAGGCCGAACATCAAACCAACGGAAACCGCAACTGCAACTAGGCGCCTCATACCGCTCCCTTATCTACTCGAGCTAAAGCGGCGGCCGGGTCTTGGTAACCGACTTCCTGAAACTTGCCATCGAGGTATTCAAAACTGGTGATGCTGGAAAGTGCACAACGACGTTTCGCCGGATTGTGAGCCAAGCGAGCGCCTGATAGGTGTCGGTGAACCATCCAGATTGGAAGTTGGTGAGTAACCATGACCACGTGGCCGTCTTTGACCGACTCGGCAGCGTCCTTCATTGCCTTCATCATGCGTTCAACCACCGAGACATAGCTTTCACCCCAGGAAGGCTGCATTGGATTGCGAAGGTGGAAAACCAGGTGAGGGCGAAGCAGAACGGTTTTGGCCGAAACCTTCCGACCCTCAAACATGTTGTAAGGCTCGATGATTCGTTCGTCGAGATCTGGCACGGCGTCGAAGATTTGAGCAATTGGCTCGGCTGACTGCTGGGTTCGAAGTAGTGGCGAAACCACAAGTTTGGCTGGCTTCACTCCGTTTTCTCGCAGAGTTTTGGCTGCAGCCTCGGCCATTTTCTTACCGTTTTCACTCAGGTGAAAGTGTGGAAGACGACCATATAAAACGCCACCGGGGTTATGAACTTCACCGTGGCGAACCAGGTGAACGTGGGTGGCGGGCATACCAACATTCTACCCTCCGCTAAACTTGTGAAATCAGGGCATCAGCCCCTTCACAGCAACTAACAAGCAAGGTAGAAATGCGCGAACGCACCCTAGTCAAAGACCTAGCAGCCCGCACCGACGGCCCAGTAACTCTCGGCGGTTGGGTCGAAAAGCTTCGCGATCAGAAGCGCATCCAGTTCATCATCTTGCGCGATGAGACCGGCGACGTTCAGGTCACCTACCCTCGCCCAGTTGTGAACGACGAGCCAGACCTAGACGACGCACTTGCTGCAACGGTTTCTACCTTGACCGCCGGTTCGTTCGTTTGGATCACCGGACGCCTAGTTCACGACGAGCGCGTAAAGCTTGGTGGCCTTGAGATTCAGCTGGACAACCTTGAGGTTGTTACCCTGGCCGACCCAGAGACGCCAATCGCAGACGACACCAGCATCGACAAGCGCCTCGACTGGCGTTTCCTAGACCTACGTCGCAGTGAAATGAACCTAGTGTTCCGGGTGCAGACAACCATCGAGCACGCCTGGCGCACATGGTGGTACGAGAACAACTTCATTGAGGTTCACTCACCAAAGCTAATGTCGAGCCCATCAGAGTCGAACGCCGAACTGTTCAAGCTCGAATACTTCGAAACTCACGCCTACCTAGCCCAAAGCCCACAGTTCTTCAAGCAGATGGCAATGATGTCTGGCTTTGGCCGCATGTTCGAGATCGGCCCAGTTTTCCGTGCCGACCCTTCGTTCACTTCGCGCCACGCAACCGAGTTCATCTCGGTGGACATGGAAGTTTCTTGGATCGACAGCCACGAAGACATCATGCAGATGCACGAGCAGCTAATGGTCACCGCACTTACCGCGGTGAAGGAAAAGCACGGCGACGAAATCAAGCGACTATTCGACGTCGACGTCGTGGTTCCTTCGATTCCGTTCCCACGCATTCCACTAGCCGAAGCCATTGAGATTGTGAAAGAACGCGGCCACGAAATTGTTCGCGGCGGCGACATGGACCCTGAGGGCGAGCGTCAGATTGCCGCACACGTTGCCGAAAAGTACGGTCACGAGTTCGTCTTCCTCACCGACTACCCAGCAACCGTGCGTCCGTTCTACCACATGCGTCACGCCGAGAACCAGGCGCTGACCAACAGCTACGACCTGATTTGGCGTGGAGTTGAGATCACCACCGGTGCTCAACGTGAACACCGCATCGACATCTTGACCGAGCAGGCTAAGTCGAAGGGTCTGGAGCCGGAAGGATTGAGCTCTTACCTGGACTTCTTCCGCTACGGAGCGCCAACCCACGGTGGTTTCGGTATGGGTCTGATTCGCGTGCTGATGCTTTTGTTGCACCAGCCAAGCATTCGCGAAGTTGGCTACCTGTTCCGCGGACCAAACCGTTTAGAACCGTAAAGCCATTTACCTGCGCAAGGTAATAGTCAAAACCTTCGAGCCTGCCAAATAGTTTTCATCGCTGGCAACGGAGGCAGTAACCAGGCACTTTCCAGAACTGGAGAGTGCCTTTACTGTTAGCCCAGAGACCTTGCAACGACCCGACTTTAGCTTGAGCTTTACAAGGCCACTGGAATCCGATTGAGGACTCAAACGCACTGCCCAACCCGAGCGAAGCGGTGCAATCGTTTGAACGATGATTCTGGAAGCCAACTTTGGAATGGCTAACCTCACGGTTGTCATTACAGCGCGATAGTTATCGGTCTGAGGTAACTGAACCCCGATTGTGCAAACACCAGAATTCAAAACTAGGACGGCTCCAGTTAGCTGGTTGACTTCACAAATTCCGACCCCGTCCAACCGTCGGAAAGAAAGCACGCCGTCTCCGGTCTTCGTCAATTTCGGTTTTACGGTTCCCTGAATCGCAAAGTGCGTCTGTGGAAAGACCACGCTCAGCGAACTTGAAAGGCGATTACCGGTGTGGTTCACCACCTCTTGAAAACGGTTAGTCATCCAGGTCTTGGTGGCCTGCATAGCGCCTAGCGAGTCGTTGTAGCCGTAAGGCTTGCGTGGATCAGCAAGCACGGAAGGCTGGATCTTTGCCCAGATGCGATCCACCATGGTTGGAAGGGCGAGGCTTGGAAGTTTTGCCTGAATCTTTGCGATCGCTGCCTCGAAGAGTTCACGACAAGGGTCGTATTGCACGCATCGGGTCATCATGGTTGCGCCGTCATCGATCAGATCATTCCAGCTAACCCAGGTTTGGTCGGTGCCCCACGGGTGCATTGTCCACAAGCCGTTCTTATCCTTGTGAACGTAATAGTTATTTGGCCAACCTCGGGTATAACCGTCCCAGTGGCCGATGTAGTGTTCAACCGCCCAGTTCATGATCATCTCGTTGAGATCAACCCTGGTTCGAATCTTGTCGAACCATTCCTGGCCGGAAAGGGCATTCAGATTGCGAAGTTCGGTGATGTCGCTAAGGTCGGTCGAACTGCCTTCGTCCACCTGCATATCCGGGCCAACCTCAACGCCGTATGCACCTTCGAAAAGATGAGCGGTGCCGGCTGGGAACCATCTGGCCAACATTGGCTTGTCGTAGGTTTCAATGTTGGAGTGCAAGCCATAGCCCACTCCGTTGAAGAAAACATTGGCATAACCAATTCGAGGTGCTGGAACACCCATGGCGCGAAAGAGACGGTAAGCCGTTGCCTCGTGCAACATCGAAGTGTCTTGAACCATGTTGTTCAGAGTGAACTTCTTGATTCCGTAGATAGTTTGACCTTTGACCGAGAAATCAACCTTGACCTTGAAGCCGGTCTTTTCATCTAACGAACGAAACGAACCCCAGCCGCCCTTGATGTGCAGGCCAACGTTGTAGATGCTGGTTGCACCCCGCTCAGTGGTCAGTTTGATTGTGGCTGGTTGATAAACCCTTGGCTCATTGCGAAGAGCTGCCTCGGCCTCCGGAGTCATGGTGATGTCGACTCGGTTCACCTGCAACGGGTTGAACAAAAACGCCTGCGGGTCTGAGCCCTCCACATAAGTTTTG
The DNA here is from genome assembly GCA_947452985.1 of Micrococcales bacterium. Taxonomy (GTDB): domain Bacteria; phylum Actinomycetota; class Actinomycetes; order Actinomycetales; family Microbacteriaceae; genus Rhodoluna. Next base: position 25,818 of record CANGEU010000015.1, read on the forward strand.
TCGACAACGGTGGTAGCTTGCGCTGCCACCGGGTTTGAGAAACTCACTGCCAAGAAAAGTACAGCTAGCCAGCCGCCTAGGAGCCGCTTCATTAGGCACTCAAAGCCGAGCGCAGGCGCACAGGGTCGATATGCCAATAGTTGTGAACCTTGCCGTCAATCAGCAGCACTGGTATCTCTTCCGAATAGCGCGCAAAAAGCACGTCGTCGTCCAAGATATTTTGCTTAGTCAACGTAACCGAGTCGGCAAACTCCGACATAACCTCCAAGACAACCGCTTCGGCATCATCGCAAAGATGGCAGCCCGGCTTCCCAATAAGGGTCAGTTGCATTTTGGAGGTCACATAAACATCCTAGGTGTGCGCCTAAACTTGTGAACGTGCCGTCATCCAAGAAGCCCGTCAAAATCGAAGCAGCGTTCTTCGACCTCGACAACACCCTGTTGCGTGGCGCATCTTCTTTCCTTTTTGCAAAGGCGGCTTTTGAGCGCAAATTCGTAAAACGCCGCGAGCTTTACCGCTTCGCGTGGCAGCAATTCAAGTTCATCACCAAGGGTGAATCTGCGAAGCTGCTTGCCCACATCGAAGACCGTGCCATGAGCCTTGTGGTCGGTCAGAGCGCAAAGGCTCTTGAAGACTTGGTTGGAATTGCCTGGGAAGACTACGTAAAAGCCAAAATGTGGCCAGAGACGGTTCGAATCGCCCAAGAGCATGTTGCCGCCGGTCGTGAGGTGTGGATCATCACCGCAGCCCCAATTCAAATGGGTCAGTACATCGCCAAAGAACTTGGGCTGACCGGTGCCCTTGGAACCATCCTTGAAGTCAAGGACGGCCTGCTTACCGGCGAATTCGAAGGACGCCCGCTACACGGCGAAGGCAAAGCGGTTGCCATCGAGCAAATGGCCAAAGAACGTGGCATCAGCCTCAAGCGTTCCTACGCCTACTCAGACAGCCACAACGACCTCTACATGCTCACCCGAGTCGGTCACCCGGTTGCAGTTAACCCAGACAAAATTCTTGAGCGCTACGCCAAGGCCGCCCACTGGACGATTCTGGATTTCAAGAAGCGTGAGCTAAAAGCTAACCGTAAATAAAAAACCCGCCAACGAATCGGCGGGTTTTCTTTTAGGAAGATCTACTTCTTATTGCGACGCTGGTGGCGAGTCTTACGAAGCAACTTGCGGTGCTTCTTCTTCGACATGCGCTTACGACGCTTCTTGATGACGGAACCCATACGGACCTCACTTGAGTTGGAAACTTGATGGCTTTAGCCAAACAAACGATTTCTCCATTCTAGGGGATACTGATTGGAGTGTTTTAAAAGGAGCCCAAAATGAATGCACTACTCAAGAAATCTTTGGCCGAATTTGTTGGCGTAACCGTCTTTCTGACCTCGATTATTGGCGCAACCGGCATCCTTCGAACCATTGCATTCGCACTCACTATCGGCCTAATGGTTCTGCTACTTCGCCCAATTAGCGGAGCTCACCTAAACCCTGCCACTTCGCTTTACTTCCTTAGCAAGCGCCAAATCACTACCGGCACCTTTCTCGCATACGTTGGCGCTCAACTGGCTGGAGCACTTGCCGGAGTCGCGCTCGGCGAAGCCATCAGCGGCGGAAATGTTGGTGGCTTCAGCGGACTTGGCGGAAACCTACCTAGCGCCTATTTCATTGGTGAAGTCGTGGCTACCACTGGAATGATTTTCCTAATCGCCACTCTGATCAATAACAAGCAAGAAACCTGGCTACCCTTTGCGGTTTCCGCTTGGGTAATTGCCGCAGCCACCTTCACCAAGACCGGCGCTCAGGCCAACCCAGCAGTAACGCTTGGGCTGATGTTCAACGGAATGCCAGCTAACCAGGGTGTTGCCCTCATGGTCGCAGAAGTCACCGGCGTGCTAGTCGCAGTGATTTTGTTAATGATCTTTTCACCTGCAAAAAAGAAAACCGCAACCCGTAAGAAGTAGCCTAGAAGTATGACAATCAAGGCTTCAGTTCTTTTCGTTTGTGTTCACAACGCCGGTCGCTCTCAGATGGCTGCCGGTTGGTTGCAGCACCTAGCCGGCGACCGCGTCGAGGTTCGCTCGGCCGGTTCGGCACCAGGCAACTCAGTAAACCCAGCTGCTGTAGAGGCCATGGCCGAGGTTGGCATTGACATCTCAAATGCCACCCCAAAACTTCTAACCAGCGACGCCGTTGAGGTTTCCGACTACTGCATCACCATGGGTTGCGGCGATGTTTGCCCGTTCTTCCCTGGCAAGCATTACCTCGACTGGAAGCTTGACGACCCAGCCGGTCAGGGAGTTGAAGCGGTTCGTCCGATCCGCGACGAAATCAAGAAGCTGGTCGAAGGCCTAATCGCCGACATCGACGCCAAGTACTAATTACTTCCCGGCAGCGATTTCGTTAGCACGAGCCAGGGCAGCCTCGGTTGCCTCGGTGAAAATCTTGGCAAGCTCGGCCTTTTCCATAACCGCGACAGCCTGCATGGTGGTTCCGTTCGGGCTGGTCACCTGCTTGCGAAGTTCGGCAGGGCTCTGATTCGAAGCACTTAGAAGTTCCGTAGCACCGGCGAAAGTTTCCTCAACCAGCATGGCGGCGATGTCCTCGCCGAAGCCCATGTTCTGTGCTGCCTCGGTTAGTTGCTCGATCAGGTAGAAAACGTAGGCAGGGCCAGAACCGGAAATTGTGCTGAGCGCATCGATCTGGCTTTCCGGCAAAACCACCACGCGGCCAACGGTCTCAAAAAGTTCCAGCGCGGTTTCCAGTTGGTCGTCGCTCACCCGAGAGCCGGTGGCAACGCCGGTAACTGCGCGGCCAACAATTGCCGGAGTGTTCGGCATTGAGCGAACCACAGCAACGGTTGCCGGCAGAACCGCTTCCATAGCCGCGGTGGTGATTCCGGCGGCAACCGAAATAACCAAAGCTTCAGACGAAAGTTTGTGAGCTGCTTCTTTCAAAACTTCGACGACGTACGCAGGCTTTACCGCAATCAACACGGCGTCGGCGTTCTGCACCGCGTCCTGGTTCGCATTCGTGTTGCCCTCGAGTGAAAGTGCATTCACACCCAGCTCATCGGCAAGCTTCTTGGCGCTCTCGGCGGTCTTGGTCGTGATGCTCACGTTCTCCGAAGGGAAGCCGGAAGCCAGCAGACCCGAAAGAATGGCGGTGCCCATTGAACCTGAGCCGAGGATTGCGATGCGCTTGATATTCACATGTTCAGTTTAGGTGAGGGCTGGTGTCGAACCTGATTGGTAGTTTTGTTCCATGGCGACAAAACCGAAGGCTGAATACACTTGTGCTGAGTGCGGCTGGACCAGCACCAAGTGGGTTGGTCAATGCGGCGAATGCCAAGCCTGGAACAGCATGGTTGAGGGTGCCGGTTCAACCCGTGGCCTAGGCGCTGCCAAGTCGGTGAAGCCAGCTGTAATTGTTGGGTCGTCAGCAGCTCGCCCAATCACTGAGATCTCTACCGAATCGGTAACCGCCTGGAGTACCGGCGTTGGCGAGTTCGACCGCGTCCTAGGTGGCGGTCTCGTGCCAGGAGCTGTTGTCCTGCTTTCTGGTGAGCCAGGCGTTGGAAAGTCCACCCTGCTGCTTGAGGTTGCCTCAAACGCCGCCGCCAAAGGCCTTCGCGTTCTCTATGTTTCGGGCGAAGAGTCAGTTGGGCAGATTCGGCTTCGCGCCGAACGCACCGGAGCCCTCAACGCAAACCTTTATCTTGCTTCCGAGACTGACCTTGCCAGTGTGCTCGGTCAGGTAGCCCAAGTTGCTCCCCAGCTGCTCATCGTTGACTCGGTGCAAACCATCGCTCACGCCGAACTCGATGGCGCGGCCGGTATGCCCAGCCAGATTCGCGAAGTTGCCAGCAACCTAATTCGCGTAGCCAAAGAAAATAACCTGCCAATCATCTTGGTTGGCCACGTAACCAAAGATGGCAATATTGCCGGCCCACGCGCCTTGGAACACCTGGTCGATGTGGTTTGTCACTTCGAAGGCGATCGCCAAACCGCTCTTCGTTTCGTTCGCAGCCAGAAAAACCGTTTCGGCCCAACCGACGAAGTTGGTTGCTTCGAAATGACCGGCGATGGCATCAACGAAGTGCCAGACCCATCCGGTCTATTCCTCTCTCGCCCAGAAACCCCGGTCTCTGGAACGTGCGTGACCGTAACCGTTGAAGGCAAGCGAGCACTAATCGCCGAGGTTCAAGCGCTGGTTGTGAAGTCTTCCTCGCCAAACCCTCGCCGTGTAACCAACGGAGTTGACTCGTCACGTGTTGCCATGCTCCTTGCCGTGCTGGAGCGCCGTGCTGGGCTTCGCGTGGGCGAAATGGATGTTTATGTATCAACAGTTGGTGGAGTGAAACTCACCGAGCCTGCCGCCGATCTAGCCATTGCTCTAGCCATTGCCTCGGCAGTTCAAGACAAGCCAATCGCACACAACCTAGCCGCTTTCGGCGAAATCTCTTTGGCCGGTGAAGTACGCAAGGTGAACAATGGCAAGCTTCGCGAGAATGAAGCGGCAAGATTAGGTTTTGTGCGCACCGTAGATTCGGGCGTTACTTCGGTCAAGGCTGCTCTAGCCCTTGCCCTCAACTGGTAAGCCCCAGGTTAAATAGTTAGACCCCCACCGAAGTGAGGGTCAAACTATTTGGAACTACTTGGTTGCAGAACGACGACGGTAAAGAACAATTCCCAAACCGACCAGCATCAAAGCTGCACCAGAAAGACCAGTTTCCACTAGTTCACCGTAGTTGGAACCGGTGTTGGCCAATTCATTTCGAGTCCACTGAGCGTATAGCGTTATAGCCGAATCCGAATCAGGAGTGTAGCTATCGCCTGCATTACCGATCTTGGTTCCCCCGGTGGCTGAGTCGAACCAACCGCTGAGGGTGTAATTACGACGAGTCGGCGAAGGAAGAGTAATTGCTGAATTAGTCATCACTGGAGTGACCGAATTCAGCACCGTGCTTGAGTAGAAACGCGAAGACTTTGAGCTAGACCCACCCTGCGAATTGAATGACACCGCAAGATTTCCGTAGGTGATGATTGGTGCGCCAATGCTTGACCAGTTTGAAGTGCTTCCCGACCAGGTGTGAGTACCGCCCGAGGTGGTCTTGAACATTGCCGAGTTGGCAGTGAAATCAGCCATGGTTGAAGAGTAAACACTCGAGCCACCATCGCCGTCCCCAGTGTGGTACGAGTTAGCTACGAAGTAAACATTTCCATTGGCATCGAAGGTCATTCCAAAGATTGCGTCGCTACCAGCAACGTCTTCGATTCCGCTCTTGAAATTTGCCTTTACAACTGCAGAAGCCCCAGTTGTTGGATTTATAGATACGAGATCCGCGCCAACACTGTTTGAATAACCGTAAAGCGTTCCATTTGGACTAAAGGCCATACCGTAAAGTCCATTGACATTCGGTGAAGATTGAATCGGGTTTGAAGCGACTCCAGTTGACAGGTTCAGAGTGTAGAACTTGCCAGCTGCATCGTTCAAATAGGCGGTTCCATCAATAGGGTTAATCGCGAAAGATACTGGGTTGCCTGAAGTTCCGGTAACCACCTTGTGGTTGGAGTTTCCGGCGAAAGTAGAAAGTTCTCGCCCCTGAACGTCATTCGCGATCAAAGTACCAGTTGCACCATTGATAGCCAGACCGTAGATGTGTGCATCGACTGGGTTGTATGCAACCGAGTTCGGTGCTGCGTAACAACTGTGCGCTGCCGAGGCTGCGGTAACAGCGAGAGTTGAAAGGTTTACGTTGCTCAAACCCGAACCACCACAGTCGTAAGTGGAAAATGTGCTTCCACTACTTAGCGGAATAGGCGAAGGACTAGCCTGGGCAGAACCAGCGCCGAGGGTTGCAACCAAGATCGCGCTCACCGCTAGGGCACTAGAGATTATAAATGATTTACGCATGGTCAAATTTTATGAATTGGCGTTCCACCACCGGTACCAGATAAGTAGTTAACTACTGCTCTAAGTTTTGGTGTTATTGGAGGTCGAAAGACTCGATGTTGCTCGACAGAACCTTGTTGACCTCTGCCTGAAGAGTGTAAGTTCCAACAAAAGCTGGTGCCTGGCCTTCGCCGCAACCGCCACCGCTCGAGTAAACGCGGAACCACTGACCC
>CANGEU010000016.1 GCA_947452985.1 Micrococcales bacterium
GCACAAGCCCCCGGCTATAACTTCACAAGCAACATTCCAACACTGTTCCCAACCAATGATGTTGTTATCGGTTTGGGTGGAATGCTTTACAACGCTGGTAGCCGTCCGGTTTTGAAGCCTGGCTCCGGAGCCAACGGACTCATGACTTCAACTGAACCATCGACATGGGTTTCGTATGACCAAAAGGGTGCTGACGGTGCTGCCATTTTCCGTTGGAAATTGTCTGAACTAGCCAACACCGGCTCTAACGCCGACCAAACAATAACTTGGTCCGTTGGAAGCCTAGTTCTCGGTGCTGTCCTTTTAAGCGCTTCAAGGTTGCGTCGACGTCAAGCGCCAGCCCGTCACCGCGCTAGCTAAAAACTAGGCGACGTCGCCGACGCGCTCCCAAATCTTGGAGATGATTTGCCAGCGTCCGTCGATGTGAATAAGGCTTAGGTAGTCCTGCATTACTCCGCCGAACATTTCTAGCTGAACTTTGGCTAGTGCTGCGGTGTCAGAGATTTCGTCGATCATAATGATCTTTTCGTTGCGAGCTTCGCCCTTTGATTCTGGGGATTCACGGTTGACCACTGCTTCGCGGTAGACGACGTATGGGCGAATGTTTAGTTCGCCAGTCTGGGCGCTGTAAAGCACAACGTTTTCGTTGAAGACACGGTCGAACTTGACCATGTCCTGGGTGTGCATGGCGTCGAAGTAGTCGGAAAGCATTGCCTCAATGGCTGGTCTGTTTGTCATGAACTAATTATCTAGCAGGTCGGTAACCAAGGCGGCGATTGCCGAGCGCTCTGAGCGCTGAAGGGTTACGTGACCGAAAAGGTCTTGACCTTTGAGGGCTTCAATCACTGCGGCGATGCCGTCGTGGCGACCAACGCGGAGGTTGTCGCGCTGCGCGACGTCATGGGTGAGCACAACCTTCGAGTTTTGGCCGATGCGGCTGAGCACTGTGAGTAGCACATTGCGTTCCAGCGATTGCGCTTCGTCGACGATTACGAAGGCGTCGTGAAGCGAACGGCCGCGAATGTGAGTTAGCGGAAGCACTTCGAGGATTCCTCGGTCTACGACATGGTTTACGACCTCTTTCGAAACCAATGCGCCGAGGGTGTCAAATATAGCCTGACCCCAAGGGTTCATCTTCTCCCCTTCGCTTCCAGGGAGGAAGCCGATGTCTTGGCCTCCAACTGCATAGATTGGGCGGAAAACCATGATCTTTTTGTGGGCTCGACGCTCCATGACGGCCTCGAGAGCGGCACATAGGGCAAGAGCCGACTTACCGGTTCCAGCCCTTCCACCGAGGCTCACAATGCCCACATCGGAGTCTAGGAGAAGGTCGATGGCGAGCTTTTGCTCAGAACTACGACCGTGAACTCCGAAAACGTCTTTGTCTCCGCGCACCAAGTGAACCTGGCCGTCGTTGCACAGTCTTCCGAGGGCCTGCCCGCGGTCGCTGTTGACCACGAGACCGGTGTTTACCGGCATGCCCTTCGTGGCCTCAGTCTTCACTGCCTCGAACTCGTAGAGGTCGTTCATCTCTTCCGATGTGAGCTTGATCTCAGCCTGGCCGGTCCAACCAGAATCAACAGCCTGGCTATTCCGGTACTCCTCGGCATGCATACCGAGCGAGGCAACCTTGACGCGAAGTGGTAGGTCTTGAGACACCACGGTGACATCGTTGCCTTCAAGTGAAAGATTCATGGCAACTGCCAAGATTCTAGAGTCGTTATCGCCCAGTTGGAAGCCGAGCGGCAAAACGGACTGGTCGATGTGATTTAGTTCAACGCGGAGAGTTCCGCCATCACCAACTTCAATTGGGAAATCTAGGCGCTCGTGTTCCTCGCGAAGGTCGTCCAGTGAACGCAGTGCTTGGCGAGCGAAGTAGCCAATCTCAGGATCGTTGCGCTTTTTCTCAAGTTCGTTGATAACCACGATTGGAATGACTACCGACTGTTCCTTGAAACGGAACAATGCTTTCGGGTCGGCTAGCAGAACCGAGGTGTCGAGCACGTAAGTGCGCAGGCCCTGTTCTACTTTCGCGGTGGATTTTGAACTTGTGGCGCTGCTTTTTGGCACTAGGACTCCTCGCTGGTCTTGATGCGAGATTAGACCTAGACGAGATTTGTAATTCAGCGCGACACGCTTTTATGCCCGAAAGTTTATGGAACGTTTACGAACCGAAGCGGCGGTGGCGGTTTTCGAAGGCACGAATGGCACGTAGGAAGTCGACCTTACGGAAATCGGGCCAAAGGGCTTCCTCGAAATAGAACTCAGAGTTGGCGCTCTGCCAGAGCAAGAATCCAGAAAGGCGTTGTTCGCCTGAAGTGCGAATGACCAGGTCAGGGTCTGGTTGGCCGGACGTGTAGAGGTGCTTGGTGATTAGTTCCGGGGTTAGTAATTCAGCCAACTGGTCAATGCTGTGATCTTTGTGGCTGGCGAGAATGCTCTTTACGGCGTCAGTGATTTCATGACGACCACCGTAGGCAACCGCAAGGTTCACGTGAGTGCCTTTCAGCTTTGCAGTGGCCTTTTCGGCATCGCTAATCGTGTTTGCAAGTTTTTCGGGAAGCATGGCTCGGTCGCCAACCAGTTGCAGCTTCCAACGCTTAGCCTCAACCAGGGTCTTGACCAGGTCGTCGATGACCTCAATCAGGTCGTCGAGTTCCTGACTCTTCCGATTAGTCAGGTTGTCGGTGGAAAGCATGTAAAGCGTGACCAAATTGATGTTGAGGTCGCTGCACCAAGTTAAAAACTCTTTGGTTTTCAAGGCGCCGGCAGTGTGACCGTCCTTGGCGGTGTGACCGTCCTTCAAAGCTGCCCAACGACGATTGCCGTCCAAGATAACCCCGATGTGGCGCGGAAGTTCCCCAGGGGTAAGTTGACTGGTTAGTCGCCCCTCATAAATCCGATAAATCAGGTTTCGCACGGTTCTAGGCTACTAGGGTTAGACCTATGGACCAGCCAAAGATTGATCACACACAAACCATCCACCTGCCGGTTTCGTCTGGCTTCCCAGTGGTCATGGAAGAGAAACCAACCATGCGTGGCTGGCTTCACGCGGGGATTTTGCCAATCGTCATTGCCGGCGGTGTGCTGCTGATTGTGCTCGGCCAGGGAACTGCGGCTAAAGTTGCCGGCTCTATCTTCTTTGCGTCATCGTTCCTACTATTTGGTAACTCGGCGTTGTACCACCGCTTCAACTGGAAGCCTCGCACCAAGCTCATTCTGAAGCGCATCGATCACGCGAACATCTTCCTACTCATTGCCGGAAGCTACACCCCGATCACCATGTTGGCTCTGCCATTTGAAAAGGGTCTGTGGTTGCTGGTCGCAATTTGGGGAATGACCTTGCTTGGAATCGGATTCCGAATCTTCTGGATCAACGCCCCGCGCTGGCTTTATGTGCCGATCTACATCGGAATGGGTTGGGGCGCCATTATTTACGTTCAAGACTTCATGGCAGCAAACTTACCCATGATGGTGTTGATTCTGGCCGGAGGCCTGGCCTACACAATCGGTGCATTGGTTTACGGCTTCAAATGGCCGAACCCTTCAAAGAAGCACTTTGGCTTCCACGAGATTTTTCACGCGCTAACCGTGGCTGCTTTTGGTTGCCACTGGACTGCGGCGTTACTTATTGGTCTTGCGCCCCTTAGCGGCAGCTTCGCCGGCTAACTTCTCCTGAATTTCGGTGCGGTACCGCACACGACGAACGCGGCGAACCATGTCCAAGATCAGAAAAGTTGCGGCGAGCATCATAAGAAACACTGCGACGAAGCCAATGACCCCCGGGCTGTAATAGACCTTATTAGGGTCGGTCAGCGGGTCAATCAATTCTGATTTAGGGGAAAAAAGGTTTAGCGCAACAACAAACTTCATGGTTTAAGTATGCCCGCATTTTGGCGATAGCCTAGAACCATGACCGAAACCAACGACCTTCTGGAAAGCCGCTATGGGCGCAAATCTGGTGGTCTCCGGGTTCTGCTAATTTCTTTCGTTTCAGCCCTTGTCGTGGTGTTCTTCAGTTTCGCGATTTACGCGAGTTTCATTGGTAAACCAATGGCCAGCGTGGAGGTCACCAGCTACGAACAGCTGGATGCACACCACATGAAGGCAAACTTCACGGCGTTCACGGGCGACAAGGCTGCCGCCTGTGTTTTCAAGGCCTACAACACCGCAGGATCGGTGGTTGGTTTCACCGAGGTCGAAATCCCCGCTAACACCAACGACACCAAAGCGCTTGCCGTGATTGTAAAAACAGTCGTTGCGGCGTCGGTACTGAGAGCCGATGGCTGCTCGGTCAAATAGAATTATCGAATGTCTGTAGAACCTACCTGGCTCACTCAAGAGGCCTTTGACCGCCTAGCGGCTGAACTCGAGCACCTGCTGACCTTTGGTCGCACCGACATCGCGCGCCGAATTGGTGAAGCTCGCGAAGAAGGCGACCTCAAGGAAAACGGCGGCTACCACGCAGCCAAGGAAGAGCAGGGCAAGATTGAGGCTCGCATCTACCGCCTCGAGCGAATCCTTGAGAGCGCTGTAGTTGGCGAACCGCCAGCTTCGCACGGAGTCGTTGAGCAGGGCATGCTGATCACCGTTGAACTAAACGGCAGCGAAACCAAATTCTTGCTTGGCTCAGCAGAAATCGCCGACGCCGAGACCACCGTCTACTCCCCTTCGTCGCCGATTGGTAACGCCATTCTGGGTAAAAAGGTTGGCGAAAGCGCCAGCTACAAAACCCCGATGGGTAAAGAGATTTCCGTGAAGGTCCTAAAAGTGGAGACCTTCGCAGGCTAGTTAGGAATGCGTGGGTTTAGCCCGGCGTCCTTCAAGGCTTTGAACACCTGATCGCGGTGTTCGTGACCTGAGGTTTCAATCGAAAGCTTTAGCTCAACTTCGCTAATGTCGAGACCCTTACCGTTACGGGTGTGCAGCACCTCAACCACGTTTCCGCCAACCGAAGCAACTGCCTTCGCGGTTTTCACCAGTTGGCCAGGACGATCTGGAAGCATCACCGAAACATCGGTGTAGCGTTCGGCGGCCATCAGACCGTGACTGATTACTTTCTGAAGCAGTAGTGGGTCGATGTTTCCACCGGAGAGAACTACAACAGTCTTACCCTTCGGCTTTATGGCACCAGACATCAGCGCGGCTACCGAAGCAGCACCCGCAGGCTCAACAACCAACTTGGCACGTTCCAGTAGCAACACAATTGCCTTCGCAATTTCGTCGTCGCTAACGGTAACCACCTTGGTGATGTTCTTGTTGATGAGTTCGAACGGAATTGCGCCAGGCATGTTTACCGCAATTCCGTCGGCGATGGTTCGCTTCGTTTCGATCTTGACCGGCTTGCCAGCCTTCATTGAAGCAACGTACGAGGCAGTGTTTTCAGACTGCACTCCCCAAACCTTTATCTTCCGCTTGTGCTTCGCAGCGTAAGCCTGGACCGCGGTTGCAACACCAGCCGCGAGACCGCCTCCACCAATTGAAACAATCACGTTCTCAACATCTGGGACCTGATCAAGAATCTCAAGACCCACGGTTCCCTGACCTAGAACCACATCGAGGTGGTCGTATGGCGGGATGAAGATGGCGCCCTTCTTGGCGGCATAGGCCTGCGCGGCGGCCAGAGTTTCGGCAAATACTGCGCCCTCGAGAACAACCTGTGCGCCGTAGTGCTTGGTGGCCTCAAACTTTGGAAGCGAAGCGCCGATCGGCATGAAAATGGTTGCCTTGATGCCGAGCTTTTTGGCGGCCAGTGCAACACCCTGAGCGTGGTTTCCAGCCGAAGCAGCCACCACACCCTTCCTGCGCTCTGCCGCAGTGAGCTTGCTCATGCGGTGGTAAGCGCCACGAAGCTTGTAGGCACCGGTGCGCTGTAGGTTTTCTGCCTTCAGAACAACCTCAACGCCGGTGAGCTCGCTAAGGGCGTTGCTGTACAAAACCGGGGTCACGTTGGCTACTGCGCGCACAATAATCTCGGCGCGCTCGAAGTCTTCGAGTGTTGGCGCTGAGAGTGTTGGTTGCTTTACCATTGGGTCCTCACGGGTTTCGTTCTGGTTTAGAGTTTAGTTTGTGAAGCCCACGATTACCCTTTCAAACCTTGAAGCCAAGGCAATAGCACTGGACTCACTCGGCTTTTCCGACAACAAACCAACGACGGTTCTAGAAGTTTTCGAACGCACCAACCTACTTCAAGTCGATTCGGTGAACGTCTTCGAGCGGGCTCACTACATGCCGCTCTTTTCCAGAATTGGAAACTACGACAAAGCTGAGCTCGACAACCTGACTGGCGGATTCAATCCCAAACTGATCGAATACTGGGCTCACGAAGCCTCAATCATCAAAACCGATGAACTTCCGCTGTTCCACTGGCGCATGAAGGACAACCGCTACGACGACTGGGACAAAACGCTTGGCGACCTAATCACCAAGGAACTGCAAACGCGCGGACCACTCACCACTAGCGATTTCCAACACCCAGATCATGAGCGCAAAGGCCCTTGGTGGGGCTGGAGCGATGTGAAGCGCACCCTGGAACGCATGTTCTTCTGCGGAGCCTTGGTCTCCGGGGGTCGAACCAAGTTCAAGCGCATCTACGCATTGCCGGAACAGGTTTTGCCTAGCCAACTGTTTGAGAATCCCCCATCAAAGCACGAAGCCCAGAAAACCCTTCTAACCTTGGCAGCCAAGGCTCATGGAATTGGCACCCAAAAGGATTTGGCCGATTACTTCCGGATCTGGCAGCCGAGCAAGATCACTCCCCTGCTCCACGAACTCGTTGAAGAAGGTCGCCTACTCAAGGTAGATGTCGATAGCTGGGACTCCGATGCCTACACAACTCCAACCACTAACCTCACCCCGAGCCCAAATCGGGGAACCACCGTGCTCAGCCCATTCGACCCAGTTTGTTGGAACCGCGACCGAACAAGTCGCATTTTCGGCTTTGACTACAAGATCGAGATTTACGTGCCAGAACCTAAGCGTATTTTCGGGTACTACTCGCTACCACTGCTCCACAACGGAGAACTGATTGCCCGCCTAGATTTGAAGAGCAACCGACAAGAGCAAACTCTTCAGGTGAAGTCAACTTGGGCTGAAGAGGGAATCAAGAAGTTCCCAGTTGCTGCCGTTGGTAACCACCTCAAGCAAATAGCAAAGTGGCAGGGGCTGCCGAAAATCGAGGTTGCCACCAAAGGCAATGCGGCTTTAGAACTTGGTGCCGATTTCCTGTAGTCGCTCGATGCGCTTTGGAATTGGCGGGTGAGTTGAGAATAGTCGCTCAACCATTCCAGGTTTCATTGGGTCTGCAATGTACATGTGTGCCATGGCAGAGCTCTTCCGGCGCATTGGTCTTCCATACTCGCCAAGCTTCTGCAAAGCCGAAGCCAAACCAGCTGGGTGCCTGGTGATCTCGGCACTAGTTGCATCGGCGAGGTATTCACGCTGACGCGAAACCGCAGCACTAATTAGTGGGCCAATTAGGAAAGCAATGATGCTTCCGACCACACCAACCAAAAGCAAAGCAATTCCGAAACCGTTGTCGTCGCGACGACGACCCATGTTCGACCAGAAAGCCATGCGCATGGCAAAGTCGGCCAGGATGCCGATGGCTGAAATCAACCCAAACACAATGGTTGAAACCAAGATGTCGTAGTTTTTCACGTGACCCATCTCGTGAGCCATGACTCCCTCGAGCTCGTTGTCGTCCATGATGGCTAGCAAACCGCTGGTAGCGGCAACTACTGCCTTGTCTGGGTTTCGACCCGTAGCAAAGGCGTTAGGTGCGTCATCTGGGATGATGTAAACCTTTGGCATGGTCATGCCTTGAGCAATCGCAATGTTCTCAACGGTTCGCCAAAGACGAGGGTTGTCGGCCTTCTCAATGGGAACGGCTCCAGACATGGCGATAGCGATTGACGACGATGCGAAGTACTGGAACACCGTGTAACCGATCACAAAGAGAATGATTGGAATCACGCTGGAACCATTTCCGGAGTAAACACCCCAGGCATAGGCCAGACCACCGAGTAGCGCAATGAAACCAAGAATGATGATTATGGTGTTGCGCTTGTTGGCTGCAATCGCCCGATACATTTAGTCTCCTGTTAGAACTTGACCTGTGGCGGTTCCTGGATAGCAGCCTGGTCGGCTACTTCAAAGAACTCGCGAGGCTTGAAACCTAGCGCGCCAACGAACAACACCTGAGGGAACTGCTTCACCTTGATGTTTAGTTCACGAACTCCACCGTTGTAGAAACGGCGAGCCGACATGATCTTGTCTTCGGTGTCGGTTAGTTCCTGCTGAAGCGAGAGGAAGTTCTGGTTCGCCTGAAGCTGCGGATATGCTTCCGCTACTGCAAACAGGCTCTTCATGGTGCTCTGGAAGTCGCCTTCAGCCTTGGCAGCCTTAGCCGGGTGAGCCAACACCTCTGGCGATACGGTTGCTGCGCGAGCCTTGGTTACATTCTCAAAAACAGACTTTTCGTGAGAGGCGTAACCCTTGACGGTCTCAATCAGGTTAGGAATTAGGTCGGCGCGACGCTTGAGCTGAATGGTGATGTCGCTCCAGGCTTCATCAACGCGAGTGTTTAAAGTGATTAGGCCGTTGTAGGTAGCCCAAAGAAATAGGCCGATCAAAACTACGACTGCTAAGACAATCCAAACGATTTCCATGTTTCTCCTTTTGATGCCAATTGCATCACATCTCAATGCTATGCAGAAGGTGAGACATGGAACTACTCTTCACAGCACGCTCTCAGCGAACTCTCAAACTAGTGCTCCTTGTGGGACTCGAACCCACACTGTGACGATTTTAAGTCGTCTGCCTCTGCCATTGGGCTAAAGGAGCGAGACCCGAGCGAGGCAACAGACTCGCTGGTCGAAGCCCCGCCAGGCGTAGAGTTACTTTTTAGCGGGCTTCGAAGCGTAGGTTTCGAACTGAACGCGAGGCGCCTTGGTAGCCGAAATGCCAACGATGTCGCGGCGAAGTAGGAAGTTCCATAGCCAACCAGCGAAAACGCGAATCTTGCGCTCCCACATCGGAACGGCTAGACCGTGGTAACCGCGGTGCATGAACCAAGCGATTAGGCCCTTAACTGCAAGGCCCTTCCACTGGTAAACGCCAACACCAATACCAAGACCGGCAACGGCGCCTAGAGGCTTGTGGAAGTATTCCTTCACACCTTCGCCACGTAGGTTGGCCACGATGTTCTTAGCCAATAGCTTGGCCTGGCGAACTGCGTGCTGAGCGTTTGGAACACAGAAGCCACCAACACCGAAGCCCGATAGGTCTGGCACAGCGGAAACGTCGCCGGCGGTCCAAGCATCTACAACAACTTCTTCGCCGTTGACGATCTGCAACGTGGCCTTAGCGGTGATACGACCGCGGTCGTCTAGTGGGAAGTCGGTGTTGCGAACGTAAGGGTGAGCCATTACGCCGGCAGTCCAAACAATGACGTCTGATTCAAAAGACTCACCAGTCGAAAGCTGAATGACACCCTTCTCAGCCGACTGCAGCTGAGTGTTTAGGTGAATCTTGGCACCACGACGGTCGAGGTTTGCAATTACCCACTCCGAGGTCTTCTGCGAAACTTCAGGCATGATGCGACCCATTGCTTCGATTAGGTGGAAGTGCACGTCGTCGAAAGTAAGGGTTGGGTAGTAACGAAGTAGGTACGAAGCTAGCGAACGCATTTCAGCGAAGGCTTCGATACCGGCGAAACCGCCACCAACAACTACGAAAGTCAAAAGGCGGTCGCGGGCTGCACCCGCAGGCATGCTGGCGGCCTTGTCGAAGTTGCCAAGAATGCGGTTACGAACCTCAATAGCTTCTTCGATGTTCTTGAGGCCGATGGCATTCTGAGCCACACCAGGAATTGGGAAGGTGCGCGAAACGGCACCAGCGGTAACTACGATCTGGTCGTAAGCAAACTTCTGCTTTCCACCACCGGCAAGTTCAACGGTTGCAATCTTCTTGGCGTGGTCAACGTTGGTGACCTTACCCGAAACGATGTTGGTCTTGCGAAGGTGACGACGGTGTGAAACCACTGCGTGACGTGCCTCAATCGAACCGGCAACAACTTCAGGAAGGAATGGCTGGTAGGTCATGTATGGAAGCGGGTCAATTAGGGTGACTTCTGCTTCGTCGTTGCCTAGGTGCTTTTCTAGCTTGCGCGCAGTGTAGAAACCGGCGTAACCGCCACCGACGATGAGGATCTTTGGCATGGTGCCTTCCAAAAGAATGGGGAAATTGTTTGGTTTAAGTCTAAAGGTTCGCGGGAACTACAAAGTTACCGACATACTCAGACCGTTGGGTCGCACTGGCAGCGGTTTTGCTTCCAAGTGCAGGCTTCGAGGGCGATGTCTCCGATTGGGTTTACGCCAGGACCAGCGGCCAAGGAGTGACCCGCTAGAGCATGCAAACACTTCACTCGAACCGGCATGCCGCCAGCCGAAATGCCGTCGATTTCCGGGACCGAACCGTACTCCAAACGATCTGCCAAATACGCCTCGTGTGCAGCCACATATGCAGCAGCCAACTCTGGCTCTGATGACAGTCGGTCCTGCAATGCAGCCATGAAACCAGAAGCCTCTAGCGTCGACAAAGCTGCAGTGGCAGCCGGCAAAGATAGGTAATAGAAGGTTGGGAACGGTGACCCATCGGAAAGACGTGGCTTGGTAACTACGACGATTGGGTTGCCGCAAACACAGCGAGCGCCAACACCAACCACGTCACGCATCTGACGCCCAAGTTGTTTTTCAAGCGAAGCGATGTCGGCGGCCGTAGCCTCGGTAAGTGGCACGATTACGCCTTCGGCTGTTCGATACCGGCGCGAACCACGGTCTCCACCAGGTTGGTCGTCCAGTTGCTCTTGGTGGTTGAAATCTTCTTGGTGACCGCGCTACTGTTTCGAGCACGAGCCAAAGCATCGCCAACGGTTCCGCTCGAGTCGGTTGCGTTCACCTTGTCGGCGTCCATGACCAAAAACGAAATCTCACCAGGCATCACATAGAACAGGCGATTTCTGGCCTGAGCCCGAACATAGGCTGGGTCGTCCCAGCGCTTTAGATCGTCTTTCATCTGAGTAAGAGAATTGCGAGTTGCCTCGTTCTCCCGCTTCAGATCGGCAATCTGAACCTGCTGGGTGTACCAAATCTGAAGCTCGGGAGCGATCGAGAATATAGCCACAACAGCCAGAATTCCCAAAGTTATGGCCTGGGCATCGAGGTTCAACTTGCCAAGGAGTTCTCGGCGAGCAGACGAAGAAACCCGCATGTTGCGCGGAACCCTGGAGGTCGGCTTTTTCATGCGGGTTTCTTCTTTAGCTTCTGATGATTAGTGCTTGAAACGAGGGAAAGCGTCGCGGCCTGCGTAAACAGCAGCATCCATTAGCTCTTCCTCAATACGTAGCAGCTGGTTGTACTTGGCAACACGCTCGGAACGTGCTGGAGCACCGGTCTTGATCTGGCCAGCGTTTACAGCAACTGCTAGGTCAGCGATGAAGGTGTCTTCGGTCTCGCCCGAACGGTGCGAGATGATGGCCTTCATACCCTTGCTCTGAGCCAAAGCAACAGCGTCTAGAGTTTCGGTCAGGGTACCAATCTGGTTTACCTTCACAAGAATTGCGTTACCGGCCTTCTCGTCGATACCCTTCTGCAAGCGAGCTGGGTTGGTTACGTATAGGTCGTCTCCAACTAGCTGAACCTTGTCGCCAAGGTGAGCGGTGATCTTGGTCCAACCAGCCCAGTCGTCCTCGGCTAGTGGGTCTTCGATAGAAACTAGTGGGTACTTAGCAACTAGACCGTCGTAGTAAGCAATCATTTCGTCGGTTGAGAGCTGCTTGCCTTCGAACTTGTAGGTTCCCGAAGCTTCGTCGTAGAACTCGGTTGCAGCAACGTCTAGAGCCAAAGCAATGTCCTTGCCCAGGGTGTAGCCAGCCTTGGCAATTGCCTCAGAGATTAGGTCAAGAGCGGCAGCGTTGGTTGGAAGCTCTGGAGCGAAACCACCCTCATCGCCTAGACCGGTTGAAAGGCCCTGGCTGTGAAGTAGTGACTTCAGGGTGTGGTAAACCTCAACGCCCCAACGAAGTGCCTCACCGTAGGTCTCAGCACCTAGAGGAACAATCATGAATTCCTGAATGTCAACACCGGTGTCTGCGTGAGCACCACCGTTGATGATGTTCATCAGTGGAACAGGAAGGGTTACACCCTTGTTGTCGCCAAGGTACTCGTAAAGCTGTAGTTCAGCCGACTCGGCAGCTGCGCGAGCGGTAGCCAATGAAACACCAAGAATTGCGTTTGCGCCAATGCGCTCCTTGTTTGGAGTTCCATCCAAAGCAATTAGGGCGTCGTCAACTGCGCGCTGGTCAGCTGCGTCGATGCCAGCGATGGTGTCGCCGACCTCATCTAGAACAGCGTTTACGGCATTTAGAACACCCTTGCCCTGGTAGCGACCCTTGTCGCCATCGCGCGACTCGTGAGCCTCGAAAGCACCAGTCGAAGCACCTGATGGAACTGCAGCACGACCGAAAGCGTCGTCCTCCAATAGAACCTCAACCTCAATGGTTGGGTTTCCACGTGAATCTAGGATCTCGCGAGCTCCTACAACATCAATCTTTGACAAGGGTTTCTCCTAATTTGGGGGTTTATAAAAAGTGACGAAAAATCGTCGACCACACGCCGTTGTAATGTGTCTAGTTTACTTCTGAATGGCCAAACTATCGAAAGGCTTCTGGCCGAACGGCTCGTGCCTCGTCAAGCGTGAAAGTGTCATAGATTTCGCCGGTGCTCCCGCCAATCTCAATAAATCGCGAGTTTGTAGACTCGGACCACTCTTGACCCGACCACACGTAGCAGGTGAATGTTTCAAAGTTTCGCAGAAAAATAGAACCTGTTTCAAGCGTCGATGGCCATCGAACACTCAAATCATATTTATTGCCATGAATCTCTTCGAATTTGAGAACGGCTTTCATGATTCCCCTATCTTTCAACCAACAGTCGAAGACTAGGACGAACCCATGACACCGAAGTTACATCTGCACCGAAATGTCGAACGTAATAACTCGACGTTCAGGCAAGTGGTAGAAGTACCTTGGGGTAGTCGCGTTTCTGTGCAGCGCGGCAAAGATTACTTCTTCGGCACGGTTCAAGCTGGTCTTGTCAGCCAGGGTTAAAGTACGGTCGGTCACGAAATAGGTTGCGTGCTTTTCGTCGAACTTCTCTGCCAAATGCTTTGAACGCAGTGCTCGAGGAATGTTGCGCTGTTCCATGAATCCACATGGAAGCGAAACCAGTGAAGCAAATTCGTTCACTTCTTCAAACACTGGCGGCTTGTGGCTGTAAGGAACATCCTCAGGCAGAACGTTCACAACCACGATCTGCTTTGGCATGCTGCCCATTACGCGAATCTGCTCTTCAAGAGCCTTCGGCACGATTCCAGGGATAGCCGTTGGATAAATTCCAACACCGTCGACAACCAAGATTGAATTCTTTTTGCGAAGCTTCTCAACCTGCTTCCAAGACATCGAGTCTTTATTCAACTGAGCGTTGAGCTCTAGACGACCCTTGCGCCAAATCCACATCATCGACGCTAGACAGAAGCCAATTAGCACCGGAATCCAGGCACCGGTAACGAACTTGGTCGAGCTGGCAATTAGCAACGACAGGTCGAGAATCAAGAACACCGAGAAGATTGGCAGCAGTAGAAACTTGCGCGACTTCCACTTGCTGACCGCAAGGATAATCAAGCCAATCGTAGAAACCAACATGGTGCCGGCAATCGAGAGGCTATAGGCACCGGCCAGAGCCGATGACGACTTGAAGAACAGCACGAGCCCGATTGCCCCAACGCCAACCGCAGCGTTTACGAACGGAACATAAATCTGTCCGCGCTCCTGTCGGTTAGTGTGCTGAATTCGAATTCTTGGAAGGAAGCCCAGCTGAACCGCCTGGCTAGCAAGAGATGCGACCGCGCTGATCAAAGCCTGAGACGCAATGATGGTTGCGAAGGTGGTTAGCAATAGAAGCAAAAGGGTCGGTAATCCTGAACCAGCCATTCCGAAGAAGGTGTTTCCGTGGGTGCTTGGGTCGCGAAGCAGCAGAGCTCCCTGACCAAAGTAGTTCAAAGGCAAAGCCAAGCCGGCTAGGGCATACCAACCGAAACGAATTGGACCCTTACCAAAGTGACCGAGGTCTGAATACAAAGCTTCCGCACCGGTAACCGCCAAAATAACCGAAGACATTACAAAAAGCGTTTGGAACGAATGAGCCTGGATAAAGCCGAATGCAAACATCGGGTTTAGTGCCACAAGCGACTCTGGGTTCTGAGCAACCTGAGAAACACCCATAAAACCAATCACCAAGAACCACAGGATCATGACCGGCCCGAAGATGGTTCCAATTTTGTGAGTTCCCTTGAACTGGACGATGAACAAAACGGCCAAAATCAAAACAGTCACTGGCACAACCAAGAACCCTAGATCCGGGTTGATCGTCTTGATGCCTTCAACAGCGGAAGTCACCGAAATGGCTGGCGTCAAAATGCCGTCGGCAAATTCCAAAGCAGCTGCCATCAGGAAAATGAAGACGGTGAAGCCCATCAAACCTTTTCGACCGGTGCGAATCTTCTCTGAGAACTGCGAGAACATCGCAAGTGTTCCACCCTCACCCTTGTTGTCTGCGTTCAACACAAAGATCAGGTACTTGATGGAAACAACAATCGTCAAAGTCCAGAAAACAAGAGATAGAACACCCAGGATTTCAGAGCGGGTGTCGCCGCCGGCATGAACCGCTTCGTTGAACGCATAAATCGGGCTGGTACCGATGTCGCCGTAAACAACACCCATCGCTCCGAGGGTTAGTGCAGCGTTTCTCTTTAGAGGGCTACCTTTTTTGCTTTTGTTCACGACTGGTCCCTAATAGTTTTGGTCAGATTAAATAATCGCTTATGAATGCTAATGCAGTCTCGGCTACTAAGAGATAGGGCGAAGCTCAATCTCGGTGGTTGATTCATCCAAGGTTGCGAAGTGAGTGAAGCCATTGGCAGCCATTGACTCCAACAAGGTGTTTAGTTTCTTAGGTCGGTTCTCAAAACGAACTCGATACCCTTGCGCAATCAATGAGTCACGGATCTCAACAGCCTTAGCAAGAACATCACCTTCAATTACCAAGACGACCGACTCCGACGAACCCGCAAACAACGAAGGCGAAACCAAATCCATAACGCGCTCAAAGCCGAGCGAAATACCAACAGCAGGAACATCCTGCCCAAGCCACTTACCGACCATGCCGTCGTAGCGACCACCGCCACCAATCGACGAACCCGAACCTGGGTGTTCAATCTCAAAGATTGGGCCGGTGTAGTAACCCATGCCACGCACCAGGGTTGGGTCATACTTCAAACGCGAAGCATCAACGACCGAGAAAATCGAAGCAAGTTCAGCCGGAATCACCGAAACATCGAGCGCAGAGATCCAAGCCGAGAATGCAGCCCCAACACCAAAGCGCTCTTCGAGTTCAGCAGCAACCCCGTCGGCACCAATCTTGTCTAGCTTGTCGATTGAGATCATGGCTGAGCCGTGAGATTCTGCAGGGACTCCCAACGAATCAAGCAGAGAAACCAAAAGTGACCTGTGGTTCACACGAATCACAGCATCAGACAAACCGAGGGCATCCAAAGCAGCCAAAGACGAAGTCAACAAATCAATCTCAGCCAAACCAGAGGCATCACCAATGATGTCGATGTCACACTGAACGAACTGACGGTAGCGACCCTTCTGCGGGCGCTCTGCTCGCCAAACCGGTCCGGTCTGAATCGCCTTGAAAACGGATGGCAAAGCGTTTCGGTTTGTCGCATAGTAACGAGTTAGCGGAACAGTCAGGTCATAACGAAGACCAAGGTCTGAAAGCTCTCCCGACGAAGCCAAAGCCTCATCAAGTTCAGCACCACGCTTCATCACGCGGAAAGCTAGCTTCTCGTTGTCGCCGCCCTGACCCGAGGTCAACTTAGCGATGTCCTCTAGAGCTGGTGTTTCAATCTCCTGGTAACCACGAGCCGAATAGGTCTCACGAATCTTCGACAACACCAAATCACGGGCGTGCTTATCTTCAGGAAGGAAGTCGCGCATTCCGCGAGGAGGATTGACAGGATTAGCCATGCGTCAAGTTTGCCAGAGGCAGCTTGAAAAACTCACATTACAACGAGGCAATTACTTCTTGAATGTAATTCTGGTTCAACCAGAAACATTGCTTAGTGTGGAAGTCTCCTTGAGGGGTGGGGAGAACGTCTGCTGCATTTTTAGCCTTTGGTCGAACATGGGCAACTCGACTCTCAGAAGCCTTTGGCAGGTTCTTGGCATCAACTTTCACCCTCGATTTCGTATCTTCCCAAACACGGTGAGCTTCTTCTCGATCCAGATACGGCATGTTCCAATAGGCAACCTTTGCAAGATGTTCAATCCCTGCGTTGTCTTCCTGATAAATAACGAAGAGGAATTTCTGCTCTAGTTTGTTAGCGAAGCTCGACTCTTCCCACTCTTCATGGATGATGTCCATAAATTTGAAGCCTGGGAAGGACATAGCTTCGTTTGGTCGACCCTTTGAATTGACGCGAATTGTTTTGAGTTCAATACCCGCCTTTACAAGCTCGGCTACCGAAGAAGCATTTTGGGAGAGAATTCGTTCAGCCAACCCTCGATGAAATCCCTTTTGCATCGAACTTTCTTTGTGCGAATTGAGTTCACGCGAGAGTTCCTCGATGCTCTTCCCAATAAAGGGTGCAAACTTGGACTTTGTCGCATCCTCGAAAGTCAAAGCATCCGCAACACCTAGGGAATCCAACTTGCTTACATGCCCAGCCAGAATGAAGTCAACATAACCCTGCTTGAAAGAGAACGCTCTGGCCTTTGCCGGAATATCAGAAAAAGGCTGTTTCCTAAGTTTTTCATTTGGGCCACCAGAACCCTTGCGGCAAGCCCCCAAATAGAAGGTGTCACCCTCTGAAAGTTCGTGCGCCTTACCATCTCGGATTTTCGCCTGGATGGTTTCCCAATCCCGCCGAATTTGAGCTCGATCTTCTTCGGGCAGATTGTAGAGAAGTGGGTCGATTACAAATTTGCGATCAATTACCGACACGTCTTTGATGTACTCATAAAAAAGCAAGAGCATCGAACTGCATTTTTTGAGGAAAGAAGACGAAAGCCAAGTTTCTTCTGCGAGCGTTTCGTAGTTAATCATGGTCAGAACTAGTCGCTCTTTAGCTCGATAGGTACCGTCAGCCTTTTTGAGTAGACCAGTTGTCTTTAGCTCTAAGTTTGCTTCTTTGAAATCTGGCTCAGGACTGTTTCCTGGATTGATGAAGAAGAAGTAATTCTCAACCAATGTCCCTAGGTCACCCTTGTTTGCAACGTTGGTGACATCGCTAGGCATGAAATATCTCAGGGCTTTACCAGTCAATTTCTTGGCCGCGAGAAGAATTGACTCGGGTGATTTTGGATCGTAGTCGAGATCAACCATTTAATGCCCCCTCAATAAGCTTTCTACTCGCTGGCTAGACGACTGAGCACATGACCAACGCGTTCGATGAGACCCACGACAAGCGCATTTCCCATGAAGAAGGCACGTCGAGCATCTGAAAGTTCTTTACCTTGCTCATCAAACTTGGTCCAGTCGTCGGGGAAACCATTTAGACGCTCCAACTCAACTGGGGTTAGCCTGCGATAGCGGTCGCCAATCTTGATGATGTGCTTGAAACGAGACGGCGTTGTTCCACCTTCGCCGGTAAGAATGGTGCGACTTGGATTTGTTAGCAAGTCTGGGAAAGCCATTTTGCCTTCTGAGTAAAAGTACGAGAAACCATCACGTTCGCGTTCAATTGACTTGGCGCCTTTGAGGTATTCCCATTCAGGAAGACGTGAAGGCTCAACCCAGTACTCGACAGGCACCTGGTCATCAGATTGGAGGATGTCTCCAAGAGTCGCTTTTGAACTGGAACCTCGCGACGTAACTTCGACAGTCGTTACAACACCGTCGATGCAAAGACCTGCGTTCTTGAAAGGAGACTTCGAAAGTCCCTTTCCGAAGTTTTCCGTGATGTCTGCAGGATCTTTATCCAAGTCAAATGTTTCTGAGGACGACTTTTTGTCGGCCGGGAAGGCTTGACCGAGTACAGATGCCTCACAAACAAAATCGGCTGGTGAAGATAGGTCCTTCTTTGCATAAATGTCTTTGCGAACGCCAACAATGAAAACTCGAATGCGACGCTGCGGGAAGCCTTCTTCCGCTGCGTTGACAACTCGCCACTCAACTACATAGCCGAGGTCACCAAGGGTTCTGAGCATGATTGCGAAGTCACGGCCGCGCTGACTAGCAGGCGACTTGAGGAGCCGGTCAACGTTTTCTAGGAAAACAAACTTGGGTTTGTTGGTGGAGACGAGCTTGTAAATCTCCCACCAGAGAACTCCTTTTTTGCCTTCGAGGCCTTTGGAAGAATTTAGGGATTTGGCAACCGAGTAATCCTGGCAAGGGAAGCCACCAACGACTAGGTCCGTTTCTGGAATCGCTGATTTGTCGCCTTTTACGAGGCGATCAACGACGACTGAAATGTCCTCATTTGAGTGCCCGTCATCTGAGAAGTTAGCAACATAGCAAGATGAGGCATGCTGGGTCTTAGTGGACGGCTCCCATTGGTTTGAGAAGATTGTGTTCCAGCCCGCGCGTTCTAAGCCAATGCGAAAACCACCCACACCGGCGAACAGTTCAACGACTGTACCTGTGGATTTTGTGGTGTTTTTTGTGCTTGGCAAATGACTCTCCTAATGAGATCTTATTTGATCAATAGACATTGATCAAGCACCAACGGAAGTGAGTTTAGAGTTCCTGACCGATAACCCCAGCGTCAGATGCTTCTAGAACCTCGAATTTGCGGATGTCGCTCATGAGTTCGGTTGTTGCTTTGCGCAAGGCTATTTCTGGGTCGATGCCGTTTACGCGGGCTGCTGAGACGATTGCTAGCAGTAGCGTTCCCAGCTCTTCGTCGGTATTTACCTGGATTGGGCTTTGGCCCTTTTCGAGGACGCCGAGCTTTTCTGCCTTACCGATTACCTTGTTGGCTAGAGCGAGGGACGACATACCGAGAGGGACACCATCGAGAACGGATTCGCGTTCCGGCTTTTCCTTCTTCTTGTGGTTGTCCCAGGATTTCATTACGTCTTCACCGGTTTTGGCAGCGAATTCTTCTTTTTCTGCATCGTTGCCGAAGACGTGAGGGTGACGAGACTTCATCTTGTCTTCCATGTGCTTGGCAACGTCTTCGATAGTGAATTGCCCGTTGCCTTCGGCGATGTCTGCGTGGAAGATGACGTTGTAGAGAACGTCGCCTAGTTCTTCCTTGATGGCTTCAGGGTCTTTGCTCTGCACGGCGTCGATGAGTTCATAGGTCTCTTCGATTAGGTAGGTGAGGAGAGATTCGTGAGTCTGCTCGGCATCCCAAGGGCAGCCGCCAGGGGCTCGGAGTTTGTGAGCGGTTGCAATTAGGTCGTCTAGTTGGGTCATTTCATAACCTCCAGGTTTTTAGGTTTGACAACTACGAACAGGATGATGATGCCGAGGGCCATGAAGCCAGCTTGGGTAAAGCCTATGCCCAGCGCCGAGTTGTGATCGAGGATGGCGTAGTAGGCGCCGGCGATGGTTGTGGCAACAGTTCCTGACACTGCCAGGACGGCTGCTGCAGTGCCAGCCTCGTTCGGGTGGGAGGCCATGGCTAGGCCGAGGATTGGGGTGACTGAGGTGCCGAAACCGATGGCGAAGATGGCGAGTGTGGTGGTGTAGAAAATAAAGCCAAGGTTCATGGTTGCGGTGAGGATTTGAACCAGACCGGCAGCGCTACCGATAGCAAGAGCCACGAGCAATGCGTATTGAGGTTTGATCTTTGAACTTAGCTTGGTGCCGAGTTGGCTGCCGATGTAGGCGCCAACCGAGTTGATGGAAAGAAAGATTCCAACCTGGGCTGGGTCGATTTGGTAGGCGTTGTCGTAGACGAAAGGGCCAACACTTAGGTAGCAAAACAAGGAAACGCTGATGCAGCTTTGCACGATGATCAGACCGAGGAATACGCGGTCTCTGATTAGGTAACCGAAACGTTTGGCAACATCTTTGGCAGTGGTTTTGGTGCGCTGCTCTTTGGTCATGGTGTCTGGAAGTTTGAAGAAGATCAGGATGAGCAGTGCTGCTCCTAGGATGGCGAGAATTAGGCCGAGACCGCGCCAGTCGGTGAAACCCTGAAGGTAGGAACCGAAGATTGGGCCGATGAACCATGAAGTGGACATCAGTAGCATCGAGCGGCCGACTGCCTTGATGAGCAGGAGACCTTCATACATGTCTCGGAGCATGGCGTTAGCGATAACCGCGGCGGCTGATGCGAAGAAACCTTGCAGAATACGGCCGGTGAAGAAGATTTCAACGCTGGTTGCACTTGAGGCAAGCAGCGCTGCGCAGATGTAACCAATTAGAGAAAAGAGGATTGGTTTTCTTCGGCCGATGGCATCGCTCATTGGTCCTGCAATTACGGTTCCAAACGAAATACCGAGGGTTAGTGCCGTGAGGTTTTGGGCAATCAGTGCTTGAGCAACGTTTAGGTCTTTAGCGATGAATGAAATGTTTGCAAGGTATGGGTCGAGTGAGAACGGCTGCAAAACTCCGAGTGCTCCAATGAGCAAAATTAGTCCGGTACGGAGCTTGGTTTGGGTCATGGTCTCTACTTTATTGGGCTGGCTTGGTGGCGCGGTTCAACTGCTCGAGAAGCGCCCAAGTCCAGTCGATCATTTCGCGGTCGGTGGCATTCACTGGCGTTGGCACGCTTAGGTTTTTAGCAGCTGAAAGGTAGCGGGAGCCTGGGTATAGCCTGCTGAACGCAACCTGTGTTGCTTCGTCGAATTCGATTGGGGCAATTCGCGCCATCTGGCCAATAAGTAGAACGTCGCTCAGTTCCATGCGGTTAGCTGCTTGGCGAAGTTCAATGACGTCGATGAGGTTGGTAACCGACTGCGGGGCAACGCCGTAGCGGTCTTCAAGTTCGGCCTTGATCTTGTCGAGGTCGGCGCGGGTGTTGCTGGCGTTCGATGAAGCCGAGAGCTTGTGATATGCCTCGAGGCGAAGGCGCTCAGAGTCCACGTAGGTGGCTGGGATGTGGGCATCGATCGGCAGTTCCAACTTGAGCTCTGCAGGAGTTTCGTGCTTGATTCCCTTGAAGTCGTTTACGGCTTCGCCAATCATGCGTAGGTAAAGGTCGAAGCCAACGCCTGCGATGTGACCAGACTGTTCGCCACCGAGCAGGTTTCCCGCGCCACGAATTTCGAGGTCTTTTAGTGCGACCTGCATGCCAGAACCAAGTTCGTTGTTGGTAGCAATCGTGGCTAGACGGTCGTGGGCAAGTTCGGTGAGCGGCTTGCTTGGGTCATAGAAGAAGTAGGCGTAGGCGCGTTCACGACTGCGACCAACACGTCCGCGAATTTGGTGAAGCTGGCTGAGTCCAAAGTTTTCGGCACGGTCAACAATGAGGGTGTTGGCGTTTGGGATGTCGATGCCGGTTTCGATGATTGTGGTTGAAACCAAGACATCGAACTTCTTTTCCCAGAAATCTACGACCACCTGCTCGAGAGCGTTCTCCCCCATCTGACCGTGAGCCACAGCAACGCGAGCTTCGGGAACGAGGTCGCGGATGTGATCGGCAACCAACTCGATGTTCTCAACTCGGTTGTGAACGAAGAAAACTTGGCCTTCGCGAAGTAGTTCGCGGTGAATGGCCGCCGTGATCTGCTTGTCGGAGTAGGCGCCGACATAGGTGAGGATGGGGTGGCGGTCTTCCGGCGGAGTTGCCAGAGTCGACATTTCACGAATACCGGTCACCGCCATTTCTAGCGTGCGCGGGATTGGTGTCGCGGACATTGAAAGAACGTCGACGTTGGCTTTTAGTTCCTTGAGCTTTTCTTTGTGCTCAACGCCAAAGCGCTGCTCTTCGTCGACGATGATTAGCCCGAGATTCTTGAATTTGATGTTGCCGCTGAGAAGACGGTGAGTTCCAACCACCATGTCTACAGCGCCAGATTCCAGACCCTTTATGGTTTCTTTGGATTCCTTCTCGGTTTGGAAGCGCGAGAGGCTGCGCACGGTTACTGGGAAGCCTTCGAAGCGACGCTCAATGGTGTCGGTGTGCTGACGGACGAGCAGTGTGGTTGGTACGAGCATTACGACCTGCTTGCCGTCTTGGATTGCCTTGAAGGCGGCTCGGATGGCAACCTCGGTCTTACCGTAGCCAACGTCGCCGGCGAGAAGTCGGTCCATTGGAACGGATCGTTCCATGTCGCGTTTCACTTCTTCAATGGTGTTGAGCTGGTCTTGGGTTTCCACGAATGGGAACGCATCTTCCATCTCGCGCTGCCAGGCGGTGTCTTGACCGAAGGCGTGACCGGCGGCATTCATGCGCGCCGAGTAAAGCTTCACGAGGTCGATTGCGATCTTGCGAACGGCCTTGCGGGCTCGGCCCTTCTGGTTTGCCCAGTCACTTCCGCCCATCTTGGAAAGAACCGGCGCTTCACCGCCAACATAGCGGGTTAGGAGGTCCAGGTGGTCGGTTGGTACGAACAGGGTGTCATTCGGCTGACCGCGCTTTGAAGGCGCATATTCAACGAGCAGGTATTCGCGCTCGTTCTGGCGACCCGGCGTTCCGCTCTTGCGGGAAACAAGTTCCAGGAATCGGCCGATTCCGTGAATCTCGTGAACCACGTAGTCGCCGCGCTTCAGAGTTAGAGGGTCTACCGCCGCTCCCCTTCGCGCCGCAAGCTTTCTCGCCTTTGGGCTCACATACGCAGAGTTCTTGCCGTAGTAGTCGGCCTCGGTAAGCAGAATGAATTTACTGTCTGGTGCCGCGAAACCCTTGGTGAGCGAAGCTTGACCGACACTGATGTCTTGTAGGCCTTGAGCTAGCAGTTTTTCCTGAAGGCGTTCGGCAGTGCCATGGCCTGGAACCGTGATGAAAATCTGTTGACCGTTCTTCAGCTGGTCTTCGAGCCAGGCGTCAACCGAGGTTTCGGCAAGGTGGAAATTAGGCAGGTCAAGAAGTTGCAGGTTCACTTCGTCTTCGCCAGATGGAAGCTGACTCAGTTCAATTAGCGAGTGCTGCTTCAGGTCGGCAAAGAAGTCTTTCATGGCGATGAAGCCGCCATTGCTCAGGTCGATTGGGGCGCTGGCGCCTTCGGCCGCGGCATCCCAGGCTGCGTGAAGGAATTCGTCGTTGGTTTCAACGAGTGAGGCAGCTCTCGCGGCGGCCTTTTCTGGACTGAGAATAATTACCGCGGAATCCTTTGGCAGATAACTGCTGAACGGAATCATCTTTTCAACTAGGACGGGCGCCAACGACTCCATACCCTCAACTGGAATGCCTTCGGAAATCTTTTCGAGCATGCCAGCCAGATTTGGAAACTCGTGCTGCATTTCTCTAGCTTTAGCCGCAACCGATGGCGTGATGATGACTTCACGGGCCGGGTAAATCTCGGCGGACTTCAGTTGCTCGGTTTGAATTGAGCGCTGATCGGCTACCGAGAATTCGCGAATCTCTTCCAATTCGTCGCCGAAGAATTCGAGACGAATGGCGTGCTCGGCAGTCGTTGGGAAGATGTCGATAATGCCACCGCGGGCGGCAAACTCACCACGACGGGTGACCATATCTACGCGCTCGTAGGCAAGTTCAACCAACTTCAGGCTGAGCTCTGGAAGTAGGTAATCCTTGCCCGTTTCAAGGTTGAGCGCATGATGTTCGCCAAGCCCTGCCACCACTGGCTGAAGCGTTGCTCGAATCGAGGCCAGAATGTAGACCGGGTTTTTGGCATTGGTTTCTTGTAATTCGTGAAGTCGGTTTAACACCTTTACACGCTTACCAACCGTTTCCGGGCTTGGGCTCAGGCGTTCGTGAGGGAGAGTCTCCCAACTTGGGAACTCCAGGATCTCGGCATTTGGTTCAAGCTCTTTGAGGGCATCGCCCAACTCTTCCGATTCGCGCCCAGTGGCAGCGATTACCAAATGAACATTAGAAAGTTTCTTGGCGCTTCGCAGTTGTGAAATCAGATTGAGCACAAACGGGTTGGCACCCTGAGGCGCAATTACTCGCAAAGTCTTATTGGTGATAGCTGCTTCAAGCTTGGCGGTTGGATACCCGTCTGCGAAGAGTGCAGCAAGGCGCACTAATGCCTTGTCCTGCGGGTTGTTCACTTACCCAGTTTAGGAGTGAAAGCGTTGCTGGGCGGCGGTTAGTCCGTCTTTGATAATTGCTTCAACGGCGTCGGCGGCAATTTCGAGTGTGGTTGGTAGTTCTTTCTTCTCGGTCGACGAGAAGTTCTTGAGAACGAAGTCGGCGGTGTCCATGGAACCGGGCGGACGACCTATGCCAACGCGAACGCGGATGTATTCGTTAGTGCCGAGCGCCGAGATGATGTCGCGGAGGCCGTTGTGACCGGCATGACCGCCGCCGAACTTGATGCGAACGTCCTCGGCTGGGATGTCGAGCTCGTCGTGGATGACGATGACGTGGTCTGGTTCGATGCCGTAGAACTTGGCGAGGTTGGTAACCGGACCACCAGAGGTATTCATGTAGCTCAGTGGTTTGGCCAGGATAAGTTTGTCTAACCCAATGCCAAGGCGGGACTCGGCAACCATGGCGTTTGCCTTGTGCTTGGTGAACTTGGCACCTAAGCGGCTGGCCAAAACGTCGATCACCATCTGGCCAACGTTGTGCCTGTTAAATGCGTAGTCGGGCCCAGGATTACCGAGCCCGACTACGAGAAACATTTTTACTCTGCGGCTGCAGCTGGTGCAGCTTCGCCTGCGTGGCCAGCAGCGGTCTCAACAACCGAAGCGATTAGCTCGTCGGCTGCTAGGTCCATTGCAACACCGGCAGGAAGCTTAACGTCCTTAGCAAGAACGTGGAAGCCTGCAGGCTCCTTGTTGAAAGCAATCTCAACATATTCAGGAATGTTCGAAGCCTCACAAATTAGCTTGACGGTCTTGTGCTCAAGGTCGATGGTTGCGCCCGAGATTGGCTCGCCAACAACGTGAACTGGAACCTCAACGTGAATCTTCTCGCCCTTAACAACGGTTACAAGGTCGATGTGCTCGATTACCTGGGTAACAACATCCTTGGTTGCGCTCTTAACTAGAACGGTCTCGTCCTTGCCGTCGATTACTAGCTCGATTAGTGCGTTCTTGTGACGTAGCACTAGAGCAACTTCGTGAGCTGGAAGGGTGATGTGGCGAGGCAAAGATCCGTGACCGTAGATTACGGCTGGGGTGCGGCCTGCTGCACGCGACTTGCGCGCTGCACCCTTACCAAAGCTGGTGCGGGTTTCTGCAATAAGTTTTGCAACTGCATTCGACATGAATGTTTCCTTTTGAATTGGGGCCCTAGGGACCATGGTTTTTGTCAACTCGGGTTCGAGGATCTGACCTTCTGGTCCGGCCCCGTCGATTACGAATTCTTTCGAATTCCTCGCCGTTGTCTTCCCTTAGTTTACAGGGAGTTGCTTCGTTGCCACAACCAGCGAACGGCGGCAGCTAGCCCGAGGATGCCGGTGCTAATGCTTAGCGTCTCCCAGCCGAAGGAGATTGCGAGGGTTAGGCAGAGCGCGATTCCGAGAACGTTTAGCCACTTCGGCATCACTCGTTGGTCTTTCGGTTGAGCTATCGCGGTGAGGTGACCGACCGCGTAATAGAACAGCACGCTAAAAGATGAGAAACCAATAACCCAGACGATTTTTCCAGCGCTGGTAAGGGCAATCGCACCAACGGCAATTATTACCTCAGCTAACCAAGGCGACCCAAACCGATTTCTCAGTTTGAAAGTCTGCGGAAGTTCTCGATCCTCGGCCATGCTGGCTGCAGTTCGGGAAACCCCTGCCAGTAGTGCCAACATGCTGCCAAGGCCGGCAATTGCGGCAACGATTGGGGCAATCCAGTTGGACCCGAGAACTTTATTGGCAAGATCTGCCACTGGGGTTTGCCCATTGGTTAGCAGTGTTCCGAGGTCATTGAGCAATACGTACGCCAAAACCAGATAAAGCACCAGGACGAATGACAGCGAAATCACGATTGCTTTTGGAATGTTTCGCTTGGCTTCGCGCACTTCGTCGCCGAGTGTTGCCACTCGGGCATAACCGGCGAACGCAAAGAACACGACACTGGCGCCAATCAACACCGATTGGAGCGGGTTGCTTGGCTGGACCATCATGGCTTTTTCTAAAAGACCACTTTGGTTTAAGGTTCCCATCACGGTGAGAGCTAGAAAGAAGCCGATGGTGGTGATGCTAAGGACGGTGGCAACCAGCGCGGTTCGGTTAATGCCGAGAATGTTGATGAAGGTTAGTAATGCGATTGCAATTACCGAGGGCCAAAACGGAATTTGGGGCAAAACATATTGTTGGACCACCAAGGCGATAGCAGCGATGGATGCAATCTTGCCGAAGACGAACGCGAATCCGCTGAGGAAACTCCAGGTGTCGCTTAAGTAGATTCGCGAATAGGCATAGACACCACCTGGACGATCAACTTGCCGAGCCAGCTGATAAATCGCCGCGGAATTCAAACCGGCGACCAGTGCGGCAATAGCGATTGATACGAAGATCAGGTTTGCTGAGATTTGATAGGCGCTTCCAAAAACTACGAAAACGCCTGCGCCAAGCATTGAAGCCAGCCCGATGGCAATTGCGCCACCGAGACCGAGCTGCTGTTTAGGCATGGCCAGGGAACATCTGGCTTACCGAGTCGTCGTCGAAGACCGCGCTAATTGCGCGAGCGATTAGTGGAGCAACCGAGAGCACGGTTAGCTTCTCGAAACGCTTCTCTTCAGGAATTGGCAGGGTGTCCATGACCACTACGGCATCGACTGCGTCGCCGCTTAGTCGCTCTACGGCTGGGTCTGAGAACACGGCGTGAGTGGCAGCAACGATTACTCGGGCAGCGCCGTTCTTCTTCAGGGCGGCGGCTGCAGCAACGATGGTGCCCGCGGTGTCGATCATGTCGTCGACCAGTAGACAGGTTCGACCATTTACGTCGCCAACCAGTTCGTGGGCTGAAACCTGGTTTGGTACATCTGGGTCGCGACGCTTGTGAATGATGGCCAGCGGTGCACCGAGGCGGTCGGCCCAGATGTCGGCAACGCGAACGCGTCCTGAGTCGGGTGAAACCACGGTAAGGGCTTCGTTACCCCACTGCTCGGCAACGTAATCGGCCAAGGTTGGTAGAGCCCAAAGGTGGTCTACCGGACCGTTGAAGAAACCCTGGATCTGTGGGGTGTGCAGGTCAACCGACATGATTCGGTTTGCGCCAGCAGCGGCGAAAAGGTCGGTCATTAGGCGAGCCGAGATTGGCTCACGACCCTTGTGCTTCTTGTCTTGACGGGCGTAAGGGAAGAAAGGTGCAACCACGGTGATGCGCTTGGCGCTGGCACGCTTTAGTGCATCGACCATGAGCAACTGCTCCATGATCCACTGGTTGATTGGGTAAGGGTGAGACTGAATCACGAAAGCATCGACACCGCGAACCGACTCTTCGAAACGAACGAAGGTCTCGCCGTTAGCGAAGTCGTAGGCGGTGGTTGGAATTACGTCGGTGCCAAGAATCTTGGCAACATCGGCGGCTAGTTGGGGGTGAGCGCGGCCGCTTAGGAGGGCAAGGCGTTTCTGTCCGTTGATAGTTATCTTGGTCACCATGGGCTCCTGTTTGTTTAGTTCTTTGACTTCTCGGCAGCTTCCGCTGCCTTGGTTCCTGGTCGGTTCTGAAGTACCCAGCCAGCCATGTTGCGCTGAGGGGTAACGTTCATTCCCAAGTCTCCGGCGGCAACGTCTTTTCGGACCGTGGTACCTGCCGCTGTGTAGGCTCCATCTCCAATAGTAATTGGAGCAACGAAGGTGTTATGTGACCCGGTGCGAACATGTGAACCAATCACGCTGCGGTGCTTATTCACGCCGTCATAATTCGCAAAAATCGTGCCTGCGCCAATGTTTGATTCGACGCCAATCTCGGCATCGCCAACGTAGCTGAGGTGCGGAACCTTGCTACCTGCACCAATCTTGGCGTTCTTGGTTTCAACGAAGGTTCCGATCTTGCCGTCGGCTCCAAGGTCGGTGCCTGGGCGAAGATAAGCAAATGGGCCAACGCTGGCGCCGTCGCCAATCTTGGAAGTACTCACATGCGACTTGACCACGCTGGCATTCTCGCCAACCACGGTGTCGACCATCTGAACTTCTGGGCCAATGGTTGAACCCTTGCCAATCGAGGTGAAGCCCTTGAGGATGGTGCCAGGCAAAATGGTGACATCTTCGGCAAGTGAAACGGTTACATCGAGCCAAGTGCTGGCTGGGTCAAGAATGGTGACACCGGCACGTTGCCAAGCCGCGCAAAGTCGGCGGTTTAGCTCGGCAGTAACTTCGCCAAGTTGCACGCGATCGTTGATGCCGGCAATGAGCCAATTGTCGGCCACGGTTAGAGCCTGAACCTTTTTGCCTGCCTCACGTTCGGCCGCCACAACATCGGTTAGGTACTTCTCGTGCTGCGAGTTTTCCATACCGATGGCAGCCAACTTTTCGCGAAGTGCTCCCGCGTCGAAAACGTAGACACCGGCGTTAACCTCGGTGATTGCGTGCTGTTCTGGGGTGGCATCGCGGTGTTCCACGATCGCTTCGAAATCTCCGTTAGCGTTCCGAACAATGCGCCCGTATCCGGTTGGGTCAGTGAAGTCTGCCGAAAGAACGGTTGCCGAGTAGCCTCCGTCGATGTGGCTTTCAACCATTGCCTGAATTGTTCCAACATCAAGCAGCGGTACGTCTCCACTGGTAACCACAACTGTTCCATTGAAGTCTGAAGGAAGTTGCTCAAGAGCACATTCAACCGCGCGTCCGGTGCCAGGAATTTCGTCCTGGTCGGCAATAACCGCGGTTGGGTAAAAAGTAGAAATGTAGTCAGCAATCAGTTCGCGCTCGTGACGAACCACGGGGATAACGTGCTCAGCGCCGAGAGCGGTAGCCGTAGAAAGTGCATGACCGAGGAGTGGCAAACCAGCTAGCTCGTGCATGACCTTAGGGGTCTGAGAGCGCATGCGAGTTCCAGCGCCGGCAGCCAAAACGATGACCGCGAACTTGTGGTTGCTCATACCTCTCCTAACGCTCCGCCCATAGGATTCGAACCTATACCGAACGCCTCCAAAGAGCGCCGTGCTGCCATTACACTAGAGCGGACCGCGACCCAAAAGGGTTGCCCC
>CANGEU010000017.1 GCA_947452985.1 Micrococcales bacterium
GAGCCTGGGTGCAAGCCTGGAACTGAAACGGTTACGCTTCCGGTTCCGGTTACTGGCACCACAAAGCTATGGTTCTTTGGGAGATCCTTAGGCGCGGTGTTGGCTGCACCGGCTGGAGGAGCGGTCTCGGTTACTAGTAGTTCGTAGGTTGCGCCGTCGTCTGGAACGGTGACGGTAACAGTCTGGCTAACCAAAGCTGGCTTCGGTCCGCGGTTGTCGTGGCCTTTACCAAAGCCGTGGTCTCCGTGACCCTTTCCCTGGAAGCTGGCCGAAGCAACGGTGTTGTGCTTTGAGGTTGCTGCTAGCGATGGAGTGGCAAAAGCTAGCCCGGTTAGTGCAATTGCCGATACTGCGATTAGCGAGGTCTTCGCGATCTTCTTCTTGTCCATGTCATGTCCTTTCGTAGCTGACAAGAATCACACTAGGAAGCGAACCTTGGAAAAGAAGCCAAACTCAGGTTGCTCCTAGCCTCCGCACAGGAACCTTTCAGAAATGGAAAATGGCCTGTGGAACTTATCCACAGGCCATCCCAAGAGTTTGGCTACTTGTTGGCCTTCTTACCAACTGTGAACCACAAGATGGCTCCGATTGGATTGACCATCACAACGAGAAGAGTCCAGAGAAGCTTGGTGTTCTGCTCGGCCTTTGACTTCCATAGATCTACTAACGCCCAAACGAGGACGCTCACTGAAAGTAGAAGTACTAAAGCTAAGAAGTATAGGCCTGAGCCGCTGTAGATCGATGGTGACATTATTCCCCCTAATTGGATTTGTAAGTTGATACTAACAACAGGCTATTAACAGGCTCGGCGGTTAAACTTAAAGCCCTATAAGGATTGGTATCTCAGTTGGGTTTTCTAGACAAGCTTGAGAAGGCTATTGAGGGTGCTGTTACCGGCGCTTTCAGTAAGACCTTCAAGTCTGAGCTTCAACCTATCGAGATTGGCTCTGCGATCAAATCGCACATGGACGCCAACGCGGCGATTGTTAGCCGCGACCGCATCCTGGTTCCAAACCAGTTTGAAATTACTCTCTCAGCTTCCGACTTTGGTCGTTTGAAGCTAATCTCCGAGAGCTTGAACCAAGAACTTCGCAATCAGGCTCAGGCTCATGCCGTGAAGCAGGGTTACCAGTTCGCAGGTCCCTTGGTCATTACTTTGAACGAGTCTTCCAACATTGGCATTGGTCAGGTTTATGTGAAGGCTTCGAGCCCAGATGTTGCTCCGGCCGATGTTGAGTGGATGCCTCGCTTGGAGGTTATTGGTGAGGGTTTGACCTTTGAGATTGTGAAGAGCCGAACCTCGGTTGGTCGCGATGCCACCTCAGACATTCAGATCAACGACACCAGTCTGAGCCGCCAGCACTTTGAGATTGTTTGGACCGGCAAAAAGGCTGGCATTCGCGACCTTGGTTCTACCAACGGAACTTTCCTGGGTGATGTTCGGGTTTCTGAAATGGCTTTGCCAACCGATTCGGTAATCAAGGCTGGTCACAAGACTTTCGTTTTCCGCGTGGTGGCTAAGGCGGTGAGCAATTGAGTGAATTAGCACTGTTCCTGCTTCGCATTGGTCTGGTGGCCGTCCTCTGGATTTTTGTTTTCAGTATCATCTCGGTAATTCGCAGCGACCTCTTCGGTCAGAAGGTTGCTGGCAAGGCTGCCAAGCAGAATGCCACACAGGTGGTTTCACAGGCCCACATTCCAAACCCTCCAACCGGTCCGGTTCGGGTGTTGCAGGAGTCAAGCGCTCCGAGCAGCAAGCTGGCTACCAAGTTGGTAATTACCGACGGCGAGAATGCTGGTCGTGAGATTGCTCTAGACGGTCGTGAGCTTCACATCGGTCGCGCTGTGAACAGCGACCTGGTAATCACCGACGAATACGCGTCTACCCAGCACGCCAAGTTGGTACTGATCAATGACGAATGGTTGGTCCAAGATTTGAACTCAACCAACGGAACTTTCCTCGGTGGCGTTCGAGTTGGAATTCCTGCAGTTGTGAAATTGAACACTCCGGTCAAGGTGGGTAAGACCGTCTTCGAGCTGAGGGCCTAATGAGCATCGCACTGATTAGTGCTGCCGACTCCAACGTTGGCAAAGTTCGGTCTTCGAACCAAGACTCGGGCTATGCCGGCTATCAAATGTTTTTCGTGGCCGACGGCATGGGCGGTCACGCCGGTGGCGACATCGCTTCGGCGATTACCGCGCAGCGCATGGCACAAATGGATGCGCAATATTTTTCCCCAGACGACGCCGGAGCTGCGATGCTCGCCAGCATCCTGGAGACCAACCAGACCCTAACCGAGACAGTTGCCGGCCACCCAGAACTTGGCGGTATGGGAACCACCTTTTCGGGAATCGTCTTCGTTGAAGACAAGGTCGTGGTTGGGCACATTGGCGACTCACGCATTTATCTTTGCCGCGACGGCAAGACGTCGCAGGTTACGAAAGACCACACCTTCGTGCAGCGGTTGGTTGAACTCGGACGCATCACCGAAGAAGAGGCGCTCACCCACCCACGCCGAAATGTTTTGCTTCGAGTTATCGGAGACAACAACGAGCCGCCACAGTTGGACTTCCAGGTTCTGACCGCGCTACCAGGCGACCGCTGGATGATGTGCTCCGACGGCCTGAACGGCTACGTTTCAGACGCCATCATTCACATGAACCTTTCCAGCGATCAGGCACCTGCCGAGGCGATTGAAATGTTGATCGGTGAGGCCCTGGAAGCTGGCGCACCTGACAACGTCACGGTTGTTGTGGTCGATACCGTGCCGGCAGCTTTGGGTCAGGTTATTGAGCGAGAAGTGAAGTTTGTTGGATCGGCATCGAGCGACGTTGTTATTGAGCAGGCCAAGGGCAAGTCGATTGTTGGTTTGAAGAACCTCTTTGCCGACATTAGCGGTTTAGAAGGTCAAGACCGCCAGTTCGTTCCAGAGTCTGGGGCTGGCTTTAGCCGACTTACTAAGGAAGCCCAACGCAGTCTTCGGTCACGTCAACTAAGACAAATCGCCACGGTGATCGGGCTAACTGTGCTCGTGGTTGGTTTGGCGTGGCTCGGCTACAACTACACGCAGACCAAGTTTTACGTGGCCGAGTCGAATGGGCACGTTGCCATCTACAAGGGCATTCGTGAAGAGTTACTGGGCTTCAAATTCTCCAACGTTTATCAGGAAACCACGGTCTCGGTTACCGACCTACCCGAATATCAGCAGCAACTTGTTGATCGCACGATTTATGCGACAGACCTACAAGACGCCAACCGCATTCTGGATCGACTAAAGGCTTCGGTGGTCGTAGTTGAGCAGTAACGTTACCGAACGAATCTCCAAGATCGTGCGTGTGGTTCCACGTAACCGCAACACCGAGCTTTTCCTTTTGCTGTTTGCTTTCGCAATCAATGCCTTCGAAATTGTCCAGGTGCAATTGAGCACACTGCAGAACGTGAATAACGACTTCTGGTTTTACTGGGGTGCGCTTTCCGGAGCTGGTTTGTTGCTTCATCTGGTTTTGCGTCTGCGCGCTCGTGAAGCCGACCCACTGATTCTTCCAATTGCCGTTGCCCTGAACGGACTGGGAATTGCGGAAATCTACCGTCTCGACATCGCAGCAATTGCCAACCACCAAACTGAACTTTTCGCCGAGAAGCAGGTTATCTGGACTTTGGTGGCAATGGTTTTGGCTGGAGCTGTGGTCATGTACATCCCAAGCCACCTCGTGCTTCGTCGTTACGTATTTCTAGCCGGCGCCGTGGGTGTTGGCCTACTATTGTCGCCGATGCTGCCGTTCATTGGTAAGACCATCAACGGCGCTAGCCTTTGGCTCTCAATCGGTGGGCTAACTTTCCAGCCTGGTGAACTTGCCAAAATTGCTTTGACGATTTTCTTCGCCGGCTACCTAGTTCAACGCAAGGATTCGCTGGCCATGACTGGTCGCACAATTCTAGGAATTCAAATTCCGAAGGCTCGCGAACTTGGGCCGATCCTTGCCATCTGGGTGGTCAGCCTTTTGGTGCTGGTTGTTCAGCACGACCTCGGAACCTCGCTGCTGTTCTTCGGTTTGTTCTTGGTCATGATTTACACGGCAACCGGTCGCGCCATTTACACAGTGGTTGGTTTGGGAATGTTTCTGACCGGTGCATTGGTAGCATCACGTGCTATCTCTTACGTGACCAAGCGTTTTGATGCCTGGCTAAACCCGTTCGACGACGCGCACTACAACGCCATTGGTGGGAGCTACCAACTAGTGCAAGGTTTGTTCGGTTTTGCACACGGTGGTTTGCTTGGTACCGGCCTTGGAGGCGGAGTGCCACAGTTGGTTCCACTCGCCGAGAGCGACTTTATTGTGGCATCCCTTGCCGAAGAACTTGGTCTCGCAGGCATCTTTGTGATCTTCACGCTCTACATTCTCTTGGTGGCCAGAGGTCTGCGCATCGGCTTCAACCACAACGACGATTTCAGCAAGCTGCTAGCAACCGGTCTTTCCTTCGTAATCGCGCTGCAGGTATTCATCGTGATTGGTGGCGTGACCCGACTCGTTCCACTTACCGGTTTGACCACACCGTTACTGGCGGCCGGTGGTTCGTCGTTGGTGGCCAACTGGATCATCATCGGTTTACTGCTGCGTATTTCTGACACCAACCGCAGGGAGGTCGAATGAATCGCGAACTCCGCCGCATAAGCTTGGTGGTTGCCGCAATGTTCCTTGCGTTATTCATGTCGGCCACCAACTTGCAGGTCCTTTCGTCTGAGTCGCTTTCGAAAGACCAACGAAACGTTCGAGCAATCTACGACGGCTATCAGAAGCAGCGAGGCGCCATTTTGGTTGACTCACAACCAATTGCGCAGTCGGTTCCAGCAGCCGATGCCTTCCACTTCAACCGCAAATATTCGAGCGACATGTATTCGGCGGTAACCGGTTTCTACAGTTACTACCAGGGAGCTACCGGGCTCGAGTCTTCCGCAAATGATTACCTGAGCGGTAAGAACAGCGCGCAGTTCTTCGAGCAGCTGAATGCCCTGTTCTCGGGCAAGCCAGTTAGCGGCGCTTCGATTGAATTAACCATCGACCCTAAGGTTCAGAAAGCTGCCTGGGACGCACTTGGCAATCGAATCGGCGCGGTGGTAGCGCTTGAACCGGCTACTGGAAACATCTTGGCTATGGTTTCAACTCCTGGCTATAATCCAAACAAACTGGCAGTTCACTCTGGCAGCAAGGCGCAGTCGAACTACAACAATCTGCTCGGCTCGGCCGGAGACCCACTGATCAATAAGGCGATTGGCGGAAGTCTCTACACCCCGGGTTCGGTGTTCAAACTTGTGGTTGCCGCTGCTGCGCTGGAGAGTGGCCAGTACACGGTTGACTCAGAGCTACCAAACCCTCGGACCTACACCCTGCCAAACACCAGCACCAAGATTCACAACTCGGGCGGCAGCGACTGCGGCGGAACTAAGACTGTGACCCTTCTGCACGCACTTCAGTTCTCGTGCAACATTCCGTTTGCCGAACTTGGTGTGGCTCTGGGTCAAGACAAAATTCGCGCCATGGCCAAGGCTTTCGGTTTCGGTCAGAGTTTCCGAATTCCTACCGTAGCCACCGCGAGCGTTTACCCAGAAAACATGGACGACGCCCAAACCGCACTCGCCTCATTCGGCCAGTTTGATGTGCGAGTTACTCCATTGCAGATGGCGCTAATCACTGCGACCATCGCCAACGGCGGAAAAGAAATGAACCCTCAACTTATTGAGAATGTTCAGTCATCTAACCTGGCACTTTTGAGCCAAAGCCAGCCAAGCGAATTCGCTTCACCGATCAGCAAATCAACAGCCGATGGACTCAAGAAGATGATGATTGCAGCCGTAAAAAATGGTGTTAGTACCAACGGTCAGGTTTCCGGAACCGTGGTTGCTGGCAAGACTGGCACCGCCCAAAACGGTGGCAACTCTCCTTACACTCTCTGGTTCGCGGGTTTCGCACCGGCCGACAATCCGCGCGTCGCGGTCGTCGTCATGGTTGCCAACGGCGGTGGCCTAGGACAGGGTGGAAGCGGCAACATCGTGGCAGCACCAATCGCCCGCAAGGTAATTAAGGCGGTGCTCGGAAAGTGAACCCTGAAGAAGGACAGCTCTACGGCGGACGCTATCGTCTAATCAGCCGAATCGCGATTGGCGGCATGGGTGAGGTTTGGAAAGCTCACGACCCGATCATCTTGCGTGATGTAGCCATCAAGATTTTGAAACCGGAATACATGGGAGACCCTGGCTTCCTCGAGCGCTTCCGAACCGAAGCCAAGCACGCTGCTCGAGTGAACCACGAAGGCATCGCAAACGTCTACGACTACGGCGAGGATGCCGGAAGCGCGTTCTTGGTAATGGAACTGGTGCCTGGAGATTCGCTCGCCAAGATTTTGGAGAAACGAAAGTTTTTGCCAGAGATCGAAGTTCTCGACATCGTGGCTCAGACCGCTCGCGCGCTTTACGCCGCTCATCAAGAGGGCCTAGTTCACCGCGACGTGAAGCCTGGAAACCTTTTGATCACACCAGAAGGCCAGGTAAAAATCACTGACTTCGGTATTGCCCGCGTGGCCGATCAGGTTTCGCTGACCGCCACTGGCCAGGTTATGGGAACGGTTCAATACCTCGCTCCGGAACAGGCCACCGGAAAGCCAGCCACACCATCGACCGACATTTATTCGCTAGGCATCGTGGCCTACGAAGCTCTTTCTGGAAAGCGTCCGTTCACCGGTGACAACCAGATGAGCATTGCCATGGCACAGATTAAAGACGCACCGCCACCGCTACCAGAAGAACTTGACCCTGCGGTTACCGACCTAATCATGTCTTGCCTTGCCAAAAAGGCCGTGATGCGCCCAGCTACCGCACTGGAACTGGCGCAACGAGCCGAGAAGATCAGCGGTAAGGCACCTCGAGGCCAGTTCAACACTCGAATGATTGAAACAGTTCAGCCGTTGCCGCAGACGACATCGATCATCGAAACCGTGGAGACCAAAGAAACCAAGCCGGCCGCCATTTGGCCTTGGGTTTCCGTTGTGGTGGTCCTGGTCTTGACCACTGTCGGGGTAATTTTCGCGATGCTCAGCCAGCCAACACCTAAGCCAACCTCGACCGAAACCCCAACTTCCACCCAAACACCGACGCCAACCGAGACGCCAACCGAAACCCCAACGACGCCAGCCACCACCACGGTGTTTTCTTCAGACGTGATCGGCCAAAACGTTGATGCCGTTGAAAGCCTGCTTCAGGAAAAGGGTTTGCTGGTCACGAGAGTTAAGGGCGACGGCCTGGCCACCGGAGACCCGCGAATCAACACCGTCTACGACGCAGCGCCGCTTGGCTCAATGGCAGTTGGCAGCGTTGTAACCATTACCTATTACGTAGAAGATACGACCCAAAACCCACCCTCAAACTAAAGCAAAACTAGACTGACTCAAGAAGGAGCACAGCTTGTCTGAAAACAAAAGAATGATCGCAGACCGCTACGAAGTTGGCGCACTGATTGGTCGCGGTGGAATGGCCGACGTCTACGAGGGTATTGACACTCGTCTGGGTCGCAAGATCGCCATCAAGGTTTTGAAAGCAGACCTAGTCGCCGACCCTTCCTTCGAAGTTAAGTTCCGTCAGGAAGCTCAGAACTCGGCTCGCATGACTCACCCAACCATCGTTCGCGTTTATGACACCGGCGAAGAGGACAGCATCGACGGCAACGGCAACCCTCGCCGCACCCCTTACATCATCATGGAATACGTGCAGGGAACTGTTCTTCGCGACCTGCTTCACGCCCGCAAACTCTCTACCCCGGAAGCGATTGGTTTCGCAGAAGGCATCCTGACCGCACTCGAATTCTCACACCGTGCCGGAATCATTCACCGCGACATTAAGTCGGCGAACGTGATGATCACGGAAACCGGCGCCGTCAAGGTAATGGACTTCGGCATTGCCCGAGCCATGAGTGACTCTTCGGCAACCCAGAGCCACACCACCGGAATTGTTGGTACCGCTCAGTATTTCTCTCCGGAACAGGCACGCGGTGAAACCGTTGATGCCAGAACCGACCTCTACTCAACCGGTGTTTTGCTTTACGAAATGCTGGCCGGCCGTCCGCCATTCGTTGGCGAAAGCGCGGTTTCGGTTGCCTACCAGCACGTAAGCGAAGAAGTTATCCCGCCTTCGGCACACAACTCGGAAATTTCTAAGGCACTAGACGAAGTTGTGCTTCACGCATTGGCTAAGGATCGCAACGACCGTTACCAGAGCGCCGAGCAGTTCCGCGAGCACCTACTTAGCGCAGCCTTGGCCCCGATTGAAAGCGCACCTACAGCGCCAGTTGCCTTTGATGACCTGTTCGAAGGCGCTCCAGCTGAAGTTCTAGAGACTGTAGTTATGCCAGCAGCCGAAGCGGACCCATTCGATGAACTTTTGGGCTCGCTCACCGAAGAAGCCCCTGTTGAAAAGCCGGTAACCAATCCGTTCAGCACCCTGGGCATGGACTTCGAGCCAGAGATTGTTGACACCAGCGTCAAAA
Source organism: Micrococcales bacterium (assembly GCA_947452985.1). Lineage (GTDB taxonomy): Bacteria > Actinomycetota > Actinomycetes > Actinomycetales > Microbacteriaceae > Rhodoluna. The sequence goes on from CANGEU010000017.1 coordinate 8,536, forward strand.
CCGAGTTGACTCCGAAGAACCAGAAACTTGTTGGGCTAGCTTGGGGCTTCGGCGCCGGCTTGGTCGTCGTGGTTATTGGTCTTTTGGTTTATCTCGTTGGCTTCGCAAAAATCAATGTGAATCTACCGAGCAACACCAATGTCAGCGTGGTCGATGTAACTGGAAAGACCGTGCCGGAAGCGACTGCCGCCCTTGAAGCCCTAGGTTTCACGGTTAGTGAAGTGAAAGCCCCGAGCGACACAGTGGTTCTCGACACCATCATTAGCACCAACCCGCCAGCCGGCGAGCACGCTGAAAAGGGTTCAAATGTTGAACTCACGGTGTCCAGCGGACCTTCACAAGTTGCAGTGCCATCGCTGCTAGGCCTCACCGAAACTCAGGCCAAAGATGCCCTAACCGCGGCAGGCTTGCAACTAGGAACCATCACTCCTGGCACCAGCCCAACCGTTCCACTAGGGAAGGTCATTCAGAGCACCCCCGAAGTTGGAACCTATGCTGCCGGCGGTTCAACCGTTGACCTGATCATCTCGAACGGAAAGGTTGATGTGCCAGATGTTTCGAGCATGAACATCAACCAGGCTAAGAACCAGCTAAGTGGAGCCAGTGGTGGCTTGAAGGTTTTGATTGGTACTCAGGAAGTGGGCTGTGCGAACAACCCTCCGCTTGGTTCAACGGTTCTCGGACAGTCGATTCCAGCTGGAACCACCAAGCAGGGTTCAACAATCACCCTGTATGTGTCTTGTAACGCTAACTAATTAGCGGGCTAAGGCTCTTCGACTTAGCGGCAGCGCCCGCAAGCCCGATCGACTCCAGCCAGTTGCCAAGCATTTGATAGCCACCTTCGGTGAGCACGCTCTCCGGGTGGAACTGCACCCCGTAAATTGGCTTCGTGGTGTGACGAACACCCATAATTACGCCTCCGGCGCTGGTCTCACTCTTGATGGTCTCGGCCGTTACCTCTAGGTTGTCCGGCATCGTCGAAGGAACGATAGCCAGCGAGTGATAGCGAGTGGCTGTGAATGGGTGGTTTAGTCCCTCGAAAATCAGTGAATCGTTGTGCTCAACCAGCGAAGTCTTCCCGTGCATCAGTTCGTCGGCTTGGCGAACGGTTGCGCCCATAGCCTCGGCGATCGCCTGGTGGCCAAGGCACACCCCGAACACTGGCAGGTCATTCGCCAAAGCGAACTTCACAATTGGAATGGAAAGACCAGCATCGGCGGGAGTTCCAGGTCCTGGCGAAAGCAAAACCGCGTCAAAGCGACCAAGCAGTTCAGGAAGTTCGCCCTCGGACACCACGTCATTGCGCAAAACTTCGGTGCTGGCACCGAGCTGCTGCAGATATCCGTTCAACGTGTAAACGAAACTGTCGTAGTTATCTAAAACGAGGATTTTTGTCATTAGAAGTTAAGCCTAACTTCTACGAATAGAATTACTTTCATGTCTGAAAAGAATGAAGCACCAATCAAAGCTAAAAAAGTCAAGGCTCCAAAACCTACCAAGGTGAACCGTGACGACTTGCCAAACCCTGTGTGGTTCAAGCCGGTCATGTTTGGCTTCATGCTCCTTGGCCTTGTTTGGATTCTGACCTTCTACATCTCTTCGATGGTGTGGCCACTTGGTAGCGGTTGGTCCGGAAGCCTTGCGTTCCTAAACCTAGGTAACGGCAACATCGTGGTTGGATTCGGCCTACTCATGGTCGGCTTCTTCATGACCACTCGTTGGAAGTAATTTACTTTCTACGCTGGGTGTAATACCAAGCGACCGCTCCACCAGCGGCTAGGCCGCCAATGTGCGCCGAAATGGCAATGCCTGGGCTCACAAAACCCATAACCACGTTTAGTGCGATAAGCACGAGCATTTGCGATGAGCGGTAACCCATGGCTCGCATAATGATGAAGTAAGCGCCCATCAGGCCAAAGATTCCACCAGACGCCCCGACTGCGATTCCATTTGGATCGGCAAGAACGAATGCGATTGAGCCGCCAAGAATCGACAGCAGGTAGAGCCAGAGGAATTTCTTGGTGCCGACTGAGTTTTCAATGGCCTCGCCGAAAATCCAGAGCGAATACATGTTCAAGGCCAGGTGAATCCACGAAGCGTGCGCGAAACCGGTGGTCAGTAGCGTCCACGGGGTTGACCACACATTTGGTGGATAAAGTGCGAGCAGTGCCGTAACTGCGTTCCCAGAGGTGGCTTGCGCCAGGAAAACCAAAACGTTGATACCAATCAGCGTCCTGGTCACCTTGCCGCGACCGGAGAACGAGTTACGCCACTGACTCATAAAAGTTAGACGGTTTCGATGTCTACCGAGATGATCTCAACGTCGTCTAGTGGACGATCGTTGTGGTCGGTAGCGACCTGAGCAATCTTGTCGACAACCTTCTTGCTGACCTCGTCTGCAACCTCACCGAAGATGGTGTGCTTGCCCCAAAGGAATTCGGTTGGAACAACGGTGATGAAGAACTGTGAACCGTTGGTTCCTTGTCCGCCACGAACACCGGCGTTAGCCATGGCTAGCTTGTAAGGTGCGTCGTAGTGAAGTTCACCGTGAGGTTCATCGTTGAACTGGTAGCCTGGGCCGCCCATTCCGGTTCCGGTTGGGTCGCCGCCCTGGATCATGAATCCGTCGATGATGCGGTGGAAAATTACGCCGTTGTAGAAAGGCTTTCCAGTCTTAGTGCCGTCGGCTAGCTCAACAAAGTTGGCTACGGTGACAGGCGCGTGGCTTCCGAAAAGGTTTAGCTTGATGGCGCCGTGGTTGGTGTGCAAAGTTGCTACGTGAGTGTGTACAGTCATGCCTCTATTCTCGCAGACTTACCAAAGGTTCCAAAGGTAGGCTGGAGGGATGCACATCGCTATGTTCTTGGACCAGCATCCAAGGTCACTCGGGGGGATTCAGACCTCTGCGATGCTTCAGAAGAAGTATTTAGAGAAACTGGGTCACAAAGTGACTTTTGTTTCTCCTTCGTCGGGTAAACGACTCATCGAAAAAGGGTTCTTCACCCTGCCTTCTTGGCCGCTGACCTACAACTGGGAGTTCTCTTTCACTGCGAATCTTCGACGTTCGCGCAAGCGCCTCGATCGAAGCCAAAGACGTCGCCACGACAAGTTCGATATCGTTCACATTCACGCCGACATGTGGAGCGCAATCATTGGGCTTGGTTTCGCCCAGCGAAATCACCTGCCCGTAGTTATGACCAGCCACTTCAACCTTGCAAAAGGAACTCAAGAGGTCATTGGAAAATACCCTGCAAAGTTTTTGTTCTGGTTGCTGAGCCGAGAGTTTTTGAAGCACCTCAAGCTTTCGCTCAAGCACACCACCACCGACCCCTGGAAATACATTCAGCTGATCACCAACGAGGCCGACGTGATTCTGGTTCCATCGGCTCACTTCGGTGAAGACCTAAAAGAGCACGGGGTTACCTCTGAACTTCGCGTCATGCACAATGGCGTCGATGACGAGCGTGTTGAATCAACCCTGGCCAGCACCAAAGACGAACCCCACCACAACGATAAAAAGGTACACCTGGTTTGGGCCGGCCGCTTCCAACACGAAAAGCGTTTGTTGGAATTCATTGAAGCTCTCAACCTTGCCAAGTTGGAGAACGTGGTTGTCGACGTTTACGGTCGAGGTCCGCTTTGGCGCAAAGCTGAAGAACTAATCAAAGGCTTTGGGATTGAACACCAGGTGCTTCTGCACGGCCGTGCGGCCCACGCCAGGATGCTCCAGCACTTCGCTAAAGCCGATGCTCTGGTGCAAACCTCGGTAGGGTTTGAGACTCAAGGCATGACCGTATTTGAGGCTGCCGCGGTTGGTACGCCAAGCATTCTCTGCGACAGCAACATTGCGGAAGAATTTGAGCCAGGTTCCCACTGGGTTGTAAAAGATGAAAGCATCGACGCGCTGGCGGCTAGCCTACAGGCTGCAATCACCGACATTCGCTCCGGAGATCGTCGTGGAGATAGTTTGGTTGGCAACGAATCACTTCTTCAAAGCAGCCTCACCAAACGTGCCGTTGCGATTTATGAGGAACTACTCGCCAAGGGTGGCAAGTACACCAACTAAAGCTGGAATGGCAGATTCGCCATGAGATACACGCGCTTGGCCTTGTTGGTCAGCGACCAGTCCAGGCAAATTTCGTTCAACATGCTAGAGCCGATTCCGGAGTTCTCTTTCGAACGTACCGAAATTCCGTCGTTACTGATTTCTAATTGAATTAGGTCGTCGTCGATGCGGTCAATCGCGATCTTCGCGTGATTCGCTGAACCGTGACGAACGGCGTTGGAAATTGCTTCTTTGGCAATCTCGTTTACACAGAACGCCGAGTCGGTGTTTCGTCCCAGTGCACGCTTTGCTCGCTCGGAAACCTGAATATCAATTTCGCAGATGTCCTGCCAAACCGATTTCAATTCGTTCATGGCGTCGTCGAAGTTTAGTTCAGCAGTCTGGCTGGAATTGATTGCCAACTCTGCTCGGTGAAGGTCTTGTTTCACCATTTGCACGGTAAATTCATCTATCTCTTCAGTAGTTTGAAGTCTAGTAATCGCTGCGGTCAAAGCGCTTTGAACCGTTCCATGCAGAAGCAGCAACCAGCGCTTACGGAACACCCAAACGCGCTGGGCGAAGATCGAGTTCTCCTTCGCAATTGCGGTAAGTTCGCTCGAAATCTTTACTTCCATCTCTTGCTGCCGCTTCTGGCGGGCGCGAGTGTGGGCCAAAATTACCGGAGCAAGAATTCCGCTAAAGACAGAGATTCCCGTGAGCACCCAAAAGGTTAGTAGCGCCATCTGAATAGTTGACAGATAAATAACCGTTGCCATCGACGAAAGCGCACCAAGCAAAATAGTCAGCACAGTGGCAGTGGATTTTTTGAACTCACGCTCTCTCGGGACTATCTGCTTTAGCGCCCATAGAGTGACGCCATAAAGTACGATTTCGACAGCGGTAATGATCAAGCCCTGGCCAGCTAGGAAGAAAGTTAGCCAAAAGCCGAAGCCAATCGACTGGGTGAATGAAGCGCCGAGAATCGAAATCGAGTCGTAGAGCTTGTAACGATTAGGCAGAGTGGCTTTGACTTTTCGAAGTTGTTCAATGTTGCGTTCCTGAAACGGCTTCGGAGCTTCCTGGGCGATTTCGTCCATGAGTGGTCGAATTTCATTGGCAAGGGTCGCGCGAAGTTGGCCAAGCGCTAAATCACCTGATCTGGTTTCACCAAAAGCTTTGGCGATGGCATCCAACTGTGGAATTACCGAATTCTGGGCGCGACCTTGAAGGTTCTCATTCACTTCAAGTAACAGTTCCGGCATCTCTTCACGGGTGGCAGCGAGTTCGTTCTGCAGCGCACTGAATCTTCTCAGGGCAGTGGTGTACTCGGTGGTGGCTCCCTGGGAAAGTGACCAGATCGAGAAGATGGCTAGACCAACAACCATTCCGCCCAAGAATCGGAACGCCCAAAGTTGTGAGTTGTCTAGTCCAGACCACCAGGCGAAAAGACCTACGGAAACGTTTCTCGAGGAACCGGCAAGTCCTGCCACAAGCAGGTTCAAAACTGGGCGGCTTTTGACTGGTGCACGGTTTAGGTACGAAATTTTGTAGATGAAACCAATTGCAATTGGAGGCAAGAATCCGGCTCCCGAGACCAAAAACCACATCGGGTCGAAACTCTGAAGCAACACGCTGTCGGTCAAAAAAGAAATAACAATCAGTGTGTAAACAAAGAAGCCTAAAAGTTGAAAAGAATATGCGTCCGGCGAGCCAATGTGACGAAATGTTCGCGCAAACGCACCTTCGCGGTCATAGCGTGTCTTCCCCACCAGTTTCATACTTCACTATCCCATAAAGCGGTAAATTTGAGGTGATGCACATTCTTTTCTTCGCCGACCACCACCCTGATTCTCTCGGTGGCGTTCAGACCAGCCTCATGCTTCAAAAGAAGTTTTTGGAGCGCGCCGGGCACACCGTGACCATGGTAGTTAGTCGTCGTTTTCGTCGTAACCGTCGTCTCGAAGGAATGATCGAAGTGCCGGCGTTGCCAGTTCCCCCGACTGGCGCCTACTCGATCGAGCCCTCTCTAAAGCTGGCCTACCGAACCGTTCAGCGCAAGCTTGCCAAGATGGCAATGCCAGTCGATATCGTTCACATTCAGGCCGACATGTGGGGTGCAATTCTTGGTGCCGCCTGGGCGAAAGACCACGGTCTTCCTTTGGTTCAAACCGTTCACACCAACCTAGACGTTGGTATCTCTCACACCTTTGGTAAAACCCTCACCCAACGCGTGGCTCAGGTAATGAACGCCTGGGCGGCCTCGATGCTCGGGCATGAGGCTCCAAAGAACACCAAAGACATTTGGGCTTTCAAAGAACAGATCAGTCGCCATGCCAACTTTGTAACCTCACCTTCGGGTCACTTTGCGAAAGAACTGGTCAAGCACAAGGTCGTTGCAAACGCTTTGGTTTTCCCGAACGGCGTCGACGACGATGTGGTCGAGGGAATTCGTCCTGTAGTTCACGAAGATAAAAACCGCGAACTTGATTTCGTTTGGGCAGGGCGCCTGAGCAGTGAAAAGCGCGTGACCGAATTCATCGGTGCTTTCCAAACTGCCGACCTAGAAAACGTGCACCTCAATATTTACGGGTCTGGGCAGCTTGAAGCTAAGGTTCGACTAGTTTTGGTGCAGCTGGGGCTTAACGACAAAGTGACTTTCCATGGTCGTCTGCCGCACCGTGACCTAGTTGCTCGCTTCGCCCAGGCTGATCTGGTGGCTCAGAGTTCGGTGGGTTTCGAAACTCAGGGCATGACAGTTTACGAGTCGATAGCAGTTGGCACTCCGGTACTAGTTGCCGACCCAAAGATTGCCGCCGAGCTTCCTGAAGCGAATGTTTGGCTATCGAAGACTCCAAGCGTTGACGACATGGCTAGGGCGATGACTCGAGCCGCTAAGGACATTCGTTCTGGTAATACTAAGCGCGCTTTAGACACCGGCGATTGGTCTGTGCTGCAAAGCCAGATCACCGCCAAGATGATCGACATCTACAAGCAGGCGATCAAACAAGGGCCAAAGCTTTGATTCGGCTCCACCGCGGTTGGTGGATTGCTGGGGTCACGTTTCTAACACTGATTTCTGCGGCTGCCTTCCGCTCAACCACCTCCCCAATGTTGATGCCACTTGAAATGGAATTCGGTTGGACCCGAACCCTAACTTCATCGGCCCTTTCCCTAAACCTGGTCTTTTATGGGCTTACTGCGCCTTTCGCAGCTACGCTCATGGCAAGGTTTGGTGTTCGTCGAGTTGTGGTGTTTGCTCTCGGCTTGGTAGCGGCAGGTTCCGGTCTGACCGTTTGGATGACTCAACCCTGGCAACTGTTTCTGTACTGGGGTGTTTTCGTTGGCTTTGGAACCGGCTGCCTGGCTCTGGTATTTGCTTCGATGGTTGCCAACCGGTGGTTCCACAAACATCGCAGTTTAGTAACTGGAATATTCTCGGCTGCCTACGCAACAGGTCAACTCGTCTTCCTTCCACTCATTACTTCACTAACCGACACGGTTGGTTGGCGATACGGTGCTTTGGTGGTTGCCGCATTCTCCGTGGCAATTGCACCAATCTTTTGGTTCATTTATCGCGAACATCCGCGGGATGCCAACACTTTTCCGGTTGGTTCAAACCAACACATAAAGGATGATGCAAAGCCGGCGGTTACAGTTCGACAAAACCTGAGAGTCTTAGTGCAGTCTGCAAAGCGAATGCCGTTTTGGGTTTTGGCTGGAACCTTCTTCGTTTGCGGTTGGACTACCAATGGTCTGATTGGTGCTCACTTCATTCCTGCTGCTCACGACCACGGAATGCCAACAACGATGGCGGCTGGGCTCTTAGCCGTTGTGGGAATCTTTGACTTTATTGGCACCATTGCGTCGGGCTGGCTGACCGACCGAGTAAACCCGGTAATTCTTTTGGTGATTTATTACGGGCTTAGAGGCGTTGCGCTTTTCAGTGCACCGTTCCTACTCGGGCCAAACGTTGAGCCCCCACTACTTTTCTTCGTCGTCTTTTATGGCCTCGACTGGATTGCTACCGTGCCCCCAACAGTTGAGCTTTGTCGACGGTATTTCGGGCTCACAAATTCACCAGTGGTTTATGGTTGGGTATTCGCTTCGCACATGATTGGAGCTGCTATTGCGGCTGCCTTCGCTGGGCTAATTCGCGATGTTCAGGGCGACTACTTCATCGCCTGGATTACAGCGGCTGTGCTGTGCTTGGTTGCCAGCGTTTCGGTGCTGCTGTTGAAACCTCAGGCTAAGTTAGCCCAGTAAGCAAGCAAGCTATCGCGAGCATCTGGGTGTGCAGCCTTTTCGATCAGGTTGGTTGCCTGTTCACTCGCGGTTCGGCCAAAACATTCTGCGACACCCTGTTCGGTCACAACGAAACTGTGCTGGAAACTGGTAACCGGCTCCGTTAACTGCTGAACGATATTCGAATTGCCGCTCTTTTCGTGCCACGACGGAAGTGCCATAAAAGACGCACCACCCATGGCGTGCAGCGCACCAACGATGAAGTCGGTTGAGCCACCAAAACCTGAATACGGCTGGCCATTGACAAACGCGGCATTCGCTTGGTCTCTAAGGTCAACCTGCAGAGCGGCATTGATGCTGGTCATCTGCATTTGCATGGAAATCACGCCAGGGTCGTTGGTTACTTCGGTCCTGCGCATGTGCACTCGCTCGTTGAGGTTCACCCAGTCGTATAGGTCTCGGGAGCCGAATAGGAAGGAAGCGGTGAGGGTTGACTCTGGGTCGATTGCACCGTTTCTTACGAGACCCAAAACGCCATCGCTAAACATTTCGGTCCAGATTTTCAGAGCCTGATGTTTCTGCATTGACTCAATTACCGCGTTCGGAATCGCACCGATTCCAAGTTGCAGGGTTGAACCGTTTGCCACGCGATCGGCAATAAGCGAGCCAATCTCCAGCGAGGTGTCGTTCAGCGGAATGTTTGGTGCCTCGGTAAGTTCTTCGTCGACTTCAATCAGGTAGTCAACGTCGTCCAAGCTAATTTCGGCATCACCAAAGGTGTAGGGCATCTCTGGGTTTGATTGCACCACCACAATTCCGCCGTTCTTCCGAGCCGCCTCGATTGCGGCCGGCAGAATGTTCACCTCAACTCCGAGGGAAACCTTGCCATCGCGCACACTCGAGCCGTGCAGCAGAACAACCTTTGGCTGGAAGTGATTAGCCAGCAGAACTGGAACCAGTGACAGGCGACAGGGGATGTAGTTCAGTCTTGGGCTACGACGCATTCCAGGACCAAGAAATGGTGATTCGAAAGCCACGCCTTCGCGGTTGGGTATGCCGGTTTGGGCTCCAAGCATGAATAGACGGAATTCGGAAATGTGTTGGTCCGCGATTTCAAGCAGGGCCTTTGGTGTGGCGAAATTTCCGGAAGCCACAACTCGAACTCCCAATGGAAGTTCTTCAAATATCTTGGCCAGTTGCTCAGCCGTTACCCTCTGCACAATGCCAATCTACCCTGCGTAAACTGAACCAATGACGACTTTGGCGAACGTAAACCTACGAAACTGGCACCGAGCAATTTTGGTGTTCTTTTCGGTGATTGGTCTTACCGGTGCCTCGCTAATGGTGCGCCTTCCGCTGGTTCGCGACACCCTTCACATTTCTACTGGAACCCTTGGTCTAATTTTGGTGGCGGGTTCGGCCGGAGCCATGGGTGGTCTTTTGGTCGTTGGAAAATTCGTTGCTCAGGTTGGCACGAAACGAGCTGGGCTTGTTGGTATGTCGACCTGGTTCTTTGGCTGGATCCTGGTTTCTATTGGCCTAGCCATCGGCTCGCCAATTGTTTTTGCCATCGGCAACTTCTTTGGCGGTATCGGAGCCGGGTTGACCGATGTCTCGATCAACGTTGACGGATCTGCTATCGAGCAAAGACTCGGCCGCGCAGCAATGCCAAAGATGCATGCCGCTTTCTCGATCGGAACTCTGCTTGGTGCTGGGCTTGGAACGCTCGCGATTCAGGCGAATCTGAGCATCGCCGTTCAGATTGGTCTTCTGACGATTTTTTCTTACCTAGTGGCTGTTTTCGTGGGTCGGTATTTGCCATCCGACAACGGTCTTCACAGCGAAGAGGAGAAGGCCGGACGTGAAGGTCCGATGTTCACCAAGATTGTGGTTCTGCTCGGACTTGGAATCTTTGGCATGACCCTTGCCGAGGGCGCTTCGAACGACTGGCTGGCGATTGGCTTGGTCGATGACTACAAGGCTGACCCAACCAGTGCCGGAATCGGCTTTGCAATCCTGGTGGCGTCGATGACGATTGTGCGTTTCTTCGGTGGCGCGCTAACCGACCGCCTGGGCAAGGCGCTCACCCTTCGCATCACCGGCGCGCTCGGTGTGCTCGGCATGGTTCTTTTGATTGCCCGAATCAACATCCCGCTGGCATGGGTTGGTTCATTCCTCTGGGGCGTTGGTGTGGCCCTTGCCTTCCCGCTGTTCCTTTCGGCTGCTGGGGAACAGCCAAACCCGGCACGAAAGGTTGCCACGGTTAGCGCCTTTGGTTACGCGTCGTTCCTGGTTGGACCGCCGCTGCTCGGCTTTGTAGGTCAGGCGATTGGCGTTGTGAACATGTACTGGATTGTCCTCTTGTTCATTGTGCTTTCAATCGTGGTTGCCGGAGCTGCCGGAAATGCCAGAGCATCAGCCAAAGCGGTAAAAGGCAAGTAGCCCCGCAATCGTCAACATGATGGCGGCGATAACCAGGTCGAGTACCTTCCAAAACAGCGGATTGGACATGACTCCCGCGGCCGCCTTCGACGCATAGCCAAGGCCAAAGAACCAAACCGTGCTGGCCGCCATTGCTCCGAGTCCGAAGAACCAGGCTTGCGCACCAAAAGAGTTGGCAATACTTCCATTGAGGATCACAGTGTCTAAGTAAACGTGCGGGTTTAACCAAGTGATGGCCATGGCTGATAGAAATACTTGGCGAAGGTTTCCCGACTGGGCCTCGCCAATCTTGAGCGCATCATTCTTGAACGCCGACCGAATTGAGCCATAGGCAAACCAGAGCAGGTAGGCAACCCCGAACCAGCGCAGGACTTCTAGGAGCCAACCCAGCTGGACAATCAGTGCCCCAAGACCGGCCACGCCGGCTGCAATCAGAATCCAGTCGGACACCATGCAAACCATTACTGCAAGGAGTACGTATTTTCGAGTGAGGCCTTGACGAATGACGAAAGCATTCTGAGCACCAATCGCAACGATTAGTGAAAGGCCGGTTAGGAAACCTGGAAGGAGGGCGAGCATTACTAAAGTTTAGTTTCACCTTGACTAGAGTTAGAAGGTGTTCAAATCAGGAGTAAAAATGCTCGGTAAATCAATCAAAACCCTAATTGTTGCCGTCTTGGCATTTGCAACGATTTCCGTTCTACCTGTTCCGGCGAACGCGGCCACGCAACCAACCGCCTTCTATGTTGCAACCATGGGTTCTGGATTGGGTATCTACAAAGCGACGATGAATCCAGGCAACACCGGTGTGGCCCAAGCAGTCACCTCCGACACCGACACCGCGCACACTTACCGCTCCTTAGCTTCCGACGCGACCCACCTGTATTTCGCGGACAACTTCGACGGAACTAATTGGGATTTAGTTCGAACTGATTTCGCGGGACAAAACCGGTCCGTAATTGCCGCCGATATTGCTGCGCCAGAATACATTCAAGTTTTCGGGGTGAGCGTCTACTACACCACCTGGAACGGCGGACTTTACTGGGTGCCCGCCGGTGGAGGTACCCCGAGTGAGATTCTCGGGCAAACCAACACGGCTGGGTTAGGTAATGCAATTCCGTCAAATGGTTTTGGACCGTTTTCATTTTCAAATGGCAAGTTATACATCGACATCTACACCGTTGGTTTGGTTGAGGCCGACTGGTCATTCAACAACCCTTACAACGCACACTACATCCACCCGAACGGATACGATGCCCTTAGTGTCACCGACTTGGTGACCGTTGACGGAACGATTTATGTTGGAAGTTGGAACGGCGTTGGCTACTACTCAACAACCAATCTTGCAACCGACGTATCGACTTGGACCCATGTGAACACCGAAGTGCCGACCCAACATTCTGGTCTTGTGTACAGACTTTCGATCAGCGGGAATTACACCCTTTATTCAACAAGTCAAGGGGACCTCTTCACACATGCAGCAGGTAACACTGGAAACACCGTTCCAACTCCTGCCAATAGCCAGAGTTTCGACGTGACAATTGTCGAAATGCCGGTCGCCGAGTCGTTGGCTAATACCGGAAGTGATCTAAACCTCTTGTGGATTTCACTCGGTCTATTAGCTGTGGGCGGAGCACTAACTCTCCGCCGCAAGAATTAGCGAAGAACCTCTTCGGCGATAGCTAGCTCCGGAGCAAGGAAGCGGTCTGGGCCAACTCCCTGAACGCCAGCCGCACGAAGCTTGGCAATGTAGGCACCGGTTACTGGAGCTGGCTTTAGGCCCTCTCGCATTTCACTGGCACGAGCCGCCGTGATGTATTCGATCGCAAGAATGCGTCGTAGGTTGTCAACAATCTTGCGCAGTTTGCGTCCCGAGTGCCAACCCATTGAAACGTGGTCTTCCTGCATCGCCGAAGATGGAATGCTGTCCACGCTGGCCGGGTTTGCCAGGCGTTTGTTTTCACTGACCAAACCAGCCTGGGTGTATTGGGCAATCATCAAACCAGAATCAACACCAGCATCGCCGGCAAGGAATGGCTCTAATCCTGAGTTGCGGGCCTTGTCTAGGGCACGGTCGGTGCGACGCTCGCTCATTGAGCCGAGGTCGGTTGCTGGAATTGCTAGGAAGTCGAGCACATAAGCAACCGGTGCTCCGTGGAAGTTTCCGTTTGAGGTGACTTCACCATTTTCTAGAACAACTGGGTTGTCGATGGCTGCGGCAAGTTCACGCTCGGCAACCAAGGTTGCGTAGGTGATGGTGTCGCGTAGACCACCGGTAACCTGAGGTGCGCAACGAAGCGAGTAGGCGTCTTGGACTTTGGTGTCACCATGACGGTGTGAGGCAACGATCTCGCTGTCCTTCAAGGCAGCGAACATGTTGGCTGCCGAGGTGGCCTGGCCGGGGTGTGGTCGCAGTGGCTCGTGAAGTTCTGGGCGGAAGACCTGGTCGGTTCCCATCTGGCTTTCCACGCTCATGGCAGCGATGACGTCGGCGTGATCAACCAGTTTCTCCAGATCGTGTAGAGCAAGGATCAACATACCGAGCATGCCGTCTGTTCCGTTGATCAGCGCCAAGCCTTCTTTTTCTTGTAATTCGAGCGGAGTGATTCCGGCTTCGGCGAGTAGTTCTGGAACCGGTCGCTCGTTTCCGTTGGCATCGGTGGCACGACCCTCACCCATAAGCACCAGTGCGCAGTGAGCCAGCGGGGCTAGGTCTCCAGAGCAGCCAAGCGAACCGTATTCGTGAACCACCGGGGTGATGCCTGCGTTTAGAAGAGCAGCCATGGTTTCGGCAACCACTGGGCGAACGCCGGTGCGGCCAGAGCAAAGGGTCTTGAGGCGGTTCAGCATCAAAGCACGAACCACTTCGGTCTCAACCGCTGGTCCCATGCCAGCTGCGTGAGAACGGATCAGCGACTTCTGAAGTTGAACGCGGTCGGCCTGGGCAATGTGACGGTTGGCAAGGGCACCGAAACCGGTTGAGATTCCGTAAACCGGGGTGTCACCCTTGGCCAAAGCCTCGATGTGAGCGCGAGTCTTCGCCATGGCATCAATTGCGTCCTGGCCAATCACAACTTCGGCACCGTTTCTGGCAACTTCTACCAAGTCGGCTCGGGTAAGGCCTGAGGTGTGGATGGTTACTTTGCTCATGGTTTTCCTTTATTTGAAAGCTTCTGAAGTGTAAGTCTGGTTGATTAGGTTCACACCTGGGCGATAGGCCAGGTGTAGTGCACTTGGAGCGTTTAGGTCAATCAGGTCTGCGCGCATACCAACTTTGATTGTGCCGACATCACTACGACGAAGTGCCATTGCGCCACCCATGGTTGCCGACCAAATAGCCTGTTCTACGGTGAAGTGCATGTCGCGAACTGCCACTGCGATGCTGAACGGAATCGACGTTGTGTAGCTAGAGCCTGGGTTGCAGTCGGTAGCAATGGCAACTTTCACCCCGGCATCCCAAAGCTTGCGGGCATCTGGGTAGGTGGCTCTGGTTGAGAACTCGGCACCTGGAAGCAGGGTTGCCACGGTGTTTGATCCGGCGAGCGCATCGATGTCGGCCTGGTTGAAGTGGGTGCAGTGGTCGGCCGACGCGCAGTCCAGTTCAACCGCCAACTGAATTCCGCTGCCTTGTTGCAGCTGGTTGGCATGGATTCGAAGCTGAAGACCAACGGCCTTCCCTGCCAGCAAGATCTCGCGAGCCTGTTCCTCGGTGAAAGCTCCTCGGTCACAGAAAACGTCGATCCACTTGGCGCTATCGGCAACCTGGTTCAGCATCTCGCCTTTGACAAGGGCAACATAGTCGTCTGGTCGATCCGTGAATTCGGCTGGAACTACGTGGGCACCAAGAAAAGTTGTTTCGGCGGTGTGCTTGGCAGCGATTCGCAGTGCGCGCGCTTCGTCTTCGACGGTGAGGCCGTAACCGCTCTTGGTTTCGAAAGTTGTAATTCCAGAAGAGAGCATTTCGGCTACCAGGCGAAGGTAGTTTGCTTCTAGCTCGGCATCGGTTGCAGCCCGAGTTGCGGCTACCGTGGTGCGAATGCCTCCGGCTGCATAAGCCTGGCCAGACATTCGAGCTGAGAATTCAGCAGCTCGGTCGCCAGCAAACAGTAGGTGCGCGTGAGAGTCAACAAACCCTGGCAGAACCGTGCGACCCTCAACATCTATTGAATCGTCGGTCTCTGGCACAGCAGCTGCCGAACCAACCCAGGCAACCAAACCGTCTTCCACCACGATTGCGGAATCACGCAGTTCGCCGAGTAGCCCCAACTCAAGACTCTGGTCATTAGTGACCAGAGACCCGATGTTGGTTATAGCGACACTGCGCACGTTTAGACCCTACTCGGTGTCGAGCATTGGCACGTGAACGTGACGTTCGCGCGCTACGTCCTTGGCGATGTCGTAGCCAGAGTCAACGTGACGGATAACGCCCATACCTGGGTCGTTGGTGAGCACGCGGCGGATCTTCTCGCCAGCTAGCGCGGTTCCATCGGCGACGGTTACCTGACCGGCGTGAATCGAGCGACCCATACCAACGCCACCACCGTGGTGTAGCGAAACCCATGACGCGCCAGATGCCACATTCAGCATGGCGTTCAAGATTGGCCAGTCAGCAATTGCGTCTGATCCATCTAGCATCGATTCGGTTTCGCGGTAAGGCGAAGCAACCGAACCGCAGTCGAGGTGGTCGCGGCCGATTACGATTGGCGCGCTAACTTCACCCTTGGCAACCAGGTGGTTGAACATCTCGCCGGCCTTATCGCGTTCGCCGTAGCCCAACCAGCAAATACGTGCTGGTAGACCCTGGAAGTCGATACGCTCCTGAGCCATCTTCATCCAGCGCTGTAGGTGCACGTTGTCTGGGAACAATTCCATGACGGCCTGGTCGGTGCGGTAGATGTCTTTCTTGTCGCCGCTGAGTGCAACCCAACGGAACGGACCCTTTCCTTCGCAGAACAGCGGGCGAATGTAGGCAGGTACGAAGCCTGGGAACTTGAAGGCGTCGGCAAAGCCTCCCTTGCGTGCTTCGTCGCGGATTGAGTTTCCGTAGTCGAACACTTCACAGCCCTTGGCCATGAAGCCAACCATTGCCTCAACCTGCTTGGCCATTGATTCTTCGGCGCGGCGGGTGAATTCGGCTGGGTTGGTCTCGGCGTAGGCGCGAGCGTCCTTTAGTTCAACACCTTCAGGGATGTAATAAAGCGGGTCGTGCGCCGAGGTCTGGTCGGTGACGATGTCTACCGGAACGTCGCGCTTCAAAATTTCGGCAAAGACGTCGGCGGCGTTTCCAACCACACCAATCGAGATAGCTTTTCTGGCGTTCTTGGCAGCAACCGCGCGCTCGATGGCGTCGTCTAGGTTGTCGGCGATTTCGTCTAGGTAGCGAGTTTCCACACGCTTACGAAGTCGCGACTCGTCGATGTCCACAATGAGGCAGGTTCCCTCGTTCATGGTTACGGCTAGTGGCTGAGCTCCTCCCATGCCACCACAACCACCGGTTAGGGTCAAGGTGCCTGCGAGGGTTCCGCCGTAACGCTTGTCGGCGATGGCCGCGAAGGTTTCGTAGGTTCCCTGAACAATTCCCTGTGAACCAATGTAGATCCATGAGCCTGCGGTCATCTGGCCATACATGGTCAGACCCATCTGCTCTAACTTGCGGAACTCAGGCCAGGTTGCCCAGTCGCCAACGAGGTTTGAGTTAGCGAGGAGTACTCGTGGCGCCCACTCGTGAGTCTGGAACACACCAACTGGCTTACCCGACTGAACTAGGAGAGTCTCGTCGTTCTTTAGGTCGGTTAGTGTGCGCACGATGGCGTCGAAGCTCTGCCAGTTGCGAGCAGCCTTGCCGTTTCCTCCATAAACAATGAGGTCTTCCGGGTGTTCGGCTACCGCTGGGTCGAGGTTGTTGTGAAGCATGCGAATTGCTGCTTCCTGACCCCATCCCTTTGCGGTCATGGTTGATCCGGTTGCAGCATGTAGGTTGGCGCGTGGATTCTCGTTCATGGTTCTATCAAACTCCTACTTCAGCCCTTTAGCACAGGGGTTTTCGCTGGTAGTGTCTGTAATACCAGACAACTAGGACGATCATGAGTGCAAAGATTCCGGCAGCCAGCCGCACGCTCGCAATCCTCCGCAACCTGGCCAAGGCAGCGGCCCCGGTAACCGCGGTTTCACTAGCCAGACAAATCGGTGCCCCAAGAAGCACCACCTACCAACTACTTCAGGTTCTAGAGGCCGAAGGTTTTGTAATTCACTACCCCGAAACCGCTCGCTGGGGAATTGGCGTAGCCGCCTTCGAACTGGGCACCGCCTACCTGAGGCACGACCCACTAGAACGCCTGGCCCGCCCAATCCTTCACCGAATCGTGCAGCAACTCGACGAACTGAACCTCAACTCAACCGCCCAAATGGGAATCCTCGACGGCGCCGAACTTCTCTACCTGCTCAAAGAAAATCCGAGAAAAGCAGCCGTCGTGGTCACCGATGTCGGCGTGAGACTCCCAGCTCACCTAACCGCCAGTGGCAGATCGATGCTCGCTCTCCTTCCGAAAAATCAATTCAAAGCCCTTTATCCAGCCACCAAACCAATCTCTCGCCGAACCGAACAAGGCCCGGAAACTTCGAAACAACTCCAAACGCTTCTCGACCAAGAGCTTGCCCAAGGATTCGCAGTTGAATCGGGCCATGTCTCGGAAGGCCTAAACACCATCGCGGCGGCAGCCACCAACCACCTAGGACACCCAACCGCGGCATTCGCAGTAACCTTTAGAACAGAGGATGCCAACGAAGCAATTACGCCGAAGTTAGCAAAACTTGTGATTTCAGCAAGCCAGGAACTATCCAAGCGATTGGGAGCAACGAGAACGTGACCGCACCAAAAGAAGACGCTAAATGGCCTCGCGCCGCGCACTGGCTTAAGCCATTTGCCGATGAAGCAAACATCGACGTAGCGGTTTATGGAGTTTGTGCCAGCCAGACCAGCATCTCGCCAACCGGCGCACACACCACTCCAGATGCAATCCGTGGAGCACTGCTTCGCTACTCAACCTATAGCTGGGCTCATGACATCGACCTGGCAGAACTCGTTGCCAGAGATTTCGGAAACGTCTTTCACCCAGACAGCCCGCAGGGTGAAGAGGAAACCAAGCACCTCGCCAAACAAGCGGCCAACGCCAGCCAACTTGCCATCGCGCTCGGCGGCGACAACTCGGTTACCTTCGCCTCCATGGCCGGTGGGCACGAACTAACTAAGTCGGGTCTCATCACCTTCGATGCTCACCACGACCTACGCGACGGCGTTAGTAACGGATCTCCAGTAAGAAGACTTGTTGAAGCAGGGCTTCCAGGCAACAAGATCGTTCAAATCGGCATCAACGACTTCTCGAACTCGCCGCAGTACGCGAAGCTCGCTAAAGAACTTGGAATTCTTGTAATTACCCGCGACCAACTTCGCCGCCAAACACCCGAAGAGACCTGGCAGCAGGCAATCGACTTCCTCGGAAACGTAGAAGCTATCCACGTTGACTTCGACGTCGATGTTTGCGACCGCTCGGTTGTGCCAGCTTGCCCAGCTGCAGCCCCTGGGGGAATCAGCGCGGATGAACTTCGCCAGTACGCATTCCTTGCCGGCAATACAGCCAAGGTTTCCAGCATTGACATCACCGAAATCGACGCAACCGCCGATTCACCAGATCAACGAACCATTCGACTTGCTGCCCTTCTAATTCTCGAAGCATCCACAGGAGTTGCTCTTCGTAAGTGACCGTTAAAGCTCGCCTGAAAAAGGTTGAATCAATTCGCGCCCTTAGGCACCGAAACTTTCGCATCCTCTACCCGGCAAGCGTTCTCTCCAACACCGGCACGTGGGCTCAGCGCATTGCTCAAGACTGGCTAGTTCTTCAGCTAACTCACTCACCGCTCGCGCTTGGAATCGTTACCGCCCTCCAGTTCGCCCCAACGCTAGTGTTCAGCACTGTCGGAGGAATTCTCGCCGACCGCTTCGACAAACGACTCCTATTACTGGTCTCGAATGCGGCGTCCGGCCTCATGGCTCTGATCCTCGGGCTGCTGGTCGTAAACGGCTCAGTGGAAATTTGGCACGTCTACCTACTCGCTGTAGGTCTTGGCATCTTCTCGGCAATCGATGCACCAGTGCGTCAAACGTTCAACAGCGAACTAGTTCCATCTGGCGATGTGCCGAACGCCATTACCCTGAACTCCATCAACTTCAACATCGGGAGACTGATTGGTCCTGGTGTCAGCGGTATTCTCATCGCAGCTTTTGGAACCGGTCCATCTTTTCTGATCAACGCCGCAAGTTATCTGGTGTTCCTAGTAGCTCTACTTTTCGTTCGCAAAGAAGAGCTAAACCAAGAAGCCAAGTCAAAGGTGAAGGTAAAGCTCAAAGCTTCAATCGAATACCTTGGATCACGTAAAGACCTTCAAGTCATCATCCTGATTGTGTTCGTTGCAGCCACCTTCGGAATGAATTACCAAATCTTCAACGCCCTAATGGCAACCCAGGCTTTTCACCTTGGGCCAACCGAGTTCGGTGGGCTGGGAACGTTCTTGGCAATCGGTTCGCTCACGGGTGCAACTCTTTCTTCAAGACTCGAGCGTTTTCGTATACCGAAATACATTGCCCTCAGCGCTGCCATGTTTGGCGTTTCCCAGATTGCTCTTTCGTTCAGCCCAACCTTCGGGATCTATTCAATTCTTCTCCCGCTGGGTGGCCTAATGGCCATGCTTACCTTCATTGCGGCAAACACTTACACCCAAACCACCACTGCCCCAGAAATGCGAGGAAGGGTTATCGGTATTTACATGATGGTGATGATGGGTGGCACGCCTCTAGGCTCACCACTGATCGGTTGGGTGTCCGAAGTTTTCGGAATCCGAATTGCAATACTGGGCTGCGGTCTAATCACCGCACTCGTTGGCGCAGGAGTTCTACTGCTTCTTTCCAAGACGCGGAACGTACATAAATAGCAACGAGGCAACAAGCCCCACGATTGCCGGCGACGCCAAAGGCACCGAAAGAGTCACGAACCAACCGGCCAAGATAGCTAGAAGCACAGTCAAGAACATCGACGTCCGTCGGAACTTTCCCTTGAATCGATAAACCCCGGAGAACACAACGACAACTATGGCGAGAAGAAGCTCTCCACCTAGCATTAGGGAAACGATGATTGCTAAATCCTGCATGCCCTAATGCTATCCCTCTAGGTAGTTCCAACCTAGTCGCGCACGAACAACGTCTGCCTGGGCAAGCTGCTCGTCAGTGAAACCACCGAGACTTAAAACGAATACAAGTTGCTCTCTGGCTGAATCTTCAACTGGCAACTGCAGAATCCTCTCGATGCGAGCCGCCTCAACCGGATACTGCTTTTCGAATCTGCGGAATCTATCTAGGTTGTCTTCAAGTCCCTCGGTTCCCACAACTGGCTTCCGGCGGTCGCGCACGAAGCCGAGCACGTGCTTCAGGTAATAACTGCGAATTGCTTGCCCGGCGATTAGAACTTCACCACGACGAGC
>CANGEU010000018.1 GCA_947452985.1 Micrococcales bacterium
AGGAAAACACGGTTCTCGCAAATACTGGTTCCGACAAGGTGCCAATTGGCCTGATCGGATTGGGTTTGGTCATTGCGGGGTTTGTACTACGTCGGGTCCGCCTCGCCAATTAGTATTGACAATCATTCTCAATAAGCATTAGTTTGAGAGAGTGAAGAAATTCGGCTCGCTAACGCTCGCACTGGTCGCGCTAATCGCGCTCGCGGGTTGCAGCCCGTCTCAGCCAGACCGTTGGAGTGCGGGAACCGGCAAGATCAAGATCGTTGCGAGCACCAATGTCTGGGGTTCGGTGGCCAATCTTGTGGCCGGTGACCTGGCCACCGTTGACGCCATCATCTACAACGTCAATCAAGACCCACACTCTTACGAGCTGACCGCTCGTGACCAACTGCTCATCAACAGCGCTGATATCGTGATCATGAACGGTGGCGGCTATGACGACTTCATGCAACAGGCCGTCGATGCCGACCCAACTCCCGCTATTACCGTGAACGCCTTCATGTCATCGGGCGATGACCTGACTCGCAATGAACACATTTGGTTTGACGTCGACCAGGTCGGTGATGTTGCAGCGGTAATTGGCGCTGCCATTGAGAGCATCGACGAATCCAAGACCGATGAAGTTGAAACTAAGGTTGACGATTTCCGGGAACAGCTAGCCGAGCGAAAAGTGATGCTTGAGCAAAATAAGCACATGCTGATGACTGCTTATGTTTCCCAAGAACAGCTTTCGGTGTTTATGACTGAACCTTTGGTTGCATATCTTGTTGAAGACGCAGGATTTATCGATGCCACACCAAAAGAATTCAGTAATGCCATAGAAGAAGACCGCGACGTTCCGACAGCGGTTATGAAAGAAGTGAGGGACCTAATCAAACGGGGTGGCGTGAAATCAATTCTCGTCAACAGCAATACCCAGACCGCTCAGATCGAATCCTTACTATCGCTCAATACCAAAATTCCGAACTATGGCTTTAGCGAACTTTTGATTCAAGACCCCGACACTCTCAAATACCAGGGCGGTTATATCGAGATGCTCGACTCTGCGATTAAAGAGGTGTTGGGCAAATGAGTAATCCTGTTTTGAGCATTAGAGACGCCAAGCTTCAGATTGACGGAAAGACCCTTTGGGAGAATCTCAACCTTGAAGTCAAGCCGAACGAGTTCATCGCCATACTCGGCGCCAATGGTTCCGGCAAGTCCAGTCTTCTGAAAGCGATTCTTGGACAGTTGCCTTTAAGTAATGGTTCGATTGAGCTGAATTCTAAAAAAATTCGACGCGGCTCACGCCGCATAGGTTACGTGCCGCAAGCACGTCAACCTGAGACCACGATGCCGATTCGTGGCAAAGACTTGCTTTGGCTGGGCTTGAACGGCCACCGGTTTGGTTTTTGGATTCCGAGCAAAACCGCTAGAACTCAGTACGACCACATCATCGAAGCCATTGAGGGCAACGAATTACAACATCGCACAATTTCCGAAATGTCCGGTGGCGAGTTGCAGCGTTTTCGCGTGGGTCAGGCGGTCATCTCCGAGCCAGACCTAATTCTGGCCGATGAACCTCTAAGTGCGCTGGACTACAACCAGCAGGCTTCAGTTGCCGAACTCCTAAAGCGTGAGGCAAAGGAACACCATGCGGCTGTGCTGTTCGTTACCCACGACGTGAACCCGATTCTCGACATGGTCGACCGAGTGCTCTACCTGGCTGGCGGCAGTTTCCGCATTGGAACTCCCGACGAAGTGCTCACCTCGGAAACCCTGACTGAGCTTTATGGAACCCCAATCGACGTGGTTCGAAACCAGGGCCGAATTCTGGTTCTAGGAGCACACGACGATCACGATCACCACCATGAAGAGGAGTGGTCATGATTTTTGATTTTTCAAACTACAACGAGTTGCTTCCGCTGGTCACTAATTCGCTCATCGTTGGAACTCTGCTCGCAATCGTTGGCGGATTGGTTGGTGTCTTTGTCATCAACCGAGACATGTCGTTTGCCGTGCACGGAATTTCGGAGCTTAGTTTCGCCGGCGCCTCGATCACCCTTCTTCTCGGTGGCAATGTTGTCTTCGGTTCGGTGATCGGTTCTCTGGTCGCTGCCATCGTCATTGGAATCATGGGCGCAAGGGCCAAGGAACGAAATTCGATCACGGCGGTGCTCATGCCCTTCGGGCTCGGCCTTGGAATCCTGGCACTTTCCCTCTACCAAGGACGCGCTTCGAATAAGTTCGGACTACTAACCGGCCAGATTGTTGCCGTGGACGACCCGCAGCTAGTTTCTATCGCAATCATCTCGGCAATCGTCGTAGTCACTCTGCTAATCGTTTGGAGACCGCTGACTTTTGCTTCGATTGACTCAGAGGTAGCGGCGGCTAGGGGAGTTCCCACTCGCCTGCTCTCGGTGCTGTTCATGGTCATCCTGGGCCTTGCGGTTGCCGCCAGCATTCAGGTGGTTGGAGCGCTATTGGTTCTAAGCCTTTTGGTTACTCCGGCGGCTTCGGCCGTGAGAGTCAGCCGCTCACCTTTTGTAATCCCGGTGCTCTCGGTGGTCTTTGCCCTGATCTCAGTACTTGGCGGAATCTTGCTGGCGCTAGGTTCGAGTCTTCCGATTAGCCCCTACATCACCAGCATCTCTTTCCTTATCTATTTGGCTTGCCGCGTAATCGAGTGGGTGAAG
This sequence comes from Micrococcales bacterium, assembly GCA_947452985.1. Lineage (GTDB taxonomy): Bacteria > Actinomycetota > Actinomycetes > Actinomycetales > Microbacteriaceae > Rhodoluna. The sequence continues at coordinate 2,676 of CANGEU010000018.1, forward strand.
AAGCGATGACCGTGAAGCGCAACACTTGGCAGAAAGACGCCGTTCGTCACGCCCTCAGCGAGGCAATCGGTTTTGTTAGTGCCCAGCAGCTTCACCTGGTGCTTCGAAACCACGGCTCAACCATTGGTTTGGCAACCGTTTATCGTGCTCTCGCGGATTTAGCCTCAGCTCAGGAAGCCGACAGCCTCCAAAGCAAGGACGGCGAACTTCTTTACCGCGCCTGCGGAACCGACCATCACCATCACCTAATTTGCCGCAAATGCGGAAAGACCGTGGAGATCGAAGCCGACAAGGTGGAAGCTTGGGCCGACGACGTTGCTAAGACGCACGGATTCACTCGCCCGAGTCACACCATCGACATCTTTGGTGAATGCTCCGCCTGTGCCTAATATCTGAGCATGGGGAAAATAAAAACAGCATCTGAAAAACTGCAATTTCTTGGGGTAAGCCAACTAGCCTTCTACGTTGTGTTCCTTTTGGTCCTAGGGATAGGGGAGACCGTTCGCGTCAACCTCGCCAAGGCAGAGGGATCTTTATATGGCGGAATCTATCCAACAATGTGGGTTCCTTTCGCATGGCTCGGGCTCTTGCTTGTGCCCTCGGTGATTCCGTTCATTAGGGCGGTGTCAGCATTTAGCTTTCGAGCCATCAGAGTGGCACGAGTTCTTCAGATAGTGCTTTTTGCCCTGGTTGTGTTGTTAACGGTTCCGGCTTACCTAATGGTTCAGATGGTTTTAACTACAGTCACGAGCGACACAACCGTCGTATTCGGTTTCAGCGCAGGAGCAATCTTCCTTGGCTGCATATATTTTGTAGCTTGCGTGCTTGGGATCATTTATTTCCCTTTTATGCTGGCCATCACGAAAAAGGCCCTGCAGATAGAGGCAACCAACCAAAACTCCGACTTGATTAAGCAGTAACAAGTCGCCTAAACTTATGAGGTTGCTTTGAGCAGCACAGTTTTTGTACCCAAGCCAAAACAAAACCCAAATCCTGGGCTTCATCTGGCTTGTTAACGAGGAGAAGAAATGGCAGCCTACTGTCAGGTCACCGAGACCCGTCCGCAGTTCGGACACGCGGTCTCGCACGCCCAGAACAAGACCAAGCGTCGCTTCAACCCAAACATCCAGAAGAAGACTTACTTTGTGCCTTCGTTGAAGCGCAACGTAACCCTAAGCGTTAGCGCTCGCGGTATCAAGGTCATCGACGCTCGTGGTATCGAGTCTGTTGTTGCCTCACTACTTGCCCGCGGCGAGAAGATCTAAGGAGCTATTAGAAAATGGCTAAGAAGGACAAGGACATCCGTCCAATCATCAAACTGAAGTCGACTGCCGGCACCGGTTACACCTACGTAACCCGTAAGAACCGCCGCAACGACCCAGACCGTATCGTGCTAAAGAAGTTCGACCCAGTGGTTCGTCAGCACGTTGAATTCCGCGAGGAGCGCTAGAAATGGCTAAGAAGAGCAAGATTGCAAAGAACGAACAGCGCAAAGTTATCGTTGAGCGTTACGCAGAAAAGCGCCTAGCGCTAAAGAAGGCACTAGTTGACCCAAACAGCACCGACGCACAGCGCGAAGAGGCTCGTCTAGGTCTACAGAAGCTTCCACGCAACGCTTCGCCAGTTCGCGTACGCGGACGCGACGCCATCGATGGTCGTCCACGTGGTTTCCTCAGCAAGTTCGGTGTTTCTCGTGTTCGCTTCCGCGACATGGCTCACAAGGGCGAGCTTCCAGGCATCACCAAGTCGTCTTGGTAAATCAGTTTTAAGATAAAACGTCACCCTCGGGTGGCGTTTTTTCGTTTAACCGCATAAATAAAGGGATTTAGACACGCCGAGCCAAATAACCTAGCGTTTTTTACAGAGGCATAGATTTATACCGACTAAACAAGTAGTCATTCTTTCTAACATCGGAGGGCCAAATGGCTAACACTCTAAACAAGGGCGAGCTAGTAGCCGCTATTGCTGCACACACTGGTGAATCTCAGGCTGCTGTCAACCGTGTTGTTGACGCACTATTCGAGACCATCGCAAAGACCGTTGCCAAGGGCGACAAGGTCACCATTCCTGGCTGGATCTCAGTTGAGAAGGGTCACCGCGCTGCTCGTCAGGGCCGTAACCCACAGACTGGTGCAACCATCCAGATTGCTGCTTCGAACACCGTAAAGGTTTCTGCAGGTAGCAAGCTAAAGGCTGCAGTCAAGTAGTCAAACCCTACTTGTGGAAGGCGTCGGCTTCGGCCGGCGCCTTCTCGCTTAAGATGGACATGTGAACGACACCCTAAAATCCCGCCTTTTTGTTGCTGCCCAATTTGGGTTACTGCTTTTGTTGGCGATCTGGCCAAGTAATAAGGCTGGCTGGGGTGTCCTAGATTTTCTATTCGAGTTCGTCGGTGTCTTGCTGTTTATCGGCGGCGCAATTGTGCTCGTCCTAGCGATTCGCGAAATCTTCAAGCACTCCGTTCCTAAGCTCGAAGGTTCTGTGAAGGACAAGTTCCTGAAGTCGGTTCGTGTGGTGTTGCCTCAGCCAATGGACGACGCCAAGTTGGTTACCTCGGGAGTCTTCCGAACTGTGCGCCACCCAATTTATGGCGGACTAATTTTGATTGGCTACGGAGTGGGTGTTGGCAGTGGTCCTTGGCCACAACTTTTGTTTGCAATTGCGTTGCATGTGACCCTTCGCTACAAGGCGACTCTTGAAGAGAAATTCCTTGCCGAGAAATTCGAAGACTATGCGGCCTACAGTCTTCGCACCAACCGGTTCTTCCCAAAGGTTGAAGATGAGTAAACGCCTGATCGGGATTTTCTCGGTTTACGGCTTTGCCACCCTCGCAGTTTGGGCTGGTCTAACTTTCACGCATGGCAACAGCCCTTTGGCAATCGGAGACCCTGGCGAATTCGTTCGTTGGGCTCAGCCAATCGTGCAAACTATCAAAAACTTGGCTATGGCCATGACTGTTGGTTCACTCGTGTTGGCGGCTTGGGCTTTTTCAGAAAAATCGGACTCGCTTACGCGATCACTTAGGCGAGCTTCGCTCGCGGCTAATGCCTGGCTGGCTTTCGGGCTTATTCACTTCCTGCTTACCTACCTTTGGGTAACCGGATCAGAGCTTTCTAGCGGAACTTCTTTCGGTGCAGGTCTTTGGCAGTTTGCTAGCGAGATCGAGTTGGGTCAGTCCCTGGTCATGAGCCTGCTGTTCACGGCTGCCGTAAGTGTTATCTCACTATTGAGCAGTTCACTTCGCTCAACGCTTTTCGCAACGGCCTTTGCACTCTCCGGTTTGGTTCCGCTTGCTTTGATTGGTCATGCCGCTGGAACCAACGGCCACGACATGGCGGTCAACTCGATGGGCATCCACCTGGTCGCGGTGACCATTTGGGTTGGTGGGCTTATTGAGCTCGGCTTCCAAATGCGCTCTGACAACTGGCTGGTCTTGGTCAAGCGTTATTCAACCCTGGCATTATTCGCGTTTGGCCTAACTGCGGTCAGTGGTGTCGCCGCGGCTGCCCTGCGAATCGTCGATGTGAAGTATCTGTTCACGCAGTGGGGCATTCTGGTCATCGTCAAGGTAGTGGTACTGATTGCCCTGGGTATTTTTGGAGCGTTCTACCGATTCCGAATCCTGAATGCCGCGTCGCCTTCCAAGAAATCGTTTCGCATTTTGGCAATCGTGGAACTCGCGCTCATGGGAGCGGCTTTTGGAATCGGCGCAAGTTTAAGCCGCTCGGCTCCGCCGAGTACTAACATCAAGCTCGGAGATGTTTCCAGCCCAGCTGCGATTTTGACCGGTTCGCCACTGCCTCCAGAACTCACCTTTGACCGCTGGTTTACCTCTTACAAGATTGATTTGGTTTGGTTGGTGATCGTTCTTGTGGCAACCTCCCTTTACCTCTATGGTGTTTACCGCTTGAAAAAGCGCGGCGACGAATGGCCGATCGGTCGAACCATCAGTTGGTTGCTTGGTATGGGTCTGCTGCTTTGGATTACCTGTGGCCCGCTAAATGTTTACGAGCAGTACTTGTTCAGTGTTCACATGCTCGCCCACATGATCCTCACCATGGGCGTGCCGGTGCTTCTAGTCCCGGGAGCTCCCGTAACCCTCTTGTTGCGTGCCAGCGAAGCCCGCAAGGACGATTCAAGGGGCTTGCGAGAGTGGGTGCTCTGGGCAGTTCACACACCTTGGGCGAAGTTGGTTTCGAATCCGATTTTTGCGGCTCTTAACTTCGCAGCGTCGCTCGTTATCTTCTACTTCACCCCGCTGTTTGGTTGGTCCACTCGAGACCACCTAGGGCACGAGTGGATGATTGTGCACTTCCTAATCACCGGTTATCTTTTTGTTCAGGCGCTGGTCAGTATCGACCCGGGACCAGACAAGATTCCGTTCCTCCTTCGCCTGATGTTGCTCATTGGGACCCTGGCGTTCCACGCCTTCTTCGGCCTGTCGCTGATGAGCGGCGAAGGGCTGTTGCTTGCCGACTGGTTTGGCGCAATGGGTCGAACCTGGGGTGAATCTCCGATTGCCGATCAACAAACTGGTGGCGCTATCGCGTGGGGTGTCGGGGAAATGCCAGCTGCTGTGCTTACGATTATCGTTTCCATTCAATGGTTCCGTTCCGACGTTCGCGACGCAAAGCGACTAGACCGAGCGTCAGACCGAAGTGGTAATAAAGATGTGGAAGACTACAACGCGATGCTTGCCAAGTTGGCCAAGCGTGACGGGGAACAACAATGACTTATGAAATAAAGCTCTCAAGCGAACAGCTGGCTCTGTTCGACTTCCTTGAGAACGAGCGCGACCACATTTTCGTGACCGGACGTGCTGGCACGGGTAAGTCGACCCTGCTAAACCACTTCGTGAACAACACCAAGAAGAACGTGGCGGTGGTTGCTCCAACCGGTGTTGCCGCCTACAACGTTGGTGGTCAGACCATCCACTCGTTCTTCGGTCTTCCTCGAGGCATCCTCGGCATTCAGCCTCTTCACAAGCACCTTTATCCTCGCGTCCGCGACGCCCTCAGATCTTTGGACGTTTTAGTCATCGACGAAATTTCGATGGTTAGCGCCGACCTCATGGACGCAATGGACACTCTGCTTCGAACCGCGCGCGGCAAGACCAAGGGTCCATTTGGTGGAGTCCAGGTGGTCATGTTTGGTGATCCTTACCAACTTCCACCAATCGCGGCTAAACCTCACGAAGAGGGCTACCAGCACCTAAAAGACAGCTACCGCTCCGACTGGTTCTTCGATGCCAAGGTTTGGGATGAAACCAAATTGATGCGTTACGAGTTGAACGAAAACTTCCGTCAGCACGACGACACCTTCATCGGTATCTTGAATGCAATCCGCGACGGCAGCGTTACCCAGGAAATGCTGGACACCCTGAACACTGCCGGCAACCGCTACCCAGAAAATCCAGACGTGATTCGCCTTTCCGGAATCAACCGCAAGGTTGACAGCCACAACGCCAACCGCCTGGCCAACATTGCCGGCGAAGCCAAGCTTTTTGAGGCAAATATCTCGATGGGCGAGTTGAAAGAATTCGGCGCCAACCCTCCAGCCGAGGTTGACCTCTACCTAAAGGAAGGCGCTCAGGTTATGTTCATCAAGAACGACGACCAGAACAGCGCCAAAGAAGGTGCCATGGTTCGCCGTTGGGTGAACGGAACCATCGGGCACGTAACCAAGATTGTTTCTCACAACCACGTCAAGGTTGAAGTTGGCGATGAAGAGTTCGACGTTCACCAGTCAACTTGGGAAAAGGTTCGCTACCAACTCGATGAAGAGTTCGACGAAGCTACCCAGCGAATCAAGGAAGTTTTGGTTCCCGAAGTTTTGGCAGAATTCCGCCAGATTCCGCTACGGCTTGCTTGGTCGGTCACCGTTCACAAGTCGCAGGGCATGACCTATGACGAAGTGGTTATCGAGCTTGGCGGCAACGCCTTCTCTGCCGGCCAAACCTATGTTGCGCTCAGCCGCGTTCGCTCACTTGAGGGTCTCTACCTGACCGCGCCAATCACTTTGCGCGATGTCATGATTGACGACCACGTAAAGCGCTTCATGGACGAAGCGCCTAGCCCAAACTATGACGGGCTATTCTAGGAATTTTGTCCGCGCGCTAGCCAACGTTTCTTCGTCGATGTGTTTCTTGGCGTAGTTATCGGCGATTAATTCCGTCAGGTGCTCTGTCTCGGCCGCAAAGAGTTTTGAGGCTGACAAAATCGGGGTTAATAGAGTCACAGCTCTGGCAAACGATCTGATCAAATTGTGGCGACCCCGGATGTGCCCGATTTCATGCCAATACAGTGCGTCAAGTTCAATTTCATCTAATTCCTGCAGAGCTGACGCCGAAACAAAGATTGAATGCTTGCCATTCATTTTGCTGTTGAAGGCAAGTGGAATGGGAAGTGTTATTTCGTAGACAGCTACCCCCTTGAATTTGACCAAGAATTTACTGGCTGATGCCAGCTCTTTCTTTGCGAAGCTAGCCCGCTGAACCAATGGCTCAGTCTTCAAGTTGAGGACTGCAATCACTATGCCGCTCAAAGCAACCAACGCCCAGAGACCAAGGTGGTTGAACAATTCCAGCTCAATCGAACTTGAGCCCCAGAGAAGCTCGATGTATTCACTCAAAGCCCAGATGGTGACGAAAATCGCCACAAAGCTGGCCAACACGGAACTTATGAAATAGGTAAACCAGAGAAATAGTCCAAATTTCGGAACGTTGTAAAACATGCCAACCAGCAGCCTAGGCATTAGCGCGGTGATCAAGATCACCCACTCGATGGCCAGCGGTATGTACAGAACGGGTGCGTTCACGAAGGGTTTACTTCTCGAGGGTCTCTCGAAGAGCTGCCAGCTGTTTTGGCGTTAGTGAGCTTGTGAATTGAGCAAAGGTCAACGCCGGGTTTTCGGTGTCGCCGAGGAGGCTGAGCATTAGGTTGGCGCTGTGGCGTTCACGAGTTTCCGCTGCGCTAAAGTTCAGCGATCGGCCGGTTCCCTGAGTTCGGTTGACCATTCCTTTGTCTACCAAACGTGAAAGCACTGTCAGAATTGTGGTCAGTGCGAGTTCAGCGGAGCCCTGGTTCACTTTGTCCAAGATATCTTGCGACGTTAGCGAGCCTTTGGCGCTCCAAAGCGCATCCATTACCTGATTTTCTAGCTCGCCCTGCTGGCGTCCACGTTTGCTCATGATTTCATTCTACAAAGTGTCGACCAAATCCAACCCGCTGAAGTTCGGTAACCTAGAAACATGCTTATGTCAGACCGCGATATCCGCGCATCCATTGAAGCCGGCCAGATCGGCCTAGAGCCGCTCGAAATGAGCCTGCTTCAGCCTTCTAGCTTCGATGTGCGCCTGGACCGTTTCTTCCGTTTGTTCGACAACCACAAGTACGCCTACATCGACCCAGCCGAAGACCAGAGTGATCTGACGCACCTGGTTGAAGTTGACCCGAACGAGGCTTTCATTCTTCACCCAGGTGAATTCGTGCTCGGTTCAACCTATGAATTCGTCACCCTGCCAGACAACATTGCCGCTCGCCTCGAAGGTAAGTCTTCGCTCGGCCGCCTTGGCCTGCTCACCCACTCAACCGCCGGATTCGTTGACCCTGGTTTCAGGGGTCACGTAACCCTTGAACTTGCCAACGTATCGAACCTGCCAATCAAACTTTGGCCAGGTATGAAGGTCGGTCAGCTTTGCTTCTTCCAGCTTTCAAGCCCGAGCGAAACGCCCTATGGAAGTGAGAAGTACAACAACCGCTACCAAGGCCAGCGTGGCCCAACTGCTTCTCGCTCATTCATGAACTTCTACCGAACCGACGTCGGAAACGAACCGTTACAGCAATAACTTGTTTGTTCTACAGGCGGTAGAGTATTATTTCTACGTTATGTAAAACAACCGAAAAGGAACCATCATGATGAAAAAACTCATTGCAGCGATTGCAATTCTCATCTCAGCAGTTTCAATCACCGGCTGCTCCACCGATGAACCAAAGACCGTTACCGATACCAGAACTGGCATCATCATTGAAGATGCTTGGGTTCGCGCCAGCGAGTATTCTGCCGCTGCCGGCGGAATGACCGGAGTCTTTGCCAAGATCACAAACCGTGGCGACAAGACCATAACCCTCGTTGGTGGAAGCACTGACATTGCCAAGATGGTTCAGACCCACGAAGTTGTCGACGGCATGATGCGGGAGATTAAGGAAGGCATCGAGATTCACGTTGGCCAGACCCTTGTTCTGCAGCCAGGCGGCAAGCACGTCATGTTGATGGACATCGTCAAGCCAATCGTGGTTGGAGACAAGATAACTTTCACATTCAAGTTCGATAAGGCCGATCCACAGACGTTCACCCTAACCGCCAAGGAAAGCGAAGGCGGAGACGAGACTTACACCGAAAAGTGATCTCAAGACGCGGATTCCTAACGGCATCCACGGTGGCCGCTTCGGCTGCGGTGGGTGCCGTTACCGCGTCTAACCTTCAAGCCGATGCCGATGCCAAGGCGGCAGAAACAGCAGTCGGCAAAAGAGCTGTAAATCCTCACGGCGAACACCAAGCCGGAATCGCGCTGGAACTACAAACTCATTCACGATTCTTAGCCTTCGACGTGAACCCCAAAACCACCAAATCAGAACTCGCAAAATGGGCCGAGCTAATCACCGACGACATCGAGCGTCTCACCTCGGGTAAGCCGGTTCTCGCCGACCCAACCGAACAATTCGCGGGCCAGCCAGCCAGGCTGACCATCACCATTGGCTTCGGTCCAAGACTCTTGCAGCAACTAAATGTTGAAGCACCAAACGGGTTTGCCGAACTTCCAGCATTCAAAATCGACCGGCTAACGTCGGAGTACTCGGATGGCGACATCCTCATTCATGTCAGCGCAGACGATCCGATTACTCTGTTCCATGCCGCTCGAGCCCTAACCCGGGACACCGAAGGTTTCGCAACCCTGCGATGGGTTCAAGATGGTTTCTCCAATGCTGCTGGCGTGAAGCGCCCCGGCACAACCCAGCGGAACCTAATGGGTCAGGTCGACGGCACCGACAACCCCGAGATTGGAACTGACCTGTTCAACGACTTGGTTTGGATCAAAGATGGACCGGCTTGGGCAGTGGGCGGAACCCAGCTTGTCCTACGCAGAATAAAGATGAACCTTAATACTTGGGACCGCCTGAGCACCGACCAGAAAGAGGGAGTCATCGGGCGCAAACTTTCCAATGGTGCTCCACTAACCGGCTCAAAGGAACGAGACCTTCCGAATCTGGACGCGGTAGATGAAAACGGAATCAAGGTCATCCCGCCCTACGCCCACATTCGCAAAGCCGCGGGCAAAGCAGGTCAACAATTCTTCCGCCGCCCATTCAACTACGAAGTACCGGGCCAAGAAGCCGGTTTACTCTGGACGGCCTACTGCGCGAACCTCACCGAACAGTACGTGCCAATTCAGGCTGCACTAGACGACGGCGATCTTCTGAATGTATGGACAACGCCGGTTGGCTCGTCGGTCTGGGTTATCCCAGCGGGTTTCACCAAGGGTGAAATTCTGGCGAGCAAACTATTTGCTTAGTCTCCAAGTACCTGCGGACGCGGGTGAACGCGAGAAAGTAAGAACGCTCCGACAATGAGGATTAATACGATTCCCCAGATGCCGTAGATGGTGTTGTTGCCGGAGCCTAGGTAGTAGTTTGCAATACCAATACTTAGTGCCCACATGCTTCCCGATAGGAAGCTGATTGCGCGTCCGGTGGTTTGGTAGAGGCCGAAGACTTCACCTTCACGGCCGTGTGGTGTGAAGCGGGCGACGAACGTGCGGCTTGATGCCTGAGCTGGGCCAACAAACAGAGTTAGCAGTAGGCCGAAGATCCAGTAGGCGGTTTGTCCCATGTCTCTAAGGGCGAATAGTGCGACCGCAGAACCAATCAGACCGAATAGTGAACCGAGGATTACGGCGCGTGAGCCGAAGATGTCGTCGAGGCGACCACCGATTGCGGCACCGATTGCTGCAATGATGTTGGCACCGATTCCGTAGAAGATGATCGATTGGGTGTCGAACCCGAAGGCCAGGGTTCCGAGCACGGCGCCGAATGTGAAGACGCCGGCGAGGCCGTCGCGGTAAACGGCACTAGAGATCAGGAACTTGAAGGTCTCCGGCGCTTGCTGGCGCAGGGTCTTTAGTTGGTTCCAGAGCCCGGCATAAGACTGAAGGATTGACTCCTTCTTTGCGCCGGCCTTTTTAGCGATCTCTGGAACATAGACCAATAGTGGAATGGTGAAGACCAGAATCCAGGCGGCTGCGAATAGGAAGATGGTTCGGATGTTGATGGCGCCCTCGTCGGTTAGGCCAAACCAGTAGTGACCGTCTGGTAGCACGAAACCAATTAGTGAAACCAGTAGCAAGATGATTCCGCCAACATAGCCAAGTCCCCAGGCATAACCGGAGATGCGACCGATGTTCTGTTCCGTGGTCACGCCTTTGAGCATGGCGTAGTAGTTGATGAATGCGGATTCTTGGATGACCGAGCCGAGACCATAGAGAACGAGACCGAATAGGAAGTATTCCGGCTTTGGTTCAACGAAGAAGCTAGCTGCGGTAATTACTACGAGAATTCCTGTGTTGATTAGTAGCCAAAGTTTGCGGCGACCGGTTTCGTCGGAGCGGCGTCCTAGTACTGGCGCGATCAGGGCCAGAAGGAGGCCGGCGATTGCTGTGGCCCAACCAAGCTGCTGGTCGGCGTTTTTGATGCCTGAGGCAACTGCTCCGGTTAGGTAGACCGGGAAGATGAAGGTCTGCATCAGGGTTGGGTAAGGCTGTTCGGCCCAGTCCCAGAGTGCCCATGAGAATGTGACGCGCTTCTTATATTTCTGCAGTTCGTTGCTTGACATAGGTAAAGCCTAGGACTGGTAAATGGTCGGAACATCAAACTTTCGGTTTGTTTTTGGTAACAAATCAAACTTGAGTCATTCACACTCAACTTTCAGGTTTCTCCCTTGACAATGTCACCCCGGTTTGCGAAACTTGAGTCAATGCCACTCAACTTTGAGTAGCTAAACCGAAAGATCGCCTAACGGCGAACAAACAAGGAGAAACACATATGGCACGTGCAGTAGGCATCGACCTCGGCACCACCAACAGCGCGGTTAGCGTGCTGGAAGGTGGAGAGCCCACCGTAATCGCTAACGCAGAAGGCTTCCGCACCACCCCGTCGGTGGTTGCATTCACCAAAGACGGCGAAGTGCTCGTCGGTGAAACCGCCAAGCGCCAGGCAGTAACCAACGTAGACCGCACCATCGCATCGGTGAAGCGTCACATGGGAACCGACTGGACCTTCGCAGTAGACGACAAAAAGTACACCCCACAGGAAATCTCTGCCCGCATCTTGGCAAAGCTAAAGCGCGACGCAGAAACCTACCTGGGTGAAGCCGTAACCGACGCGGTAATTACCGTACCGGCATACTTCAACGACGCCGAGCGCCAGGCAACTAAGGACGCTGGTGAGATCGCAGGGCTTAACGTTCTACGAATCATCAACGAGCCAACCGCTGCCGCATTGGCTTACGGCCTCGACAAGGGTAAAGAAGACGAACTAATCCTCGTATTCGACCTCGGTGGCGGAACCTTCGACGTCTCGCTACTAGAAGTAGGAAAAGACGACGAATTCTCAACCATTCAGGTACGTTCAACCTCGGGCGACAACCGCCTCGGCGGCGACGACTGGGACCAGCGCATTGTTGATCACCTAGTGAAGAAGTTCAAGGAGACCACCGGCGTCGACGTATCCGGCGACAAGATTGCTCTCCAGCGACTAAAGGAAGCTGCCGAGCAGGCGAAGAAGGAACTATCGCAGTCGATGACCGCGAACATTCAGCTTCCATACCTATCGCTAACCGAAAACGGCCCAGCGAACCTGGACGAAACCCTAACCCGCGCACAGTTTGAGCAGATGACCTCTGACCTACTAGACCGCACCAAGAAGCCATTCAACGACGTAATCAAGGAAGCCGGCGTAAAGGTTGGCGACATCGCGCACGTCGTCCTAGTTGGTGGATCGACCCGTATGCCTGCAGTAACCGAGCTAGTGAAGTCGCTAACCGGTGGCAAGGAGCCAAACAAGGGTGTAAACCCTGACGAGGTTGTTGCCGTGGGTGCTTCGCTACAGGCTGGTGTACTAAAGGGTGAGCGTAAAGACGTTCTACTGATTGACGTAACCCCACTGAGCCTCGGAATCGAGACCAAGGGTGGCATCATGACCAAGCTCATCGAGCGCAACACCGCGATCCCAACCAAGCGTTCGGAGACCTTCACCACCGCTGAAGACTCCCAGCCATCGGTCACCATCGCAGTGTTCCAGGGTGAGCGTGAATTCACTCGCGACAACAAGTCGCTTGGAAACTTCGACCTAACCGGAATTGCCCCAGCACCACGTGGCGTTCCACAGATTGAAGTGACCTTCGACATCGATGCCAACGGCATCGTCCACGTTTCTGCAAAGGACAAGGGCACCGGCAAGGAGCAGTCGGTCACCATCACCGGTGGCGGATCGCTTCCAAAGGAAGACATCGAGCGCATGGTTCGCGAAGCTGAAGAGCACGCTGCCGAAGACAAGGCTCGTCGCGAGGAGCAGGAGACCCGCAACACCGCGGAGAACTTTGCTTACTCAACCGAGAAGGTAATCAAGGACAACGACGACAAGCTACCTGAGGACGTAAAGACCGAAGTGCAGGCAGATATCGACGCTTTGAAGACCGCGCTCGCGGGAGACGACATCGAAGCAGTCAAGGCTGCTAACGAGAAGCTAAACACCTCGGCAATGAAGTTGGGTGAGGCACTTGCTGCCGCAGCTCCTTCAGAGGATGAGGCAGCTGCTTCGGAAGCCGCTTCAGACGAAGACGTAGTCGACGCAGAAGTTGTCGAAGACGAGGACGACAAGAAGTAATGTCAGACGAAAACGTAACTGGCGAGCCGGCTCCGGAGGAAACTCCGGACCAGCTCGATCAGGAGCTAGCCGACCTAGTTGAAGAAACCGGCCCAATCTCGAAGGAAGCTGAACTTCTCAACGATCTTCAGCGCCTTCAGGCCGAATTCATCAACTACAAGGCACGTGTGGAACGCGATCGCGACCAGGCCAGAACCATGGCTATCGCGGAAGCCTTCCGCGCTTTGCTTCCTGCGCTAGACGACCTAACTCGTGCCGAAGCGCACGGCGACCTAGAAGGTTCTCCGTTCGCTGCCGTGGTTACCAAGATTCGTAACGCCGGCGACAAGTTTGGGCTGAAGGCTTTCGGCGCCAAGGGCGAAAAGTTCGATCCAGAACTACACAATGCTCTTGTTCAAACTCCGTCGGCTGAGGTAACCGAAACCATCATCGCCGACGTCGTTGAGCCTGGCTACATGATTGGTGAGCGTCTACTTCGACCAGCAATGGTTGCAGTAAACATTCCGGAATAGGGGTAGACCATGGCTAGTCAAGACTGGTTCGAAAAGGACTTCTACAAGATTCTTGGTGTTACCAAGGACGTCTCTGACGCTGAGCTGAAGAAGGTCTACCGAAAGCTCGCTCGCGAGTTCCACCCAGACTCCAACCAGGGTAATCCAAAGGCCGAAGCTCGCTTCAAAGAAATCTCTGAAGCGTACAGCGTGCTGAGCGATAAAGAGCAGCGCGCCGAGTACGACCAGATGCGTGCCATGGGACCAGGCGGTTTCAGTGGCGGACGCGGCGGGTTCCCCGGAGGCGGCGCAGGATTCCCTGGCGGAGCAGCCGGATTTGAAGATGTCTTCTCCAACCTGTTTGGCGGGGGAGGAATGGGCGGATTCGGTGGCTTTGGCGGTCCGCAGCGCGGAGCCGACATGACTCACCGAGCCACCATCGACTTCATCGACTCGATCAAGGGCACAACCTTGAAGTTGAACTTCGACCGCGGTGGAGCAGTTCAGGTAAAAATTCCTGCTGGCATTACCGACGGCCAAAAGGTCAAGGTTCGTGGCAAGGGTCAACCTTCACCAAACGGCGGAGAACCGGGCGACCTACTGGTGACCGTAATTGTGAAGCCGCACCCGGTTTTCGTCCGTGATGGAAGCAACTTGCGAGTCACCGTGCCGGTGACTTTCGTCGAAGCTTCGATTGGCGCAACCATCCAAGTTCCTACACTTGGCGGTGAACCGGTCAAGCTCAAGGTTGCCCCTGGCACTCCGAACGGCCGCGTGCTGCGAGTCAAGGGCAAGGGCGTTGAATCGTCCAAGGGAATTGGCGACCTACTGGCAACCGTGGAAATTGCGGTTCCTTCACACCTATCCGACAAGGCAAAGAAAAAGCTCGAAGAATTCAACGAGCTGATTCCGCAAGAAGACCCTAGAGAAGACCTGCTCCTACGAGCCGGCCTTCTGTAAGGAAAAGCCATGGAAGAGTTCGACGAAAACACACCGATGTTCGCCATCGCTGTTGCGGCCGAGCTTGCCTTCATGCACCCGCAAACCTTGCGTCAATACGACCGCATGGGTTTGGTAATTCCGGTTCGAACCGGAGGACAATCGCGTCGTTACACGATGCGAAACATTGCTCAGCTTCGAGAAATCGCAAGGCTATCAACCGAAGGCGTAAGCCTTGAAGGTATTCGCCGAGTTCTCGAACTTGAGAACCAAAATAACGAACTGCAGCAACGCGTTCGGGATTTGGAAACTGCATTAGCCAACGAGCTAATGAACCGCCCGGGCGCACGTGTGTTTGCCGCTGGAGAAACCGGAATTGAGAGCATCGCTCGTGGTTCCAGACCTCAGCGCAAAACGCAGGTTGTGCTCTGGCGGGCGAAGTAGCCCTTCGCTAAGGAGAAACAAATGAACCAACAGCAAGAAGAACAGAAAACCGCTTTAGAGCGGTTCGGCATCGACCTAACCGAGCGTGCTCGCAACGGAAAGTTCGACCCGGTGATTGGCCGCGACTCGGAGATTCGCCGTGTGGCTCAGGTACTTAGCCGCCGAACTAAGAACAACCCAGTGCTCATTGGTGAGCCAGGTGTTGGCAAGACCGCAGTGGTCGAAGGTCTCGCGCAGCGCATCGTCGCCGGAGATGTTCCAGAAAGCTTGAAAGGCAAGCGACTAATTTCGCTAGACCTTGCAGCAATGCTCGCGGGTGCCAAGTTCCAGGGCGAATTCGAAGAGCGCCTCAAGGCCGTGCTCGCCGAGATCAACGCCGCCGAAGGACAGATCATTACCTTCATCGATGAACTTCACACCCTGGTTGGCGTTGGTGGAGGAAACTCGGCCATGGACGCCTCGAACATGCTCAAGCCAATGCTTGCTCGCGGTGAACTCCGCCTGATCGGCGCGACCACGTTGGACGAATACCGAAACTACATCGAAAAGGATTCTGCCTTAGAGCGCCGCTTCCAACAGGTTTACGTTGGCGAACCTTCGGTGGTAGACACCGTGGCTATCTTGCGCGGGCTAAAGGAACGCTACGAAGCACACCACAAGGTAGCCATCGCCGACAGCGCACTGGTTGCCGCAGCAAATCTCTCCAACCGCTACATCACCGGACGGCAACTGCCAGATAAGGCCATTGACCTCATCGACGAAGCCGCCAGCCGCCTTCGAATGGAAATTGACTCAGCGCCGGTTGAGATCGACGAACTAAAGCGAAGCGTTGACCGTCTAAAACTCGAGGAGCTAGCGCTCCAAAAGGAAAAGGATGCCGCCAGCAAGGAGCGCCTCGAAAAACTTCGCGAAGACCTAAAAGAGCGAAACTCGAAATTACAAGAATTGTCGAAACGC
The DNA here is from genome assembly GCA_947452985.1 of Micrococcales bacterium. Lineage (GTDB taxonomy): Bacteria > Actinomycetota > Actinomycetes > Actinomycetales > Microbacteriaceae > Rhodoluna. Next base: position 18,445 of record CANGEU010000018.1, read on the forward strand.
TGGGAAGCCGAGCGCGCCGAACTAAACCGAGTTGGTGAACTAAAAACCAAACTCGACGCAATTCGAATCGAAGCTGATCGCGCCCAGCGCGAAGGTAACCTAGAGCGCGCTTCGCGCTTGCTCTACGGAGAAATCCCGGCTCTGGAAAAAGAACTCACCGAACTAGAGCAGGAAGAAAACCAGAACAAAGACCGCATGGTCAATGACCAGGTTGGCGAAGACGACATCGCGGCCGTGGTTTCGGCCTGGACCGGAATTCCAACCGGCCGACTCCTTGCCGGCGAAAGCCAGAAATTGCTAAACCTCGAAACCGAATTAGGCAAGCGTCTAATTGGCCAGAAGTCGGCAGTGAAATCGGTAGCCGATGCCGTTCGCCGAACCAAGGCCGGCATCTCCGACCCAAGTCGCCCAACCGGATCATTCCTCTTCCTTGGTCCAACCGGTGTTGGTAAAACCGAACTTGCCAAGTCGCTCGCCGAATTCCTTTTCGACGACGAGAAGGCGATGATCCGAATCGATATGAGCGAATACGGTGAGAAGCACTCGGTCTCTCGTTTGCTCGGAGCCCCTCCGGGCTACATCGGCTACGAAGAGGGCGGCCAACTAACCGAAGCGGTTCGCCGCCGACCATACTCAGTCGTTCTTCTGGATGAAGTTGAAAAGGCCCACCCAGAAGTGTTCGACGTGCTGCTGCAGGTTCTAGACGACGGTCGTCTCACCGACGGCCAGGGTCGAACCGTCGATTTCAGAAATGTGATTCTGATTCTCACCTCGAACCTTGGCTCGCAATTTCTAATCGACCCCGAACTTTCTGAAGAGCAGAAGCGTCTTGGCGTTATGGAAATCGTGCGCAGCCACTTCAAGCCGGAGTTTTTAAACCGCTTGGACGACATCGTGGTATTCAGCGCTCTAACTCGTGAAGAGCTCGGACAAATTGTGGAGATCAATATCGACCGTTTGTTGCAGAGGCTTGAGAGCAAGCGCATTCAACTCGCCGTGACCCCTGCCGCCAGAGCGTGGCTAGCCGACCGCGGTTGGGACCCAATCTATGGTGCCCGCCCGCTGCGGAGGCTTATGCAACAGCAAATCGACGACCAACTCGCCAACCTTGTTCTTTCTGGTGGAATCCATGACGGCGAAACCGTAAAAGTTGACCTTGCCGAGAACCAAGAGGGACTGACCCTGGAAACGGCGACTTTGTAACAAAAAGTTCGCCACGGCGAAAATACCGAAAGTCTAGTTACCCAAATAACTAGACTTTTGGCTATGTCTAACACTGAACAACGTTCTTACGGCCAGGGTGCCCAGGGTGAACCTGCTGCGCCAACTGCAAACAAAGTTTCTCTAGGAAAGCGCATCCGCTACGCGGTTGACAATTCCTTCGGCAAGAGCGGTGTCTTCGCTCTGTACATGTTGATCGCAATCGCAGTGATATCGTCGCTGATTGTTCTCATCAAATACACCCTCTTCCTAGTTCCGTTCCTTCTTCCAGAGGGCACCGCAGCTTTACCGCCTATGACTTTCGAAACCTTCTGGGGTTCGTTTGCCTCGGTTCTTGGAAAAGCTGGCGAACCAAGCTGGGCCGAGCGCATCGTCGGAGTTCTCTACTGGCTACTTGGTGTTGCGTCTGGCGGTACCGTCACCGGTTTCATCGTTGGAATGATCACTTCGGCGCTAACCGAAATCAAAAAGGGTCGCTCGCCAATCATTGCTAACAACCACACCCTGATCTTGGGTTGGTCGAACCGCATCTTCCCAATCCTGAAGGAACTTGAGGAAGCTGGTCTGAACCAGCGCAAGAAGCCAACCGTGGTCATCTTCGCTAACAAGACCCGCGAATGGATGGAACAGCAGATCAAGAACAACGCCGGCGCTCTAAAGCGCCTCGACGTTGTTACCCGCATGGGAGACCTGAACTCACTTGCCGAACTTAAGCGCACCAACCTCGGAACCTCGAAGTCGATCATCATCCTGGACGAAGCCTCGGGTTCAGACGCCGGTGCCGTAAACACTGTGTTCGCCGTGAAGGCGCTAAGCACGAACCCTACCCAGAAGCTAATCGTTGAAGTTGACGACAAGAATGTGGCTCAGTCGCTCGCGACCGCTACCAAGGGTCAGGTTATTCCGGTTCGTTCACACGACATCATTGCTCGCGTAACTGCACAGGCTTCGCGTCAGCCAGGCCTAGCTGCGGTCATTCTTGACCTGCTCGACTTCGGTGGCGACGAAATCTACTTCCAGAATGTTCCTGCACTTGCCGGTAAAACCTACAAGGACGCCTTGGTTTCGTTTAACAACGCCAGTGTTATTGGTCTAGCTCATGCAGATGGCACCGTGGAACTGAACCCTAAGGGCACCACGAAACTAAAAGCAGACGACAAGGTAATTGCTGTTGCCGAAGACGACGACAAGGTTGTCTTCACTGGCCCAACTGACCTAGTTGCCAAGGCTAAGCCAGTTGCCACCAAGGTTCCAGCGCGCAAGCCGGAGCACATGTTGGTTATCGGTTGGTCTTCGATGGGTCGCACCATCCTGGGCGAACTTGCACCGTTTATGGTCAAGGGCTCAACCGTTCACATCATTGCCAAGAAGGACTTTGTTAAGAAGTCGGAGACCGAGAACCTAAACTTCGGTCACCTAAAGACCACGTTCGCTTACACCTCAGGTGCAATCGATGACATGACCGTTGCCGCTAGCGCCAAGCACTACGACCAGATCTTGGTGCTTGGTTACCGCAAGGGTGTAACTGTTGCCGACGCCGACGCTCTAACCATGTTGAGCATGCTTCAGCTAAACCAGCTTTTCGAGCAGGACGGCAACGGCGTTGAGCCAACCCGTCTGGTTGCCGAAATCATCGACTCAAGCAAGGCCGAGATTGCCCGTGTTGCTGCGGTTGACGACTTGGTTGTAAGCGACAAGCTTGCTGCGCTTTTGATGACGCAGATCAGCGAGAATGAGGCTCTTGCCCCAGTCTTCGCCGACCTATTCGACGCCGATGGCGCATCAATTAACCTAAAGCCAATCGAATACTTCGCGAAACTCGGCAAGGAAATCACCTTTGGTGAACTTGTTGCAGCAGCTGCCGCCCACGGCGACAGCGCGATCGGTATTCGTATTGCCGCGAACTCAACGAAAGACGGTTCGACCGGTGTTGAACTCAACCCGAGCAAGCACGCAACTTTCAAGCCTGCAGCCGGAGACGGCCTCGTGGTGATCGGTAACCTCGAGTAAATCGAAACAGAGTGGAGCGGGCTAGAGCAATCTGGCCCGCTTCTTCTTTAACACTCAATCGTTTCTACAATCATTGCTCTAACCATCCGCTCCCACTCACCACCGCGGTTCACGCACCACGCAACTGCGTCGGCGACCCATAGCAACGGCTCTTCATGGCGCATTTTGTGATCCCAAGTGCGTGAATTCTCATAGCCTCTAAACTGCTGGTGATCCTTGAAGCGAGTAGTTTCATCCAACTCGAACACAAAGCTCTTGAACGGTTTTCTTTCTAAGAGTGTTTTGATGGCATGACTCCTTGGAGATTTTCTTTGGAAACATTTGACAACGAAAACCTCGCACTTCATTGTGTTCAGCACCGATACGATTTCTCGTCTTCGTCTAGGGCTTTCCAATTTGAAATGAATACTTCGCTGACCCGGCATCCTCAGTTTGGAAAGTTCTTTGCGAATCTTTTGACTCTCAACCTGAGGTAACAAATACCCAACTAGCAGGAATGGGTGCTGTTTGCATTCGTCGAGATAAAGGACCTTCATTAAAAAATGATATGTCTCTAAACCTGACCTAAAAAGTTATCAACAGCCATGGCATATTTAACCTGAACGCCATAAACTGATTAGGCACCTAGCAGAGGCTTTGTGAAGTGAACTCGACAGACGTCCGGACGGACGTTCGGTCGGGTTTCGCGCTTTAACAGAGCTTAAACTTAGGAAATGCAAACTGCCGCCGAAGCCAAGCAGGCCCTCGAAGAGCTCCAGAACCAGTATCAAGCCCATAACCTTGGCTGGTTTTTCAAGACCGGGCCTGGCGAGTATGGCGAAGGCGACAGGTTCCTAGGGCTCAAAGTTCCTCAAACCCGCGAAGTTTCGAAGCAATTCCAAGCCCTGAGTCACCCAGAAATCCATATCCTTGTCGAAGACGAATATCACGAAGTGCGGCAGTTGGGTCTCTTCATCCTGGTTCTCCAGTTCAAGAAAGCTAAGGACCAAGCAACCCGCGAATCCATCTTCGATTTCTACATCAAGATCGCCAAGCAGGGTCACGTGAACAACTGGGATTTAGTTGACGCAACCGCTCCTTATATTGGCGCGTATCTGGTTGAGACCGGGAACACCAAGGTTCTTGAAGACCTTGCCAAAAGCAAAGACCTGTGGCTGAACCGCATGAGCGTGATCTTCACCTTTGCCTTTCTCAAAGAGGGCATCATCGAGCCAACCCTTTGGATGGCGGAATACCACCTCGATCACAAGCACGATTTGATGCATAAAGCCGTTGGTTGGATGCTTCGTGAGATGGGTAAATCTCATCACAAGGCACTCGTTAGTTTCCTCGAGCAGCACGCAACCAAAATGCCTAGGACGATGCTCCGCTACGCAATCGAGAAGTTCCCTGAAGGCGAGCGTAAAGTCTGGCTGGCTAAGAAATAACCACGACAAAACTCACAGCAAAATCAGCCAACATTTGCTAGAAAATGTCAGTTGGCTCACCTAGACTAAAAGTCGAAGTGTGGGCATCCTCACACCAACAACCAAAATCAAATTCTTGATGGGGTACAAATGCGCATTGCAGCGTTAGCAAAGAAATTCATCTCTCCTGTGGCCGTTCTTGTTTCGGCTCTTCTAGCACTTACCGGTGTTGCACCAGCAACCGCAGCCGCACCGACCGGCGCGAACAACCTGGGTACCACTCAGGTTGATACCCCTTGGACAGTTGGCTCGGGCAGCGTTTCGAACCTAAGCAACTCGAATGGCATGATGTGGTACGCGGATTTTGAATCCAAGACGACCGCCTGGCAAGGCAAATCCTTGTCAATCGAGGGTTCAATTTCCCCAGCCATCACTGGCGCTAGCCCAAGTGTCTCTGCCTCGTTGAATTACTACAAGGCCGATGGCAGCCAGACCACCGGTTACAGCTATGGAAGCATAAACTCCAGCGGAGGTGGCAGCAACTATCAGGCAGCGGTTCCAGCTGATGCAGCTCGTATTACCATTACCATGCAGGCAAATTTCAATTCCACAACCAGCAACTCTGAAATTTCTCCGGTTGCTGGAACCACCTACACCCCAACCTTTACAATCAAGCTTGATGGGGTTGCTCAGACCACTGTTAACACTTGGACTGGCACCGCCTCCACTGCTTCAGACGACATCCACCTAAGGTATCGTCCAATGTTCACCCAGTACAGTAAGTCTTCAACCTTTACCGGAAACAACGACTATCTGAGCGCCTATCAGAACGTATACGCCTGTGTTGACCTGAGCACACTAAGCACCGGCGACGTACTTTCGGTCCACCCAATCGTTCAAGGCGCGGACAAGTCTTCGGATCAGAGCTATTCCGTCAACGCTCGAGTCAAAAACCTAGACTCATCCGACTATGCAACCACCTATGTCGGCAACAGCGCGACAATCACCTCGACCCAGAAGACCACTGGTGGTCAGTTGCTTTTCAACTCTTCATTTAACCGATACAGTAACTTTTTGCTTGCTGGCACCAACAGCTACACCCTTTCGGTTCAAAACGCTGCAGGTGAAGAACTGAACACCGCCTGTCAGCTTTCACCGATCTCAAGCGCCATCGTTCCAGTTGTTTCGGTTAGCGGCTCAGCTCTTGCAGCACAGATTTCGGACGCGAGCTTCGCTAACGCGGACTGGGCTTGGAACGTCTATCGAGTCTCAGACAACACCCTGCTAGGTTCGGGAACCGGCTACGGCAACACTTCGCCTCGTTCACTTACCAACTGTGGAATGACTGGTTGTACTTCGGTGGCTCCAGCGGGAGTTCCGGTTTACGTAAAGGTAGCCAAATACGTCAGCCTAGGTAACAGCAACTTCAGCCGAATTACCGTTCAGACTCCTTGGTCTACTCAGAGTGCAAACGCTACTCTTCCAGACCCATGGGTCAGCGTCTCCCCGGCCGTTTCTGGCGGTACCGCTCCTGGCGATGCCTCGGTTATTTCAAGCAACATTGACTATACGGCCGCCTCACAAGACCCATCCTTGATGCTGCCAAACTCTCCTCAGGTTTCTGATGGCAACAACGGAATTCTGAAGCCAATCGCAACCATGGCGCCTTCCAACGGCAATTCCATGCCAGTTGTGACCTACAAGCTCTTCCGACTTGGTGCTGCTGGCATCGACACCAGCTTCGGTGGTGGCGGGGCTACCGGTGTGACTCTTGGGACGGCTGGGCCAAGTGCCAGTGCCGTTGTCGGTTGGTACGGTGCTCGCAATAAGTGGCACGGTGTCATCCGCAACATGGATTACAGCAGCATGACTCCAGTAACTACCTACACGGTTGTTCAGGGAAACTATGCCAGCGCATCCACCTTTACCCCAGTAGTAAAGACCGCTGCTCAGCTGAACACCTTCTGTGGTTCGGTTGTATCAGGCGCGACCGTTACTTCGTTGAACCCAATTTCAGCACCAACTGCAGATCCACTCTTCTCGTTGGCCTGCGTCAAGAGTGTCAACGTTGGTGGCACCCAGGTTATGGCTTACAGCTTCAGCTACGTGAAAATTGCTGCTGATGGCACCATCACTACGGTGGCTCAGCTAAACACCGCCGATGGCAGCGCCGAGACCGGCTGGACTACAGCTGTTTCCGTGTCAAACGTGAACGCTTCAGCAGCCAGCGATGTTGCCCTAACGCTTGTCGGCTACACGAACAAGTACGTGAGCTCTACTCAGAACGACATCGTTACTCGAAAGGGTTTCCAGATCAAGGTTGACGGTTCGGTTACCAACGTTGCCAACCCATTCGCTTCTACTGCTACCACCTCACAGACCGAGAAGACTTACATCTTCTCGCGCACAGCTCTGGGAGCTGCAACAACTGGTTTCCAGCGAATCGTCACCGCAGGTGTAACTACCTATAAGTGGGCTACTCTTTCGGCTGCCGGTGTAATTACCGAAGGCGACGCAGTTAACCTCGACGCAGTGCCGGCGTTTGTGACCAACAACAACGACATGTCATTCCTTTCGTTCGTGGACGGCCAGGAAGTCGGCCTTGGTGGAAAGATTCAGATGCGCCGCATTTTTGGTCAGTCCAAAACTGCTGCGGTGACCGTGGACCTGGACGCCAAGACCTTCGACACCGGTGAAGTCGTTAGCTACACCAACTCGTTGGACAGTCGCGTTATTCAGTTCACTTTCGTAGACGACCAGGGACGCCTTAACTGGATGTTTACCTCGGCCAGCAACGTGTTGAGCTTGATTCGTTGGAACGGTGTCAACGGCGGTGGCGGTTCGCTTCCTGCCGGTGTAACTGTGACCAACGTTTCAACCTCGTTCATCACGAACGGTGCCTCGGTGGTAACCATCACTGGTACCGGCCTGACGTTGATCACCGGTCGCCTAACCGTTGGTGGAGTACTAGTAACTCCAACCTCTAAGACCGCGACCAAGTTGGTCTTCACGATTCCTGCTGGAACCGTGGCTGGACCAATCGACATCGTTGCTCCATTCGCAGCCGGTGCCGCAACCCTTGGTTCGGTAAACCGTGTTGGTGCTACCAAGCAGGCTCAAACCATCACCGATACCGCTGATGTTTCGGCAACCTGGACTGGCGCAAGCACCAAGGTAACCACTACCTTCCCAGCAACCACAAGCGTTGGTCTTGCCACCTCACTAAAGGTAGACAAGGCTGCAGTCTGTTCGGTTTCGGGTCAGGTTGTTACCATGAATGCTGCTGGAACCTGTGTTGTCACCGTGTCTTCGACCGGTGACCTAGGTACCGCAGCTGCGGTAAACCAGACCACCACGATCGTGGTTGCACCTCGAACCCAGAACGTGTCTAGCCTGCTGACCGCACTTGCTGCGGCTGCAACCACCTGGGCCGGCACGACCCAGACCGTTGCTCTGCCAGGTGTTCTAACTTCGGTTGGTCTCGCTACCACCATCACCGTTGCTCCAGCAGCAGTGTGTACCTACGCTGCGGGTGTTGTAACCCTGAAGTCTGCTGGTACCTGTGCTGTCACGATCACCGGTGTTGCCGACCCAGGTACCCCAGCGATTGCAAAGACCGTTCAGAACGTGGTCGTTGCTAAGGGTGACTTGGCTCTTGCCGTGGCTTCGACTCTAACCCTGAGCAATAACCCAGCGGACATCTCTGGCGATACCCTGAACGTGCGTTCAGTTGCCGCTGATGTAGCCGATGCGGCTGCCAGCTTGGTTGACTTTACCTATGCTTCGAACAACGAAGACATTTGTACTGTCGACGAAGACGGCAACGTTACCGGTGTTGCAATCGGTACCTGTGTCATCACCACCGATGCAGAAGCCGACGCCAACTGGGCCGCCGACGAAGCTACCACCACCGTAACCGTGGCGGACTCAAGCTCAGTCATCCCAGACGCACTTCCTGAAGTCGGCGATGGAAACCTTGCACCTAAGGCCATTGCCAACAACAAGAGTGCCTTCGTAACCACCAATGACGCTAGCTTGCTAGTGAAGTGGGATAAGGCTGCTGGTCTGCTAACTCTTCAGTCGAAGGGCGTTTACATTGGTTTCATCAAGTCGGAAGTTACCTTCACCAAGGATGGCGTCTCGTACACCTGTACCAACGTATTTGGAACTACCACTGCAATGGCAAGCAAGACTGCTGCGCAGCGCAAGGCGGCTCTAAAGTCGAAGGTATTTGCATCGGCTGCAGTTTGTAAGGATGCATCTGGTCTAAGCGTCCCTGATTCAATCAGTGCGCCTGCAGACTTCGCCAAGATTAAGAAGGTTGCTAAAGACACCAAGGCAGCTAACACTGTTGTTGGAAGCGCTAAGTATGAGGCTCTAGCTCTAACCAAGCTAAAGGGTTTTGCCGGTTCAATGACCATCAAGGTCACCCGTTACCGCGCTTGGCCAACCACCATGAAGAACCTAGCTGGTACCAAGAAGATCCCAGCAACCGTTCGTTCAACGGTAATCACCCTTCAGTAATCTGAACAGTAAAGAACCCCAGACCTATTGGTCTGGGGTTCTTGCTTTAAGCCTTAGGCGATGTCGGCGACCACTGGAACGTGGTCGCTTGGCCCTTCGCCTTTACGCTCGTCGCGTTCAATCGCCACCGAATTTACTCGCTCCGCAAAGGCGTCGTTGCCGAGGATGAAGTCGATGCGCATCCCTTCGTTCTTTGGGAATCGAAGTTGCTGGTAGTCCCAGTAGGTGTAGCCGTTTGGGATTCTCGGTCTAACCACGTCTTGCAAACCAATTTGCTCGAAGGCTTCGAAGGCCTGGCGTTCTGGAGCAGACACATGTGTAGCTCCGGCGAAATCGTCGATGTTCCAAACGTCGGTGTCTAGCGGAGCAATGTTGAAATCGCCCATGAGAGCGATTGGTAGTTCTGGCTCGTGGTACACAAGTTCGGCGGTGGTGGCGGCCAGCGCTTCGAGCCATTCAAGTTTGTAGGTGTAGTGCGGGTCATCCAGTGACCGACCATTTGGAATGTAGAGGCTGGAAACTCGAACACCATTGAAGGTCGCAGTTAGGGCTCGTGCTTCTTCAACATCTTTGAATGTCGGCATTCCAGAGAAGCCAACCTCAATGTCCTCTGCCTCGATTTTTGAGGCGAAAGCAACGCCGTTCCACTGGTTAAGCCCATGCATAGTGATTTTATAGCCAAGGTTTTCGAAGGCCTCGTAGGGGAACTGATCCGGCTTGCATTTGATCTCTTGCATGGCAAGTACGTCGCAGTGAGAGCGCTGAAGCCAATCGGTTACTCGACCTACGCGAGTGCGAATACTGTTTACGTTCCAGGTGGCGATGCGCATCCATCAAGGCTAACTTGCCTTCGTTAGAATTGGGCTATGACCTTCTCTTCGCCTTCAAAACCACGTCTCGTCGAGCTCGTAAAGGAGCTTGCCGTTGTGCACGGGAAGGTCACTCTGTCTTCAGGTATTGAGGCCGATTACTACGTTGACCTTCGCCGCGCGACTTTGCACCACGAGGCTGCGCCGCTAATTGGCCAGGTCATG
>CANGEU010000019.1 GCA_947452985.1 Micrococcales bacterium
CCCGTAGGAGTCTGGGCCGTGTCTCAGTCCCAGTGTGGCCGGTCACCCTCTCAGGCCGGCTACCCGTCGTCGCCTTGGTGAGCCATTACCTCACCAACTAGCTGATAGGCCGCGAGCTCATCCTTGACCGAAATTCTTTCCAGACCTGGAGATGCCTCCAAGTCTCGTATCCGGTATTAGCTACAGTTTCCCGCAGTTATCCCAGAGTCAATGGCAGATTGCTCACGTGTTACTCACCCGTTCGCCACTAATCCACCGGAGCAAGCTCCAGCTTCATCGTTCGACTTGCATGTGTTAAGCACGCCGCCAGCGTTCGTCCTGAGCCAGGATCAAACTCTCCGTAAAAGTTTGGAAGACAAAGAAGCAAGCTTCTTCGTCAAACCTTACGAAAGCCACGGAATAATGTGGCATTCAATTTGATCTAGCTATTCAGATTGTCTGACAATCTGTCTAACCAATTAGTTGCGGAATCTAGAACAAGTTCTAGAAACCAAATAAATGGCATCGACATTGTTTTGTGCACACTGTTGAGTTCTCAAGGATCGGATGCATCTGCGAGTTCGAATTTCTTCTGGCCTACAGAGCAACTTTTCTAACTTACCACGATTTCAGACTTTGTCAAACACGTTCGACAAAAAACTTTTCTCGAGGAAAGCAACCCTAAAACACCAAGTAAAACCAAATCAATGGTCAATTTGGATAGCTCCAGGATTTTTTGCACTTGAGCCGGTTTCCTAATCAGGAATTCCAAGCTTTGGGCAACAGGTAAAACATTACGAGAAGGTAACGGTAAAAGTCAAATCCATTTGGGGATATTTCTGAACTTTTTTGAAACTTCTTGGTTTTAGGCGCGGAATAGACCCGAAAGAGTCTTTTTCCCGCGGCGCAGGACGGCAAAACCACCAGGTAGCCAATAGCCAGCGGTGGCTTGTTCGTCCTCGATCTTCACGTTGTTTAGATAAACGCCGCCCTCTTTGATAGCACGGCGTCCAGCCGAGAGGCTATCGACCAAGCCAGTGTCGACCAACGCTTGAGCAAGGGAGTGTGCGTCACCGACTGTGGCATTTGGCAGCTCACTTAGAGCAGCCTTGAGAGTTTCTGCATGAAGAGACTCAAGATCACCGTTTCCGAATAGCGCTGCGGAAGCAGCGATGGCAGCCTCAGCGGCCGCTGCCCCGTGCACAAGACTGGTTACCTCCAAAGCCAGTCGCTTCTGAGCGGCTCGAAGGTAAGGGGCGTCAGCGGTCTGCTGTCCTAGTTCTTCGATTTCGGCACGGGAAAGGAACGTGAACACCTTCAAACGGTCAACCACATCGGCATCTTCAACATTTAGCCAGAACTGGTAGAAAGCATAAGGGCTAGTGAATTCAGAATCGAGCCAGACCGCGTTACCCTCTGACTTGCCAAACTTCTTGCCGTCAGAGTTGGTGATTAGCGGTGTAGCCAGGATGTGAGCGCTCTTACCCTCAACTCTGTGAATGAGGTCGGTGCCGCTGGTTAGGTTGCCCCACTGATCCGAGCCACCGGTCTGCAAAACGCAGTCAAAGCGCCTGTACAGCTCAAGGAAATCAAGACCCTGAAGAATTTGGTAACTGAACTCGGTAAAAGAAATGCCGGCGTCGCTATTTAGTCGTGCCGAGACGGCGTCCTTGGACAGCATCTTGCCGACGCGGAAATGCTTTCCGATGTCGCGTAAGAAGTCGATAGCACTCATTGGTTCGGTCCAGTCGAGGTTATTGACCAAACGAGCAGTGTTTTCACCCTCGAAGGACAGGAACCTTGATGCCTGAAGCCCGAGCTTATAGACCCATTCAGCAACAGTGCTTTTATCGTTCAAGGTGCGCTCGGCACTGGGGCGAGGATCGCCGACCAATCCGGTTGAGCCGCCGATCAAGCAAAGCGGCTTGTGGCCAGCTAGCTGAAGGCGGCGCATGGTCAAAAGCTGCACCAGGTTTCCCAGGTGAAGGCTAGGCGCCGTTGGGTCAAAGCCGCAGTAGTAAGTAATTTGGCCGTCAAGGGCCGCGCGAAGTTCCTGCTCGTCGGTGGATAAAGCCACCAGCCCGCGCCACTTCAATTCGTCCAAGATATGACCGAATGATGAGTCATTAGCCTGTGTTGCCAAGATTGCTGGATTGCTCATTAGTTGACGCCCTTTGCAACAAGTTTGCGCAGCGAAGAAATTTGCTCGATGACGCGAGGCAGCGCAGTGCCGCCAGCGCCGGAGCGCGCCTTGATTGAGCCCGAAACCGACAATACGTCGCGAACCTCAGGAGTAAGTTTTTTCGAAATCTTGGCCATCTCATTGTCAGGAACCTGGTGAAGTTCAAGACCATTCTTTTCACAGAACGAAACCAACTGGCCGGTAATCTCGTGGGCGTCGCGGAATGGAACCTTTTGCTTCACCAACCACTCGGCAACATCGGTGGCGAGTGAGAATCCGGCTGGCGCCAAAAGCTCTAGTCGGTTTTTGTTGAAAGTCATGGTTGCAACCATTCCGGTGAAAGCCGGAAGCAGGATCGACAGGGTGTCTACGGTGTCAAAAACCGGTTCTTTGTCTTCCTGAAGGTCTCGGTTGTAGCTCAGCGGCAGCGCCTTCAGAGTTGCCAGAAGTCCTGTCAGGTTACCAATGAGGCGGCCAGACTTACCTCGGGCAAGTTCGGCAACATCTGGGTTCTTCTTCTGCGGCATGATCGATGAACCGGTTGAATAGGCGTCGTCCAGTTTGATGAAGTCAAACTCAGCGGTAGCCCAGATGATGATCTCTTCACTGAAACGCGAGAGGTTGATGCCGATCATGGTGCAAATAAAAGCAAATTCTGCGACGACATCGCGGCTGGCAGTTGCGTCCATGGAATTCTGCGTAGGACCGGATAGTCCAAGTTCCTTGGCAACCAGGTGTGGGTCAAGCCCGAGAGTTGAACCAGCCAAAGCGCCCGCGCCATAAGGAGACAGGCTCGCGCGCTTGCGCCATTCGTTTAGACGCTCAAGGTCGCGTGAAAGTGGCCAAGCATGGGCTAGTAGGTGGTGCGCCAACGAAACCGGTTGCGCGTGCTGGAAGTGGGTGCGTCCGGGCATGGCCACCGCAAGGTTTTCCTCCGCGCGGTCGGTGAGGACTTGAATCAACTGAAGTACTAGAGCCTCCAGGTGGTCTGCCTCATCCAAAAGGTAGGTGCGAATTAGAGTTGCAATCTGGTCGTTGCGCGAACGACCGGCGCGAACCTTGCCCCCGAGTTCGGCTCCAGCAATTTCAATAAGGCCACGCTCTAGAGCCGAGTGAACATCTTCGTCTGCAGGCTTGGCTGAAAAGCTACCGTCTTGAATGCGAGTGAGCAACTGCGCCAAAGATTTGTCGAGCTTCTCAAGTTCTGGCACGGTTAGGTAACCAGCCGAGTGCAACGCCTTGATGTGGGCCCGCGTTCCTGCGATATCGTAGCTCGCAAGGCGCCAGTCGAAGTGAATCGAACGGCTTAGAGCAGCAACCGACTCAGCAGGGCCGCCCTCAAAACGGCCACCCCAGAGGGCGCCAGCGTCTCCGGCACGATTCGACATGTTGCTCCTTATGTATTGATTAGGGTCAATCTTACTTTGAGGGCCACTCGCGACTGAGTAGGGCGTAGAGATGCATCGAGCACCACTCCCCCTTCAAAAAGTCGTTTTCGATGAAAGTTGCCTCGCGTCGAAAGCCAAGCCGTTCGACCACTTTGATGGAATCGAGGTTTCGAATGTCGATGTCGGCGATGACGCGGTGAACCTTTTCTTCGGTGAACAAATAGTTGATGAGCCCGGTCAGCGCCTCATTTACAAAGCCCCTGCCACGCCAATTCGGGTGGCTTATGTAGCCGACATCGGCCGTTAGGTTTGCACGATCGGTCATCGCCGAGTTCAGTTGCCCAATTACCTTGCCGCTCGATTTTTCAACCATCGCTAACAGCAATCCAGGCGGTCCTTCTTGAATGCCTAGGTAGGTTACGGCTCGGGTCAACCAGTCGACCACGAAGTCACGGTCACGTTGGTCCCAAGGGATGTAGCGAATGCTATCTAGGTCGCTGTGGTACGGAAGGATGTCGTCGACGTCCTCGGTTTGAAGCGGTCTAAGAATTAGACGTTCGGTCTCAATGAGCATGCTTGGCAAGCCAAATCATCAACGCTTTCTGAGCGTGAAGACGGTTCTCGGCTTCATCCCAAATCACCGACTGAGGACCATCGATAACTTCGGCTGAAACCTCGTAGCCTCGGTAAGCCGGAAGGCAGTGCAAAAATATTGCATCTTTTTTGGCGTGGGCCATAAGTGCGGAGCCAATTGTGTAGCCCGCGAAAGCGTCGATGCGCTGTTGCTTTTCAGCTTCTTGACCCATCGAGATCCAAGTGTCGGTCGTGACTACGTCGGCGCCGACTACTGCTTCCTCAGGGTTACCGTAAACGGTTACCGAACCACCGGTTTCGGCCGCAATCTCTTCGGCACGTCGGACGATGTGCGCTGCGGGTGCATAGGCTGCTGGCGCTCCAATGCGAACGTGCATTCCAGCCATTGCACAACCAATCAGGTACGAGTTGGCCATGTTATTCGCGGCGTCGCCAACGTAGGCAATCGACAAGCCGGCCAGCGCACCCTTGTGCTCTTTGATGGTCAGTAGGTCTGCCAAAATCTGGCAGGGGTGGTAATCATCAGATAGCGAGTTGATTACGGGTACCGAGGAGTTCGCAGCCATCTCATCCAAACCCGCTTGCGCATAGGTACGCCAAACGATGGCAGCTACCTGGCGCTCCAGCACGCGTGCGGTGTCGGCAACCGATTCTTTGCCACCCATCTGACTTACACCGGTGTCGATAACCATTGGGTTTCCGCCGAGGTCGGCAACGCCAACGGTAAACGAGACTCGAGTTCGGGTTGAGGTTTTGTCGAAGATCAACGCCACAGTCTGTGGGCCTTCGAACGGGCGGAACTTGTAAGGTGAGGCTTTCACCTCCGAGGCAAGTTCTAGGATTGCAGCCTGCTCCTTCGGAGTAATGTCGTCGTCTTTTAGGAAGTGGCGAACCATAATTTCTCTCTCTAACCCTCGGTCGGGAAAACCATTGTGCCGAAGCCGGACTTGGTGAAAATTTCTAGCAGGATGCTGTGTGGGGTACGTCCATCGATGATGTGGGCTCGAGGAACACCATGCTCCACGGCTTGAAGGCAGGCCTGCATCTTCGGAATCATGCCCGACTCGAGACTTGGAAGTAGCTCACGCAGTTCAGCCACGTTGATTTCGCTCACCAACGAATCGCGGTTTGGCCAGTTGGCATACAGTCCTGGAACATCGGTGAGGACCATTAGCTTTTCAGCTCCGAGAGCCACTGCCAAAGCGCTTGCTGCGAGATCTGCGTTGACGTTCAAAAGCTGACCACTGGCATCTGGAGCGACGGTCGAAATTACTGGAATTCGACCAGCTTCGAGAGCGTCGAAAACGATGCGCGGATTGACCAGGGTGACCTCGCCGACGAGACCGATGTCGACTGGACCCTCTGGAGAGTCCAATACGGTTTTCTCGGCTCGGAACAGGTTCGAATCTTCACCGCTCATGACCTGAGTCTTGGCACCAGCGAACTCAATTAGGCCGGCGATGCGCGCGCTGATGGTTTGGCGAAGGACATCACGAACTACGTCGATGGTTTCAGGTGTTGTGATTCGGAAGCCGCCACGGAATTCGCTTTCAATGCCTAGCTCGGCAAGGCGTGCTGTGATCTGCGGACCACCACCGTGCACCACCACCGGACGAATTCCAATCCAGCGCAGGTAGGCCATGTCTTCTGCGAATGCCTGCTGAAGCGCGTCGTCGACCATGGCGTTTCCGCCGAACTTGACCACGATGGTCTTGCCATGGAACTGTTTGAGCCATGGAAGCGACTCAATTAGGGTCTCAGCTTTGATGCGAGCGAGAGCGGTGTCCTGCTGTTCGGTCTTGAGCATTAGCTGGAGTACTCACTATTCTCGGTGACGTAGGCGTGGGTTAGGTCCGAAGTGAAAACTGTCGCAGTTTCATTTCCAGCGTTCAGCGAAATCAGGATGTCCACTCGTCGTGGAGTCATGTCAACCAGGTCGCGCGACTGGTCTGGTTCACCCTTTCGAGATACCGTGACGCCGTTGATGGAGACGTCGATGTTGTAAGGATCAAATTCGGCTGTGGTAGTGCCAACCGCGGCCAAGATGCGACCCCAGTTTGCATCGTTTCCATAGACGGCAGCCTTGAACAGGTTGTTGCGAGCCAGTGAACGGCCAACCATGACGGCATCGTCTTCGCTAGCGGCATTGATTACCTCGATGGCGATGTCGTGGGTTGAACCTTCAGCATCCGAAAGCAACTGCATTGCTAGGTCGCGGCAGACTTCAGTGAGCACCGAGGTGAACTCATCGAGACTAGGACGCACTCCAGAAGCGCCCGAAGACATCAGGGTGACGGTGTCGTTGGTGGACATACAGCCATCTGAATCAAGGCGGTCGAAGGTGACGCGAGTGGCCTGACGAAGCGCCAGGTCGAGTTCATTTGAAGGAAGCTCGGCATCGGTGGTGATCACAACCAACATGGTGGCAAGCCCAGGAGCCAGCATTCCAGCACCTTTGGCCATACCGCCGATAACCCAGCCGGTTCCCTCACGGGAAGCGGTTTTCGAAACCGAGTCAGTGGTCATGATGGCTTCGGCTGCGGCAAGGCCACCTTCTGCCGAAAGTTCAGCAACCGATGCGTCGACGCCGGCCATAATCTTGTCGCGGTCGAGTTGCTCACCGATTAACCCGGTTGAACAAACCAAGACATCGCCTGCCGAAAAACCGAGAGCATCAGCGACCCGCTCCGCAGTTGCGTGAGTGGTCTGGAAACCTTGCGCTCCGGTGTAGCAGTTGGCGCCACCCGAGTTTAGAACGGTCGCTTCGAGCCGCCCATCCTTGATTGCTTCTTTAGACCAGATGACGGGGTTTGCCTGACAACGGTTAGTGGTGAAGACGGCTGCCGCATTGAACGACGGACCTAAGTTTTGAACCAAAGCGAAATCTTTGGCGCCAGACTTCTTGAGCCCGGCCTTTACACCGGCAGCGACAAAACCTTTGGCTACAGTTACGCTCACGGTGCAACTCCGTTCACTGAAAGACCGGTGTCTTCGGCAATTCCAAGGGCAAGGTTCATTGACTGAATCGCAGCTCCCGCCGTTCCCTTAACGAGGTTGTCTATTGCCGAAACCACGGTTACCCGACCAGCATGTTGATCCAAGGCCAAACCGATTTCGCAAACGTTAGAGCCAAGCACATTGGAAGTCTGCGGCCATTGCCCGAGTGGTAGCACGTTTATGAACTTTTCGCTCTTATAGAACGTGACGAACGCGTGGTGTAGCTGCTCGAGAGTTCCGGTTGCCTTAGCGGTGTTTACAGCAAGGATGCCACGAGACATTGGCACTAAAACTGGCGTGAAGGAAACCTGAACCTTCTCACCTGCCGACTTTGAAAGGTTCTGTTCGATTTCCGGAGTGTGGCGGTGAACCCCGCCAACTCCATAGGCACGTGCCGATCCGTGGACTTCACTGTGTGAAAGATTTGCCGAAGTGGATCGACCGGCACCGGAAGTACCGACCGAAAGTACCGACACGATGTCTTGGTTTTCAACCAGGTTGGCGGCAAGCAGCGGGGCCATAGCCAAAGTGATTGCCGTGACGTTGCAGCCAGGAACCGCAATGCGCTTTGCCCCGAGTAAGGAAGCTCGTTGCTTCGCACCATCGGCAACGATGAGCTCCGGCATTCCGTAGGTCCAGGTGCCGGCGTGGGTGCCGCCGTAGAACTTCTCCCAGTCTTCTGAGGATTCCAAACGGAAGTCTGCTCCGCAGTCGATAACCAGGACGTCGTCGCCGAGTAGCGCCGCAACTTCGGCACTTTTCGCGTGAGGAAGGGCCAAGAAAACCACATCGTGACCGGCAAGGTTTTCAGCCGTGGTAGCAACCAGTTCTAGGTGCGCGAACGAGCGCAGGTGCGGGTGCAGGTTTATGAACTTCTCGCCAGCATTGGTGTTGGCGGTAACCGTGACCAGGTCAAGCTGCGGGTGCTCGGCGACTAGGCGCGCAAGTTCTCCCCCGACATAACCACTGGCACCAGCGATGGCAACCTTGAGGTTCATGGAACTCCTATTCTCAGGCGCGGATTGTCGCGCCAAAAAGTTGGCCGGCCAGTGCCACCGCGGCGTCGCGGGATTCACTGGCTTCGACTTGGGTAAGGGTTCGGTCGGTCGCACGGAAGCGTAGAGCGAAAGTTAGTGACTTCTGACCTTCAGGAAGGTTCTCCCCGCGGTAGTCCTCGATTAGTCGAACCTGTTCGAGAAGTTCGCCGGCGCCGGTTTCGATTGCTTTTCGAACCTCGCCCGCAGGAACGTCTAAACCAACCAATAGCGACAAATCTTGGGTAGCCGCTGGGTAACCGAAAATTGGTGAAGCCTGACGCACATCTGGAGCCGATGCGTAAAGTACGTCGAGATTAATTTCTAGGACGGCAACGCGTCTCGGAAGATCTTTGGATGCAGCCAGAGCCGGAGCAATTTCACCGGCAAAACCAATTGCGGTTTCACCAACAAAAAGTTCTGCGGTTCGGCCCGGGTGGTAACCCTTGGCCGTTCCCTGGCGCACGGTTAGTTCTTGGCCGGTAGCGGAAACCACCGATGCAGCCAAGGCGATTGCATCTGAGTAGTCAAAGTTCTGAGACTTCACACCAACCTGCTGCTTCACGCGCTCTCCAGTGAGAAGTGCAGCGAAGTGCTTTGGCTGCGCAGGAAGCGTAGCTCGCACAGCTTCTAGCACCTCTGGGGTTGGTCGCTCGGCTGCGGAAGGCAAGGTGAACGACTTTCCCGAAGCTGGGGTTGGGTGGAACACCGAACCCTCTTCGAAGATGTTCAAGTCGGTGAGTCCGCGCGAAAGGTTACGACGAGCTGCATCCAATAAGCCGGAAAGAATGGTTACCCGAAGTTGTCCACTTTCCTCTTGCATTGGGTTTGCGAGAACTACCTTCGAAGTTGCGTCTGCGAAGTAACCATTGGCTTCTTCCGAAACGAACGGATAGGTCAAGACCTCGGTGGAGCCAGCCCCAACGGCAGCCGTCAAGACCGCGCGACGAAGCTTCTGGTTCTTGGAAAGACCTCGCCCCGGAGGAGCAACCGGCAAACGAGTACCGATGCGCTCGTAACCAACAATGCGAGCGATTTCCTCGGCTAGGTCGGTCTTGTGGGTGATGTCTGGACGCCATGACGGAGGAATAACCTCGTAACCGCCATCAACGTGCGCAACCACACAACCGATGTCGGCAAGGACGCCGGTAACCTCGTCGACGGTGTACTCAACGCCGGTAATTTCTTTTGCGAAATCCGCTGGTAGCCAGACCGAAACTGCATCGCCTAGCGTGCTGTAGTTGGCTCCCAAACCGTCGGCAGTTCCACCGGCGTGAACCTCGAGAAGCTGAACCACACGAGCAGCCGCAAACTCGGCAACCCGTGGGTCAACGCCACGCTCAAAGCGCTTCGAAGCTTCGGAAATTAACTTGTGACGACGTGCGCTGCGAGCAATTGAAACTGGGTCAAAGTGTGCGGCTTCAATAATCACGTTCACAGTTGAATCGGTGACCTCGGTGCTCTCGCCACCCATCACTCCGGCTAGACCAATCGGGCCAGAACCATCGGTGATCAGAAGGTCTTCAACATCAAGTTTGCGTACCTGACCGTCCAACGTCTTCAGCGTTTCACCAGCGGCAGCGCGGCGAACCTTCATGCCACCAGACAGCTTGTCTAGGTCGTAGGCGTGGGTTGGCTGACCCAGTTCGAGCATCACGTAGTTGGTGATGTCTACCACCAGCGAAACCGAACGCATGCCGGCCAGCTTCAAACGCGCAATCATCCAAGGCGGGGTTGGACGGGTTGCATCCACGCCTCGAACAGTTCGCAGCACGAAACGGTCGCAACCTACCTTGCCGCGAATACCGGCAGGGTCGTCAATCGAAACTTCAAACCCTGAAGCAACCTCAGGCTGGGCGTTCCCAATTGGGTCGCGGAACTCGGACGCCGTAGCGTGCGAGTATTCACGGGCAACGCCACGAATCGAGAAGCAGTAACCTCGGTCAGGCGTTACGTTGATTTCGGCAGCGGTATCGGCAAGGTTTAGAAGCTCAATCGCGTCGGAACCAACCTTAGGATCTAGACCCATTTCACCCAGACGAATGATGCCGCCGTGGTCGTCGTTTAGCGAAAGTTCTTTGGCTGAGGCCATCATGCCGTCGGAAATGTGGCCGTAGGTACTGCGAGCAGCGATAGCGAAGTTGCCAGGCAAAACCGAGCCAGGTAGGCAAACGACAACCTTGTCGCCGACCACAAAGTTCGAAGCACCACAGACGATGCCACGGACATCTTCGCCACCATCGGCAGCTTTCTGGCCTTCAGGTGCAACTCGAACCGAACACCAGTTGATGGTTTTGCCGTTGCTCTGCGGCTCGGGAATGAACTCCAAAACCTGACCAACTACAACCGGCCCGGTTACGTCGAAACCGTGAGCGGCTTCCTCTTCAAAACCAACCTTGACCAGTTCGGCCATAACCGAATCTGGAGTGGCATCGCCAGGTAGGTCAACATACTCTGCCAACCAAGAAAGTGGTACGCGCATTAGAGGCTCACTCCAAACTGCTGGGAGAAACGAATGTCACTTTCAACCATGTCGTGCATGTCCAAGACGCCGTTACGGAACATCAGTGTGCGTTCAATACCCATACCGAAAGCGAATCCCGAATAAACCTCAGGGTCAATTCCAGCCGAGCGCAAAACGTTGGGGTTCACCATGCCACAACCACCCCACTCGATCCAGCGAGGACCACCTTTGGCGGCAGTGTGCCAGATGTCCAACTCAGCTGAAGGTTCGGTGAATGGGAAATAGTTTGGGCGCAGACGAATCTTCGCCTCAGGACCAAACATCAAACGAGCAAAGTGTTCCAAGGTTCCGCGAAGATCGGCCATGGTCAAACCCTTGTCAACTGCTAGACCCTCGACCTGGTGGAAAACCGGGGTGTGAGTCTCATCAAGTTCGTCGGTGCGGTAAACGCGACCAGGGCAAAGTACGTAGATTGGCACTTCGCGCTCGAGCATTGAGCGAACCTGTACCGGTGACGTGTGAGTTCGCAAAACTAAGTGTGCATCGGCAGGCTCAACGAAGAAAGTGTCCTGCATCGCACGAGCCGGGTGGTCGGCGTCGAAGTTAAGTGCATCGAAGTTGAACCATTCGCTTTCAACTTCTGGGCCTTCGGCAATTTCCCAACCCATACCGATGAAGATGTCTGAAATCTGATCTTGCATGAGCGACAACGGGTGACGAGCGCCAACCTGTGCGTGTGAAGCCCAAGCGGTTACGTCCACGGCTTCAGCAGCCAGAGCGGCAGCCTCAGCAATAGCAGCCAATTCAGATTCGCGAGCTGCAAAAGCACCATTCAACTTGCCACGGGCAGCGCCCAAGAGAGCACCAGCCTCAGCCTTGAACTCGTTAGGCATGTTCTTAATCGACGCGTTGAGCTGAGAAATCTCAGAAGCCTCACCAACCAGCGACGAACGCGCAGCAATGAGCGAAGCCAAATCGGCGGCCGCAGCAATTCCCGCAAGCGCAGACTCGACTAACGGGTCAACGACACCAGAATTGATTGGATTTGAGCCAGACATAGGGTCAAGTTTACCTTTGTGTAGCGGAAATTAGGCGTTCTGTGCGAACGCGGATGCGTAAAGACATACGCTGGCAGCCGTTGCCAAGTTCAAAGACTCAGCCTGACCATAGATTGGCAAACCAACCCGACGGTCAACCAAATCCAAAGTTGACTCCTCAAAACCCCAGGCTTCATTCCCCATAACCCAAACGGTTGGAGCCGCCAAAACGGCAGAACCCAGCTCAGGCAAGAGCTCTCCCCCGCCATCAGCCGCGAAAACCTGAAGGCCAGCTGCCTTGAACGAAGCAATTGCCGACTCAATCGAAACGCCTAGGACGATCGGCAGATGAAACAGCGAACCGGTTGTGGAACGAACTACCTTCGGGTTGTATACGTCGACACTTCCCTCAGAGAAAACCACAGCATCGGCCCCGGCAGCATCGGCTGCTCGAAGCACGGTGCCGGCATTACCTGGGTCGCGAACATTTGAAAGGAAGGCAATCAACTTAGGGCCTGCCGAAAGGACCGACGAAAGAGAAACATCCAGCTGCTTACAAACAGCCACGACACCCTGCGGAGTCTCAGTGTCACACATCGCCTTCAAAACCAGAGCGGTAGCCAACTCAACGGAGACGCCAGCATCGGCAAGCTGATCAAACAGATCAGAATTGCGCTCAACGGCTTCCTCGGTGGCGTACAACTCAACAATCAGAGAAGGAGTGCCAAGGACCTCTTTCAACCCTTGCACCCCCTCAAGCAGAAAGAGCCCGGTCTCAGACCGGGCATCTTTCTTTGCAAGTTGTGCGACCCCGCGGACCTTACGAGCCTTGGGATCGTCGAGCAACTTACTTAACCTTTGGAGCCGAGGTGTCCTTTGGAAGGGCAGCCTTAGCGGTTGCAACTAGCGAAGCGAATACTGGTGCATCGTTCACGGCTAGGTCAGCCAAGATACGACGGTCAACAGCAACGCCTGCAAGGTTCAAACCCTGGATTAGACGGTTGTAGGTCATTCCGTTTAGGCGTGCAGCTGCGTTAATGCGCTGGATCCATAGACGACGGAAGTTACCCTTCTTGTCTTTACGGTCGTTGTATGCGTAAACCAACGAGTGCAGCATCTGCTGCTTGGCCATACGGTACAAACGTGAACGCTGACCACGGTAACCGTGTGCGCGCTCGAGGACTGTACGACGCTTCTTCGCTGCGTTTACAGCGTTTTTTACTCTTGCCATTTGTTATCTCCTAAAAATCTTCGAATTCGACTAGTGGCCGAGCTGCTTCTTGATGGTCTTGAAGTCTGCTGCCGAAACGACCTGGTCCTGGTTTAGGCGACGGGTGCGGCGGCTTGACTTGTGCTCCAAGTTGTGGCGCATGTTGATCTGCTGCTTCATTAGCTTTCCACTTCCGGTGAAACGGAAGCGCTTCTTAGCGCCCGAGTGGGTTTTCTGCTTAGGCATGGTTTCTCCTGTTTTCCTACTCCGCAGCTTCCGCTGCAGACTCCTTGGTTACTGCTGATTTCTCAGCAGCCTTCTTGGTTTCGGCCTTGACCTCAACCTTGCTCTTCAGCGGGCCGATGACCATCACCATGTTGCGTCCGTCAATTGACGGATTGGACTCAACCGAGCCCAAGGTGTTGACCTCCTCAGCCAGCTTCTTGAGAAGCGTGATGCCCATCTCTGGACGTGACTGTTCGCGACCGCGGAAGACCACCATGACCTTCACCTTGTCGCCAGCCTTTAGGAACTTCTCGATCTGTCCACGCTTGGTTCCATAGTCGTGTGCATCAATCTTTAGACCGAAACGAACAGTCTTGAGAATGGTGTTGACCTGGTTCTTGCGTGCTTCACGGATCTTCTGAGCGGCCTCGTACTTGAACTTTCCGTAGTCCATGATTTTTGCTACCGGTGGCTTGGAAGTTGGTGCAACCTCGACTAGGTCTAGGTCTGCTTCCGCTGCAAGACGCAATGCGTCTTCGATACGGACTACGCCAATCTGCTCGCCAGCCGGGCCAACGAGGCGAACCTCTGGCACACGGATGCGGTCGTTGATACGTGGATCGCTAATAAGTGCTCCTAATTGATATGACTACTACGGCCACATCAAGAGCTAACGCTCAAAATGCACAGAAACGATTAGTTTCTAGCTAACCCGGAAACCTGTAAAGCGGTGAACGCGGGTGGGAAATAAATCCTCTTCTGTCTGAAGCGAACTCCAGAGCCATGGGCTAGCCTAGCAGAAGTTAGTAAAAAGGAAAACCCCAATGTCTGAACAAAACGAAGAAATCACCGACATCGCAGAGCTCCCTGCGGTTGAAATTCTCTCGCGTTACACGATCGAACTTCTAAGCGTTGCCGCAATTCACTGTGGCTTAGCCGAGAACGGTCGCCCAGCAGACTTGGACGAAGCCCGCAAAATCATCGACGCCACCGCAGGACTAATCACCGGCGCCGCCCCTTACCTTGGCGACCAGCACGCAAGACCGCTTCGCGCAGCCCTTCGTGAGATCCAGCTTGCCTTCCGTGAAGCCGCGCCATTCCCAGACGCACCTGGCGCGGGTCCTGGCGAAAAATTCACCGGGCCGGTTGCTTAGCTAATTTCCGTTAGGCACTGCAGCCAATCCACAAGTTCTTTGAGGTTCATAACTGGATAGTTATTTCTTTTGGCCTTTGATCGCAAACCTTTAGCTTCTTGAGTGACGATTATGGCGCCGATTTCTTCGGCTGTGGCAGCAATAACTTCATCGCGATTATTTCTCGTATTGTGAACAACCCATCGGCTTTCCTCCGGACCAATACGATCGACATCCAATCTAGAAAAATCCCACACGAACCCAAGCGAACTCACATTTCGAACTCCGAGTCTGCTACGGATGTCAAATAAGGATTCTGGGTGCGGACCATGACTGTTTTCAACCGTTTGTATTGAAGTGATAAAAATTGAAATCACGCCGGAAACAGAAAGGCGTTCCAAGAATGAACAAATTTCAGGATTGTCCCTCAGTTTGTGAAAGACGTTGGAATCAAACATCAAGTTATGCATGTGGATCAGCCCTGGTGTTTAGTCACAATTTTGCTAAATAACTCGTCTATTTTTGAAGCCAAATCAAAGTCACTTGGCAAATCTCGAGGAAGCGTTTCGGTTGCGCCACCCTTCGGCATCTCTTCAGGGTCGAGATACTGGGGAATTGCGAGTTCATACCTCAACCAATTCAGCATTTCCTGCTCGAGGCGAAGAATGATTGCTCCGTTCTCATGAGTTACCTGTCTAACAACTGAAAAACCTTGCCTTCGCCAAAGGGAAAGCCTCACCTTGGAACTTGACACGTTCGTGATACCGATTTTCCGAGCTGCGCGACCGTGGCTGTTGTCACGTTCAACCCAGTAGAACAAACCGGGCTGCCCTACTTTGTACCCAGTTTCAGCGCAATCTGGGCATCCCGTCCCAGTAGCTACGGCTCCTGGATTGGTTTCCCAAACAAGTCCACATGTAAGGCATTCGGCTTTTGTCAGAGTGCGAGAACCCTGAGGCATATCCAACCAACGAAGGCCAACGGCGGCGGCACGTTCGAGCCAATCTTTGCCCTCAACTAAGGTTCCTGAACACTTGGGGCAGCCGACACCGCGTTGAATCATGTCTGGCCTAGCCTCCCACTCAAAATTGCACGATTGGCAATGTATTTTTTTCTTAATTGAGTTATTTTCTGGTTCTTCGAGCCAAACTAAATTTTGCTCTCCCGCTCTCATTTGCCAGGTTTCAGGACTAATGCGTCTTTCCATACTTCGAGCAAGATTTTTACACTTAGGGCAGCCACTTCCTTTGGAAATTGTCCCAGGATTTGCAAGCCACTCGTGATGACAAGTTAGGCAACGTGCATGCGTTTTCGTATGGCGTGATGACACATCTTTAAGCCACACGATGTTTAGTTTTGAAGCTCGTTCCCCCCACTCTCGTTGAGAAATTTCAAGCTGACCCTTACCCGTATTGGTTGGGTCACTGATTCTTTGTGTCAATCGCCCATGTTTTCGCGAACACTTGGGGCATCCGGAACCCGAAGTCACATTCGAAGGGGTCGGGCTAAATAACTCGCCACAGACAATGCATTCAGCAGGAGTTTTGGATTTACTTGACTTGGGTTCCTCGAGCCAGCGCAAGTTAACCTTTTTAGCTCTTTCGTGCCAAATGGTGCCGTCGAGTTTTTGCTTATTTACTCTGCCTTTGCAGCGTGGATGTCCTTTGGAAGCATTTCTTGGCCTGACGGGCCAAACCTGATTACAGACCAGACATTTGGCAAGTTTTGATGTGTCGTTATTTGTTTCAGGCGTACCTTCGACCCACTCTGCGTTCCCAAATGTGATTCGCGATATCCATTCCGCATCCGACACTCTGGCGTTCGCTTTCGCACATTTTGAGCAACTTTTTCTTCCGCGTGCAATGTTTGCTGGCTGAACCAACCACTCGGATCCACAATCAAGGCAACGAACAAGCGTAGGAATATCATTTCGCCGTGGAGTATCTTTTACCCATTCAAGGTTTAGCGCGCTTGCCCGGTGATGCCACTCAGATGCAGTAACTGCGTGCTGCAAGTTGACCCCCTAAACATTGGCGAAATTACTTATTGAATTTACCAATGGCGTTCGACATTGATGAAGAACTAAACAGTAGCTAGTTTTACCCGCAGCGAGTCGACTCGCTCTGCGATCACCTCGCTTTCCGATATTGCTTTCGCGAGCTTTTGCATGAGCGCATCAAAATCTTCTTGCGAGAGCGCGGTTGCTAGCTGAAGAGTTAGTTCGACCTCGGCTGACTTGAGCAGTGCTAGTGGGTCTCCCCCTGCAATCGACCAACCAGCCAGTTCTGGGTTTCCCGCGAGCGCTTTGTCGAATGCTTCCTTCACTTCAGGCATCTCAAACGATGGAACCCATGGCAGTTCTTTGGCAATTGCCTCAAACGCCGGTCTGCGAATAACAAACTCGGTGGCAGAACCAGGATCGAGAATGATTCGAGTATTGCCTTCGGCTGCTGCCGCGAGCGCTGCCTTGACTGCGCTGTGAGGAACCGGACGTGCGTCCTTGTTCCAAGCACTCATTGCTTCAACGCTGGTGAAGACCGGAAGTCCATTTTGTTTGTCCGGGGTTTCTACGGTCACGATACTGAGGTCCGCTGATTTATCGACGGTTTGACCGTGAGCGCCCTCACCAGACTCTCCTAGGTTGGCAAGCAGCGGGATTAGTACGCGCGCCTTACGGAAGGCGTCCATTACTTGGATCTGAGTTCCGGTGCCAGCGTGAAGCGCCTGAATGGCAGCAATTAGCGCTGGGTCTGCCTTGCCATCGTCGCCGGCAAAAGCATTAGCCTCAAAGGCGCGACCTTCCCAAGGAACACCGGCTGAGTCGGCGAACCTGTCTGGGTTCATGTGTTCGTGAGTCATTAGATCTTCTGGTTGGCGATTGCCAGTGCTTCTTCAAGAGTGAATTTGTTCGCGTAAAGCGACTTACCGAGGATGGCTCCCTCTAGCCCTAGACCAACCAGAGCGTGAAGGTCGGTGATGTCTTGCAGGCTTGAGATACCACCAGAAGCCACAACTGGCTTATCGGTGTGCTGCATGACACTCTTCAGGAGTTCCAGGTTTGGGCCTTTTAGCGTGCCGTCCTTGGTCACATCGGTAACCACGTAACGTGAGCAACCGGCATCCTCTAGGCGCGCGAGCACTTCGTAAAGGTCGCCACCCTCCTGCGTCCAGCCGCGGGCTGCCAAAGTTGTTCCGCGAACATCTAGACCAACCGCCACAAAGTCGCCAAAGTGCTTGATTACGCGTTCGGTCCACTCTGGGTCTTCAAGAGCTGCGGTGCCAAGGTTTACACGGGTAGCTCCGGCTTCGAGCGCTGCTTCGAGGCTGGCGTCGTCGCGGATGCCGCCGGAAAGCTCGATCTTCACGCTGGTAGCAGCGTTTACCACTTCACGCATGATGGCACGGTTATTTCCGCGCCCGAAGGCTGCATCGAGGTCTACCAGGTGAATCCACTCGGCTCCGGCGTTGATCCAGGTCATGGCCGCCTCAACAGGGTCTCCGTAGTCGGTCTCCGAACCGGCCTCACCTTGTGTGAGTCGTACGGCCTTGCCGTCGGCTACGTCTACTGCTGGAAGAAGTTCAAGGTAGTTAGTCATGGTTTCCTAAAAAGTGTTGAGCCAATTGGTGAGAAGTTTGATTCCAGCCGGGCCAGATTTCTCTGGGTGAAACTGGGTTGCGGAAAGTGGGCCAACCTCGAGGGCCGAAACAAACTTCGTGCCGTATTCCGTCCAGGTGACTTTCGGTGGGATGAAAGAACCGATTGCTTCGAGTTCCCAGTTGCGCACGCCATAAGAGTGGACGAAGTAGAATCGCTCGTTCTCAATGCCTTCGAAAAGCTTTGAGCCCTTGGCTGCTTCAACAGTGTTCCAGCCGATATGCGGAAGTTGTGGTGCATCGAGCAGTTCCACGGTGCCAGGCAGTTGACCCAAACCTTCAGTTTCCAGGCCGTGCTCAAGGCCCTTTTCGAAAAGGACTTGTTGACCCACGCAAATACCCATGACGGCGCGGCCTGCAACCAAACGCTTGTCAATCAATTCGTTTATTTTCAGCGCGTTCAGCGCTTCCATGACGGCAGCAAAGGCACCGACGCCTGGAACGAACAAACCATCAGCTTCCAGCACTGTGGTGCGGTCGTGCGTAAGTTCAACCTCGGCTCCGGCAGCCTCAAGTGCACGCACGGCAGAGTGAACATTGCCGATACCGTAATCGAGAACTACAACAGAGGGTTTGCTCACAGAGCGCCCTTGGTCGACGGAATTCCGCTGACGCGAGGGTCTGCTTCAACCGCCTTGCGCATTGCGCGAGCGAAAGCCTTGAATTCGGTTTCGGCGATGTGGTGAGGGTCGCGACCAGCAAGAACATTTACGTGAACTGTGATTCCGGCATTCAGCGTGATTGCTTCAAAGACGTGACGAATTAGCGAACCGGTGAAGTGGCCGCCGATCAGGTGGTACTCGAATCCGGCTGGTTCACCATCGTGAACGAGGTAAGGGCGGCCAGACAGGTCAACCACGGCTCGAACAAGAGCTTCGTCGAGAGGAACTGTGGCATCGCCGTAGCGCGAGATGCCCGCTTTGTCGCCGAGGGCTTGCTTGAGCGCCTGACCGAGCACGATTGCGGTGTCTTCGACCGTGTGGTGAACGTCGATGTGAAGATCGCCGGTTGCCTTGACATCGAGGTCGATTAGAGAGTGCTTTGAGAAGGCGGTAAGCAGGTGATCGAAGAAGCCAACACCGGTGTCGATGTTTGACTTTCCGGTGCCGTCGAGGTTGAGGTTTAGATCAATACTGGACTCGCTGGTGCTGCGCTTGATGCTGGCTGACCTGCTCATTAAATGCCTAACTTAGGTGAAAACGTCGTTGGGATTGGTTTAAGTTTAGCCCTGATGGGTCAACTCGGCTAGAGCGCTTAGGAACGCGGTGGTTTCAGCCTCGGTGCCTGCGGTCACGCGCAGAGTGTTCGGGATGCCAACGTTTCGAATCAAAATACCTCGGGCTAGAAGCGCCTCGAACATTCCCTGCGGATCTTTCACTCCGGCAAAAAGCACAAAGTTTGAATCTGAGCGATACGGGTCGTAACCCAGTTCGGCAAGTTCCAAAAGCAATCGGTCGCGTTGAACCTGAATGTCGGCAACGGTACCGAGCATTGCTGCGCTGTGATCCAGAGCGGCCTCGGCAGCGGCCTGTGTGAACGCGCTTAGGTGGTACGGCAGGCGCACTAGGCGAAGCGCATCGACAACCACAGGGTCGGCGGCAAGATAACCAAGGCGAGCGCCGGCAAAGGCAAAGGCCTTAGACATGGTTCTACTAACCAGTAAGCGAGGACGACCTGGAAGTAGTGAAACGGCGCTGTTTTCCTGAGCGTGTGAGAACTCTGCATAGGCTTCATCGACTACGACGATGCCATTGGTAGCTTCGTAGGCAGCCTCGATGGAGGAAAGCGATAGCGGAGTTCCGGTTGGGTTGTTCGGCGAGCAGAGCATCACGATGTCTGGTTGGTGTTCGGCAATAGCCTCACGGATGAGTTCAGGAGTTAGTTCGTAACGCTCAGCACGCTCAACCTCGACATAGTCGGTGTCGGCGCCAAGTGCGATTAGCGAATACATGGAATAGGTTGGCTTGAAACCCAGAGACTTACGTCCTGGACCGCCAAAGGCCTGAAAGATTTGCTGGATTACTTCGTTTGAACCGTTGGCTGCCCAAAGCTGATCAGCGTTTAGACCGTGTCCGAGATAGGCAGCTAATTTTTCACGAAGAGCGGTGAACTCACGATCAGGGTACCGGTTGATGTTTAGAACAGCCTGAGCCAGGCGGGAAACGACGTCGATGGCCACTTCTTCTGGAATGCGGTGAGAGTTTTCGTTGACGTTCAGAGCAATCGGGACATGGAGCTGCGAGGCACCGTATGGAGTGCGCCCCTTTAGTGAGTCGCGGATTGGAAGGTCTGAAAGTTCGGTCACCCTCTCAATTT
The DNA here is from genome assembly GCA_947452985.1 of Micrococcales bacterium. Taxonomy (GTDB): domain Bacteria; phylum Actinomycetota; class Actinomycetes; order Actinomycetales; family Microbacteriaceae; genus Rhodoluna. The sequence continues at coordinate 20,214 of CANGEU010000019.1, forward strand.
TAGGCGACTAGTTTGGGAGAGCTAAACGCTGCCCTGGCTGAAGTTCGTTGCTGGTTAGGTTGTTGAGGTCTACTACCGCAGCGATCCAGTCTCGTGGGTCGGAGTTCTTAGCGTGAGACTCGGCAAGACCCCATAGGGTTTGACCGGCGCTCACGGTTAGGTAGTGAAAGTTCGCCTTCGAGCTTTCGTTTGATGCGAGCGCGTTAGATGAGAAAAAACTGACTGCCAAAATAAGTGCGATCGCAAGCACGATTGCCTTGAAAAATACGTTTACTCGTTGTGCCTTCATGATGAGTCCTTACTCTCTCGTTCGAACATTTGTTTAGAACATTTGTTCGTATAACTAAACAATACGCCTACCCCACGACACGTTGTCAATACTTTTTCGAATAAATGTTTGGAAATTCCCAAAAAATCGAATAATCTTTCGATTAGACCTAACAAAGGATGATCATGTTCGAAGAGCACGAAGACCTTGCCGACTACCTACCTGCCGGCGCCTCAGACAAACTGAGCGCCAAGCAGCAGCTCATCCTGGCCGTGATTGGAAAGTTTCAGCAGACCAGAGGCTTCTCGCCGAGCATGCGCGAGATTGGCGAGCTGGTTGGCCTAAAGAGCGTCGCTAGCGTTAGCTACCAGCTGGGCGAACTTCGCCAACTGGGCTTCCTAGAGAAGAACGAGGGCTTACAGCGAGCCATCTCCCCGATCGTTTCCAAGACTGGCGCAGTTGCCGTGGACTCAAACTCGAAGTCAATTCCGTGGGTTGGTCAGATTGCAGCCGGTACCGGTCTACTTGCCGAGCAAAACGTTGAAGACCACTTCACCCTGCCAAACCAGTTGGTTGGAAAGAGCGACGACCTGTTCATGCTCAAGGTCAAGGGTGATTCCATGATCGATGCAGCAATCTGCGACGGCGACTGGGTGGTTATCCGCATGCAGCAGACCGCCGAAAACGGCGACATCGTGGCAGCGCTACTTCCAGACTCAGAAGCAACCGTGAAGGTGTTCAAGCAGACCAACGGTCAAACCTGGCTACTTCCTCGAAACTCAACCTTCGACCCAATCGATGGAACCCACGCGGTAATCATGGGTCGAGTGGTTTCGGTACTACGCGCCCTGTAAATAAGGCTTTAGCTCGGCGGCAAGCTCTGGCTTGACCAACGCTTCAACAATTGTTCCCGTTTCCACGTGCTCGCTGTTTAGCAGCCTGCCGTTCTGGTGAATCTTAGAAATCAGCGCGCCCTTGTCGTAAGGGATAAGCACGTGCACTTTTACATCTGGCGACGGAATGCGTTTAGCAATGGTGGCAAGTAATTCGTCGATGCCTTCGCCAGTTCTTGCCGAAACCATGATGCAGCCTGGTTCCATTCCGCGCAGAGCCATTCGCGTTGCATCGTCGACTAAGTCGACCTTATTGAAAACCACAAGTTCGTCGATGGCCGAAGCCTCAACGTCGGCAATAACCCCACGAACAGTGGAAATCTGACCGGATGGGTCCGGATGAGAAGCATCAACCACGTGAACGATTAGATCGGCGTGAGAGATTTCCTCAAAGGTCGACTGGAAAGCCTCCACCAACTGGTGAGGAAGACTGCGCACGAAACCAACCGTGTCAGCAATCGTGTATTCACGGCCGTCCTCGGTTACCGCCTGGCGAACGGTTGGGTCAAGCGTTGCAAACAGCGCGTTCTCAACCAGGACGCCGGCTTTGGTGATGCGGTTGAGCAAGGAAGACTTACCAGCGTTGGTGTAGCCGGCGATGGCAACCGCAGGGGTTTGATTCTTACTGCGGCTCTGACGCTTGGTATCGCGAGCGGGCTTCATCTCCACAATTTCCTTGCGGAGTTTCGCAATGCGCGTGTTGATGCGGCGACGGTCAAGTTCGATCTTGGTTTCACCGGGACCGCGGGAACCCATACCAACACCACCGGCAGCCTGACCACCAGCCTGACGGCTCATCGATTCACCCCAACCGCGAAGACGAGGAAGCAGGTATTGCAGCTGAGCAAGTTCAACCTGAGCTTTACCCTCACGGCTTTTTGCGTGCTGAGCAAAGATGTCGAGGATTACGGCGGTGCGGTCGATGACCTTCACCTTAACGACGTCCTCGAGATTTCGTCGTTGCGAAGGAGCGAGGTCGGCATCGGCAATTACGGTATCGGCGCCGGTCTCAACTACCAGTTCGCGAAGCTCTTCGGCCTTTCCCTTACCGAGGAAGGTGGCAGGGTCTGGCTTCACACGGCGTTGCAGCAGGCCGTCTAAGACTTCTGAACCAGCGGTTTCTGCAAGGGCTGCCAACTCACGCAAAGAGTTTTCGGCATCGAGCAACGTGTTTTGACCCCAAAGCCCAATCAGCAGCACGCGTTCCATACGCAGCTGGCGATACTCAACCTCGGTAATGTCCTCAAGTTCGGTTGAAAGTCCTGCCACGCGGCGTAAGGCGGCGCGATCGGCGACCTCTGATTGGTCCCCGTCATAGTTGCCGTAGTCATGGGTGTCATCGGCGCCGAGCGCCTGAGCCTTAGCTCCGCGCTTCAATATGCGGTCAATTACCGCGTCGGTGCCTTCTTTATCGCTCATCGGTTTAAGCCTATGGGTTAATGTTTACCTATGCCCCAAGAGCACTACTTCTCAAACGAACCAGCCGGCGAAATCAAGACGAAGACGATTTCGGTGAACCTTGCTGGTCGCGAAGTGACTGTGCTCACCTCCGGCAGCATGTTCTCGCCGGATCACGTGGACACCGGAACCAAGGTTTTGTTGGAGCATCTTGAATTGGCGCCAGACGATGGCAACATCTTGGACATTGGTTGCGGTTGGGGCCCGATCACTCTGGCACTTGCAATTGCCCGACCGGAAGCGACCATCTGGGCAATCGATGTGAATGAGCGTGCGCTTGAGCTAACACGCAAGAATGCCGAACGTCTGGGGCTAACCAACATTCGAACCGCTCTCCCCGAAGCAGTTCCGGTCGACATTTCATTCAACGGGATTTGGTCCAACCCACCAATCCGAGTTGGCAAAGAGGTTTTGCACGAAATTATGCAAACTTGGCTGCCACGCATGGTGATTGGTGGAGATGCTTACCTGGTCGTTCAAAAGCACCTAGGTTCAGATTCGCTGCTCAAGTGGCTTCAAGACACCATGACATCGTTTGACAGTAGTCGTTTAGACACCGCGAAGACCTTCCGCGTATTTCAGGTAACGCGCGAAAGTTAGTTCAGGTCGTCGAGGTTTAGCGTTCCGTCGAAAACCAATTCGGCAGCGCCGGAAAGTCCAACGTGCTCGCCCTCTTCGGTCGGGAACATACGAACCCCAAGGGTTCCGCCAGGTACAGTAACAGTCCAGATATTTGGAGCACCTTTACCAGCCCAGAAACGCGTGGCAAGTGCTGCCGCCACAATGCCTGTGCCACAACTTAGGGTTTCACCTACGCCGCGCTCAAAGACGCGCATGTCGATTGAGCCAACTCCGTCGACGACCATCGGCTCGGCAGGCACAACGAATTCCACGTTGGCGCCATTTTCGGGAGCGGGGTCAATTTTCGGAGCCTGAGTTAGATCAAGATTCTTCAGCTCTTCGATTGAAGCCAGTGCCACGACGACGTGCGGGTTGCCAACATTGATTCCCTGACCGAGTCGACCGACCGCTAACTGGTGTGCGTGAACGGTAACTTCGTCGTCTAGCTTCCAACGACCCATGTCGACTGCGAAACCGGCGCGGTTTGGCTGAACGTCTCTGACGCCAGC
>CANGEU010000020.1 GCA_947452985.1 Micrococcales bacterium
AGTTTTGGTGTTATTGGAGGTCGAAAGACTCGATGTTGCTCGACAGAACCTTGTTGACCTCTGCCTGAAGAGTGTAAGTTCCAACAAAAGCTGGTGCCTGGCCTTCGCCGCAACCGCCACCGCTCGAGTAAACGCGGAACCACTGACCCCTTGGTGAGTCTTTCGGAACGCCTGGTTTCAACACAATCTCGTCGTTGTCTTTCAGGCCCGCACGATCACACTGCTCGGAAGTCCAGATGACTTGCTCACCGGTCTTGATCCGGAAGAACTGCGTGGCAGGAGCTGCATTGAATTTACAGGCCACTTTGCCATTGTTCACAAGGGTGAACCAGATGTAAGGCTTAACGCCATTCGGGAAAGCATCCTGGTGTTTCTCTCCATCGCCGGCGACCGCGGTGACTGAAACCACTCCAGGTGCGCAGGCCGAGATTGTTGGAGTCTGCTTTCCGCCACCTGAAAACAGGCCAAGGATTGCCGAAACACCAGACCAGATTCCCCAGGTGAGCAGAGCCAGCACAACCAGAAGCGCAATCCGGCGACGACGGATGATGTGAGGTGCTGGGCGGTAACGGTTCATGGGCTAGATGGTCACAAGCATTCTGGTATTGCCTAGAGTGTTCTCTTTTACCCGAGCAAGGTCGAGGAACTCTGCCACGCCGTCGTCGTTTGAGCGAACCAGCTCTGCAAACGTTTCTTCATCAACCGGAACATCCGAGATTTCGGCAAAGCCGTGCTTGGCAAAGAACTCGGTTTCGAAGGTAAGGCAGAACACTCTTGAAATGCCGAGGCTTTTAGCTCGAGTTAGCAGCGACTCAACAATCAGATGACCCACTCCCTGGCCACGCTGGTCGTCGCGAACAATTAGAGAACGAACCTCGGCAAGGTCTTCCCACATCACGTGAAGGGCGCCGGCGCCAACAACTTCGCCAGCCTCGTTCACAGCAACCTGGAACTCTGGAACCTTTTCGAACAGCGAAACCAGTTCCAACTTCAATAGCTTTCGGCCAGAACCTTCGTTCGGCAAACGCATGGCCGCGATAGCACGTACGTCCAGCGCAGTGGCCGGACGTACGTGGTAGTTAGAGTTGCTCACTACTAAATGCTAGCGGGAACATTCTGCTTGGTGTCGAATACGAATTCACCATCGGTAACATCAACCACAATGTGGCTGGAGTTCGATAGCTCGCCGCGCATGATCTTCTCGCTGAGGCGGTCCTCGATTTCGCGCTGAACAGCACGACGAAGCGGACGCGCTCCAAGAGCAGGGTCGTAACCGATCTTGATCAGGTGCTGCTTGGCAGCCTCGGTGACCTCGATGGTTAGGTCGCGCTCTTCTAGGCGGGTGCCTAGCTTGGCAATGAACAGGTCAACGATCTGTGCAAGCTCAACCATGGTTAGCTGTGGGAACACAATGGTCTCGTCAACGCGGTTTAGGAACTCTGGCTTGAAGTGCTTCTTCAACTCTTCGTTGACCTTGCCCTTCATGCGGTCGTAGTCGCCGGCGTCGTCGCCTTCCATTGCAAAGCCCATGGTTCCGCGAGCGATGTCGCGAGTTCCAAGGTTGGTGGTCATGATGATCACGGTGTTCTTGAAGTCGACCATGCGACCCTGACCATCGGTCAAACGACCTTCTTCAAGAATCTGAAGAAGCGAGTTGAAGATGTCTGGGTGAGCCTTTTCGATTTCGTCGAACAGCACAACTGAGAATGGCTTGCGGCGAACCTTTTCGGTTAGCTGGCCACCCTCTTCGAAGCCCACGAATCCTGGAGGAGCACCGAACAAACGCGAGACGGTGTGCTTCTCCGAGTATTCGCTCATATCTAGCGAGATCATGGCGTTCTCGTCGTCGAATAGGAACTGCGCCAAAGCCTTCGCAAGCTCGGTCTTTCCAACACCGGTAGGGCCGGCGAAGATAAATGAACCGGAAGGACGGTTTGGGTCCTTGAGGCCAGCACGCTGGCGACGAACCGACTTGGATACCGCCTTGATGGCGTCTTCCTGGCCGATAACACGCTTGTGCAGTTCGTCTTCCATGAAGATGAGCTTGGCGCTCTCCTCCTCGGTTAGCTTGAAGACTGGAATACCGGTCGACTGGGCTAGAACTTCAGCGATTAGGCCTTCGTCTACGGTTCCTTCAGGCACGATGTGACCCTTCTGGAATCCAGCCTGTAGCTTCACACGCTCGGCGAGAAGTTCTTTCTCTTCCTGACGCTTGGTTTTCGCAATGTCGAAGTCTTGGTCTTCAATCGCCAGTTCCTTGGCGGCACGCACACCGGCGATCTTCTCTTCGATGTCACGTAGTTCTGGAGGCGATGAAAGTAGCGACAGACGCAAACGAGCACCGGCTTCATCGATTAGGTCGATTGCCTTGTCTGGCAAAAAGCGGTCGGTTACGTAACGGTCGCTCAAAGTACAGGCAGCCACAATTGCACCATCGGTGATGGTTACCTTGTGGTGCTTTTCGTAAGCCTTGCGAACACCCTTCAGGATGTTGATGGCCATTGGCAACGAAGGCTCAGCAACGTTCACCTGCTGGAAGCGACGAGCCAAAGCTGCGTCCTTCTCGAAGTACTTGCGGTATTCGTCCAGGGTGGTAGCACCAATGGTCTGAAGTTCACCGCGAGCAAGTAGTGGCTTCAGGATCGAGGCTGCGTCGATAGCACCTTCGGCAGCGCCGGCACCAACCAACGAGTGAATCTCGTCGATAAAGGTGATGATGTCGCCGCGAGTGCGAATCTCCTTGGTGACCTTCTTGAGGCGTTCCTCAAAGTCACCGCGGTAACGCGAACCGGCAATTAGCGCACCCATGTCTAGGGTGTAAAGCTGCTTGCCTTTCAAAGTTTCTGGAACGTTGCCAGAGACGATTGCCAAAGCAAGACCCTCAACAACCGCAGTCTTACCAACACCAGGCTCACCAATAAGAACCGGGTTGTTCTTTGAACGGCGAGAAAGAATCTGCATGACGCGCTCGATTTCGCGCTCACGACCAATAACTGGGTCAAGCTTGCCATCGGCTGCGCTCTGGGTGAGGTTGGTTCCGAACTGGTCGAGAATCTGCGAACCCTTTTGCGGGGCTGCGTTTTCGCCACCAACGTTTACGGTTTCCTTGTTCTCAAAACCGGAAAGTAGCTGAACAACCTGCTGGCGAACCTTATTGGTGTCGGCGCCAAGCTTGGTAAGCACCTGAGCAGCAACACCTTCACCCTCACGGATTAGGCCTAGTAGCAGGTGCTCGGTGCCAATGTAGCTGTGACCAAGCTGAAGTGCTTCGCGAAGCGAAAGCTCAAGAACTTTCTTGGCACGAGGAGTAAAAGGAATGTGTCCGGTTGGAGGAGTCTGGCCCTGACCAATGATTTCCTGAACCTGCTCACGTACCGACTCGAGGCTGATGCTTAGCGCTTCTAGCGCCTTAGCGGCAACGCCTTCACCTTCGTGGATTAGACCCAACAGGAGGTGCTCGGTGCCGATGTAATTGTGGTTCAGCATCTTTGCTTCTTCTTGAGCAAGGACGACGACGCGACGGGCTTTGTCAGTAAATTTCTCGAACATGTATTCAGGTTAGCGAGCCGACCTGACACAAAATAGGCTTGTTCGCCCTAAGCGTTAGCCCATAAGCGACGAATATTTGGGAGCAGTAAATACACCAAATAGCCGATTTCAAAATATGCGGCATAAATAGCTACATAGGGGTTTCCCATAAATGCTGGTGGCAAGGAAACCAGAAGCCCGACGAGCAGAATCAATGGCCTGTTCAACAAAAACCTGACCACTTTCGAACTAGAAACTCCGCCCCCGAGTTTAAACTTCGTCTGAACTGCTTTGTAATGTGCCACCGAGAGCCAGGCGAGCCAAATCACTGACAAAGGGAAGTAAGCGATTAAGGCATAGACAATTGAAAAAGGTGTCACCAAAGCAACAAGGAGTAAACCTGGCACGCCATTGGAATTGAAGATACTACTTAGGCCCATCAGTAGCCAGGGGATAACAGAAATGACATAAATCTTCAGGAGTTCTAAGAGTTGTCTGTTAACACCCTTTGTAGTCTTCACTCATCCCCCGATTTGAATTACTTTGAATTCTTGGTTTCGAGCTTGGCGCGCTCCTCGGCTTCGATTTGCGCATAGACCTCGCGCTCTTTCGAGTCGGCGCGGAGGATGGCTCGCATGATGAACCAGAACAGTAGACCGATGAATACTGGTGGTACCAGCGATCCGACTACGTCCCAGAAGATGTTCATTACTTCACCAGTGGGAACATGATGGTCTCGCGGATGCCGAGGCCGGTGAGGCTCATTAGTAGGCGGTCGATGCCCATTCCAAGACCACCTGATGGCGGCATACCGAATTCGAGTGCCTTTAGGAAGTCTTCGTCGAGCTTCATGGCTTCAGGGTCGCCGGCTGCTGCCAGGGTTACCTGCTCAACGAAACGTGCTCGCTGGATTACCGGGTCAACTAGCTCGGAGTAACCGGTGGCTTGTTCGTAGCCCTTGATGTAGAGGTCCCACTTCTCAGCGACTCCGCGCATAGAGCGGTGGCCACGAGTTAGTGGTGAAGTGTCTTCTGGGAAATCGATAACGAAGGTCGGCTTTTCTAGGCCTTCCTTTACGAAGTGCTCCCAAAGTTCTTCAACATACTTGCCGTGAAGCGGGTGGTCGATTTCGATTTCAACCTTCTCGGCAATCTTCTTGAGCTTCTCAATTGGGGTCTCTGGGGTGATCTCTTCGCCGGCCGCTTCGGAGAGGCTTTCGAACATTGAGATGCGTGGCCATTCACCTGAAAGATCGTTGATGCTTCCGTCTTCCAATTCAACAAGCTGGGTTCCGAAAACATCCTGGGCGGCGTTCTGTATCAGCTTCTGAGTCAGGTCAGCAATCGAGTTGTAGTCGCCGTAGGCCTGGTAGGCCTCGAGCATTGCGAACTCTGGAGAGTGAGTGCGGTCGGCACCCTCGTTGCGGAAGTTGCGGTTGATTTCGTAGACGCGGTCGATGCCACCAACCACTGCGCGCTTTAGGAATAGTTCCGGAGCGATTCGCAGGAACAGTTCGGTGTCAAAAGCGTTCGAGTGAGTCTTGAATGGGCGTGCCGATGCTCCACCGTGAATGGTCTGAAGCATTGGGGTTTCAACTTCGAGGAAGTTGTCTTCGGTGAAGGTCTTGCGAAGTGACTGCATTACCTTTGCGCGAATCTGAACCACTTCGCGAGCGCGGTCGCGAACGATGAGGTCGATGTAGCGGTGACGAACGCGGAACTCTTCGCCAAGATCGTTGTGAAGGTTTGGCAGAGGGCGGATGGTCTTTGCGGCCATCTTCCAGCTGGTTGCCATGATGCTTAGTTCGCCGCGCTTCGAGGTAATAACTTCACCCTCAACGAAAAGGTGGTCGCCAAGGTCAACTAATTCCTTGTAAAGCTCAAGCTGGTCTTCGCCCACCTTGTCGAGGCTAAGCATGGCCTGGATGCGCTCGCCCGAACCAGCCTGAAGGCTAACAAAGCAAAGCTTTCCGGTGTTGCGCTGGAACATTACGCGTCCGGCAAGTCCCACGGTTTCGCCGGTGGCGACGTCGACTTCAAGGTTTGGATACTTCGCCCGCACGGCGTCGATGGTGGTGGTGATTGGAAGACTGACCGGGTAGGCGTCGTTCAGTTCGTTCAGGCGCTCGCGCTTGGCAAGACGAACCTCGATCTGCTCGGGAAGGTCTACTTCCTGTTCAGGAGTTACGGTTTCGTTCTCGGTCATGCGTTTATCGCTTTCACGTTTAGGTTGTCGATCAATCTAACTTCGCCCACCTTGGCTGCCACGATGATTTTCGCGGGGCCTCGGTAGTCGTCGTTGACCGGTCGGAAGATTTGCGGATCAATTACCACTAGATACTCAAGTTTAGCCTTAGCGGTGGTTTCAATGGCAGCGCTGTGTTTGGTTAGGGTTTCGGAAACCTTGGCTCCCGCTTCCAATTCTTCGCGCATCTGGTTGAGGTGAGAGTAGATGTTTTCGGCGTCTTGGCGTTCCGCTGCGGTTAGGTAGCGGTTGCGGCTAGACATGGCCAGACCACTCGGTTCTCGAAGGGTTGGGCCTTCAATGAACTGGCAGTTGCGGAAGCGCGCCTTAATTAGTTTCTGCACAATGAAAACCTGCTGGGCATCTTTTTCACCAAACACCACGGCGTCTGGTTGCACGATTTCCATGAGGCGGTTGACCACGGTGAGCATGCCATCGAAATGACCGGGACGACTGGCGCCTTCAAAGGTGGAACCGGTGACACCGGCTCGCTGCGTGATTTCAGGACCGTTTGGGTAGACCTCGTCGACGCTCGGTGCAAAAAGGTATTGAACATTGTGTTGCTGAAGCAGCGCTGCGTCTTCGTTCAAAGTTCTCGGGTATTTGTCGAAGTCTTCCTTCGGGCCGAATTGGAGCGGATTCACGTATATGGAAACCACTACGACGTCGGCTGCTTTTTTTGCCAGTTCAACCAGCGACAGGTGGCCTTCATGTAGCGCCCCCATGGTTGGCACGAAACCGATCTTGTTTCCTCGAGCCCGTTCGTAATCGAGCAATTCTTGTAATTCGGCGGCGCTGTGGATTAGTTTCATTCGAATTCGTCCACGTCGTCTGGGTCTAGGCCAACATGGCCGTCGGCTAGAGCGCGATCTACCGAGCTGCGCACCACTGGACCAATGATGTCGCGGGCGTTTTCTACGCCGGCTTCTTCGAGCAGGCCAATGGCTTGCGAAACCACCATCGCCGAGAAGTCCGAGGCAACCGAGAAGGCTTCGGCATAAGCGGCTCTGGCTTCCTCATCGATGACCACTGGTTCGCCGCCGATTTCAATTGCTAGTGCTTGAGCGATTGGCAGCGCGATTTTAGGTGCTGAAACTGCAATGCGGGCATCCCGAAGTCTTGGTAGGTCGATGCTGGTTCCGGTAAAGCGCATGGCAGGGTGAATGGCCAGCGGGATGGCGCCAGCCTTGGTGGCGGGTTCGAGAATACCGTAGCCGAAATCCGGTGAAGTGTGGGCAACCAGTTGACCGGCTTTCCAGATGCCAGCCTTGGCATAGCCGTCGATGGTGGCAGCAAGTTCTTCGCCAGGGATTGCCAGCACGATTAGGTCGGCATTCAGCTCTTCATTTGGAATGTGCTGTGCGGCTTCGAGGGCGAGGCGAATGGTTTGACCAACGGGACCGTCACCGACCACGTGGAAGGTCAGTCTGCTCGAGGTCATGCCGCGTCCGCGTCTTTGTCTGGTGGAATGCGGAAAAGGTTTTCGATTACCAAGCCGGCAACAACCATTACCAGCGCGCCGATTAATCCGAGAAGCGTGAGCAGAAGTTTGGTTCCCTCTGGCGAAATAAGTTGATAAACCAGGACGGCGCCAGCCCAACCAACAAAGATGCTGCCAGTTAGCGACACCGCTTTCGAAAGGGCGAGCGTGCGCACCGCATAGTTCGAGTCGACTGGCACAGGGCGCTTGCCTTTTTCTTCTTCGAATTTCTTGAGACCGTTGCGGTAGCGAATGATCGGGATGGCGCTCAGCACCAAAATGATTGCGAGCGAAGGCTGAATTAGCACAAGATTTAGCCCAAGAGTTGGGGCCGGAAGGCCGCTTCCAACCATTTGTTGAATTACGAAAAAGCCAACCACTCCAACTACGCCGGCAGCTGTGATGAGGTTAGAAATCTTGGTCGGCTTCACTTTATGCTTCCCAAACCTGAGCTTTTAGGTCTTCCGCTAGTGCTGCTACTGAGCCATGTCCAAGCAACTTGGCGCCTGGATCCATGGCCGCCCAAGGCACCACCACGAATGCGCGCTGGTAGGCACGTGGGTGAGGAATGGTGAGGCGTTTGCCGTCTTTGATTAGGTTTCCGTAGGTGATGATGTCGATGTCTAGGGTTCGCGAGCCCCAGCGTTCTAGACGAACGCGGCCGTGAGCGGTTTCAATCTTGCGCAGCTCGGTGAGCAGGTTGCCTGGCTTAAGCGTGGTTTCAATTTCGATTACACCGTTGAGGTAGCGAGGGGCCGATTCGTCGGGGCCTTCCTCGGTTGCGGCAAAACTTTCGTAAAGCGGCGACTTCGAAATAACTTCGACGCCTTCAAGCGCCTTAATGTCTTTGATTGCTGCCTTGATAGTTGCTTTACGGTCGCCGAGGTTCCCGCCTAGAGCCAGGATGGCTCGCTCACTCATGCTTCCCCTTGAGTGTCACCGACACATCTTCGAAGTCGTAAGGAATTGGCGCGTTTGGCTTGTGAACCGTGATCTTGGCCTTCTTGATTAGGCCCGAAAGCGAGCCGCCACCGAAGTTCAGGGTTAGGTCCAATAGGCGCTGGGCCAGGGTTTCTAGAAGGTCGACCGGTTGGTTCTTGGCCGCTTCAACCAATGCCTTGGCTAGGTCGCCGTAGTGAACCGTGTGGTTTAGGTCGTCGGTTACGCGAGCCTTGCCGGACACCCAAATGGTGGCGTCGATGTAAAAGTCTTGACCATTCTGCCTCTCAAAATCGAAGACTCCGTGGTGTGCGTAAACGCGCAAGCCTTTGATTTTGATTTTGTGGGTCATGAGTCAATTCTGCCTCAAGCCGAGGGCTTTCACGTTGTGAATTCGAATTCCCCAGAGTCGATGTTTGGCCAGTAGTTCGTGCATAAGTTTTGCCGTGGCTCGGTCTCTGGCTTCCACGGTGTCTGGTTCAGTGAGTCTGGCCGCGATGAACCTTTTGCGTGAGGCTCCAATCAGGATAGGTAGGTCAAGTTTTTGTAATTCATCGAGCTCATCCAGAAGCTGCCAGTTTTGGTCGGCATCTTTGGCAAAGCCAAGCCCTGGGTCAATCACGATGTTGGAAACTCCGGCTGCTTTGGCCAGGTTCACCTGGGTTTGAAGTTCGGACGTCACGTCTTTGCCAATGCTCTCGTATTGGTTGAGTGAATCCATTTGGTCGCTGTGGCCGCGCCAGTGCGAAATGATCAACTTGCTGCCGGTTTCGGCGGCCACTTGGAAGATTGCTGGGTCGTTTAGCCCACCCGATACATCGTTGATGATGCTGGCACCCGCTGCTATCGCAGCTCGTGCGGTTTCCGAGTTCATGGTGTCAACGCTTACTGCTGCACCGAGGTCTTTTATGGCTTCGATTACTGGTACGACTCTGGAAATTTCCTCGGCGATGGAAACGCGCGCCGCTCCAGGACGAGTGGACTCGCCGCCCACATCGAGAATGGTTGCACCGTCTTGGACCAATTGTTTAGCCTGAGCGATTGCTGCAGATTTTTCGGTGAACAGGCCACCATCGCTAAATGAGTCTGGAGTGATGTTCAGTACACCCATCACCTCGAGGGTCATTTGCTGATTAGTCCCATTACTTCGGCACGAGCTGTGGCTTCGGAGTAGTAGCCTCGGGCTGCCATGGTTACGGTGTTGGCTTCAGGTTGGCGCGCCCCGCGAGAAACCACACAGTGGTGTCTCGCTTCGATAACCACAACGACACCCTTGGTGGAAAGGCCTTCTTCAAGAGCATCGGCGATTTGAGCGGTCAGGTTTTCTTGCAGTTGTGGGCGGGCACCAATTAGCTCGACCAGCTTCGGGAGTCTCCCCAGCCCGATCACGCGATCGCTCGGTAGGTAGGCGATGTGAGCCAAACCGGTGAACGGAAGCAGGTGGTGCTCGCAGATTGAGACAAACTCGATGTCTTTGAGAATCACAACTTCGTTGTGTTCGGCAGGGAAAGTTTCAGCAAGAACTGCAAGCGGATCCTGATCGATTCCCTTGAAGAATTCGGCATAGGCTTCAGCAACCTTGGTTGGTGTTGCCGCAAGTTCTGCGCGAGTAGGGTCTTCGCCAATGGCCGAGATTAGCTCGACCACCGCACGTTTGACCCGCTCGGCGTCGAACACTACTTTGCCTTTGGCTTAGCTGCAGGCTTAGCAGCTGGCTTGGCTGCAGCCTTCTTCTTCGGGATTGCGATTGGAGCAATCTTCGAAACCGGACGAGTCTTCTTCGAAAGCCACTGGGTGCGCTTCGGAAGTTTCTTCACAGTCTTGAACAGCTTCGCGATGTCTTCCTGGTTCAAAGTTTCGCGTTCCATCAGAGCCTTAGCGGTGGCATCCAAAACCTTGCGGTTTAGGTTGATTGCCTTGTAAGCCTCGTCTTGGGCGGCATCGAGGATGGCACGAATTTCGGCGTCGATAACCTGAGCCGTGGATTCTGAGTACTCTTTGGTCTGCTGCATGTCGCGACCAATGAACACTGCACCGCCACTTGAGAAGCTCACCGAGCCGAGGGTTGACGAGAAACCGTACTGGGTAACCATCTTGCGGGCGATATCGGTAGCTTTCTCGAAGTCGTTCGATGCGCCGGTGGTTGGGTCGTGGAACACGATTTCCTCGGCAACGCGACCACCCATTGCGTAGGCAATCTGGTCTAGCAGCTGGTTACGCGAGATGGAGTAACGGTCTTCCAGTGGAAGCACCATGGTGTAACCAAGTGCGCGTCCGCGAGGAAGAATGGTGATCTTGCTCACTGGGTCGGAGTTGTTCATTGAAGCCGCAACAAGTGCGTGACCAGCCTCGTGGTACGCGGTGTTCAGGCGTTCCTGTTCCTGCATTACTCGCGACTTCTTCTGTGGTCCACCGATAACGCGGTCGATCGATTCGTCCAAGATTTCGTTGGTGATCTTCTTGGCACCCATACGAGCGGTAAGTAGCGCAGCTTCGTTCAGAACGTTCGCTAGGTCGGCTCCGGTGAAGCCAGGTGTGCGACGAGCGATGACCGCGAAGTCAACGTCTTCGGCGATTGGCTTGCCCTTTGAGTGAACCTTCAGAATCTGCTCACGGCCAATTAGGTCTGGAGCTCCAACGCCAATCTGACGGTCGAAACGGCCTGGGCGTAGTAGCGCTGGGTCGAGCACGTCTGGGCGGTTGGTGGCTGCAATCAGAATGATGTTGGTGCTTTCTTCAAAGCCGTCCATCTCAACTAGCAACTGGTTTAGGGTCTGTTCGCGCTCATCGTTTCCGCCACCGATACCGGCACCGCGGTGACGACCAACGGCATCGATTTCGTCGACGAAAATAATTGCCGGTGCGCTCTGCTTGGCCTGGTTGAACAGGTCGCGAACGCGAGAAGCACCAACACCAACAAACATTTCAACGAAGTCAGAACCAGAGATGCTGAAGAAAGGAACGCCAGCCTCACCGGCAACTGCCTTGGCGATTAGAGTCTTACCGGTTCCCGGAGGGCCGTAAAGCAATACACCGCGAGGGATCTTCGCGCCTACTGCCAGGAACTTCTTTGGCTCCTTTAGGAACTCCTTGATTTCTTCAAGCTCTTCAATTGCTTCATCGGCACCGGCAACATCCTTGAAGGTGACCTTGGTGTTCTCTTTGTTGAACTGCTTAGCGCGCGACTTTCCGAAGTTCATGGCGCGGCTGTTTCCGCCGGCTGCGCCAGACATAAGGAAGTAGAAAATTCCACCAATCAGGAGGATTGGGAAAATGCTGCCAAGGAGGCTTAGGTACCAAGGGGTGTTTGGAACCTCATCGTTGAAGCCGTCGACGATCGATGCGTCTTGGATTGCCTGAGCCACCTGGGACCCGCGGGCATTGATGTAGAAGAACTGAACGGTCTTGCTCTTGGTCTTCTCGTCGGTGCCGAGTAGGTTGATGTCCACGCGCTGTTCGCCGTCGTAGACCTTGACGCTCTTGGCCTTGCCGTCGTGAAGTAGCTGGATGCCGTAGCTGGTGTCAACCTGCTTGTAAGTGACCGAGGTACCCAGTGAGGTACCGATAAAAATCGCAATGACAGCGGCAGCGATCCAGAGAACTGGACCCTTTAGCAACTTCTTCATGTTTTCAGACAAGGACTTAGCCTCTCCCTTTTCTATGTGTTCAGGGGGAATAACCTAAAGGCTACCTTCTGAACTTCCCCAAATTCGTTCTTGTTCGCCAAGGGTGGAATCAGGCTATGAGTAAACCTTTGGCGCCAAAATGGCTACACCCTTGAGCGTGCGGTAGCGCTCGGCATAGTCGAGACCGTAACCGACCACGAATTCGTTTGGAATATCGAAACCGACCAACATGACATCTACTTCTACCTTGGCTGCCGCTGGTTTGCGAAGCAGAGCAACGATTTCAACCGATGCCGCTCCACGAGCCTTGAGGTTAGCAATAAGCCATGACAAGGTGAGACCCGAGTCGATGATGTCTTCAACGATTAGCACGTGACGACCGAGCACATCGGCGTCTAGGTCTTTGAGGATTCGCACGACCCCAGAAGACTGAGTTCCTGAGCCGTAAGACGAAACTGCCATCCAGTCCATCGTTACCGGGATCTGCATGGCGCGCGAAAGGTCTGCCATAAACATGACCGCACCCTTTAGAACACCGACCAGCAACACGTCTTTGTTCGCATAGGTCTTGTCTAGTTCCGCAGCCAATTCGGCAACTCGAACATCAATCTGTTCGCCGGTAACCAGCACCTCGGTGATTTGGTCAGATACCTTTTCTAGATCCACTTAGCAAGCTCCAGGTTTGAGTGTTTTTGCGCTTTTGAAGACGATGTTTTCGCCTATTCTCTCTACTCTAATGCTTGGGACAGCGAGCGGTTTCTGTCCGTGCCAATTAGTTAATAAACGGTCGATTTCTAGCACGTGGCTGCGGTGAAGGTGGCCGCCAAGGGTCGTTCCGGCCAAGCGAATCACACGGTAACGAATTGCGGGCTGCAATTCCGCGAGCGCTTTTGCTTCCGCAGTTAGCGAGGTCGGTCCTGCTTTCACCAACTGGTGATAGGCATGCTCGGCTAGTTGGTCTAAAACTTCGTCGTCTTCGCGCAGTTGATCGGCGGTCCTGGCTAAAGCCTCGGCAATGCCTGGACCAAGCTGTTCCTCAAGCAACGGGAGCACGCGCTCGCGAACTCGTACCCGGGCGAACCGCTCTTCAGTGTTGTGAGGGTCGAGCCAAACCTTGAGGTCGCCGTCTTGACAGGCTTGCACTGTGGTCTCTCGGGTGATGCCAAGCATTGGTCGCAGATAGCGGCCGGTTAGTTCGGCCATGCCGCTCAGGCTTCTGGCCCCGGAACCGCGCGCCAAACCTAATAGCACCGTCTCAGCCTGGTCGTCCCGTGTGTGACCCAGCAGCACGTATTTTGCATCAAGCTCAGCGGCAACTTCGTCGATCGCTTCGTAACGAGCCGAACGAGCGGCAGCTTCTAGGCCACCCTCGGAACCAACTGCAACACGGACGATGCGCACCGGATCGAAACCGAGCGTCTCCAATTGCACCCTAGTTTCCTGCGAGACCGTCGCAGTTATTTCTTGAATTCCGTGATCAACAATCACAGCGCCGATTCGGAGACCCAGCTTTGGTCCTTCGAATGCCAGGCCGGCTGCGAGCGCCATCGAATCGGGACCGCCGGAACAGGCCACTAAAACCAAATCATTCGAAACGACCTCGTGACGTTCAAAACTTTCACGAACGGCACGGCGAACGTCGGCCACACTCGGGGTCAATCTGTTTCGCCTAGTCATGGGTCTCTTTCGGTAGACTCTTTGGCATCAAGCCTATTTAGGAGAACCATGGGTTACGAAGTAGTTATCGAAATTCCTCGCGGAAGCCGCAACAAGTATGAGGTTGACCACGAGACCGGCCGCGTGCACCTAGACCGCGTTTTGTTCACACCTTTTGTGTACCCGGTTGACTACGGCTACTTCGACAAGACCCTAGGCGGCGACGGCGACCCGCTGGACGCACTGGTTCTTCTAGAGTTCCCAGTTTTCCCAGGCGTCGTAGTTGACGTTCGCCCGGTTGCTGTGCTTCCTATGGAAGACGACGGCGGCATCGACGAGAAGCTAGTTTGTGTTCCAACCAAGGACCCTCGCTGGTCGCACATCCAGGACCTAGCCGACATTCCAGAGCAGACCAAGAACGAGATTGAGCACTTCTTCACTCACTACAAGGATCTTGAGCCTGGCAAGTGGGTAAAGGTTGGCGCATGGGCTGGCAAGGATGCCGCCGAGAAGCTAATCAAAGAAGCTCAGGAACGCTTCGTTCACTAAGCACTAGGACGCGCTGCGTACGGGAATAACTCTCCCCAACGCATCGGAACTTCACGCACGTAAGCACCAGGACGCGGTGCTTCGATCATGCGATTTCCACCACTGTAAATGGCTATGTGATATTTGTCGCCGTCGAATGCACCCGAGCGGCTGTAGAAAATTAGGTCGCCCGGCTGGCGGTCTTTCATTGGAACCAGCTGGTGCTTCTGCGCGGCCATTCGGAACTGCGCTACCACCGAGTGCCAGCTGATGTAAATTCCCACCGACGAATAGGTGCGCATGGTTAGGCCCGAGCAATCCCAGTAGGTCATTCCGGCTGCACCGAAAACATAGGTGTCGCCAATCTGGGCTCTGGCAAAACGAAGCACCTTATCGACCACCACCGGGTCGGCGTTGTCGACGTGATATAGCGAAGGTGCGTCTAGGACCGAGTTTTGGTTTCCATTGTTCTGGCGGTTTTCGGCGGCGATACCTTCGGCGCGACGGCGTTCGAGGTCGGCGCTGGTCTTCTGCAACACCGCCAACTGCTTATAGAAAGTTGATTGAGCAGACTTGTTGGCCGCAATCTTATTGGCCAGGTCGTTGGCAGCTCCAGCGGCTTGATCAAATAACGCCTTAGCCGCCTTAGCCTTATTAGCCATGTCTACCTTGGCCACATTGAGCTGATCGGTAACCGCTTGAGCGTAACGCTGTTTCTCAACCGCCTTGCGGTAAATGGTGTCGTTCTGCTTTGCAAGCCGGTCTTTGGTTCCCAACTGATACAGCAGGTTATCGGCTTGACCAGCCTGAAGGAACAGGGAGACCCCGCTACCGCTGGCACCGCTTCGATACATTTGCGAAGCGATTTGGGCTAACCGGGTTTTGGCGGCGTTAGCCTGCGCATTGGCAACATCGGCCTGAGCCTGAAGGGTGGCAACTTTTTGGGCAACAATCGTAAGCGCCTGTTTGGCCTGGTTGTACTTCTCCCCAAGGATCAATGCCGCGTTGGTGAGCTTGTCTTCCGCTTTGGCCTGCTCAGCCAAAATGGTGTTGAAGCGGGCGATGAGTTCCTTCTTTTTGGTGACGTTCTTTTTGGCCGCCTGGACCTCAGCCCAGGTTGGATAACTCGGAACAGCCCAACTTGGACTCAGTGAAGAACCGCCGAAGACGACCGACGTTGCTAGAACCGCAACCCCGATAATCCGCCAAAGGCGCGCCGTTTTCTTCATTTATCAAAACTAGCATCGGGGTCCGAATCCGTTCCTTAGGGTCGGCTGAGAATCGTGAGGTTGCAACTTTGGAGAAATCTCAGTAATCTTGACCCTTGGTGCTATCAAGTATCAAAGCTTTGTAGGCCCCATCGTTTAGAGGCCTAGGACACCGCCCTTTCACGGCGGCAGCACGGGTTCGAATCCCGTTGGGGTCACCACAAAGCCTTGATTCGAGTAGCAACATCTGGTCCTGTAGCGCAGTTGGTTAGCGCGCCGCCCTGTCACGGCGGAGGTCGCGGGTTCAAGTCCCGTCAGGATCGCTGGGTTGTTGTAAAACTACCTTTGGCTCTGTAGCTCAGTTGGTAGAGCGAACGACTGAAAATCGTTAGGTCACCGGATCGATGCCGGTCGGAGCCACAAAAATCCCGAAGCTTAGTTGCCGAGGGATTTTTTGTTTAAGCGAAGGGGCGAAATGATCACGGTGTTGTTGGGATTCGCAACGTCCCTCGTCTACGGCTTCGCAGATTTTTTTGGTGCGCTCAGCTCGCGAAAGCTGAAACCACTATTCGTAACTCTGTTTTCTGGACTCGGCGGTTTGGTTTTCCTGCTGGTGATGAGCCCAATTTTCGGTCTACCCGCCAACCCCGACGCAATATTTTGGGGCGCCCTCGCCGGCCTAGGTTCGGCGATCGCGGTCACGGCGCTCTATGCCTCGCTGGCAATCGGTCCAATCTCTATCCTCTCGCCACTGGGTGCTGTGATGTCGGCCCTAATTCCAATGTTCTTCGGAGTTCTCTTCAAAAGCGAACAGTTCACCACGGTTGGTTGGCTCGCACTTTTGGGAATTGTGGTGGCCGTTGGGTTAGTAGGGTTCGTGCCATCGGACGACGTCCGTTTGCCATCAGCCAAGGGGCTACTGCTCGGCCTTACTGCGGGAACCTTTATCGGTTTGATTCTGATCTTCATCAACCAGGCACCAACCACTTCTGGGTTGACCTCGGTTGTGGTTATGCGAGCCGTTAGCGCAGCAACCATCGGTTTATTTGTCTTGATTTCATTCCTGATCAACAAAAACGTGAGTCGCAGCGAATTTTCACTTGGTCACAAAATTTGGTTGATGGTCGCGATAACTGGAATCTTGGATTCCTCGGCGAATGTGTTCTTTTTATTTGCGATGAGAAACGGCTCGCTAACCGTGGTCTCGGTGTTGACGGCGCTCTATCCGCTTGGCACCCTGATCCTGGCACGCATTTTCTTGAAGGAAAAGATCGCGAAAGTACAACTGGCGGGAGTGCTACTGGCACTTTCGTGCAGTGCGCTCCTCGCCAGTGGTATTTAGGGCTACTTGCCGCAGTTGCAACCGCCGCAGTTACAGCCATCTTGGAGCTTGAACATTTGCGCCTCCTTCCAATGTCTAACTATTTTGAGAATACTCCTGAGCGGTAGACTCGCAAGAGATTTCACAGCAAACCGTTAGGTACAAAATGTCTACAACTCGTAACCGTTGGATTGGCCTCGTCTTCATCTCGATGGCCATCTCGCTCGTCATCATCGATGGCACCATCGTGAACACAATCTTCCCGAATGTGATCCGAGCCCTAAACCTTTCTTCAACCGAAGTGCAGTGGGTTCAGGAGAGTTACGTCTTGGTATTCGCCTCGCTGCTACTGGTCTGGGGTTCGCTAGCCGACCGCATCGGACGCAAGTTTGTTCTTGTAATGGGTATCGCCATCTTCGTAGCTAGCTCGGTTTGGGCCGGTTACTCAACCGATGCGGCGAGCATGATTGCCGCCCGTGTTGTCCAGGGCATCGGTGGTTCGATGGTTCTTCCAACCACTCTTTCGCTTGTGAACGCAAACTTCCAGGGCAAAGAGCGCGGAATCGCCTTTGCTGTTTGGGGTGCCACCATCGGCGGCATGGTTGCCATTGGTCCAGTTCTTGGTGGCTGGTTGGCCACCTCATTCGGCGAAGACGGCTGGCGCCTGGCATTCAACATCAACCTGCCACTAGGTCTGATCGTGATTGCCGGCTTGCTGTACTGGGTTGCTGAATCTAAGCAGGCGCAGCGCGAGGGTGGAATCGACATCGTCGGCGCGCTCATCTCAACTGTGATGTTCCTAACCTTGGTCTTCGGCCTTATTGAGGGTCGCATCTACGGCTGGTGGGAGCAGACTTCAACCCAGTTCCAGCTAGGTGACTTCAAGTGGGCAACCGGTCAGATTTCGATCATCCCGATTTCACTGGGAATCTCTGTGCTCACTTTCGTTTTGTTCTACTTCTGGGAGCGTTACCGTGAGAAGGCTCACAAGAATGTGCTGCTAGACCTGAACCTCTTCAAGATTTCTTCGTTCCGCAATGGTTCGATTGCAGCCCTAATTATCTCGATGGGTGAATTTGGTTTGCTGTTCGCCATTCCCCTTTGGCTTCAAAATGTTTTGGGTCTCTCCCCAATCAACTCGGGTCTGGTCCTGTTGTTCCTAGCCGGTGGCGCATTCCTAGCCTCTGGCGCAGCTGGTGCCTTGAGTGGCAAAGTTCCAGCCGCCACCGTGGTTCGCATCGGTGTTGCACTAGAACTCGTCGCTGTTGGAACTGTCGCAATCTTCGCCAACGCCGAAACCGGTTGGACCTCAATCGCATTTAGCCTCTTCATCTACGGAATCGGTGTTGGTATGGCAACCGCGCAGCTAACCGGTGTGATCATGGTTGACGTTCCACCAGCAATGTCTGGTCAGGGCTCCGGTACCCAGAGCACCGCTCGCCAGGTTGGTTCAGCCCTTGGTATCGCGGTTTTGGGAACCATGCTGTTCACTGGCACCCAGAACTCGATTGATACCCGTCTTGCCGACCTAGGTATTGAAAAAGCCCAGGCCACCACCATCTCGCAAATTGTGGTTAACAGTGCTGGTTCAGCTATTCCTGCTCTAAAAGAAGGACTTGTGAAGCAGCACGTTCCAGCCGACATTGCCGACAAGATTGTGGCAGCCGCAGGCGATGGATTTACCGAAGGTACCAAGTTCTCAGCTTGGGCTGCAGCCGCCTTCTTAGGCCTTGGCTTCCTGTCAACCTTCCGCTTAGGAAGTCGTAAGCGCAAGGAGTAAAGTATCTCCTTGTGAATGAAATTCCAAAAGAACCACGCACAAAGAGAATTTTCCTAGGCAAGAAGCTTTCCACCAAGAAACTTGAAGGCGAACTTCTTCCAAAGACCATCGCCCTGCCAATTTTCTCGAGCGACCCTTTGTCGTCGGTGGCCTATGGTCCGCAAGAACTTCTAATGATCCTGACGCTCGGCGCAGTCGGTGGAGTCTCGACACTTTCGTTCACCCCAATCATCGCCAGCGTCGTGGTTAT
Organism: Micrococcales bacterium; assembly: GCA_947452985.1. Lineage (GTDB taxonomy): Bacteria > Actinomycetota > Actinomycetes > Actinomycetales > Microbacteriaceae > Rhodoluna. Next base: position 18,561 of record CANGEU010000020.1, read on the forward strand.
GCTCCTGACCATCATCATTCTCAGCTACCGCAAGGTAATCAAGGCTTACCCATCGGGTGGTGGCGACTACGAAGTGGCCATGACCAACCTCGGCGAAAAGGCCGCCTTGGTGGTTGCCAGCGCCCTCTTGATCGACTACGTGATGACCGTTGCTGTGTCGATTGCTTCCGGTACCGACAACCTGATCTCGGCATTTCCAGGGCTTGACCCGTGGCGTATTGAAATTGCGGTTGGCTTCATCATCTTCCTAATGGCCATCAACCTTCGCGGTGTTCGTGAATCCGGTTTCGCCTTCGCAGTTCCTACCTACCTATTTATTGCCAGCGTCATGATCATGCTGGGAACCGGAATGTACCGAATGTTCGTGCTCGGTGAAAACCTCGCAGCGCCTTCATCGAACTACCACGTGATTGTTGAGCACGAACTAAAAGCCACTCCATTCCTACTTATCTTCTTGCTGTTGCGCTCGTTTGCATCTGGTTCTGCCGCTCTGACCGGTGTTGAGGCAATCGCCAACGGCGTGCCAGCTTTCCGTGTTCCGAAGGTGAAGAACGCTCAAATCACCATGACCTGGATGGGTATCACCGCGATCACCATGTTCGCCGGAATCATCTTCTTCGCGATTGCCACCGGAGTGAAGTACATCGAAAACGGGTCCAAGCAGCTGGAAGGCGCCGACCTTACCGCGTTCAGCGCAGGGCCTCAGCAGTCGGTAATCGCGCAGCTAGGTGTTGCCATCTTCGGCAACGGTTCAATCATGTTCTTCATTCTGCAAACCGCAACCGCGGCCATCTTGCTGCTCGCCGCTAACACCGCGTTCAACGGCTTCCCGCTTTTGTCTTCGGTGCTTGCGAAAGATAAGTACGCACCCAAGGCGTTGTTAACCCGAGGTGACCGCTTGGTTTACTCGAACGGCATGCTCTCGCTAACAGCAGCGGCTCTCGTAATGGTTGTTGGATTCCAGGCCGATGTGACTCGCCTAATTCAGCTTTACGTTCTGGGTGTATTCACCTCGTTCACCGTGGGTCAAATCGGTATGTTGGTCCACTGGAAGCGTGGCGTCAAGGACGGCTCGATCACCAAGCGTGAAGCAACCAGCGGACGAATCATCAACGGTGTCGGTGCCACCATGACCGGTATCGTCTTGGTCATCGTTACTCTCACCAAGTTCCTTGAAGGCGCCTGGATTGTTTTTGTTATCGCCATCCCGCTCTACTGGGTGATGCTGAACACCAACCGCTACTACAAGACCATCGAAGCCGAAATCGCCCTAGACGAACACACCGAGTTCGGCAGCAAGGGTGACTACGCTGTGGTGCTCATGGACAAGCTAAACAAGCCACAGCTTAAGGCTCTGGACTACGCACTATCGAGCAAGCATGACCGCCTAGATGCCGTGCATGTGGCCGTTGACCCGGAGCGCGCCGACGCCTTCCGCCAGGAATGGAAAGACTACGGAATCAAGGTTCCACTAAAGATCATTGAATCTCCTTACCGCGAATTCAGTGCACCGCTAATCGAATTCTTGGAAGCTCACCGCGGTCGTCACGGTCGCGAGCGCATCTCGGTTTACCTACCGAAATACATCGTGGGCCACTGGTGGGAGCATGCCTTCCACAACCACCGTGCCAACCGCCTACGTTCGCGTTTGCTTTACGTTCGCGGCGTTATGGTTACTCTCGTGCCTTGGCGCTTGGAGTCGGCCGAGAAGTTCAACCCGTTCCTGCGTAACCCGCTGCCTGGTGATGCCCGTCGCGGCGAGCGCGTTCGCCCAGTTGAGCGCCGCCACCACAAGCTGGCCAAGAACCAGGTAATTGTTATTACCGCCGACGATAACGACGACGAGTAAACCTTGAAAACCAAGCTCCTTCTGCTCACCTTTATTGGTGGTGCGGTCGGTAGCGTTCTGCGTTACGCGATTTCGACTGGTCTCTCCCTTCCCGTTTGGCTTTGGGTTGTCAATCTTCTCGGTGCGCTAATCCTTGGTTTTGTGCAAGTGAACAAGCGTTTTTCTAGCGCTGAGGCGCAGAGTTTAATCGCCACAGGATTTGCTGGCGGCTTCACCACCATGAGTTCGCTGGTCACATTCGGCATGCTCGGAAATGACCCGAACTTCATTTACCTAGCCCAGCAAATCGGTGCCGGTGTCGCGGTTTATTGGCTCGGACGCATTCTTGGCGGTGAACGCTCATGGCCGAATTCCTGGTAGTCGCACTCTTTGGCGGGCTCGGAGCCGTGCTTAGAAGTTGGTTAGGAAACTTCAAGGGTTTTCTGCCTTGGGGGATTTTGATAGCTAACACCGCCGCAACGGCTGTGGCGGCCTGGGTCTTGGTGGTTGCCCCGCAATTTGGATTAGTGCTAGTTGCTGGTTTGGCGGGTGGCCTTTCCACTTTCTCAACCTTCGTTGGTCAAACCTGGCAGCTAATGCGCGAACGTCGTCGCCCGGCTGCCTTCCTGAACGTTGTGCTGAACGTGGTCATTCCTTCCACAGCCGTCGTTGTAGTCATGCTTTGTCAGTAAGCGCTGATAAACTCTTCACAGGTTTTCTTATCCCGTTGATTTTCAGTTAGGGGGCTCGCCATGGGGCGTGGCCGTCAAAAAGCGAAGCACACTAAGGTTGCTCGCGATCTCAAGTACTTCAGCCCAAACACCGACCTGTCTGCGCTGGAAAAAGAACTTGCGCCAGAAACTGATTCAAACGAGTTGGTAGACAAGTGGGCAGATCTTTACCCAGACGACGAAGCTGATGAGGCCGAAGATTCGTCTGAAGATACCGACAAGTAACAACTAAAAACTCTGGGGGAAATAAATGAAACGTATTTTTACAGCACTAGCGTCTGCCATCTTGGTGATGCTCGTCACTACCGGCTGCATGAAGCTGGACATGAACCTAAAGGTCGCAGCTAACGACACCGTAAATGGTTCGGTAACCATGGCGTTCACCAAAACTCTTATGGACTACGCAAAACAGAACGGCGGCGACACCAGCGCCCTCAAGAGCAGCGGCCTATTTGCCAAGCAGCCAGGTGTAACCGTAAAGGACTACAGCGATGGTGAGTTTGAAGGAACTACCTACACTTTCGCAGCAGTCCCTCTAAAGAAGTTTGCGGCCAACAACGACAGCACCAGCTTGAGTATCGTTCGCAAGGGCTCAGACATCGTGGTTTCCGGTTCGCTTGACACCAGCGGTGGTGGCGAGGCGGACTTCGCTTCGATTAAGAGCAACCCACTTACCGCCCCTTACTTCAAGAACAGTTCGATCACCGTTTCAATCGAACTACCAGGTGAAATCAAATCAACCAACGGAGTTCGTAAGGGAAACAAGATCACCTGGACCGGTGAACTTGGCGACAACATGACTTTCGAAGCCGTTACTTATTCCCCACAGGGGCTAGACCCGATCGTTGTTACCGGAATTGTCGCTGGTGCTGCTGTTGTTGCAGGTGCCTTGGTTTTCTACCTGAGAAAGAAACGCAAGCCTCTAGTTAGCGAAGCTGCCGAATAGGCGAACCGCTCCACCGTCAACGCCCTTGGCGCCTTGGACATAACCGTTCAAGTTGGCAGGGGCGTTTTCAATTACGCCGAGCGCCCAAGTCTTGTAGCCCTTGGCGTTGAGCGAATCGGTGATTGCATGTGCCTGGTCAGCGGAAACTACTAACGCCTGACCAAGACCAAGGTTCCATGTTCCCTCAACAGACTCGAGCGAGAAACCACCCCAGCCAGCCAAGACGCGGAAGACATCAAGGGGCGACCAAGACGCGCGGTCGACGTCGAGCGAAACCCCCTGCGGTAGCACGCGCGAAAGATTGGCTGCGATCCCGCCACCGGTGATGTGGCTCATAGCGTGAACGCCAGCGCCGAGCTCGCTCTCAAGCAGGTCATTCAGAACGCCGGTGTAAAGGCGGGTTGGGGTCAGTAGCGCTTCACCTAGGTTGCCGCCGAATTCGTCCGCGTAATCGGTGTATTTGAAACCCTTGTCGGAAACGACTTTACGAACCAGCGAATAGCCGTTCGAGTGAAGACCGGAAGCTTCAATACCAAGCACGACATCGCCAGGCTTTACATTCTGAGGACCAAGAAGCTTTGACGCCTCGACCACGCCAACTGCAGCGCCCGCAACGTCGTAGTCGTCTGGACCCAAAAGCCCTGGGTGTTCAGCGGTCTCGCCGCCAACTAGCGCCACGCCAACCTGCGAACAAGCCTCGGCGATACCGCGAACGATGTCGGCGATGCGGCTTGGCACCACTTTTCCGCACGCGATGTAGTCGGTCATGAACAAACTCTTGGCGCCAACCACCACGATGTCGTCGACGACCATACCAACTAAGTCTTGGCCGATGGTGTCGTGTTTGTCGATTGCCTGGGCGATGGCTACCTTGGTGCCAACACCGTCGGTTGAGGTGGCCAGCAATGGCTGCTGGTAATTCTTGATGAACGAAACGTCCATCATGCCGGCGAAACCGCCAAGACCGCCGAAGACTAAGTCGTTGTGAGTGGCAGCAACCGAGCGCTTCATCAGCTCAACCGCTAGGTCACCTGCCTCGGTGTCAACTCCGGCTTTGGCGTAGGCGTTCTCGGTCATTAGTTCTTTTCTGCGTCGGTAATCAAAGCCTCAAGCTCTGAGTCTGGTCCTGGTTCACAAGCCGCCGCATCTTCGCGTTCAAGCAGGTTTTTGCCCAACCGGTCTGCGGTTGGAAGTTCGATTGGGTAGGTGCCGGTAAAGCAGGCGGTGCAAAGTTCGCGCTCTTGCTGGCCGGTCGA
>CANGEU010000021.1 GCA_947452985.1 Micrococcales bacterium
ACGCCTTCGTCCCAGTTCAAACCCAACCAGCTGAGGGCGTCCAGGATCATGTCGAAAGATTCTTCGCTGTCGCGCTCGGCGTCGGTGTCTTCGATGCGGAAAACAAACTTACCGCCGGTGTGACGAGCGTAAGCCCAGTTAAAGAGAGCGGTACGAACCAAACCAACGTGCGGAAGACCGGTTGGCGAAGGACAGAAACGAACCACAACGTCTGAGCCGGTTGCGGTTGTGAAAGGAGCTGTAATTCCTGAAGTCATAATGACTCTGAGTTTACTTGCGTTATTTCCGCTCTGCGGCTAACTCACGCTGAGCCCATTTACGGCCCAAGTGCAGAATTAATCGAAAGATAGCCAGCACAAGAACACAGAGCACTAAGTAAACAACTAGGTCACTTGAATACGAGACTATTGTCTCCTTGTTCATGGGACTAGCCAAGAAAAAAGAGAAAAAAGAAACCAGAAACACGACAGCTAGAGACACAATCCAGAATATCCGACTGCCGGCTTGAGGCCAATTACCGAAGAGTAAAATGACCAGAAATCCAAGCCCCAGGCAAGAAATTCCAAAAAGAGGCAACCAAAGAGATATTCCAATAAAAGCAATAAATGCCAATGACACATTCGGATTTGAGATTTCTAGAGCTTCCCCTTGCGCAATCACATGCTCTTGGAGATATGTCATTGCAAAGGAAAAGTTGCAGATCAAAAGTGAGCAAACGATTGCTGTCCAAATTGCCTTGACAGCGAATGGTTTGACTGACGTATTATCTTCCATGGCTACTGCCCTGGGCCTTTGGGTACTTTTGCCTTCCACCCAGGATCCTTAAGGGATCCGACTAGATGTCTCATGCAAAGAAACGCCATCGTTGAGATGATCTGGCCGACTAAATACCAACGAAGATTGGGATTCGCCAACGAATCCAAAAGAACCAAAACCGTTGCCGCTAAGTAAGTCGCAGCAACTAGGAGAATGACCCAAATGACTCTAAATGTCCTGACTTTCCAAGAACTTTGAAGGCATAAAACTGCAAATGACACAAGGATCAAGCCCAGTCCATACAGCGGTAGCCAAACGCAGATTCCCAAAAACGCCCCCGCTACTTGTGAAAAATCAAAATCAAAGAACTCTGACCAACGCCCGCCTTCAAACGTGTTAGCAAGATTGATTTGAATGTAGGTGTTCACTAGTCCGGCACTAACTTGAGAAATCAACAAAGAAATAACAAAGTTGAAACCAAATTTCGAGTCCCTCAAGAAATCTTTTTCGGATTCCGCTCTTCTTACTGGATTTTTTGAAACTTTGTCAAGCATCATTTACTCCTTGAGTAAATTCCAGTGTCTTGACAATTTGGTTTGCCGCTATTGTAGGCAGCGAGGCAGTCAAAACTATTCAAAGTTCTTCTCATAACTGGAACCCAAGTTGGATTTTCGCTGTCCGAGTAGTAGAGCTCATGATTTGGAACAGCAATCGATACACCTCTCATCAAGTAGGAGCCATCCCTCCACAAAGTTACGTTGTAGTCGAAAGAGATTCCGAGAGTGACCAATGGTAAACACATACGGTTAACAACATTCTCCTTCATTTCAAAATCCACATAGGAGCTAGACGCAACATTTTTAATCAACGACATTCCATCGGTGCTTGCTTGGTCCTGACCTACCAAGACGTGTTTTCCCGAAACTACTGCGTACAGTTTCGTCGGGCCTACTCTCTTATCTGTCGAGAGTTTTCCGCCTAAAGGCCAATTGACACCAACCGTAAATGCTGTTTTGGAGTTATCGATAGCTTCTGGATCCCACAAGCGATTATTTCCATTGAACTCTTGGGGCAGGTCGTCAAAAGTTTTCCCAAAAATCGCATATCCGGCCAAATTGATTGAAGACTTCAAAGTGCACACGAAAGTCGGAGCGCCAACATATTGGGTCGGAATGTAGGTCAGATACCTTACATAGGACCGAGTGGGCAAGGTAAGAGCCTCGGCGGAGTTGGAGTTGAGATTGGCCCGACTTCCATTTGCAATAGTGTTGATTTCTGTGTACACAACTGGAATACCTGCTTCAATAGCCTCTGAAAATTCCTTTTTCTCACTAAGGTTTTTCAAATCAGACAACTGGGCTTCACGAGAATATTCCAAAGTTACTGATTCTGAACCATCGAAGACTGTTGACACTGTCCTGAATCTCTGCCCCGGATAACTTTCGCCAACATTTCGACCATTCACTTTGATAACAATTTTTCCCTGTACGGAATCAGGGAATTGAAGCTCAAGGCTGTTGGGGCTAGTTGAAACCGTGGCAGAAAAATGGGAAAACCTTGCCAAAAAATATTTCCCGAATTTGGAAAAGTTATGTCAAACAAGACAAAAGTGCACGAAAAAGCAAAAACAAGAAAAAACAGACCTAGCCTACGCATATGTCCCCATGGTCGAAAGAACTTCAGCCTACTTCATTAGTGCATTAAAGGAATCGCCCCACAGTGCTAACTAACAGGGTTGCGAAGAACTCCAATGCCTTCAATTTCGATCTCCACGACGTTGCCTGGCTCAATTCGCCCAACGCCAGCAGGCGTGCCAGTGAAGATTACATCGCCTGGAAGGAGGGTCATGGCTGCGGTTACGTGAGCAATGATTTGAGGAACGCTGAACAACATGAGTTCGTTGCTGGCCTTCTGGCGAATTTCGCCATCGACGCGGGTTTCCAAAATCTGACCGTCTGGAATGAACTCGGTTTCGATCCAAGGTCCTAGTGGGCAGAAGGTGTCGAAGCCTTTGGCTCTCGCCCACTGACCATCTCTGAACTGAATATCGCGCGCGGATACGTCGTTGCCGATTGTGTAGCCCCAGACATAGTCCATGGCTTCTTCTTCGGAGACATTCTTGGCAAGCTGACCGATGACAATGACCAGTTCACCCTCAGGGTCAACATCGGTGGTCACCTTCGAAGGAATGACGATGGCTTCTTCAGGACCGATCAGCGCGCTGGTTGGCTTGAAGAAAATTAGTGGCTCGTCTGGAGTGCCGAGGCCCATTTCGTCGGCGTGGTCTTGGTAGTTCTTACCGATGCAAAGAATCTTGGTGGTCGGGAGAACCGGCGGCATAAGTTGCACGTCTTTGAGAGCAAGGCGGTCGCCGGTGGTCTCGTAATTGTTGAAAAGGGGGTGACCCTTGAAGAGTACTAGTTCTGGACCATCAACTAGACCCCAAGCTGGTACGCCTTTGTAAGCAAACTTTGCGATCTTCATTTAAGCCAGTTTATAGAGCCAACCGTGTCGGTCTTCCACTGTTCCGTACTGAATTCCCGTAAGTTCTTCGCGAAGGCTTACGGTTAGCTTGCCTGGCTCAGAATTGGCATCGCCAATGGTCTCGTTCTTGCTGGCAAACTGGCCAACCGGAGTGATTACGGCTGCTGTTCCACAGGCAAATACTTCGACGATTTCGCCCGAATTAATTCCGTCGCGCATTTCGTCCAAGGTGATTTTGCGTTCTTGAACTTCAATGCCGCGGTCCTTGATTAGCTGAATAACCGAGTCGCGGGTGATTCCGTGGAGGATGGTGCCGTCTAGCGAAGGAGTCACCACGTGGCCGTCCTTGTACACGAAGAACAGGTTCATGCCACCGAGCTCTTCGATGTAAGTGGCGGTTTCGGCGTCGAGGAACATAACCTGCGAACAGCCCTGCTCGTAACCTTCGGTCTGGGCCTGGAGCGATGCGGCGTAGTTTCCGCCGGTCTTGGCTTCACCAGTACCGTGACGACCGGCACGGGCAGAATCGAGTGCGATCCAAATCTTTACCGGCTTGATGCCTCCAGTGAAGTAAGGACCAACCGGGCTAGCAATCACGCGGTACTCAGCGCGGTGAGCCGGGCGAACACCGAGGAAGTCTTCGGCAGCAATTTCGAACGGACGGAAGTAAAGGGTCTTTTCGTTGACAGGCTCTGGAACCCAATCGCCGTCAACCTCCATTAGCTTTACAAGCGACTCAACAAAAAGTTCAACCGGAACTTCTGGCAGAGCCATGCGCTTGGCTGAGCGCTGCAAACGCTTGGCATTCTCGAACGGACGGAAGGTCCAGATAGAACCGTCTGCGTGACGGTAGCCCTTGATACCTTCGAAGATTTCCTGACCATAGTGAAGCACTGCCGAAGCTGGGTCCATGAGGATTGGGCCGTAAGGAATTACCTCGGCGCTAGTCCAGCCCTTGTCCTGCTCCCAAACACAGACAACCTGGTGGTCGGTTCGAACAGCACCGAAGACCGGAGCTGCAAGCACAGCCTCGCGCTCCGCAACCGGCATTGGCTTCGGGTTACGAGTGATCTTCCATTCGATGCTCATGCGTTTCCTTTGTTAGAGCTTGGCCAGAATGCTGGCGGCAACTTCGTCGGTGGTGCGCTTGGCATCACCACGAGTGGCCAAGTCGTCGGCAACTGCTCGCTCAATGCGAGCTGCAGCAACCGGGTTCTTCAGGTGCTCAAGTAGCAACGCTGCCGAAAGAATTGCGGCAGTTGGGTCGGCAAGGTTCTTGCCAGCAATGTCTGGAGCCGAACCGTGAACCGGTTCGAACATGCTTGGGAATTCGCCGTCTGGGTTAATGTTTCCAGAAGCACCAAGACCAATTCCGCCACCGATAGCAGCAGCAAGGTCGGTGATGATGTCGCCGAACAGGTTGTCGGTGACAATCACATCGAATCGCTCAGGATCGGTGACCATGAAGATGGTCGCGGCGTCGATGTGTAAGTAGTCCACCTTCACGCCAGGGTATTCCTTGGCAACTTCGGTCACCGTGTTCTGCCAAAGCCAACCAGCGTGAACCAAGACGTTGTGCTTGTGAACCAGAGTCAGCTTCTTGCGGTCGCGCTCGGCAGCAAGGTCGAATGCGTAGCGAACCAAACGCTCAACACCGAACTTGGTGTTCACCGAAACCTCATTAGCAACCTCGTTTGGGGTGCCAACACGAATTGCTCCGCCATTGCCAACGTAAGGACCCTCGGTTCCTTCGCGAACCACAACAAAGTCAACTTCCCCGTGGTCGCGCAGTGGCGAAATAACGCCAGGGTAAATCTTGGTTGGGCGAAGGTTCACGTAGTGATCAAAAGTAAATCGAAGCTTCAACAAAAGCTGACGCTCGAGCACACCAGATGGAACGCGTGGATCGCCGATGGCACCGAGAAGGATCGCGTCGTGTTCCTTGAGCGACTCAAAGTCGGCGTCGGTGATGGTCTCACCGGTGGCAAGGTAACGGCGAGCGCCAAGGTCAAACTCGGTGGTCTTGAACTCAACACCGGAACCTGCAGTCACCTTGCGAATTGCTTCCATGGCGATAGCGGTTACTTCAGGGCCGATTCCGTCTCCGCCGATAACGGCGATCTTGTATTCACGGGTCACGATGTTGCTCCAAACAGTGCGGTTTCTCTCAACATTACCTTCGAACTAAGCCCTTTTGCGGGCAAGCAACACAACCGTAATAGAAGGTTTGAGGCCTTCCTTCGTTTGAATTTGCCCGTCACGCAAAGTGCATTCAACAACTTCAAAGCCCTGACCCCAAAGTGCTCTCTTCAAAAAACCGACTGTTGGCAAAACGCGAGGGTCTCGCGGACCACCAAAACCGCCGGCTAAATTAGCTCTGGCATGCCAAACACCAAAGAGGTGACCCCCAGGCACAACATGCTTTCCAAGACGTCGTATCGCCTTCTTCAGTTCGGAACCTGGCGTCTGCAAATAACCAATCACACCAAGCTCTACCTGATCTTGCTGCGGAACAAAGGAAGTGGCATCGGCAACGGTTGCCAAACATTTGTCCGCCAGCCCAGACTCTTCGGCGTAATCGGCATACTTGCGAAGCGCCACTGGCGAAAAGTCGATGTTCTCAACCGTCCAACCTTGCTTGGCCAGCCAAACCGAGTTACGACCTTCTCCCCCGGCAAGATCAATCGCGCGCCCCGCCTTCAGCGGTGAGCAATACTCAACCACAAAACGGTTCTCGACCTTCGTATAAAGAAAGTCTTCAATCTCGTATTTTGTGTCCCAGTAATCAGAGGTAACTTTGGCCATAAGCCAAGTCTTACCTAAACCAACAAAATAAACTTGAGGAAACAACAAACAAAGGAGCGCCCGTGGCCACCGAAGTAACACTTGACGACCTAGCCGATGCAATCAACCACGGCGCTTACGTTCTAGACGTTCGCGAGCAAGAAGAATACGACGAAGCTCACGTGCCAGGCGTAACCCTAATTCCCCTAGGTGAACTAGAACAGCGCATTCACGAAGTTGAAGACGGCTCACGAGTATTCGTTATCTGCCGCTCAGGCGCTCGCTCACTAAAGGGTGCCGACATCCTTGAAGCCAACGGAATCGACGCAGTATCGGTTGCCGGTGGCACCATGGGCTGGATCGCTTCCGGCCGCGCTACCGAGTAAGTTCACAGGAGTTTCCCAGACTCCCCTGTTTGGCTAATGCGCATGACTGAAACTATGCGCAAAATGATGATCAAAGTTCCTGCCGTAACAGCCTTTTTTTGGATCATCAAGGTTCTTGCCACAACGGTTGGTGAAACCTTCTCAGACTTCATCAACGAAACCCTCGGTTTTGGTCTTTTCAAGACCACCATCGTGATGTCGATTGTTTTGGTCGTTATCCTCGCAATCCAGATGTCACTGAAGCGCTACGTGCCAGCAATTTACTGGCTTGCCATTGTTCAGGTCAGCATCACCGGAACCCTAATCACCGATAACCTGACCGATGGTCTCGGCTTCCCGCTGCTTTACTCAACCCTGATCTTTGGCGGAACGCTGCTACTCGTTTTCGCTGCCTGGTGGTACCAAGAGCGCACCCTCTCGATCAAGAGCATCGACACCACCAAACGTGAAGCTTGGTACTGGTTGGCCATTTTGGTCACATTTGCAATGGGAACCGCTTTCGGCGACTACCTGGGCGACGCACTAGGTCTGGGCTTCCTCACCTCAGCGTTTATCTTTGCCGGCGCTATCGCGCTTATCGGTCTCGGCTGGACGTTCAAATTCGTAAACGAAGTTCTTGCCTTCTGGCTCATCTACATCCTGACCCGACCTCTGGGCGCCTCAATCGGCGACTTCCTGGCACAAACCCCAGACGATGGCGGTATTGGTCTTGGAACAACCATCACCAGCATCATCTTCCTAGTTGCCATTTTGGCTTCGGTGAGTTACCTGGCAATTAGTCGCCGAGACGACTTCAACAAGAAGTAGAGCTACCTTCCAGGCTTCATTTCACACGCCGGTGTTCCACCGGGTAGCTTGTGTCGATACTTCGCCACAAAGTAATAAGCCAAACGAGCACCCCAGCTAAATGGTGGAGTCACCATCAAACCGCCAAGAACTTTGAACCACCACTGCTTCTGTAAGCGCAGTAGTTTTGCAAATGCCTTGTGTCCCGAATAAGTTTTGCCACCCGCGAAAATCTGAACCTTTGCCGAAGCTTGATCCTTGGTGAGCCCATAATCCGAAAGTTCAACCCACTGCCACGGGTGAATCTCAATCAGAGTCGATGAGTTTTTCTCAATATAGTTAGCCGTGCTTGTGCAAAAACCGCAGTCACCATCAAAAATCAAAGTTGCCTTCACAGAAGAAACCTAACATCTAACGAATTTGTGGATGGAAACAGAGTTCCTAAAACACTCCAGAAGAGAACGGTCGCCCTTCACTAAATATCTGCGATAGGCGTATGCGAGAGCGTCAGCCAGCCACAGTGGCCGAGCGTCCTCAGGAGACTTCATACGCAACTTCTCATGTCCGGATAGGTGCAGGTCCGAAAGTGTGCCCTTATCTAATTGCAAGTGCCCTCCAGATCGTTTTTCAAAAATCACGAATGAATTAGAGTCTCGGCCGCAAAATTGGGTCGCAATCTCAATCATCAGTTTTCTTCTCGAAAGTTCGCCGGTCGAGTCTTGTCCATCTATGGGAGAGATTTGAAACACATGCAAGTTCAGTTGAGGGGCAAAGTGGCTGACAAAATCTTGAAATTTCTTGATTCCATTTCTTCTGGAAAGAATCTCAATCGAATGCCACCTTTTACCGAGATATCGGTTTTGCATCTCAGCTGTTGTGGTCGCCAAATCCTTTTGTCGTATTCCAACTACTGCGAAAACATAAAAAGTTTTCCCACCGCGACTTCGTGGAACATGAAAGGTTTCATCTGCAAAGTAATCAAATGTCATTCCTGCCAAAAGTACCGATAAAAATCGTCAAGCCGCCAATTTATCTAGATATGTGGATAACCCCTATTGCGCATAACGAAAAACGATGTCAAACTCTTAAAGCAACGTGAAGAGATATCTACATTTACTTGTTTGACCTCGAATCGGAATCCAGGACTGCTACGGCGGGCCTGGATTTGCTACTTAAGCCCTAGAACTGAAGGTCGATTGCCTTCATGGTTTCGGCCTGGATCTCCTTGCGAACACCCTCAAGCACATCGGCTGGCACCGGTGAGTCAACGGTAATTACCGATAGCGCCTTGCCACCCTTCTGCTGGCGAGCAATCTGCATTGCTGCAATGTTCACTCCGGCTTCCGAGAAAGCCTTTCCGTAGATACCAACGATGCCCGGGCGGTCTGAGTAAACCATGACCACTAGGTGCTCGGCCATTTCGAGTTCTACTTCGTAACCGTTGATGGCCACAATCTTCTGGTGAAGCTTTGGACCGATTACGGTTCCGGATACTGAGGCGATGGTGCCGTCGTTCATCACGGCTTTGATCGCAGTTACATTGCGGTATTCCTCGCTAACCGAGTCAACGGTTAGCTTCACGTCGATGCCACGCTGCTCGGCCATTAGCGGAGCATTTACGTAGGAAACCTGCTCGGTTACAGCGTTCTGGAAGAAGCCCTTCAAACCGGCAAGCTTTAGAACCGAGACGTCGTGCGCAGCAATTTCGCCACGAACTTCAACTTCGATCGACGATACGCCGCCACCAACGAGGCCGAACAAGACCTGTCCCATGTTTTCCATGAGCGAGATGCCCGGCTTCACCGAGGAGTCGATGTTGCCACCGGCAACGTTCACGGCGTCTGGTACTAGGTCGCCGGCAAGAGCTAGTCGAACCGACTTCGCTACCGAAATACCAGCCTTCTCCTGAGCTTCATCGGTTGATGCACCTAGGTGAGGGGTGACCACAATGTTGTCGAGGGTTAGCAGTGGGTTTCCGGTTGGTGGCTCAGAAACAAAAACGTCTAGACCGGCGCCAGCAATCTGTTTTGACTTCAACGCTTCGTAAAGCGCGGTCTCGTCGATGATGCCACCGCGAGAGGCGTTGACGATGCGAAGGTTTGGTTTCGCCTTGGCGAACTGCGGACCAGCAATCATTCCGGTGGTTTCTGGGGTCTTTGGAATGTGAATGGTGATGAAGTCTGATTGCTCCATGACTTCGTCCAAGGTTGCTAGCTCAACACCGATCTGCTCAGCGCGAGCAGGGGTTACGTAAGGGTCAAAACCAATCAGGCGAGCACCGAAACCGGCCAGGCGCTGAGCCACCAAGGTACCAATGCGGCCAAGACCGATGATTCCGATGGTCTTTTCATAAAGCTCAACACCGGTGAACTGCGAGCGCTTCCACTGGCCAGCCTTGAGCGAAGCGTTAGCATCTGGAATGAATCGAGCAGTCGAGAAGATCAAACCGATGGCAAGTTCTGCTGCTGAGATCACGTTTGAGGTTGGTGCGTTCACAACCATCACGCCAGCAGCGGTAGCTGCCTTGATGTCTACGTTGTCTAGACCAACACCAGCGCGGGCAACAACCTTTAGCTTTGGAGCAGCCGCGATAGCCTCGGCGTCTACCTGAGTTGCTGAGCGAACCAGGATGGCATCGGCAGTTGCCAGTGCGGCTAGCAGTGCCGGGCGGTCGGTGCCGTCAACGTTCACTACGTCGAAGTCTGGTCCTAGCGCTTCAACGGTTGCTGGCGATAGTTCTTCGGCGATTAGCACTACAGGCTTGCTCATGGTTGTCCTTTGTTTGGGTACTTTTCAACCGTATCCAGCATTCAGAGGAGACTCGCAATTGTATGTTTCATAAAACGAAAGTTATACTTCAATTAATGAAAGTATCTCCAGCACAGCTTTCTCCCCTGCTTCGAACCGACACTCAGGGGTTCATCCTCGCACAGTTATTCATGAACCCAGAAGACGGTTTCAGCGTCTCTGAACTAGCCCGCTTCGCCGGTGTGTCAACGCCTACAGCCATGCGCGAAGTCGATCGGCTCGTTGAAGCCCACATGGTCACCGAACGAACCTTTGGCAGAGCCAGACTCATCCAGGTCAATACGAAACACCTGCTCTATGAACCAACCCGACAGATCGTCGTCAACAGCTATGGGCCAGTTGCGGTTCTCCCCGCCGCTCTCTATGGCGTCGACGGACTCGAAAAGGCCTACATCTATGGAGACTGGGCGGCGAAACTAAAGCGTGAACTAGGCCCTGAACCAAACCGCGTTGAACTACTGATAGTTGGCTACGTCAACCGCATTGAAGCCGCCCGAGCCGCCGCAAACGTTGAGCGATATCTAGGACGCGATGTGAACGTTCAGTTCGTATCAACATCCGAGTGGGAAAAGGCAGAAACCGACTTCGTGAAATCAGTAAAGGCCAAGCCCCTGGTTGAATTGGATCTTTCATAAATGGTTTTATTCACATTATTTTTGGTGTGCAACTAGATTCTTTTTCCGCCTTCTAGTGTTGGCCCATGCCGAAATCTATAACGCGATTGATTTACATGGATGATTCCGGTGAACCAAAATCAGGACTTGTTGTTTTGGCTTGGATTGAGTTCGAAGCTGGTAGCTGGAATCGAATTCTGGAGGAGTGGCTTGATATCAGGCGCCAACTGAGAATCAAATTCGGGGTCAGTTCACTAACCGAACTACACACGAGCCAATACGTGCATGGCCGAGGTCGCATTTCCAGCAAAATACCAAAGCTTTTTCAAACTGGAACACAAATCTTATGGAAAGAGTTTGGACGAGCGGTTGCTATCGAGTGTCTGAAGGGTTTGCAATTTATCGAAGGGTTGGAAGTCCACTCAATTTATACGTATAAGGATGATGCATCTGATTCACTTGCGAAAGAAAGGCTTTACCGCCATTTCACCCTTCATCTCTCTAGAGAATTGGAGACAAATGAAACCTTGGCTCTGGTTTTCATCGACGGTAATGGAACCGACAAAATCTTCCAAAAAGTTCACAGAGAGTTATCGATAAAAACTAGATCGATAGTTGAAGATTCGATTCATTTGGAATCTTCGAACTCACAATTGATACAAATCGCTGACTTAGTTGCCTGGTGTGCAAATACTGCTGTAGAACGGAACTCAAATAGTGAATTCGCGTGGGGTTGGTACGAAACATTCCTATCAGTTCGCGACCCCGACAGGAAACCAAAAAAACTTAAAAAGCTAGACCCCTTAATCTCAAAGGCTTGAGAGGGGTCTGCGCTCTAAAAGTAACATAAGCAAGCGCAACTGACAATAAGAAACCCGCCACTTCAAGTGACGGGTTTCTTTGCTTAGATCTTTAGCGACCGGTTGAACCTTCAACGTAGTCGGCTTCGGTGTCTGCGTTGCGTAGCCATGAGAATAGCTTGCGAAGCTCTCCACCAACCTTCTCGATTGGGTGCTCTTCACCCTTCTTGCGAAGTGCGTTGAACTCTGGGGCTCCAGCGTCCTGGTCGGCGATGAAACGACGAGCGAAGGTGCCATCCTGGATGTCGGTTAGAACATCGCGCATGTGCTCCTTGACCTCTGGGCCAATAACGCGTGGGCCCGAGATGTAGTCGCCGTATTCGGCAGTGGTCGAAACCGACCAGCGCTGCTTGGCAATGCCACCCTCGTACATTAGGTCAACGATTAGCTTTAGCTCGTGAAGTACTTCGAAGTAAGCAACCTCAGGCTGGTAACCAGCTTCGGTTAGAGTTTCGAAACCGTACTGGATTAGCTGGCTTGCGCCACCACATAGAACAGCCTGCTCACCGAATAGGTCGGTCTCAGTCTCTTCAGCGAAGGTGGTCTTGATGGTTCCCGCACGGGTTCCACCGATCGCCTTCGAGTAGCTTAGACCTAGCTCGAAAGCGTTGCCCGAAGCGTCCTGGTGGATTGCGATTAGGTTTGGTACACCCTTGCCGGCTAGGTACTCGCGGCGAACTAGGTGGCCTGGGCCCTTTGGTGCTACTAGGAACACGTCAACGTCGGCTGGTGGGGTGATGAAACCGTAGCGAACCGAGAAACCGTGGCCGAAGACAAGAGCCTTGCCTGGCTTTAGGTGCTGCTCGATGTCTTCCGAATAAACGTGACGCTGAGCTGGGTCTGGGGTAAGGATCATGATGACGTCGGCCCATTCAGCAGCTTCTGCTGGGGTAACAACCTTGAGGCCCTGAGCCTCTGCGGTTGGCTTCGACTTTGAACCAGGCTTTAGGCCAACTACTACGTCTACGCCTGAGTCCTTCAGGTTTAGCGAGTGAGCGTGACCCTGAGAACCGTAACCAATGACGGCTACTTTCTTTCCCTGGATGATCGAAAGGTCTGCGTCTTTGTCGTAAAAGATTTCAGCCACTGTTACTTTTCTCCTTGTTTGTTGGTTTTGGAAAAACTACTTGGATACCTTCTCGGTGATCGACTTTGAGCCACGGCCCATTGCCAATACGCCCGACTGCACCATTTCTTTGATGCCGTACGGTTCGAGAATCTTGATGAAAGCAGCGCACTTTGAGGTGTCGCCGGTGATTTCAATGATCACTGCATCGCTCACGACGTCGATGACGCGAGCCCTAAACAAGGTTACCGCTTCAAGCACTTGCGAGCGAGTAGCGGCGTCGGTCTTTACCTTGATAAGCATGTGGTCGCGCTGCACGGCTTCAGGGTCGAGTTCTACGACCTTTATTACGTTGATTAGCTTGTTGATTTGCTTGGTGACCTGCTCCAGCGGAGCACCTTCAACAGCAACTACGACGGTGATGCGCGATAGTCCTTCGATTTCGCTGGTGCCTACGGCAAGCGATTCGATGTTAAATCCGCGACGAGCGAATAGGCCGGCAACGCGGGTTAGTAGACCCGGCTTGTCTTCTACAAGGATTGAGAGAACGTGCTTCGACATGTTTACTCTTCCCCTTCCCAAACTGGTGCCGCATCGCGGGCGTACTTAACTTCGTCGTTCGAAACACCGGCAGCAACCATTGGCCAAACCATGGCGTCGCGGCTCACGATGAAGTCGATGACTACCGGGCGGTCGTTGGTTTCGATAGCCAACTTGATAGCGGCGTCGATTTCTTCTTCCTTTTCAACGCGAATTCCGAGGCAGCCGTAGGCGTCCGCGAGTTTCACGAAGTCTGGAATCATGAGCGAGTCAGTTCCGGTGTGAAGATCGGTGTTCGAGTAGCGCTTGTCGTAGAACAGGGTCTGCCACTGGCGAACCATTCCGAGACTCGAGTTGTTGATGATTGCAACCTTGATTGGAATGTTGTTGATGGCACAGGTTACAAGTTCCTGGTTGGTCATCTGGAAACAGCCGTCGCCGTCGATCGACCAAACTAGGCGATCTGGCTGAGCAACCTTGGCACCCATGGCAGCTGGAACCGAGTAACCCATGGTTCCGGCGCCGCCCGAGTTGAGCCAAGCGTTTGGGCGTTCGTATTTGATGAACTGCGCCGACCACATCTGGTGCTGACCTACGCCAGCGGCAAAGATTGCTTCTGGGCCGGAAAGTTCTCCAATGCGCTTGATGACCGCTTGCGGTGAAAGCTTGCCGTCTTCAGGTGCATCGTGACCAAGTGGGTAGTGCTCAACCAAGTGGTTCATTGCACTCCACCAGTCGGTGAGGTCGTGCGTCTTGGTGCCGTAGATCTTCTTAAGCTCGGCGGTTAGCTCTGGAATTACTTCCTTGAGGTCGCCAACGATTGGTACATCGGCGTGACGAATCTTTCCGATTTCGGCTGGGTCGATGTCTACGTGAACAACCTTGGCGTCGGGTGCAAAGCTCTTGGCATCGCCGGTCACGCGGTCGTCAAAGCGGGCACCGAGGGTGATTAGCAAGTCGGAGCGCTGCAGACCGATAACGGCTGGAACGGTTCCGTGCATGCCAGGCATGCCTAGGTTCTGTTTGTGAGAGTCTGGAAAAGCTCCGCGAGCCATCAGGGTGGTTACTACCGGAGCACCAACCAATTCGGCTAGCTCCAGAAGTTCCTTCGCTGCACCGGCACGGACGATTCCGCCACCGACATAGAAAATTGGCTTCGATGACTTCGAAATCATTTCAGCAGCAGCCTGAACCTGCTTGCCGTGAGGCTTGGTTACCGGCTTGTAGCCAGGTAGCTCAACCTTTGGTGGCCAAACGAAGTCGAACTTCTGGTTCTGGGCGTCCTTGGTGATGTCAACTAGGACCGGCCCTGGGCGTCCGGTGGTAGCGATCAAAACTGCTGCCGAAATTACCTCAGGAATGTCGTTGGCGTCAGTGACCAGGAACGAGTGCTTGGTGATTGGCATCGTGATACCAACGATGTCGGCTTCTTGGAAGGCGTCGGTACCGATGAGCTTCGAACCCACCTGACCAGTAATGGCCAGTAGTGGAACCGAGTCCATGTGAGCATCGGCAATCGCGGTGACCAGGTTGGTGGCACCAGGGCCTGAGGTTGCAAGGCAAACCCCGAGACGACCGCTGGCCGAGGCATAACCTTCGGCAGCGTGACCAGCACCCTGCTCGTGACGAACCAAGATGTGACGGATCTTTTTGGAATCCATAAGCGGGTCGTAGGTAGGCAAGATTGCGCCACCCGGCAAACCGAAAATTGTGTCAACACCCAAAAGCTCCAGGCTGCGAATGATCGCCTGTGCTCCGGTAAGAACTTCTTTAGACATTTATTTACCTCGTTAGTGAAACCTGAAAAACGAATTATCCGGTTACTGCGCCGTTGGCTGCGGAGCCAACGAGCTTCGAATACTTCGCGAGAACACCGCGCGTGTAGCGTGGTGCAAGTGGTGCCCAGTCTTTCTTACGGGCATCCAACTCTTCTGGCTCAACGAGTAGTTCGAGCGAACGAGCTGCGATGTTGACTCGAATCAAGTCGCCATCGCGCACCAAAGAAATTGGTCCACCTTCGGTGGCTTCTGGTGCAATGTGTCCGATGCACAGGCCGGTTGTGCCGCCTGAGAATCGTCCGTCTGTTAATAGTAGAACATCTTTGCCCAAACCGGCACCCTTAATTGCTGCGGTGATGGCAAGCATTTCGCGCATACCAGGGCCACCCTTAGGGCCTTCGTAGCGGATAACCACTACGTCGCCCTTGGCGATCTTGCCTTCGGTAAGTGCGTCCATGGCAGCACGCTCGCGCTCGAAAACGCGAGCTGGGCCGGTGAAATCGTCTAGGTCGAAACCAGCAGTTTTCACAACAGCGCCCTGAGGAGCTAGCGAACCCTTCAAGATGGCTAGGCCACCAGTCTTGTGAATTGGGTTGGTAAGTGCGCGGATAATCTTGCCATCAGGGTCTGGTGGGTTGATCGATGCGAGGTTTTCGGCAACAGTCTTGCCGGTAACGGTTAGGGCGTCGCCGTGGATTAGACCTGCATCAAGCAGAGCCTTCATAACCACTGGTACTCCGCCAACACGGTCAACATCGGCCATAACGTACTGACCGAAAGGCTTTAGGTCGCCTAGGTGAGGCACCTTGTCGGCGATGCGGTTGAAGTCGTCGAGGCTTAGGTCTACGTCGGCTTCGTGAGCGATGGCAAGTAGGTGAAGCACGGCGTTGGTTGAGCCACCGAAAGCCATGGTTACAGCGATGGCGTTCTCAAAAGCCTTCTTGGTAAGAATGTCGCGGGCAGTGATGCCAAGCTTCAAAAGGTTGACCACTGCTTCACCTGAGCGGTGAGCCCAGTTGTCGCGGCGGCGGTCTGCGCTTGGAGGCGAAGCCGAGCCTGGCAAGCTCATGCCTAGCGCTTCAGCAGCCGAAGCCATGGTGTTAGCGGTGTACATACCGCCACAGGCGCCTTCACCAGGACAGATAGCCTTCTCGATACGAGTTAGATCTTCCTGCGACATGTTTCCAGCCTTGCAAGCACCAACCGCCTCGAAGGCGTCGATGATGGTTACCTGCTTTTCAGTTCCGTCTTCAAGACGAACCCAGCCCGGAGCAATGGTTCCGGCGTAAAGGAATACCGAAGAAAGGTCGAGGCGAGCTGCCGCCATCAACATGCCAGGCAGCGACTTATCGCAGCCGGCCAAAAGTACTGAGCCATCGAGGCGTTCTGCCTGCATAACGGTCTCAACCGAGTCGGCGATGACCTCGCGCGAAACCAACGAGAAGTGCATACCCTCGTGACCCATCGAGATGCCGTCTGATACCGAAATGGTTCCAAACTCCAGTGGGTAACCGCCGGCTGCGTGAACGCCCTGCTTAGCGGCATCGGCCAAACGGTCGAGCGAAAGGTTGCAAGGAGTCACCTCATTCCAAGAACTGGCAACACCGATCTGAGGCTTTACCCAGTCTTCGTCGCCCATACCAACGGCGCGAAGCATTCCACGGGAAGCGGTCTTTTCGATGCCATCGGTTACGTCGCGGCTTCTTGGTTTGATATCTGGAGACATAAGAACAAGTTTAGTATTTGAATCATGAGTATGAGCAGGCAGTATCGCGATGGGGCGCTCGTCGACAAAGACTTTCCCTTAGACAAAATCGATGAACATTTCAAAGGTGACAGCGCCGTTTGGTACGACCTGGTGAGGCCAACCGCGGAGGACTACCAGGTTCTGGCCGAGGAACTTGGGCTGCACCAACTGGCTATCGAAGACTCCATTAAGGGTGGCCAACGCGCCAAGCTTGACCACTACGACTCTCACCTCTTTGTAAATCTTTACCAAGCCAACTTCCAGCACGACAGCGCAGAAATCGACCTAGCCGAACTCGCCATATTTGTGACCAAAAATGCGGTGATCACGGTTCGTCAGAACGAGGATTTCCGAATGGACGACGTGATTCGCCGTTGGGATGAATCTGCTGAACTCGCCAACTATGGCGTCGCCTTCATTTTGTGGGGAATCCTGGACGTCGTCATCGATGACTATTTCAAGGTCATCGAACGTTTGGACACCGAACTGGAAGAACTAGAGGACCAGCTTTTTGAGGCGGCACCGAAAGACACCAGTATTCAAAAGCGCAGTTACGAACTCCGTAAGTCGTTAGTTCTTCTAAGGCGCGCTGCAGTGCCGATGCGCGAAGTTATTAACCCGCTTTTGAAGCACAACGGGGACATCCTGCACAACGAGATGCTTCCTTACTACCAAGACCTCTACGACCACATCATGCGCGTAGCCGACTGGACCGATAGCCTTCGCGACCTGGTGACCACGCTTCTGGAAACCAACCTGACCCTTCAGGGAAACCGCATGAACCTAATCATGAAAAAAGTAACCAGCTGGGCAGCAATCATTGCAGTGCCTACCGCGATCACCGGTTACTACGGGCAAAATGTTCCTTACTGGGGCTTCGGCCAGGCTGTCGGCGTTTGGACGTCGAACATTTTGATAGTCGTAATCTCTGGCACTCTCTATTGGGCTTTCAAAAGGCGCGACTGGTTGTAGCCTAAAAGTATGACTGGCCTCGAACTTTATACACTTGCGTCTGAAAAGGCTGCCTCAGCAGTAATCGAGGCTTACTCAACATCATTCGGAACTGCCGTATCGCTTTTGGCACCAAAATACCGCCAGCACGTTGCCAACATTTATGCCTTGGTTCGCGTGGCCGATGAAGTGGTCGATGGTTCGGCACTCGAAGCCAAGAAAGCCGGTGGAAGTGTTGACCCAGCAGTGGCAATCGATGAGCTTGAAAAAGAGGTTTACCGTTCGCTTCGCGCAAGATACTCAACCAACCTGATTGTCCATGCGTTTGCTAAAACTGCGAATGAGGCTGGCATCGGCCGCGACCTAATCAAGCCATTCTTCGATTCGATGCGAACCGACCTTTGGAAAACCAAACACGACCAGCGCTCGTTTGAACAGTACATCTTCGGTTCGGCAGAAGTTATCGGTCTTATGTGCCTCAAGGTTTTCCTAATTGGCGAGAACTATTCAAACCCAGACATCGCAACCATGACCAACGGAGCAAAGGCTTTGGGAGCCGCGTTCCAGAAGGTCAACTTCCTTCGCGACCTAGCTGCCGACAATGGCGGACTGGGACGCTCCTACTTCCCAGGACTCGACCCGAAGAAACTCACCAACGAAAAACGTGACGAACTGGTTGCCGACATTCGCAAGGACTTGAAGGTTGCTGCCAAGTCGATTCGAATTTTGCCAAAGGGCGCTCAGCGCGCAGTTGGCACCGCCCAGATCTTGTTCCAAGTTCTGAACGATCTCATTTCGATCACCCCTGCTGAAAAGCTAATGACCACCCGAATTCGCGTTCCGGACTGGTACAAGGTCGTCATGGTTGTTCGCGTTATTTTTGGATGGTACCCACGATGAAGAAAGCAGTAGTAATTGGCGGCGGCATCGCAGGTCTATCAACGGCGGCACTGCTGGCTAAGAGCGGCATGGATGTGACCGTTCTAGAAGCCCGCGAGCGCGTTGGCGGCCGTGCCTACACCTTCGAAAAGGACGGCTTCCTTTTCGAAACCGGCCCAAGCTGGTATCTAATGCCGGGAGCCTTCGAGCAGTTCTTCAAACTGATGGGAACTTCAGCCGACCAAGAGCTAAAACTGGTTCGCCTCGACCCTGCCTATCAGACTCGCAACGAGGGCGACAACGACGTTCTAGTGATTCACGAGAAGCTTGCCGAAAACATCAAACTTTTCGAAAGCATCGAACCTGGCGCCGGTGCGGCACTCCAGCGATACGTGGACTCGGCCGAAGATGCCTACAACATCTCAATCGACCACTTCCTTTACACAAACTTTGAGAACACCAAATCGTTCACTCACCCAGACGTTCTAAAGCGTGCGGCCACGTTCGTAAAGCACCTACTAACCTCACTCGATTCTTTTGCTTCAAAGCACGTCAAAGATGATCGCCTTCGCAAGGTGCTGGACTTCCCTGCGGTATTCCTGGGAGCCAGCCCATACGATACCCCGAGCATGTACCACCTGATGAGCCACGTTGACATGAACGTTGGCGTGTTCTACCCGATGGGTGGTTTCTACACAATCATTGAGGCAATCGAACGCTTGGCCAAGAAGCACGGTGCCAAGGTTCACTGCAACTCGAAGGTAACCAAGATTGTTACCGAGGGCGGCCGTGCGAGCGGCGTGATGGTTGGCGACATCTTATACCCAGCCGATGTTGTGGTTGGTAACGCCGACCTTCACCACGTTGAAACTCAACTGCTGAACCCTGACGAGCAAACCCTGCCGCAGAAGTGGTGGGACAAGCACGAGCCAGGACCATCGGCGATGCTTCTGATGCTGGGAGTAAAGGGCGAACTTCCTCAACTGGCACACCACACTCTTTTGAACACCAAAGACTGGGGAAC
>CANGEU010000022.1 GCA_947452985.1 Micrococcales bacterium
ACGAATATTTACCTAATCGCAGACAATATGAGTAAAAAAACTATTTGATGGGATAAATTTGAGTGTCCATGCAAAAAGGGGGAAACAATGTTTGAGATGAAACTCGCTCCGGATTCGTCTAACCCCACCCAAAACATCCTCGAACTCAAAATCAAGGCCCCCACTGCACCAGAGCCAACTCTCATTCCGGCGATACAGATTCCAACCATCATCTACATCGATGACACCATCCAAGAGGACCAAATACCTGTAATCGCTCACGCCCTCACCGACACAGTAAACCGAGTGACCTGGCCAGAACAGATTCAACTAATAACGTCGAAATACCAGTTCCCCAAACACTTAGAAACCGTGAACCTACAAAACGAAGACATCTTCCAAGTAGCAACCACAAAAGTCCCTTGCAATCTCGTAGTGATTACAAATAGCGAAAGCAAAGACCTAAAGCGTCAAATAGCGAAAGCATCCGAGTTCGTCACAACCGCTCACGCTGTCAAACCAACCACCACAGTCGAACTAATCGACAACCTCAACGACCACATCAAACCCCTGAAACAAAAGACAATCGTCAACCTAAAGATTGAAATCGAACTCGATAACAGCAACACATTGTCACCGCTTAACTACATACCTAAACTCACCAACGAGGCAAACAAGTATTTTGCAAATTTAATCGACCTCGCAAGCCAGGAGGAAAAAGCTTATGTCTTCTCAGTCAATGCAAGCTCGGCCATAATTTCCTACGCCTATGAAGACTTATTACTACAAAGACTTGTTCAAGGTGGACACGTTTTAGCACTCTGAATAAAATGATTTGGAGTGCATCAATTTCCAAATCAGCCGCTGATCAATCAATAGTTCCGTTCAAACAAAACTAACTGAAATATCTTTTTAGATACTCGCGCAAACTTTTGTCTACAACATAGACGTAGGTGCCAAGTATGCCTCGAGTAAGCAATACGCGGTATACATTCAAAACATATTGGCGCAGGTCTTCGTCAGTGTAGAAAATACCAAGAGTCGGATTGTTTTCTTTGCCTTTTACATCAAAATACTTATCCCGATGAAACGTGATTCTATTGGTCTCTTTATCGAAGCCGAGCTCGGGGCCAATTATGACACCTGCGAAATTAAGGTCATATCCTTGAACGGTGTGGATGCTACCGACTTCTTGTACTGAATTCTTGGAGTTTATCCAGTCGGTTGCTGTGCTATTCCAACGAAGTTTGAGGTCAGCAATCTCTATATCGAACGCAGCCTTGTCACGCTTAGAGGCCCATGGCCAGGCAAAACCAGCCACGACCCTTGATAAGCCAAGTTCACTGTCTTTCAAAATGACGCAATCTCGCATTTCCTGGAGATCTTCAAAAAATTTGAATTCATATTTTCCAAAACTTGGTCGACTCAACCCCCATTCTTGGTGAAGAACATCCCTAATGAAATCTATGTAATCGGTTCCGCCGGTCACTCGCATTTGGGAAATTAGTCGAAAGAACCCTCTTGATTCTTTGGCCTCCGCCTTTAGAGCATCTAAATAGTGGCTTGGAACATCGGCAGGTTTTACACTTTGGGCCGAATCAATTAAGAAAATTTGATGGCGGCTACAAGCTTTGATCCAATCAATTTGAGTTATTTTTTTATCATCTTCTCCAAATAAGGATTTGTTGATTTCAGAGAAGTCTTTGTTTTGCTGAGCTGAAGGCTGATTTGCGCGGTGTTGAAGCCTGTGAGCTTCATCGACAATGACCAAATCATAAATTTGACCTGACTTTGCTAATTCAAACTGACTCAAAACGTTCTTGGAGTCCAACCCAGGAGTGCGTTTAAACACTTTTTGAATGGAAGTTCGTAGCGATACCTGTGGGACAACTAGGGCAACTGACAGGTTCTTGAAAAGTTCTCGGAAGCCTTCAACGAAAAAATCTGCGAACAGGGAATCAACATCTAGCGAATCATCTGGGGAACTCGAGCGAATATCTTCGATTAGTTTCAAAAGATATATAGCGACGATTGTTTTTCCAGTTCCAGGATCTCCCTGAATTACAATCGGAGCGGCTGACTTGTTTTCGATATCTTCGACAAGTTTCTCTAAAACACCCTCAACTGCGATGGACTGGTCGGTATTTAGAGCTTTAAAGGGCGAGTACTTGAAGAAATCACTGTTTATTATTTCCGGAATGGAGCGCGTTAGCATTCCAGATGTTTGAAGCTGCTCAAAAATCGCCTTAAAAGACTCTCGATATTTATCACGTTGGAAATAATCGGAATCTGTGAGCCCCGCATTTCTATTGAGGACACGGTATTTACCGTCGGCATGAAAATAGCCAATAAGATGTGATTCCAGGTCAAGGCAGGCCGATTTGTTATATGTCTTATCGAGAATTACGGTTGCAAGCTTAAGCTCAGCTCGCACTTGACTCTGCAGATGTTGGCGCATTCGCATTTCAACATTTGTAGATTCACCAACATAGATCTGTACCTTGTCATTCAAGGTGTAAACCACTGGCCAGTTATTTAAGATTTCAGTTTCAGCAGAAAGCCTGCTCACTGAACTTCCATCAAATGGGATTTGCCGGATTTCAAAGTCGGTCATATTTGTTGCTCGTTCCACGAGCTTTATCAACAGGATATTTCAACTCTGTTTTTTCGAGTTTTGACAGAACCAATTCCATAGGATTCAGGCTCAACTTATCCGAAAGTAGCAAACAGTATGTAAGCACATCTGCTAGTTCGCTTGCTATGGATTCAAATTTAGCTTCGTCATTCCACTGGAAGCACTCTAATAGCTCACCGGCCTCAATTGAAATGCTCTTGGCAAGGTTCTCGGGAGTATGGAATTGATCCCACTCACGCGCTTCAACAAAAGCTCGCAACTTCCTCAAGGTTTCTTCAGTCCCCATATCATCGAGTTTAACCAATTTCAACAAATTAAATGAAAAGTTGGGGGTCGACAAATCAACCCCCAACTTACAAACGACTAATCGTTCAAATGTGCAATAGCGTAATCAGCTTCTGATTTTGTGAACTTTTCTCCATAGTTGGAAGTCAACTGGTCATGAATTGCTTTCGGAGACATGCTCATGGTTTCCTGGTAGCTTTTTGCCTTCGCCAGTGCATTTGCATTCCAGTCTGCGTCTACGTTATCAATCGCATACTGGGCGGCCTCAGCGGAAAATTGTTCGCCTGCCTCAGCTGTAAGTTGATCGTAGATACCCTTCTTGCTCATGTTCATAAGCTCTGAGTAGGATTTGGCCTTCGCAAGAGCAGAAATGTACTCAGTCGGTACCGTTGGTTCATCTTTTTTCTCTTCTACTTGCGTATTGTTTGTGTCCGAGCTGGCAGTCTTGTTGGAACCCCCGTTAGCGACGTTAAATCCAATAATTAGCAAGAGAGCTAAAGGTACGATGATTCGCTTCTTTTTGAACCAAGGCCTATTGGCTTTGTTCACGGCCTTTTGCTCTTTCGCAGTAAGCGTCTCTTTTTCAGTCATTTTTCTCCCCAGGGATATTTAAAAGGAGAAACCCCGAATGATTCCCCCAAGTAATTATCCCATTCTTAGGGGAATCTCCAAATGATAAAGAAAGGAGAATTTAGGCGAATAGCTCCGGAAGAGTAGCTTCACTGGCAGCCTTTAGGGTGGCGAGTGGCCAGGACGCGATGTTCTGGATTTCGAGGGTTGGTTCGGTGTCGGTGACGCCGATGCGGGTGATTGGGATGCCTCTTTGTTCGCAGAGGCCGACGAACTTGACGTCGTCTTCGCGGCCTACGGTTACTAGGACTCGTGCTGTGGTTTCTGAGAAGAGGACGGCGGTTTTGCTGATCTTGTTCTTCTCTTCTAGTTCGTCGAGGAAGACTCTTGCGCCAACGTTAAATCTTGTTGTTGATTCAACTAGTGCCTGGGCGAGGCCGCCTTCGGAGAGGTCGTGGGCTGAGGCTAGTAGTCCCTGGACTGATGCTGCTTGGAGTGCTTGAGCTAGCTTTAGTTCCTCTTGGAGTTTGACTTTTGGAGGAAGGCCGCCGAGGTGGTCGTGGATGACTTCAGACCAGACTGAGCCGTCGAGCTCTTCTTCGGTGGTGCCGAGGAGGTAGATGTTGTGACCGGCGTCTTGCCAGCCTGATGGGATGCGTCTTGCGACGTCGTCGATAACACCAAGAACGCCAACAACTGGGGTTGGGTGAATGGCTACGTCGCCGGTTTGGTTATAGAAGGAGACGTTTCCACCGGTTACTGGGATGCCAAGTTCTAGACAGCCGTCGGCGAGACCGGCGGTTGCTTGCTTGAACTGCCACATAACCTCAGGGTTTTCAGGGGAGCCGAAGTTGAGGCAGTTGGTTACTGCTGCTGGTACTGCTCCACTCGTGGCGACGTTTCTATATGCTTCTGCGAGAGCCAGTTGGGCGCCGGCATAGGGGTCTAGTTGACCATAGCGGCCGTTGGCGTCGGTGGCGATGGCGATGCCGAGGCTGCTGGTTTCATCGACTCGGACCATTCCGGCGTCGTCTGGCATGGCCAGGGCGGTGTTGCCGCCAACGTAGTGGTCGTATTGGTCGGTGATGTAGTTCTTGGAGGCCTGGTTAGGGCTGGTGACGATCTGGATTAGCTGGGTGGCTAGTTCTTCAGGCGTCTCAGCCTTTTCAAGGTTTTTGGTGGTGTTCTTGTTCAGAGCCTTTTGGTATTTAGGTTCTGCTACTGGGCGGTCGTAGACAGGGCCGTCATGGGCAACGGTGCGAGGAGGAACGTTGACGATCTCTTCGTCGCCCCAGTTGATGTAAAGTCTCGGTTCTTTGATGACTTCGCCGAGGATCGAGTATTCGACTTCCCACTTGTTGACGATTGCTTCGAAGGCTGCTTTGTCTTTCTTAGGAACGATCGCCATCATGCGCTCTTGGCTTTCGCTCATGAGGATTTCTTCAGGGGTGAGCGAGTCGTCGCGGAGGAGAACGTTCTGGAGTTGAACGCGCATGCCGGCTTGGCCGTTTGATGCTAGTTCTGAGGTTGCGCAGGAGAGGCCGGCGCCACCGAGGTCTTGAATGCCGGCAACTACCTGGGCTTTGTAGAGTTCAAGGCAGCACTCGATGAGCACCTTCTCGGCGAATGGGTCGCCAACCTGAACGGCTGGGCGTTTGGTTGGGCCGGTGCTGTCGAAGGTTTCTGATGCTAGGACGGAGACGCCTCCGATGCCGTCGGCGCCGGTTCGTGCGCCGAACAAGATGACGAGGTCGCCAGGGTTAGATGCTTTGGCGAGCTTGAGGTCTTCGTGACGTAGTGCTCCTACGCTGAGGGCGTTGACTAGCGGATTGCCCTGGTAGACCTTGTCGAAGACGGTTTCGCCGCCGATGTTTGGAAGGCCTAGGCAGTTGCCATAGAAGGAGATGCCGGCGACAACGCCGTCGACGACGCGACGGGTATCAGGGTTTTCAGGGGCTCCGAACCGTAGCTGGTCCATAACCGCGATTGGACGAGCGCCCATGGTGAGGATGTCGCGCACGATTCCGCCAACGCCGGTGGCAGCGCCCTGGAAAGGCTCGATGTAACTCGGGTGGTTGTGGCTTTCAACCTTGAAGGTGACTGCCCAGCCCTCGCCGATGTCGACTACGCCAGCATTTTCGCCCATACCAACCATGAGGTTCTTGGTCATTTCTGGGGTGACCTTCTCGCCAAACTGGCGAAGGTAAATCTTTGATGACTTGTAGCTGCAGTGCTCAGACCACATGACTGAGTACATGGCTAGTTCGGCGCTGGTTGGGCGACGGCCGAGGATGGTCTTGATCTCGTCGTACTCTTCAAGCTTTAGGCCGAGCTCTTTCCAAGGCTGGTGCTTGTCTGGAGTGTTTTTAGCTTCCTTCGTTGTGTCAACGTTGGTCGCGGTCTTTTTGTTGAGCATGTTCTTGGCCTTACGCGTTTACTAGCGAGTGGATAACCGAGGTGAAGAATTTGAGGCCATCAACGCCCGAGCGCATGGCCTCTGGCATGTCTGGACCGAAGCCGGCTTCAACGGCGTGCTCTGGGTGAGGCATGAGGCCTACTACGTTGCCTTTGGCGTTTCTCAGGCCGGCGATGTCGTTCATTGAGCCGTTTGGGTTTACGTCCACGTAGCGGAAGGTGATTAGGTTCTCACCCTCGAGGCGCTTTAGAGTCTCGGCATCGGCTATGTAGCCACCCTCACCGTTCTTAAGTGGGATAACGATTTCTTCGTTTAGCTGGAACTGGTTGGTCCATGCGGTTGAGGTGTTTTCAACTCGTAGGGTTTGGTCGCGGCAAATGAAGTGCTGGTTTTCGTTGCGGATTAGGCCGCCAGGTAGCAGGTGGCTCTCAACCAGCACCTGGAAACCGTTACAGATACCGAGCACTGGCAAACCCTGGTTAGCCTTCTCGATGATGGTCTGCATAACCGGAGCCTGGGCAGCAATTGCGCCGCAGCGAAGGTAGTCGCCGTAGGAGAAGCCGCCTGGCAGAACTACTGCGTCGACGTCGTGAAGGTTGGTGTCTGCGTGCCAAAGCGGTACCGGGGTTCCGCCAGCTAAGCGAACTGCTCGTTGGGCGTCGCGGTCATCCAAGGTTCCTGGGAAGGTAACTACACCGATCTTCATGGCTTTACGCCTCGACGGTTACTGCGACAACGTCTTCGATGACGCCGTTGGAAAGGAAGTCTGCGGCGAAAGCCTTAGCTTCTTCAAGCTGTGCTTCGGTTGGAGTTTCGTCGTAGTGAAGTTCAATTCGCTTACCGATTCTCACAGCGGTGATTTCGGTGTGACCCTTGCGGTTTAAGGAGTTGGCAACAGCCTTACCCTGCGGGTCTAGAAGGTCGGCTTTTGGCATAACTTCAACGATGATTTTTGGCACGTTGGCACTCCTGCTGTTGAGGTGTTTCTGGGGGCTTTGGCTGCGTCGCCGACTAGTCAAGTTTACTCGTTTTGGTTTGGCGCATTTACTAGGCTTGGCGGTATGGCCTCTAAATATTCAGTAATTGCAACCCGTGAAGTGAAATCGACCGCAGGGAAGGTTCACGACTTACTTGTGAACGTTGGACGCACCGAAGAGTGGAACCCATATGTGGAGATGGACCCGGCTTTGCGCTCGGAAATGTCTGACCAGAAAATCGGTGTTGGTGCTTGGTACAAGTACGAGTCGAAGAAGGTTGGCAACGGACGCCTTGAGCTAATTTCCGAGACTCCTTCGGTGATCACTTTCAAACTTGAATTTTTTAACAAGAAAACCGAGCTCGCTAGCACTCGCTACATGATTTCTCCGGGATCTTCTGCCGACACCGTGACCGTGACTTGGGAGATGAGCGGCGAGCACGCTGGCTTCCGCAAGCTGCTTTGGCCAATCATGAACGGTGTTTTGGGTAAGGCATTTGAGCGCGGGCTTGAAAAGCTCGCTGCTCTGGTTGAGTAGTTTTTACTTACAGCTCTGAATAACGTTTTCTGTTAGTTCGCAGTGTTTGGCAATCGCCTTGGCGACTCTGGACTGCTGCTTCGTAACCCAATTGCTGGTTCGGGTTTGCTCTGCCTTGGAGTAGCCGTTTGTGAGTTTCTTGATGACGGCGCCTTGGGCAATCATTCGCTTGCTCAGGTTGGTTGCCGTGGCCCAGTCGCTGACCTTCTGGAGGTCTTGGAAGTAAAGGGTTGCGCAAGGGGAGTAGGCGAGGCACTTGCGGAAGAGTTGACCTCGCCCTAGTTGGTAGTTGGTCATTTTGGCCGGGTCGGTAACGCCGGCGTTGTAGGCAATCATGAACGAGCCAGGGAACGAAGCGGTTTTGGAGTCGACTGGGAAGAAGAAGTCGTCGTGTAACTTCGAAGGCACGGTGTAGCTTTTCACCCAACGAGATCCCTTGACATCGTTGAAGTAGTTTTCACCCCAGGTGTTGTCTAGGCCCCAAGGGAGGAAAGTCATTTTGCCAAGCTGGTTAGAGCGGAACTGGTAGTTGTTTAGAAGTGGGCCCGAGTAGGTGTCCCATCCGCCGGTGAAGTTGTCGACGGCGAAGAGCATGATCAGTTTTTCGCGGTCGGTGTTGGTTTCAAGGAAGTCCCAGAGTTTCTTGCCGTTGCTCTGGATTCCCTTGGCGAAGGTTCTGAGGTCATCGCGGTTTGGGGTGGCCTTCCAGCCCTCCTTGACCTGGTATCTCGGGGTTACTTTTTGGTTACCTCCGACATATGCCGGGACGATTTCGGTGAAGTTGTGGTTGTTCTCGTAAAGGTGCTGGTTGACGTCTTTGAAATTGGCGCCCAGGAAAACGTCGTCCAGCGATTCGAGAACCAGGTAGAGCCCGCGATCTGGTTTTGGAATGTTCTTGCTCAGCTTGATGTGGGCGTAGCCGGTTCGGCTGGCTGGAACCCCCATGGCACGGTAAACCTCATAGGCAAAGGTTTCGTGCACCTTCGAAGAGTCTTGGGTCATGGCGTTTAGGGTTAGCGACTTCAGCCCTAAGAGGGTCTGGGTTTTGTGTTGCTTGCCGAAAGCGAACTTCACCTTATAAGAGGAGAACTGGTAGGTGGTGTTGATGCCGTAGCGGGAAGTGGTTCCCTTGATCTTGATTCGCACCTCCATCTTTGGCGACTTCTGGGTGCCGATGGTGATTTGGAAGGTGGCCGGCACATATTCGTCGCGGCTTCGGTTATCTAATACCTTTTGCGACTTGGCCGGGATGTCCAGTTGAATGTCGCTGATTTGGCTTGGGTCGAAGATTTTGTTTATGTCGGTGAGCGCTGTTGGGTCGGCAGGTGTTGTTGGAGTCGCAGTTGGGTGTGGTGCTGCGATGGTTGCGGGTTCCGCGTTGAAGGCGAAACCTACGACGAGGACAACGCTTACGATGACCGACCCCCAGATCACCTTCAAATCGCGGCTAGCCACGAACGGCCTTACAGGAAACAATGACGCTTTGGTCATCGAGAGTGCAGTTTCGCTTGATGGCGGCATCGACTCGCGTGATTTGGGTGTCGGTCCATTTGGCGGTGCGAGTGGCCTCAACCTTTTGGTAAGCGGTTAGGTACTTGTCAATCAGGGTTCCGGTTTGGCGCATCTGGTCGCTCAGCTTTTCGCTCTTGGCCCAGTTGCTCAACTTCTGCAAGTTCTGGAAATACAGGGTGGAACAAGGAGCGTAGTGAAGGCACTTGATGAAGATCTTGCCGCGAGAGATCTGGTAGTTCTCCATCTTGGCCATGTCGCGAAGACCGGCGCTATAGGCAAAGACATAGCTGCCAGGGTAGCCGGTGTAAGGCTTGTCGACGGTAATAAAGAAGTCGTCGTGGGTTTTAGTCGGCAGTCGGTAACCAGGGAAACGAACTCTGGCACCTGGGTCATTGAAAAGGTTCTCACCGAAAGATTGGTCGGTGCCCCAAGGCACAAAAGTGAACTTGCCTTCGAGGTTGGAACGGAACGTGAAGTTGTTGCGCAGTGGGCCCGAGTAGGTGTCCCAGTTACCAATGAAGTTGTCAGTGGCGAAAAGTGCGATTAGGCGCTCGCGGTCGGCGACCATGCCGAGGTTATCCCAGAAGGTTTTGCCGCTGGTGTTGATGGCCTTAGTGAATGCACGCAGGTCGTCGCGGTTTGGTGTTGCCTTCCAACCGGCTTTCACGCGGAAGTAGGTGCCGGTCTCCACGTCACCGCCAACCTTCGCGACGTCGAAGTCGGTAACGTCGTGGTTATTTTCATAGACGTGCTGGGTGACGTCTTTGAAATGATCGGCGAAAAATTCGTCGTCTTCAGATTCGAGCACAAGGTAGAGCCCGCGGCTTGGCTTGTTCGGCTTGGTGGCACCCTCGAAGGTGATGGTTGTATAGCCGGTTCGAGGGGCTGGAACATCCATGGCTCGATAAGCCTGGTAGGCGTAGGTTTCGTGCAGGCGGCTGTTGTCTTGAACAAAAGCGTTGAAGGTGAGCGAACGCTTGCCGAAAAGGGTCTGGGTCTCGTAACCCTTCGCCCAGTCGAACTTGATCTTGAACGAAGGGCGGTAATAGAGGTTGTTCAAAGTTGAGTGCGTGGTGGTTCCCTTAATGCGGATTCCAACATTCACGGATTGGGTCTCGGTGCCGTCGTAGATCATTCGGAACTTGGCGGCCACATACTTTTCGTTGTTATAAGAGGACAACTTTTTGATGCTGGCTTGGGGAAGCTCGATGAAGGTCTGAGAAACCTTGCTTGGGTCGAAGATGCGGTCGAGCTCGTTCACCACGGGTGCCGGCTTTTCAGTGGTGGTCGGTTTCGGCGCAGGGTTTTTGGTTGAACCAAAGTTCAGCGGCACGAACAGCCAGACTAGGACCACCGCAACGGCCACCAGAATGCTGGTTATAGCCAAAGCCAGAGGCAGTCTTTTCTTGGTCATGCGTTTAGACTTACTCCATGCTTCGTGTAGACCCGCTTGATTTTTTCGCATCGCTAGGTGTTGACCTAGTCGTCGTTGCGCTGTTGGCCTTTGTCCTATTTTACCGCCGACACCGCGACCGAGAGATGGCCATTTCGATTGCTGCCATCAACATCACCCTCTGGGCACTAACCGGAGCGTTGGCTTCGTACACACTTTCACTCGGTGTTGGTTTCGCACTATTCGCGGTAATCAGCATCATCCGTCTGCGTTCGTCGACGGCAAGCTGGGTGGCAATGGCCTACCTAATGGTTGGTCTTGGCTCAGGTTTGATCAGCGGTTTGACCGGTTTCAGCCTGATCGAAAAAATCGAATACTCGGCATTCTTGGTAGTAGTCATGGCGATTGTTGACTCCAAATTCTTCCTACGCGGTCAGCGCGACGACGAAAAGACCATGCTCACACTAGACGGCACCAACCTAGATCCAGACTTCTTGCACTCGAAGGTTGAAGAGCTACTAAACGTCACTGCCGTATCGGTGAAGGTCAAGGCCGTTTCGCTTGTGCCTGCCAGCACCAAGATCGAAGTAATTTACCGGAAGCGAAATGGTTAAGGCTAACTACCAGTACCAGCAGCACCCTCGCGTCGAAGAGCGCAAGGCCACCCCGCCAAAACTAACTCGCCGCCGCAAGCCGAAACTTTCCATAAACGACCGCATTGGTTTGGGAATTACCAAGCGCGTTGGAAGTATGTGGGCTGCCTATGTTTTCGTAGGTCTCAGCTTGGTTTCACTTCCGGCAGCAATCGCCACCGGCGACACCGTGGTTATCGTGGCCTGGATTGCTCAGACCTTCCTTCAGCTGGTGCTCCTTCCCGTGATCATGGTTGGCCAAAACCTTCAGGCTCACGAAAGCGAAAAGCGCGCAATTGCAACCTACGAAGATGCCGGCGCAATCTTGGAAGAGGCCAAAGAAATTCAGTCACACCTCTCTTCACAAGACGTAGCGCTGAATCACTTGATCGACCGCCTCGAATCACTGGAAGCGAAACTTATTAAGGCGTCAAAGAAGTAAATGCGTCTCGTAATAGCCCGTTGTTCGGTTGACTACGCCGGTCGTCTTTCGGCTCACCTGCCGCTGGCCACCCGTTTACTCATGCTCAAAGGCGATGGCTCGATCTTGGTGCACAGCGACTCGGGTTCTTACAAACCTCTCAACTGGATGAACCCGCCATGCACCATCACGGTTCGCGAACCCGATGAAGAGCAGGCAGCGCTTGGTGTTAAAGAGGTTTGGCGAGTATCGCAGGCGAAAACCGCCGACATCCTCTACGTCTTGATTTACGAGATTCTGCACGAGTTGGAACACCACCTCGGCGAAGACCCTGGGCTCATCAAAGACGGCGTAGAAGCTCAGCTTCAAGAAATGTTTGCCGAACACTTGGAAGTCTGGGACGACCAGGCCACGCTGATTCGTCGCGAATATTTCACTGCGATTGGGCCGGTTGACATCTTGGCTAAAGACGGTTCCGGTGCCACGGTTGCAATCGAGTTGAAGCGCCGCGGCGACATCGATGGCGTCGAACAGCTCACTCGCTACCTGGAACTATTGAACCGCGACCCGCAACTGCGCCCGGTCCGTGGAGTTTTTGCTGCGCAGGAAATAAAGCCCCAAGCTCGCACACTGGCCGAAGATCGAGGCATCGAATGTGTTGTTTTGAACTACGACGAACTGCGCGGGCTCGACACCGCACATAACCGCCTGTTTTAGACGTCAAAAGTTAACCATTTTCAATACACGCATTTCTAAATGTGCGGTGAAAACTTAAAGTATGACTACTCCAAAGAAGCCAGCGGCCAAGAAGCCAGCTGCTAAAAAACCAATCGCAAAGAAGGTTGCAGCTGCTAAGCCAGCTGCCGCCAAGACCGTGGCTAAGAAGCCGGCTGCAAAGCCTGCCGCTAAGCCAGTAGCCAAGAAGGCTGCTCCTAAGACTGCTGCAAAGCCAGCCGCAAAGAAGCCAGTAGCAAAGAAGGTTGTTGCCAAGAAGCCTGCAGTTAAGAAGGCAGCTCCTAAGGTTGCCGCCAAGGTTGCAGTTGTTGCAGCTCCGGTTTACAACTTCACCAAGCCTTACAAGATGCTGACCGGCTTGGACGACTCAGCATTCTGCGACAAGGTTTCGGCTCACCTAAACGCTGGTTACACCCTCGTTGGTGGCGCTGCGCTAACCGTTGTTGGCGGAAAGCCATTCGTTGCCCAGGCAGTTACCAAGGCCAGCAACGTTGCCAAGAAGGCAGCTCCGAAGGCTAAGGCCAAGGCGAAGAAGAAGTAAGACTTCCCCAGAAGGAAAAATCCCCGATCAAATTGGTCGGGGATTTTTCCGTTCGCCTCAGTTAGCCTTTAAGAAAGCGTCGCGAGCTCTTAGCGACATGTGCGGCTTTGAACCCTCGGGAGATTCATGAGACGCACTGCCACGCTCGTTCTGTTGGCTCTATCGGTGATGTTCGTTTCACCAGTTGGTTTGTCTTCTGCAAGTGCCGCAACCACCAAACAGGTCACTCTGCTGGCGAACGGTTCCGGCCAGGCGTCCAAGATTATTAAGACCAAATCCAGCACCTACAAACTTCCGCACGTGACCTTCTTTCGCCCAGGTTTCTCATTTCTCGGTTGGGCCAAGACGGCAGCTGGAAAAAAGGCTTACTCAGATCGAGCAACCGTGCGTCTCACTTCCAGCCTCAAGCTATATGCGCTCTGGAAAGTAGTCATTCCCACTGCGCCAACGGTTCCTGGTCACACGGTCGGCACTCTCCTTTGGCGCGAAGAATTTGGTGGCGCCGCGGGCTCTCCAGTCAACTCGAATTCCTGGACCGCGCGCTACTGCGACCAATCGAACGGAAACGGCGGCGGCACCTGCCACAACAATGAACCTCAGTGGTATCTGCCTTCGGCGGTAGCCCTCGACGGAACCACGACGGGCAATGCGGTAATCACCACCAAGCGCGTTTACGCGGCTCCGGCCGGAGGTGTTTGCTTGGCATGGTCTGGCTGCCAGTTCACCAGTGCACGTTTCGACACCCAGGGCAAGGTCGCCTTCAAATACGGCTACATCGAGGCCCGCATCAAGATGCCAGCCGGTGGTCGCAACTGGCCAGCTTTTTGGGCGCTTGGTGAAAACATCGTAACTTCTGGTTGGCCTTACTCTGGCGAGATCGACATCGCCGAGCAGGGTGGCAACAACCCAAACCGCGACTCGGGGGCCATTCACTACTCGACCAACGGGGTTGCCAACGATTGCTGCGGAAACCACACCTACGACTACGGCGATTACACCGGAGCTAACTATTCGGCAGACTTCCACACCTACGCAATGGCCTGGACTCCAAACCGAATTGAATTACTGGTGGATGGTCACATTTTCAGAACCTTCACCAGTTCCACAATTCGTTCCCAGTTCTGGAGCTTCAACAGCCCGTTCTTCCTGATCCTCAACAACGCCACCGGCGACTTTGGCGGAGCATGGACGAACTGGACTCAGAGCCAAATGACCATCGACTACGTTCGAGCCTGGAAGTTAGATAACCAGGGCGAAGTGTTCCTTCGCTAAATACCTTTAAATGAATGGTGCCCTCCAGGAATCCTGGAGGGCACCACCTTTTTGCTTGTAACTAACCTACTTTGGAGGTCGAGGTAGTTAGTGCATAGATGGTTCCTGCTGCAGTGGTTGCAGTTAGAGCTACGCGAACATACTTACCCTTGTCGGCTTTCACCAGGGTGTAGGTTGCGGCAGTTGCTCCAGCAATCGCTGAACACTTGTCTGCAGCTACAGGAGCGGTGGCCTTTACGGTCTTGCCCTGAACGGTGCAGCGGTACCACTTGAAGCCGCGGGTAACGCGGTTTCCGGCGAAGGTAGCTCCACCAGCAGTTAGCACCTGACCAACCTTTGCGGTTCCAGTCTTAGTTGGAGTTCCGGTCTTGGTAGGAAGTGCGAAGCCATTGAACTTCACGTTGTCGATGTAGTACTTCTTACCGGTGAGAACGGTAGGGTTTGCTACTCCGGCAGGCATGATGTCGGCGTCTGCCCACTCTGGGAAGAAGGCGATCTGGGTGTAGTTCTTGTCTGCACTCCAGGTGCCACCAGCACCAGTCACGGTCGAGAAGTCAACAGTGATGGTCTGCCAGCCCTTCTTGGCCTTGAATGCTGCACGTACTGCGCTGTTGTCGGAAGCGATTAGCTTGATCGAAACAGGGGTCAGTGCGGCGTTTGGTGAGTAGTAGTCGAACGAGACGGTCTTGTACTGAGCGCTGGTGATAACTTCACCGGCTGGTGCTGCTACAAGGTTTAGACCAGTCCAAAGGTCGCCACCGGCCTTGTTGAATTCAAGAGCCTTTCCAGTGTGCTTTAGTGCACCGGCTGGGGTTGCGATACCTGAACCACCGCTACCGAATGAGCCAGCCCACTTTGCGTCTGAAGCGCTACCGGCAGCTAGGGTTCCTAGGGTGTCGGCGTCTTCATAGGTTAGCCAGTGAGGCACGTCTGGGCCTGGAGGGGTGTCTGCACCGGTTACAACGGTGTAGGTAAGGTCGTCCATGATGTACGCCTTGCTTACGGTTGCGCTTGCAGGACCCTGACCCCAGTCGTCGTGTGCGTTTCCAGCGATTGCGTTTGCTGGGTCGAACACTAGCGAAAGGGTGGTGTAGCTGAAGTTTGAAACATAGGTTCCAGTGGTTGCTTCAGCAAAGTTGAAAGACAAGGTGTTGTAAGCGTCTGCGGTTGCTGCGGTTGCAGTTACCTTGAGTACGTTTCCACCGTAGGTGTCGGTAAGGGTTGCTTCAACCGGTACGTTGGCATCGGCAGCCTTCACCTTTACGGTGATTACCTTGTTGGCGCTTGAGATAAGTGAAGACCCGTTTGCCACCTTGGCAACCTGGATGCCCGAACTAGCTGCGCCAGCCTGTGACTTCTGAATCCAAAGCGCTCCGTTGGTGCCAGAGCCGTCATCTTGTGCGGCCCATCCATGTGTCCAGCCCGCACGGCCAATCCAGTTCTTGTCTCCAACTACCCATGGGGCGTTAAGTGCTGCTCCGTCGTCCCAAGGAGCCCAGTCGGTTCCTCCGCCACCACCGGTGTGCATTAAGACCGAGTAGTCTGCGGCATTGGTGCTCGCATAGTCGACTACGGTCGGTGAGGCGCTCGCTGCAAGAGGTGAACCTACAAGCAAAGCACCGGTGATGCCGGCGGTCGCGATCATTGCGATTCGACTGCGCAGGCTATTTCTGTTGCTAGACATCCTTGTTCCTTTCAGTACCATTTGGGGAACGCGCGCACACACGTCTTAGTTGCGATGTTACCTGAAAGCGATTTCACGTGAAAGCGATTTCACGAAAAAACGGGACCGTTACTAAATCTTTATAAAGACTTCGCCGACGCCATTAATTGAGTAGACGCGAACATAATCGAGGACCATTTCTGCTTCCTGCAGAGCCGGGTCGATGTCGCCGGTAAAACCGCCGCCCATGGCGAGGTTGGTAATGATATAAAAGGGGTGATCGAACACCCACTCGTTCGGAGAAACATCGGCCCGAATTTTTCTAGAAAAAGGGTGACCATCGAAAAGCCAGGTAATCGAATCTGGCAACCATTCAACCGCGAAGGTGTGGAAATCGTCTTTCATCGAAACTGGCGTCCGCCATTCCTTGCCGCATCCTTCTTCGCCCGAATAGCCGGGGCCGTGAAGGGTTGCGACCAAGTTGGCCGAGTCGCTGCCGCGAGCTTCCAGAATATCGATCTCGCCACAGAGCGGCCAGGTGTCCTCATCTAGGTTGTTACCTAGCATCCAGAACGCTGGCCAAGTTCCAACACCGGTTGGGATTTTTACACGAGCTTCAATCAGACCGTATTTAACTTCGACCTTGTTCTTGGTGGTGAGTTTTGCGCTCACCCATTCGGCAGGTTCCCCGTAGTAAGCAGGGTAGGCCGAAGGGTCAAGGTTTCTCTCTGCTCTGATCACTAACTCGGAGTTACCACTGAGCTTGGCCTGCTTGGCTAAATACCACTCGCGCTCTTGGTTACCCCAGCCAGGGATTCCAGCCGAAGTGCCGTCGCCTAAGTCGAAGTTCCAAAAGTTTGGGTTGACAGATTCGCCGGCATTGCCACAGAACTCGTCAGACCAGAGCAGACGCTTATCGCCCACGATTAAGGTTTTCCAGCTGCGATTGCGCTTGCCGAACCGGTTACTCGACCCTGGCCGTTCAGCGAGTAGTAGCGAATGTAGTCAACGCTCATCGCTGCGCTGTTGAGGTCTGGGTCGATGTCTCCGGCGAACCAGCCACCAGCAGCCACGTTCAAGATCATGAACATTGGCTTATTGAATACATAGCTGTGGTTGCCAACAATAGAAGGAGTAACCACGTGGTAGACCTTGCCGTCGATTGACCAAACCATCTTGTTCTTAGTCCAGTCGAGTGCATAGATGTGATATCCCGAACCGAGACGGCTAGAAAGAGTCTTGGTGTTTACGATTCCGTCGCCGCCAGAGTAGCCAGGGCCGTGAGCGGTTCCGTGAACGGTGTAAGGCTCGGCGCCCTTGGTTTCCATGATGTCGATTTCGCCGCAGTTTGGCCAGGCGTTACTGCTGATGTCTGAGCCGAGCAGCCAGAACGCTGGCCAGGTGCCATCGCCAACTGGAACCTTGATGCGCGCTTCCAATCGACCATACATAAAGTTCAACTTGCCCTTGGTTTGAATTCGAGCGCTCTCAAATTCGCACGCGTTTCCAGGGGTGTCGATCGGGCAGGTTTCGTAAAGGTCTGACTGGTCGACAACGATTCGTTGAAGCTTCAGAGCAAGAGCACCGGAACCGTTGAGTGTTGCGTTGTGGTTTGTGTAGGCCTGGTGCTCGTTGTTACCCCAGCCGCCACCGCCCATGTCGTAGCTAAAAATTTTGGAGTTTGGCTTGGAGCCCGACTTGCCGGTGAATTCCTGTTTCCAGAGGAGCTTCTTGGAAACGGTGGCTTGCTTTGGGTTTCCAATGACACCCTGAGACGCTGAGGCTTGAACGGAAACGAGAGCGCAGGCGGCTAGCCCGATTGCCATCAGTTTGATCGCCTTGGTTGACTTGCTCATCATGTTCTCTCTAACTGCCAGTGGGACAAATTTTATGTCTATGAAGTTGGTAACAATTCGGTAACAGCGGGGGTATTTCTCAAAAACGGATTTGCTATGAAACCGCTTTCACGCACAATAGTAACATCGTGAAACCGATTTCACGAGAGTAGTACAAAAAGTTGGTTCTTGGGTGCTGACGCACATCAGCACCCAAGATCTCACCCTAGGAGTTCAAGATGACCCGAAAGCTCACCCTTCGTAGCGCACTGTCACTGCTGGCCGTAGCCGGTCTCACCTTGGGTGGGATCCAACCAGCTCAAGCCGTCACCAAAACCCAGGTAACCATCTGGTCATACGGAAACGTAATCGAACCGTGGGGTGAGCAAGAGTACGAGCGTCTACACCCGAACATCGACCTCAAAATCAAAAAGAACTCGATGGACGCACACCACCAGTCGCTCATCACTGCCTTCAAGGCCAACACCACCCCAGACATCGCAGCCATCGAGGTTTCCTACTCTGGCTTCTTCCGCGCCTACCCGAAGTACTTCACCAACCTCGCCGGCATCGTTAACGAGAACGACTACCTCGACTGGCGTTGGAACCAGGGCGTTGGCTCCGACGGCAAGGTCATTGGCATCCCAACCGACGTCGGAGGCTTGCAAGTTGCCTACCGTAAAGACCTATTCAAGGCACACGGCCTACCAACCGACCGTGCAGCTGTTGGAGCACTTTGGCCAACCTGGCAGAAGTTCATCGACACCGGCAAGACATATGTATCGAAGCTAAGTGCCGCTGAAAAGACTTCGTGCAAGGTTAAGAAGGTTTGCTACGGATTCATCGACAACGCCGGAACCATGTACCCAGCAATCTTGAACCAGGGCGCCAAGAAGTACTACGAGACCAACGGCACCCTGATCTACAACACCAACGCCAACGTGAAGACCGCCTTCACCACCACTGCAAC
>CANGEU010000023.1 GCA_947452985.1 Micrococcales bacterium
AAGGTCAGGCCAAGTGCTGCCGCAGCGTTTGATAGTCTCGCGCCATCTAGGTGAAGCAGTAGGCCGTGTTTGTGAGCTAGGTCTGCCAAGGCCTTGATTTCGGCTGGCCGGTAGAGGGTTCCCATCTCAGTGGTCTGGGTGATGCTGATAACGCCAGGCTGGGCGCGGTGAACTGAACCGATGTCGAAGATCTGGCTTTCTGCCAACTCTGGGGTTAGCTTTCCGTCTTCGGTAGGAACGTTCCAAAGTTTGAGGCCGGCCATCTTTTCAGGGGCGCCGCCTTCGTCCATGTTGATGTGAGCGCTCTCGGCACAGATCACGGCTTCCCAGCGCTTGGTGGCAGCCTGAAGGGCAACGATGTTTGCTCCGGTCCCATTGAAGACCGGGAACCCAACCGCGTTTGGTCCGAATAGGTCTTTTACCAATTCGTCGAAGCGAGCGGTGACCGAATCTTCACCATAGGCAATTTCGTGGCCTTCGTTCTCTGCGGCAATCGCCTTTAGAACAGCTGGGTGAACTCCGGCATAGTTGTCGCTGGCGAAGCCTCTAGGGTTCTTAGTCATGGTTAGTTTCCATCCTCTGGGATTGTTGCTTGGCGGCCTTCGAAAGGCGTCGACAAAATTACGCTGGTTCTGGTTGAAACGTTGGCAATGCTGCGAATGCGTCCGAGCAGTGCTTCAAGTTCGGCCGGTTCGGAAACCGCGACCTTGACGATGTAGGACTCAACGCCGGCGACCGACCAGCAGCTTTCGATTTCTTCGATTGGTGCGATAAGTTCGGCGATGTCGTCTGGTCTGGCCGGGTCAATCGGAGTTAGGGAAACTAGTGCGTGAAGGGTCAGCCCCGCTGCCCGCTGGTTTACCGTGGCACGATAGCCGGTGATAACACCCTTGGATTCCAACTTCTTGATGCGTTGGTGAAGGGTTGAACTTGGAACATCCAAGGTGTCGGCAAGTTCGCCAATCGACGCACTGGAATCAGTGGCCAGCAGGCTAACGATTTTGCGATCTAGGGCGTCCATGTTTCAAGTATTCCAGCCCTTAGGCGGTGATGCCCTTGGTTGAGGCAATCACGTCTGCGAGCTTGCGGTTTAGGGTGTCGTAGAAAACGTTGAGCGGGAATTCGTCGTCCATGATTAGGTTCACGAGTTCCTTAAGTTCACCATCGGTTGGAAGGTGGTCAACACCCTTCGCCCAGGTTGATGCCGGGTGAGCTTGAACCAAGCCGGTGACGAATTCATAGGCGGCAATCCACTGAGCCAGACGCGAGCGGTTGATGCCGTCGTGGTAGAGCGCTTCAACCTGTTCGCAGAGTTCAACCACGGCGTCGGTGACCATGTCCCAGTCGAATGCCAGACGGTTGTCGGTCCACTGCAGTGCGCCGGTCTTGTGAAGGTGAGCGAAGATGATCTGCCCGCCGAGGCCGTCGTAGTTACGAACGCGGTTTCCGGTGATTGGGAAACGGAACAGGCGGTCGAACAAAATCGCGTAGCGCATGTACTTGGCTAGGCGGTCGCCTTCGGCGTCGAGCACCAGGGTTTCGCGGAAGGTTGAGAGATCGCAGCGAAGCTCTTCCAACGCATACATCCAGAACGGCATACGCTGTTTGATCATGAATGGGTCGAACGGCAGGTCGCCGCGCGAGTGAGTGCGGTCGTGGATGAGGTCCCAGAGTACAAAGGTTTCCTGTGCCAGCTTCTGGTCGTTCACCAAACGTTCGGCATCGGCAGGTAGCGGCAAGTACAGAAGTTCCTTGGCTGCCTGAGAAACTCTGCGGAATCGAGCAGCCTCGCGGTCGCAGAAGATTCCACCCCAGTAGTAGGTGGCAACTTCGCGGGTCGCAACGGTTTCTGGGAAGAACACGGCCGAGTTGGTGTCGTAGGCCGAGGTGAAAGCCAAGAACTCAATTGGTATAAACGCAGGGTTGTTGTACTTCTGCTCCTTAGCAGCCAACCAGTCTGGCCAGAAGGTGTTGATGACCAAAGCCTCTAGGTTGCGGTTCGGGTTTCCGTTCTGCGTGTACATCGAGAACACGGCCAGGGTTTCCACGCCGTCTTTGCGGTTTAAATCTGGGCGGAAAAGCTGCAATGAGTCGTAGTAGTCGGGAACCTTGAA
The DNA here is from genome assembly GCA_947452985.1 of Micrococcales bacterium. Lineage (GTDB taxonomy): Bacteria > Actinomycetota > Actinomycetes > Actinomycetales > Microbacteriaceae > Rhodoluna. The sequence continues at coordinate 2,115 of CANGEU010000023.1, forward strand.
ACCGCCTTGACGCCAGTTCTCAATGTCTACCTTCACCTGGGCTAGGTAGGCGGCCTGGTGGGTGAACTTCGGCGACAATCCGTCGATGCTCGACAGCACGTCGTCGACGAGTTTTGAAACTTCGGTTTCTTGGTTGACTGCAAGATCGATTGAGCCATCTTTTTCCTGCAGCGGACGAAGTGCTTCAACGGTTTCCTGCAACTTCAGCCAGTGGGCGTCTGTGCTGGTCCAGTTAGTTTGCTTAGCGCCGGTTGCATTCGCAACGGTTCGAGCGTTAGCCAACCAGCCGGCAACATTTAGCAGGAACTGGCGGTTATCGAAATCGTTGATGGAGTCGTCGCCGAACAGGTCTGAGTCGGCCAGGACGACAACGCGACCGGCTTCGTGCTTCACAGCAACGGCCATGGTGGCAAGAGCTGGGCTGGCGGTCTCACCGGAGCGAAGAATAACTTCCGACGTAACGGTTGGGGCCACCTCAAGAACTCCCGCGCGGTATAGGCAAACCGTTTCAAGGCGGTAAGAGAAGTCTGATTCAACGTGACGTTCGAAATCTGGAAGCACCCAGGTGGCTACGTCGTTGTAGCAGTTTTCAGGGTCTTGCACCGTTGCATTGGCGATGGTCACGCCAAACCTTTGGGCCAACTCCCCCAGGTTGTTGCCGTATTTAGGTTGCTCGGTTTCACCGAACAGCATGAGTCCGCCACCGCTAGCCACGAACTTGTCGATGGCTTCGATTTCGGATGGCTCCAGGATTGGTTTTCCGGTGCCAATGGTTTTCTCCCAGTCGGAAGTGGATGCGTGAGGGACCACCAATACATCGACGTCAGCCAGTGCGGCGTCATCGATGGTTCCGGAGTTGTGTGCCAAAACTTCGAACCCGATTCCCTCAAGGCTTTCCGCAAACTGCTGGTAGCTGGCGTCGGCAGGGTTGGCGGGGTTCATGCGTGCAGCAACGTCTGGATCTAACGCCCAAGCCTGGTTGTGGGACTGATCGACAAGAATTTTGGTCATCTTCGACTCCATTTGCGGAAATTATTCACACTTCGGCAAAATTCTAGTCAAATTATCCGCAATCAAGCCAATCGAACGGATAACTTTCTGGAAACGATTGGTTTTTGGCTATTTCTTACGGAAAAGCTTGAACCAAAACTCTTTGAGTTTGGCAACCACTACCTGAAGCCCCTGCATCCCCTGCTTATTGAGTTCGCGAGCCCACTCAAGTTCGAGGGCGAGGATCGATAGTCCGAAAAAGATAAATAAGAGGCCAGGACCCGGTGTGACCATCATGACCAAGCCAAGAATCAGCAGAATCAATCCGATGAACATGGTGAGCGCCCAACGAATTGGGTGAGGGAGCACCGAAAGCCACTGCTTGATTTTGTCCATGCATTAATTAGACCAGAACAGTTGGGTCCAAGATAGTTACGCTTGATGGATGACGACTAACCCGCAGCGTATCAAGGTCGTCTTCCTTACCTTTTATTTCGAAGCCTGGGACGCCCTAGCCGACGTCCATGCGCAGATGATCGCGGATCCACAATTTGAGGTCACACTAATCTCGATCCCGCGTCGATTTAGCAAAGATGAGCCGTTTGGCGGAGAGGAGCGGGTCAGTAAGTTCTTTGACCAGTTGGGCATTAGTCATCTTCGATTCAATTTCGACGATTCGTCGATGGGTTTGGTGAAGCTTCGCGAAATTAATCCCGACTACGTGTTCATCAATTACCCTTGGCAGCGTAACTACCAACCCGGCTATCGTGTTGAGGCGCTTTCCGAGTTCACCAAGGTTTGCTACATTCCCTATTACTCGCTGGCATTGGTGAACGAACCGGGCGAAGTAGGCGTGACACCGTACCTTTACACTCAGCGTTCAAACCAGTTGGCTTCACTGGTATTCACCCAAGATCCCAACACCTTAGACGCCTACGCCAAGACCTCTCGAGGAAACGATTACGTTCACCTCACTGGAACGCCGAAGTTAGATTCTTTAGTTCGCAAGACTCGCGAATCGGCTGGTTCGTGGCCTATCGACAATGCCGGAAATCGCCGAATGGTTTGGGCGCCGCATCACAGCTTCTCTTCCAGCTGGTTGAACTTTGGAATGTTCCCGGAACTCTTCCAAGACATGCTCACCTTCGCTTCTGAACACCCAAACTTGGACATCGTGATGCGCCCTCACCCGATCATGTTCGGGACCCTGATTGAGCAAGACATTGTTCCCGAGGATGTCTTGACCGATTGGCTGGAAAAGTGGCGAGCGCTTCCAAATACTGCCATCGATCACGAAAGCGATATCGGCCACCTTTTTGCCGCAGCTGACCTTTTCGTAACCGACGGCATTTCATTCCTTGGTGAATATCCAATTGCGACCGGCAAACCAACCATTTTCTTCGACAAGTCGGAGCATTGGCCGTGGTCGCCACTCGGCGGCCTAGCATCGGCTGCCAACATACATGTTCGAGACTTTGCCGCGTTTACGGAAGTTTTTGAAGAATTCACGGCTAATGGCTTGCCAGACTACTCGGCCGAGATTGATACCCTGCAAGACGCCGCTCAGCCATACCCGGGCGAAGCCGCCAAGAAAATCGTCGAAGTGATCTTGGACGACTTTGAGTCAGGTACTCCCCTGGTCGATAAGTCTCTGATCAAAGAGCTGGCTTGGGAAAACCGACCTGGCACCGAAGCCCCTTGGAAAGACTAGGGCTTTCGGAATAATCCGGACCACATAGAACTTTGACCCTTCATGAGTAACTGGGCGAACTTCGACTTCGGCGCGATGGCTAAAAGCCTGCGCGAAAACATCAAAACTTTCGGAGGCTTTAGCCCCGAGGCAGTGCGTCGCACCGGTTTACTCAATGAAGAGGGAATTCGGTTCCACATCCTGACCTCACTGCAGGAAGGCCCAAAGACTGGGCACGAAATAGTTCAGGCACTCGGTCTACTAAGCGCCAAGCCAACCGCGGCGAGCGTTTATCCGCTTTTGGAGAGTCTGCTGGATGAGGGGCTTCTTGCCGTCACGGTGAAAAAAGACCGCAAGGTTTATTCACTCACCGACCTCGGCAAAGAAATTGCCCCGAATAATCCGGCTCCTGAAGAAACACTCGATGCCTCCCAAGAATCAACTTGGGCGCCGAAATGGGTTGATGTTCGTGGAGTGGTTCCAGTTGCCGCGGCTCGACTTGCCAAGGTAAGCCTGGAAGTTTCCCAATACGGCACTAAGGAACAGCAGGAACAAGCAGCTGAAGCCATCGACGACGCGCGTCGGCGAATTCACGAAATTCTTTCCGAGAAGTAATTTTGAAATCTCGTTACCGTCGGATTCTGCGTTTCGCTGCGCTCGCACTCCTTCAAACCTGGTGGTTTGAACTGGCCCTACCAAAATTTGGTTTGAAGGGGTTTGTAGCCAAAGGGCGCCTGAACCGCTATAAGAAGTTGGCTAGAAAGTTTGGGGTTCTCGCCTTAGATCTTGGTGGGCTAATCATAAAGGCTGGGCAATTCGCTTCATCGCGATTAGATGTTTTGCCGCAAAGCATTACCGCCGAACTTGAATCGCTTCAAGACGAAGTGGCACCTGTGCCATTCGACAGGATTCGACCACAGTTGGAAAGCGAACTTGGATTAGCGCTGGACTTGGCATTCGCTTCGTTCGATTCGACCCCAATCGCTTCGGCATCGTTGGGTCAGGTCTATCGCGCCAATTTGTCTGAGTCACTAGCCGCCGACTTCGGAGGCTCGGCCGTTGTGGTGAAGGTGCTTCGTCCTGGTATCGAAGAAATCGTCGAGGTTGATCTCAAAGCCCTTAGAAAAGTTGGTCAGTGGCTCTCGCGTATCAAACTAGTTTCTCGCCGTACCGACGCCCCTGCAATTATCGAAGAATTTGCAATGGTCAGCCTGGAGGAGATCGACTACTTCCACGAAGCCGGAAACCTCGAGCGCTTCAAAACCAACCACGAATCAGATCCGCACGTTGATTCACCGCTCATCATTTGGGAGCGAACCGCAAGACGCGTCTTGACTCTAAGTGACGTATCGGCGATCAAAATCAGCGACGTCGACGCACTAGTAGCAGCAGGTATCAACCCAAACACGGTGGCTGCAGAATTAGCTCGCATCACCTTCGAGCAAATCTTTACCCACGGCTACTTTCACGCCGACCCTCATCCTGGCAACATCTTCGTATCGAAGGTGGGCGAAGATGATTTCCAGATCACCTTTATCGATTTCGGCATGATGGGCGAAATTTCCGATGAACTTCGAAATGGTCTTCAGAAGTTCCTAATCGCCCTGGTTTCCAGAGATGCCCGAGCCTGCGTTATCTCCATGCAAAAGCTCGGCGTCCTCCTTCCTTCGGCAGACACGGTTGAACTTGAACGAGCCATCATTGCGCTATTCGAACGCTTCGGTGGAGTTGGCGTGGCAGAACTAACCCAAACCGATCCCGAAGAGTTCAGACAGCTGGCGCTCCAATTCAGTGATTTGCTTCGTACGCTTCCTTTTCAACTACCAGAAGATTTCCTACTCCTATTTAGGTCCGTCTCCCTCCTCTCCGGCGTGACCAGTGCACTGAACCGAGATTTCAACATGTGGGACGCAGTAGACCCATTCGCTCGCACCCTGCTAAACGGTGGCGGCAACAGCACAATCAAAGCCATTGGCCGCGAGGCTCTGTCTTTCGCAGCTACTCTGGCTGGTTTGCCGGCTCGAATGGACTCTGTTCTAACTCGCATCGACCAAGGTTTAGTCTCAATTCGCATTCCAGAAGTTGAGAAAAGCCTTCGACGAATCGATGGGAGCGCGAGGAGAATCACCTCTGCAATTATTTTTGCGGTGCTCCTACTTGGTGGGGTTGCCCTACGAATTTATGGTGACGACCTCGGCAACTTACTACTTGTTGCGAGTGCGCCGTTCCTGCTTCATGCTACTGGTCTGTTTCGCTTCAAGTAGAGGCCAGCCACAACCATCCCTGTAAGGTTTGACTAAGAGAACATTTCTCCGGGGGCAACGGTTTAGAACGGCTCCAAGTGAAGTTCCGTAATTCTTTAGGCAAAATCTCCGCATCGCTTTTCGTGATTTCGATGGTCACCTTCGCCGCGGCAAGCCCAGCGTTCGCAACCGATCAACGAACTCTGCCAACCGGCGACACGCTTTATGCATTCCCGTGTCATCACGACCTGGGCGAACCAACCCTGGAACTAGTGAACACCGCCGATTCGACCTGGACAACGATTGGCGTAGGTCACGAAATTTCGGACACCGAATGCGCTTATCAACCAGCATTCAATCCAGTGACTGGTCGGTCCTATTTCTTGGGAGGCAATACTGTCTCAAACTTTTGGCCTTTGGTTGAAGTTCTAACCGGGGACGGCACGATGCGAATCGTTCACAACATTCAATCAAGCACCGGGAACGTGAACTTCGATGACGGAGATAACTTCCCAGGCAATCTTTTGATCAACAATCTCGGTCACGCTTTTTTTATCGGCGGAAAGACAATCTATCCACTCGATTTGAGTAACGGAAAACTTGGCACACGCATCAACGCAACGCCTTGGGCGACACTGCACGGAATGGTTTTCGCCACGGCTTGCTCACCGGTTGAAGCCAAATGCTACATCCTCACCGACCAAGGCGACCTATACGAGTTGAACGTCTCGGAGGGAACTGTTAGCGCTTCCTTGGGCAACGTTGGCTTTTGGTCGAACTACAGCCTTCAAGTAGATTCGGCTGGAACCCTTTGGGCAAGCTCCTATAGCGGAATGCTGGCAAGCTTCCAGGCATACGACCCACATGGCACCTACATTCAAGGAGCCGGTTTCCCTCACTATTCCGGCGCCCTGCTAATTACCTCCGGACACGTTGCAAGTTCCTTCAAGGCAGCGTCACCTGTATTGGCGAATACGGGAAGTAACACGTTTGCGGTTCTCTCACTAGCCTTGGCCTTGACCGCCTTCGGAGGTCTGCTACTTCGACTTCGGCCAACCACCCGGAGGGCCAACAATTAGTAGCGTTGCGAAAATCGCGACAACAACGACCACGAGCGCTGCGGCAAGCAGCGCTGGACGGTTGATGAACCAGCGGTAGAGGCGGTCGAACCAGTGGTCATCCCGCGCGTGACCCGAGTGTTCTTTACGCCAGTCGCCAACTAGTTGCCCAGTCTTTTCAACGCGACGTTCGAAGGGGATTGTTGCGTAGGGCACGATTGCCAGAGCGGTGCCAAGAACAATCTTCCAGAAACCCCAGCGTTGGTTGACCCCGACGAGGGCGGCAATAACGGCATAGCCAAGGAACACAGCACCGTGAATTCCTCCAATTGTGGTCACCAAGTTTTGTGGCCAAGCCCAGAACTGCTTGCCGAGAAGACCGAGAATCAGAAGCGTCCAGGTAACGCCTTCAGCAAAGGCGAAAGAGCGAAAAAGTTTACGTGGTGAGTATTTAGTGGAATTCCCCATAATGCCTATAGTCTCTCACGGATAATCAATTTGGGGCGAACTAGGAGATTCCATGAGTTACAAAGTAGATTTCGTAAACGTTTCAACCCAGGGTTTGGAGAGTTCTCCTTTTGTAAACCAGTTGGCCGGCCTTCGCGCCAACGAGGCTCGCTACTTTCACAACAAGTACAAAGCCGAGTTTGTGGTTCGCCCAGCTGCCGAGGCAAAAAACCTAGTCGACTATGTGAGCAAGGTTCTCTTGGAACGAGATATCGTGATTGCTTCAAAACCACTTGAGGCAATTGAACTAATCGTCGACGGAATCCGCTGGACCTACGTGTTCTATGAGAGCGGGCTTGCCATCAATGTTCTTTACACTCTCGAAGACGCTAAAAAGCGTGCCGTTGGCTTCAAGCTTTCTATGGACATGCCGATCCCCGAAGAACTGGCGACCAAATTTAAGTTCGCGCGGCAAAAGTCGAAGCTTGCTGGAGAAATCCGCGGCACCTTCTTCGTGGTCAAAGGCGAGTACTGAAAATCGATTTAATTTTCAACAGATAAACTGGTGACTTCGGACACAAACAGGAGTACAAATGAAGCGAATCTTGACTCTAGGAATTGCGCTTGCAGCGGTTTTTGCGGCAGCGGTTGCACCAGCGAGTGCAACTCCTAGCATTTCCCTCTGGATCATCGATACTTCGGGTCAGATGTACTCTGTGAACTCAGCCACCGGAAACGCCACAGCAGTGGGTGCCAGTTCCGGAGTGGCCGACACCATGGCCGCAGCACTGGACCCAAAGTCGGGGCGCATAATCGCAATCACCGAAGCCTGCCACCTGTACTCAGCTAATACCACCACCGGTGCCGTAACCGACCTGGGCGTGACCTTGACACCCACCTCTGGTCCAGCTCTTACCAATTGCACGTCAATGACTATCGATGGCGATGGACTTGGCTGGGCAAGCGTAACCGTAACCGGTAACACCGACCACCTTGCTTCATTCAACCTCACCACCGGAGCTACTGAGGTAAGGACTACCCCGCTTAATGATTACTTCGATGCGATGTTCTTTGACCCAACAAATGGGAATTTGTATGGTCAAGACGATTCCGCCGAAACCATTTTCAGCGTCAATAAAATAACTGGCGCTGACACCAACACCGGAACTACAACCGCACCATACAGCTACAACATAGTTATGGACAACCAGGGAAATTACTGGGCTAATTCTTGGGACAGCCTGTTCAAGGGAACTGCGGGCCAGTGGGGCTCCGGGACTCTCGTGGGACCATACACCGCTACGCAGAACGTTAACTGCTTGTTTACAAGTACGAATTTTTGGCCGGCACCAGCCACCAATACTCCGGATCTAGCAAACACTGGAACCGATCAGTCACTTTTTGCAGCGATTGCTGGAAGCCTCTTGGTTATCGGTTTCGGCTTGGTACTTCTGGCAAAACGTCGCCAGAAGGCCTAGTTAACTCGGAGCACCAACATATATTGGCCACCGCCAGGGTTGAGTTCGGTAGTGAAGTTCACCCCGGGAGCTAGGCGTGATAGCCGATCAAGCAGCCAATCCGAGGCCTGCTCAGCATCGTTCAAATCTGGGCAGCGAGCAACAACCTCACGGCCGCCTTTGCGGTCTAGGCGCTCGACAACCTCAACCAGCGGGGTTGGGTCAACCACAAAGATGTCTTTAGACCAAGGCGCAACCGGTTTGTTCTTGCCCTTCATGGTGTTGCACATGCGGTGAGCTAGGCGCTCGGTATACGGCTTACCCTTCTTCACGCGGGTAGCGTCGTAGCTATCAACACTTGGGCCAAGGTCAGAGTTCACCGAGGCGTCCGGGTCAACCGGCTGGTCGCACAACCAACAGCGCCAATTGTCCTGGTCTCCGACCTGATTCAAATCACTCATTTACGCGATCCTCTTTTACTTAGGCGTGCGGCTGATACTCCAGCACCAACCAGAAGAAGGCCTGCCGCAAAAATTGCCAAATCATTTGAACCGGTGTTGGCGAGCGTTCGCTTAACGTACTCAATCGGAGGCAACTCGGCCGCCGGCACTGTCACTTCAAAACTTGGAGCAAAGCCATCGTAGTAAGTCGCTGCACTGGTGACTGTGGCAGCAACGGTTGAAGTTTGGCCCACTAGAGTTTCGGCATCGGCACCTACGTTTACCGTTATGGTTCTTGGCTGCGCCCACTCGGTGTAATTCCAGGTGACTGTAGATGGAGAGATGGTCAAACCCTGAGGTAGCGAACCGCTGAAGTCAACAACAACTTCGCAGGTAACCTGCTGGTCGCAAATGATTGGCTGGTCTAGAGTCAGTGTGATTGTGGTCGACCCGCCAAGCTCTAGCTCGGGAGCGCCGTCGGAGAAGCTGATTTTGTGGCCAACCGCGAAGGCCGGCTGAGCGAATAGTGCCAGGACGATAACGAGGCTGGTGGCTGCGAAGCGCTTCAAGGAAGTCATAATCCCTTCAGTCTAAAGCCAAACGAATACCCCCTCACCTATCATTGACGAATGACCAAAGGGCGGGCACTTCTAGCGAAATCGCTGCTAGTCGCCATGCTTTTCACCGGTTCGGCAACGCCTGCGAGCGCTATTGTTTTGACCGAGCCGATTCCCGATTACTCAAATCCCGAAACCTGGACCGATGAGGCATTGGCGGCGCAAACCCTGTTCATCTGTTCGAGCGGGCCAAGCCTTTGGGCTCGTTCAAGCTCGGTGCGCAGGGGTATCGGCGGCATTGCTCTGGTTGGCCGGGGTGCTAGCGGGAAGCTGAAGTCGCAGATTGCTTCGCTCAAAGGCAAGGCTTTGAACGGCATCACTCCGGTAATTGCCAGCGACGAAGAAGGTGGCGATGTTCAGCGGCTTCGCACTGCTATTTACCGACTTCCTTCGGCTACAACTATGGGTGGCTGGTCTGATTCGAAGGTGACCAAGACTGCCCGCGACTATGGCAAGCGAATGAAGGCGCTCGGGGTTGATATTGCTTTCTCGCCGGTCGCCGACCTAAACATTCCTGGCTACTTTATTAGCCGCGCTCGTCGGGGTTTTGGATCTAACCCGGTCACGGTTGGCAAAAAGGTCACGGAGTGGGCAAAAGGACTGGGTGAGGCTGGCGTTCTGCCGGTACTCAAGCACTGGCCGGGTCATGGGCGTTCAGTGGACACCCACGCGAAACCAGGGCTACTGCCATCGCTTGAGAAGTTAGAAACCGCCGACCTCAAGCCTTTCCACTATGCAATTTCTCAGGGTGTAACTTCGGTGATGGTTGGGCATTTGATTGTTCCAGGCCTTACCGAGGCTAATACTCCGGCGAGCCGATCGACTTCGGCTTTGGCAGTGCTTCGAAACGAGATTGGGCCTAACGGCTTGATCATCACCGATTCGCTGTCTATGGGCGGAGCCACCCGAGGTCTTCACAAAGACATCGCGGAGGCTGCAATTCGCTCGCTGGAAGCGGGTGTTGATGTGGCGCTGGTTTGCAGTGGACCGAAATCGCTGATTTCACGTGTAACTTCTGCGGTAACAAGCGGCCGACTTTCAAGACCAGTGATGATCGAGAAAGTTCAGCGCATCTTGAATTACAAAAGGCAGTTAGGCGTTATCCACTAGCCAAGCAGGTCGAAGCGGTCGGCGTTCATAACCTTGACCCAAGCTGCCACAAAATCGGTAACAAACTTGTGCTTGTTATCGTCTTGGGCGTAATGCTCAGCGTAGGAACGAAGGATTGAGTTCGATCCAAAGACTAGGTCTACGCGAGTTGCCGTGTAGATAACCTGACCGTTGTGACGTGAACGAATGTTGTAGAGGTTCTCGCCAACTGGCTCCCACACAAAGCTCATGTCGGTTAGGTTCACGAAGAAGTCGTTAGTCAGGTGACCAACGTTCTTAGTAAATACTCCGTGCTTGGTGTCTCCGTGGTTGGTTCCCAACACGCGAAGACCACCGATCAAGACGGTCATTTCTGCAGCGGTTAGGCCCAGCAGTGACGCCTTGTCTAGAAGCATCTCTTCCGGAGTTGGGATGTAGTCCTTCTTCAACCAATTTCGGAAGCCGTCGTGAAGAGGCTCTAGCGGCGCAAATGAGTCCACATCGGTTTGGTCTTGAGTGGCATCTCCGCGACCGGCTGCAAACGGAATTTCAACGTGAGTTCCAGCAGCCTTGGCGGCTTGCTCGATTCCAACATTTCCAGCCAGCACGATTACGTCGGCGAGGCTAGCCCCGGTTGAGGTCGCAATGTTTTCTAGTACAGACAGAACCTTGTGTAGGCGGGCAGGTTCGTTGCCTTCCCAGTGCTTCTGAGGCTCCAAGCGAATGCGAGCGCCGTTAGCTCCACCGCGCTTGTCTGAGCCGCGGAAGGTGCGAGCAGAGTCCCAGGCGGTCGAGACCAGCTCAGAAATCGAAAGCCCAGACTCAGCAATCTTCTGCTTCACCAAGTTGTGGTTGTAGTCCTTGTTTCCGGCGGGAACTACGTCTTGCCAAATTAGGTCTTCGGCAGGAACGAAAGGACCAACGTAGCGGGCCTTTGGACCCATGTCGCGGTGAGTTAACTTGAACCAAGCACGAGCGAATACTTCCGAGAAGTATGGAGGATCTGCGTGGAACTTCTTAGAAATCTCAAGGTAGGCAGGGTCTTTGATCATTGCCATGTCGGCATCGGTCATCATTGGCTTCACATGAACTTTTGAGTCCTCAACGTCAACAGGCATGTCGGTCTGGGCAATGTCGACCGGCTCCCACTGGTTAGCTCCGGCGGGCGACTTGGTTAGCTGCCACTCGTACCCCAACAGCATGTCGAAATAACCGTTATCCCACTGCGTTGGGTGGGTAGTCCAGGCTCCTTCAACACCGCTGGTCACGGTGTCGCGGCCAACGCCACGAGTCTTGTGGTTCATCCAACCAAGACCCTGTTCCGAGATGTCGGCACCTTCAGGAGACGCTCCGAGGTTTCCGGCATCCCCATTTCCATGAGCCTTGCCCACGGTGTGACCACCAGCAGTTAGCGCTACGGTCTCTTCGTCGTTCATCGCCATGCGAGCGAAGGTAACGCGAATCATTTCGGCGGTCTTCAGCGGGTCTGGCTTTCCATTCACGCCTTCAGGGTTCACATAGATAAGACCCATCTGCACAGCAGCTAGCGGGTTCTCGAGTGACTCCGGCTTTTCAACATCGCTGTAACGGGTATCGCTAGGCGCTAGCCACTCCTTCTCGCTTCCCCAGTAAATGTCTTTCTCTGGGTGCCAAACGTCTTCGCGACCAAAGGCAAAGCCAAAGGTCTTTAGACCCATCGACTCATAGGCAACATTTCCCGCCAAAATCATGAGGTCGGCCCAGCTGAGCTTGTTGCCGTACTTCTTCTTGATTGGCCAAAGCAGGCGTCGAGCCTTGTCCAGGTTGCCGTTGTCTGGCCAAGAGTTGAGCGGTGCAAAACGCTGGGTTCCGTTACCGGCACCACCGCGACCATCAGCGGTGCGGTAGGTTCCCGCGGAGTGCCAAGCCATACGAATAAACAGACCACCGTAGTGACCCCAGTCGGCTGGCCACCAAACCTGGCTGTCGGTCATAAGTTTTGTGAGGTCGGCCGTCAGCTCGTCGTAGTTGATCGAGGCCACTGCCTTGCGATAGGAGAAGTCTTTGCCAAACGGGTTGGTCTTGGTGTCGTATTGGTGCAGGATGTCTAGGTTCAACGCCTTCGGCCACCAAGTTGTGCTGCTCGATGAAACCTGGGTGTTAGCGCCGTGCGGTACTGGGCATTTTTCAGACATTATTTCGTTCTCCTATGAGTTGCCTATCAGTATGCCAAACATTCTTGGGGCAAAATAATTCCCTTGCGCGCGCGATAATGGAAACATGAGTGAAAACAATGACGTTTACGCCAAGCCAATGAGCATGAGCCCGGACAACGAGCGAACCGTAGCAATTTTGAGTCACGTGGTTGGAATACCATTTGAGTTCTTTGGCCCGCTGGTTGCCTACCTAATCTTCAACGGCAAGGGACCATTCGTTTCTCACCACGTAAAAGAATCCTTGAACTTTGGCATCACCATGTTCCTGTGGTGCATCATTCTTGCGGTTTCCATCATTGGTTTGCTCTTCATCTGGGCGGTTCCAATCTTTTATGTAATTCTTCGCATCGTGGCTGCAGTTCAAGCTAGCCAGGGCGTCTTCTACAAATACCCACTGACTTTCCGCTTCATCAAATAACCAACTAAATAAACAGAAAAAGAGAAATGCAACGACGCATTGAACACGATCTGCTCGGTGAACTTGAGGTTCCCGCAGATGCTTACTGGGGTATTCACACCCTTCGCGCAATCACCAATTTCCCCATCTCACTGGTGCCAATCGGTCACTACCCTTCACAGGTGGTTGCCCTCGGCCAGGTGAAGCAGGCGGCTGCTAGAGCCAATTTTGAGCTAGGCGAACTGGAAGAAGATATCTTCCGTGCCATCGACGCAGCCTGCAACGACGTAATCGCAGGAACCCTGAACGACCAATTTGTGGTCGACGCAATTCAGGGTGGAGCCGGAACCTCAACCAATATGAACGCCAACGAGGTTATCGCCAACCGTGCGCTTGAGAAGCTTGGCTTTGAAAAGGGCGACTACGACCACCTTCACCCTCTGAACCACGTGAATGCTTCGCAGTCGACCAACGACGTCTACCCAACCGCAATCAAGGTTGCTTTGGTGCTCGACTTCAAGGAGCTAATGGGCGAGATGCAGTACCTTTGTGAGGCTTTTGAGCGCAAGGCCCACGAATTCCGCGACGTCATCAAGATGGGTCGCACCCAGCTGCAAGACGCCGTGCCAATGACCCTAGGTCAGGAGTTTGGCACCTACGGAATCATGATTCGCGAAGACATCGAGCGCATCAAGAACATCCTTCCGCTGATCAGCGAGATCAACCTTGGTGGTACTGCAATCGGTACCGGCATCAACACCCCAGACGGTTACCCAGAAGTAGTTGCCAAGCACCTTTCCGAGGTAACTGGCCACCCATTCACCTCTGCTGCCAACCTGATTGAAGCCACTCAGGACACCGGCGTCTTCATCACCGCCTCGGGTCTTCTAAAGCGCATTGCCTCGAAGCAGTCGAAGATTGCCAACGACCTTCGCCTGCTTTCTTCTGGCCCTCGTGCCGGTTTCGGTGAAATCAACCTCCCAGCCCGTCAGGCCGGCTCATCGATCATGCCTGGCAAGGTCAACCCGGTTATCCCCGAGGTAATCAACCAGATCGCCTTCACCGTAATCGGTAACGACCTAACCGTGACCATGGCTTCCGAAGCCGGACAGCTTCAGCTAAACGCTTTCGAGCCAATCATGTCCCGTTCACTGAACATGTCGATTGCCTATCTAAAGCGCGGTTGCCGAGTTTTCGCCGACCTCTGCGTGGACGGCATCACCGCGAACGTTGACTACCTGCGTTCGACGGTTGAGAACTCAATCGGTCTGGTTACCGCGCTCGGTCCAACTGTCGGCTACGAAAAGGCAACCGCAATTGCGAAGCACGCCTCGGAAGGCAACCTGACCGTTCGTCAGGCTGCCATGGACCTCGGCTACCTAACCGCTGCCGAGTTCGACGAGATTCTCGGAAACGTTTCAGAGCTCACTGGAAACTAACGCCTTAAAAGAAAAACCGCCAGACCGTTTGAGTCTGGCGGTTTTTCTTTAGGTTGATTATGCGCGAAGAGCCTCGGCTAGCAAGCGGAAGTCTTCCACAAGCTTGTCCATGTCTGCTTCGGTGTGAGCTAGCGAAACCAGCCACTGCTCGTCTAGACCCGGAGGGGTTAGAACACCACGGTTCACACCCCAGAGCCAGCTGAGTTCAGCGATCTGGAAGTCGGTTGCCTTGTAGTCGCGATAGTTGCGAACTGGCTTGTCTGACCAAATGATGGCGCCCTTGATACCAAAGCCGATCGTGTGAGCAGGCAGCTCATACTGGGCAATGATTGCGTCCATCTTGCGTAGTGCGTAGTCGTTGATCTCTTCCGCCTTGGCCATGGCCGCGTCGGTGCAAATCTCGTCTACAGCCATAACCGCAGCCATCACTAGCGGGTTACCGTTGTAGGTTCCGTAGTGAGCCATGCGGCCATCAACAACTGCGTCCATGTACTTCTGCTTACCGCCGAAGGCTGCCACAGGCAAACCTCCACCGATGCTCTTAGCCATGGTGATTAGGTCAGGCTTTACACCAAGACGACCTGCTGCTCCGCGAGCACCGGCGGTTAGACCGGTCTTTACCTCATCGAAAATCAGCGCGATGTCGTACTTGTCGCAAAGGTCGCGAACTCCCTGCAGATAACCCTCGTCTGGTAGAACAATCGACAAGTTCTCAAGAACCGGCTCAAGCACGAAGCACGAGATCTTCTTGTGGTTCTTCTTGAAGATTTTCTCCAGGTAAGGAAGGTTGTTGTAAGGAACCACGTAAACGTCGCCCGCGGTGACCTCTGAAGGCACGTGCGGGGTTGGCTTCTCTGGGTTACCAATCGCTGAAAGCGGTGGCTTTACCGAAACCTGTAGTGGGTCGTAACCACCGTGGTAACCACCCTCAATCTTTACAATGCCGCGCTTGCCGTTCACTGCGCGTGCAGTGCGTACGGCGTACATCAACGACTCGGTTCCCGAGTTGGTGAAACGTAGCATGTCTAGACCAAAGCGCTTCTTGAAAGCCTCGGCAGCAACGGTTGCGGTTGGTGACGGGGTCACAAACAGCGTTCCGACGTTGTCGAGTGCATCCTTGACGCGGGCTACGACGGTTGGGTTCAGGTGACCGACCAACATTGCACCAAAGCCCATCGAGAGGTCGAGTAGTTCTCGCCCATCTACGTCGGTGACATAGGCGCCCTTGGCGGACACTACTGAAATTGGGTAAGGGTCCCAATGCTGGAAGCTCGAGGTAACGCCCATAGGCAATACTTTCGCTGCTTCTTTATTGTGGACACCGGAATTGGGGGTGGCCTTCGTGAAGGTTTCCCATTCCTGAGCTAGGAGTTTTGCAACTCGCTCTGGGTCTAGTGGTCGGCTCGTCTCTGGGACATT
>CANGEU010000024.1 GCA_947452985.1 Micrococcales bacterium
ACCACCTGTGGTCCGGTCATCAACAAGGCCGCCCAGGACAACATGCAGCGACTGGTTGACCTAACCGTGAAGGAAGGTGGCGATGTCGTCACCGGTGGAAGCTCAACCGGCGATGAAGGTTACTTCTTCAAGCCAACCGTGCTTGCCAACGTTCCTGAAAATGCCAGCATTTTGAAGGAAGAAATCTTCGGCCCAGTGGCCCCGATTGTTCGCTTCAAGACCGAGGAAGATGCCGTTCGAATTGCGAACAACACCGAATACGGTTTGGTTTCTTACGCGTTCACCAAGGACCTTGCTCGTGGCATGCGCCTAGTCGACAGCCTGGAGAGCGGTATGTCGGGAATCAACACTGGTTTGGTTTCCAACGCGGCAGCGCCTTTCGGCGGAGTCAAGCAGAGCGGCCTTGGCCGTGAAGGCGGAGCAGAGGGCATCGAGGAATACCTCGAAACCCGTTACGTTCTTATTCCGAATCTCTAGGAAGCCATGTTCAAATTCCAAGGTGACCGAAACAGCCTGCTGAAGGATTTGGCAGTTCGTGTTTCACAGGTTTGGTCAAGCTTTGATTCGGCACGTGAGAGCGAGCCGGAGGTTAGCAATCAAACGCTTTCGATTTTGTCTGAAGACCTGCCACGTTCTGGTCGTGGTGAGACTTTAACCCTGTCTCAGGCGGTCGACATTCTTGATCAGTCCACCGCGCAGTCGCGTCCTAGGTTTTTTGCCTACATTGGTTCCAGCGGGCTCGAGATGGGGGCGGTAGCCGATTTCTTGGCTTCGAGTTACGACATCAACCTAGCGGTCGACTCGAAGGCGGCCACCCTTTTGGAGCGCCAGGCCGCTCGTTGGATTGGCCAGTTCATCGGCTACGACGACAACGCCAAGGGCTTATTCACCAGCGGTGGAACGATCAGTAACATCACCGCATTGGCTGCTGCACGAACCAAGCGTTTTCCCAATGCTCGCAAGGAAGGTGTTCGCGACCGAGTTGCGATTTACTGCTCCCAGGAAGCCCACTACTCGAACATCCGTGCGGTCGAGCTGCTCGGCTTCGGTAGTGAAGCAATTCGCTCGATTGAGATAGACCAAAACCGTCGCATGAAAATGGAGGATTTCGAGGCTGCTATCAAGGACGACATCGCAAACGGCGTCGTTCCCTTGGCGGTTATTGCGTCTTCGGGCACGACCTTAACCGGGGCGGTTGATCCACTCGATGCGATTGCCGATATCTGTGAGAAGTACGGAATTTGGTTCCATGTTGACGGAGCCTATGGCGCTCCAGCGGCTGGAACCGCCAAGGCTGAGGATTTATTCAAAGGTCTGTCTCGAGCTGACTCGGTGACCATCGATGCCCACAAGTGGCTGTTCGTTCCCAAGGCTTGCAGCATCGTGTTGATGAAGAACTACGAGCCTCTGGTTCGAACCTTTAGCCACAACGAGGCTTACATGCCTCACGACAACGATGAACCGAATGCGGTCGATATCACTCTCGAGTACTCGCGGCCAGTTCGTGCTCTGAAAATGTGGATGGGTTTTGCCGCTCACGGAGCCGATGAGTTTGAGGCTGCCATCACCGCAAACCTTGAATTGGCCGACCTAACCTATGACCTCGCCAAGAACTCGGATGATTTCAGGGTGCTGCCGAATCGTCCGCAACTTTCGATTGTTCCGATCCAGTACACACCGGCTGGAATGAAAGACGCCAGCGGACTAAACCGTCGAATTTATGAAGAGATCCTGGAAGACGGACGAATTTATCTTTCGCCAGCGACCATCGATAGCGAGATCTGGCTTCGTCCCTGCTACACAAACTTCAGAACGACTTCAGCCGACGTCGATGCACTTTTCGAGGTTATTCGTGATTTAGGCCAGCGCCTAGCGCCAGAATTCAGCTAGTAACCGATGTAACTCATCACGTGCTTGATGCGCGTGTAGTCTTCGAAGCCGTACATCGACAGATCTTTACCGTAACCGCTGTGACGGAAACCGCCGTGAGGCATTTCGGCAGCCAGGGCGCCGTGTTCGTTAACCCAGACCGCGCCGAAGTTGAGATCGCGTGAGAAGCGCATGGCACGGCCGTGATCTGAGGTCCAGACCGAAGATCCAAGACCGTACATCACATCGTTCGCGTTGCGCAGCGCTTCCTCTTCAGTCTTGAAGGTTTGAACCGAAAGCACCGGGCCAAAGATTTCGTCTTGGATGTGCTCGTCGTCTTGGCGAAGGTCGGCGATGATTGTGGCCTCGTGGTAATAGCCGTTACTACTGGACCCGGTACCGCCTACGATTAGTTCGGCATGGCTTGGCATGCGCTCAACAAAGCCGGCCACACGTTCGAACTGGCTGATGTTATTCACTGGGCCAAACAGAATGTCCGAGCGGCTTGGGTCGCCGGTCTTGGCATTTGCCAAGACTTCTGCCTTCATGAGAGCTAGCAGTTCGTCGCGAATACTCTCGTGCACCAGCACCCGGGTGGCTGCGGTGCAGTCTTGACCGGCGTTATAGAAAGCGGCACCCACGATTGTGGTGGCAGCCCGCTGCAGGTCGGCGTCTGGAAAGACGATTGCCGGTGCCTTGCCGCCAAGCTCCAGGTGGACTCGTTTTACGTCGATGGCAGCCGTCTTGGCTACTTCCATTCCGGCGCGAACCGAACCGGTAATGGCAACCATCTGCGGGGTCTTGTGTTCAACAAGGGCTTTACCGGTGGTGCGGTCACCAACCACAACGTTGAATACGCCAGCCGGCAAAAACTCGGACGCAATTTCGGCCATCAGTAGCGTTGTCGCCGGCGTGGTGTCGGAAGGTTTCAGAACGATGGTGTTTCCGGCCGCAATCGCTGGCGCAAACTTCCAGGTCGCCATGACCATCGGATAGTTCCATGGAGTGATTTGGCCGATGACACCAACTGGTTCGCGGCGAATCGAGGAGGTGTGGTTGCGGGTGTATTCGCCCGTGGCACGACCCTCAAGGTTTCTGGCTGCGCCAGCGAAGAAGCGGATCTGGCTGACGATGTTGCTTACCTCGTGGGGAATCATTATGCCGCGCGGCTTACCGGTGTCACGGCTTTCGGTGTCGGCTAGGTCTTCAGCCCTGGCCTCAAAGGCGTCGGCAATCTTAAGTAGAGCCAGCTGGCGTTCGGCCGGCGTGCTGAGTCGCCACGATTCGAAAGCCTTCTCTGCCGATTTGAATGCCACGTCGACGTCGGCAGTGCTCGAAACAGGAGCTTCGGCGTAAACCTTGCCATCGGCAGGGTTGAATATGTCCATCGCTTCGGCAGCGATTGGCTCACGGTATTCACCGTTTATAAAGTTCTGTAATTTGATGGTCATCAGTGTCCGGGGCGTCCTTGGCTCATGAGGTACATGCCGATGGCGAGTTGGGCACGGTGAAGCCGAGTTACCAGTTCGCTCTGGCGAATTCCGAGGTCTTGAGAGACATCACTCATGGTCCGTTTTTCGTAGAGCACTCCCATGGCAACTGCGGCCAAAGGTTCTGGCAGGGTGTCAATTGCAGCCTTCAAGGTCGCGGCTGGAAGTTTCGAGGTGTCCGGCAATTCGCCGTCGTCTTCGAATGAAATGTCCAGATCAAAAA
Organism: Micrococcales bacterium; assembly: GCA_947452985.1. GTDB lineage: Bacteria > Actinomycetota > Actinomycetes > Actinomycetales > Microbacteriaceae > Rhodoluna. The sequence goes on from CANGEU010000024.1 coordinate 3,583, forward strand.
ATGATGACATGTGTTCCTCTCTAACTTTCAAAGTTCTTTCGGTAGCCCTGAACTACCGAACGTAAACCAATGCCGGCGGCGCCAACCAGTTGGTCGCCTCGGTAATACTCAAACACGCAATCGCCATCGATACTTCCTTGCACCAACCTGCTGCTATCGGCTAACGCCAGAAGTCCGAATGCCAAAATGTGAACGTCAAACTGGTCCGACCAGAAAGAAGGGATGGGCCTAAAAGCTTCGCCGGCTTCGCCGGTCGCAATCGCGTTGCCAACATATTTGGCGCACTCGCTCGGAATGTTCCAGTGTTCCACTCGTCTTGGCACGTCATCGAAGATCCGGTTCGGGAATCGAACCACGTCGCCGACCCCCCAGACGTTTGGCCAACTGAGCCCAGTCTTCGTTTTGGCTCGAAGGTTTTCATCACAGAGCAGGCCGTCGACGATGTCGATGTCGTTACCCTCGAGCCACTCGGTGTTCGGAAGACTGCCGATGGCTTCAATCAAGACATCGCACGGAAGTTCGGTGCCATCATCAAGGGCTACGGCATTAATGCGGGCTTCGCCAACCAGGTCCGAGACCGTGCGCTTCATGAGGAACTTCACGCCCTGAGCCTCGTGGCGGCGCTGGAGTTCTTGAGCTAATTCGTTGCCCAGTGGCCGCAGCATCGGCACTGTTCCGGGTGCGACTACGGTCACATCGCAGCCAAGCTTGCGCGCGGTAGCCGCGGTCTCGCAACCGATAAACCCCGCGCCTAAAACCACTACGCGAGCGCCTGGTTGAAGTTCATCACGTAATCCCATGGCGTCGTCGAGGGTTCGAATAATGTGACGACCGGAGTGGATGTTATTTGGGTAAACCTGTCGCTTTGGGCGAAGGCCGGTGGCAACGACCAGGTGTGAGTATTCAAACACTTCGCCGTCGTCGGTGGTCACGGTGTCATTGTCAAGGTCTGCCGAAACCACTCGATGCCCGAGTACCCAACCAACATCGGCGGTCGAACTTCGCTGGGGGAAGGCAACGGTTTCGTGACTCACCACTTCGCCCGCCAAAACCTCTTTGGAAAGCGGAGGGCGGTTATAGGGTGCCCAGGTTTCGTCGCCGATCACCGTGATTGCGCCGGTGTAACCGAACCGCCTGAGCGCCTCGGCCGCGCGTAGGCCGCCCATTGAGGCACCTACGATTATTACCGGCTTGGTCATGAATTAGTCGACGATGAAGATCGCCTGCATTGGGCAGACGTCGATGGCAGCTTCGACATTGCCAAGTTCGCTGTCTTCGGCAGTTGCCAGGTATTCCAGCTTGTCTTCGTCGTTCAGTTTGAAAACCTTTGGAGCTTCAAAAACACACATGCCGTAGTGCTGGCATTTGTTCATATCAACGTTGATCTTGATCATTTACTTTTCCTCTACGGTTGACGGGTATAGGTCTTTTGACGGTGTGCGAATTCCACGGAATTCCCAGTCGCCTCCCATGGCGGTCGAGATAACCTCTTCGCTTTCGGTTGGCTGTGCGCCTACGTCTTCGCGAATTGCGGTTGGACCAACCACGATGTGGTTGGTGAGGCGGCCGAGTCCTTCAACTTCTACTTCCACGACGTCGCCAGGATAAACCGGGCGGCTGTTGGCTGGAGTGCCCGAGTAAAGCATGTCGCCGGGAAGCAGCGTGATGGTTCTGGCGATGTCGGCAACGAGGTAGTGCATGTTCCACTCCATGTTGTCGGTGTTGTCGTCTTGAACAACTTTGCCGTTCACGATGGTCTGAATGCGCTTGTTGCGGAAGTCCCAGTCGGTAACCATGCCAGGACCTACCGGAGCTAGGGTGTCGGAACCTTTGACTCGAAGCATGGAGCCGGCGTCGGTGTCGCGGAAGTCGTGTAGTCCGAAGTCGTTTCCGACCGAGTAACCGGCGATGTACTCGCCAGCTTCTTCAGGCGAGATGTTGCGGCAGGTCTTGCCGATGATGATCACGATTTCGCCTTCGTAGTTCAACCACTTGCAACCCTCCGGACGAACCACGGCAGCCTTGTGTGAATTTAGTGCGGTGGTTGGTTTTAGGAAGTAGGTCGGTGCCGGTGGCAACTTGGTCATGAACTCTTTGGTGCGGCTGTCATAGTTCAGGTGCACGGCAACAATCTTGGTCGGTTCGCTCGGGGCTAGGTGCACGGCGTCGTCGATAGCAATCTTGCGTCCGTCTGGGGCAACTAGCTCTTCGCCTACTCGCTCAACCTGGATTGGGTAACCGTCTAGGAGGATTCTTCTAAATTCAGTCACGGGAAAGGGCCACGTCCTTAGGCTTAGGGAAACCGCCCTCTTGGGCTGGGAACCAGTAGTGAACCTGACCGGTACCGATCGAGTTCTCGTATTCACCGTAAATCTGGCCCTTTGACTTCCAGTTCTCTTCGCCAACGGCTCCGGCCATGGCTAGGTAGTGGAAGAAGCCGGCTTCTGGCTTGTACTTCTTAAAGTTTGGGAAGTCTTCCAAAACTGCTGCGTGGTTACCTTCTTCAAACCACTGCATGACCTTCTTGTCGTACTCGTAAGCCTCGGGCGTGAAGATGTGCTTCGGGTCGGAAGCCTCGTGCTTGCGAAGTTCGCGCAGTGGCCAGAAGGTGTGTGAAAGTGCACCCGAGGCGATTAGCAAAACCTTGCGGTCTGAGTCGCGAATGGCTTCACCGAGCGCACGGCCGGCACGGATAAAGTCTTCCGAGGTGCCGGTCTGGCAAACCGACATTGAGATCCACGCCTTGTCGTCAAGCCCGCGACCGAGATAGTGCCACAGGTTTACGGTTGCGTAAAAAATCGGTAGGTGTGGGTCAGAAATCGGGGTAATCCAGGTGCCGTTCTTTTCGTCGTACTTGCTAAGCGAGTTGGCGAGCTCAGGGTCACCTTTGATCGAGTAAGGAATCTGGGTCATCCCGCGAGGTAGTTCCTCTGAAGTGAACAGTCCGGAGCGCTCGGCAGCCGAGGTTACTACGAACTCAACGGTGGTGGCCCAGTGGCTGTCTAGAACCACGACGGTGTCGTAGTCGAGGGTTTCGAAAACATCTTTACGAAGCTGCTTCAAACCTGGTACGAGACTTAGCTCTTGACCGTTGTTGAGGTCTTTGCGAACCGCCTCTGGGAGCATGATTGTTGGCACGTGAGCTAGGAATGCTGCACCTACTACTTCACCCATTTGTCTATTCCTTCCATCCGTTTGGAGAAAATACGGTGTTCTTTACATCCGCGTAGAAGTCGAATGACCACACGCCACCCTCGCGGCCAATGCCACTCTTCTTCGAACCGCCGAAGGGGGCTCGAAGGTCGCGAACGAAGAAGCAGTTCACCCAGATGGTTCCAGCCACTAAGTCCGCGGTGACGCGCTCGGCCTTTTCACGGCTGCCGGTGACCACGGTAGCGGCTAGGCCGAATTCGGTGTCATTGGCCATCTGCACGGCTTCTTCGTCAGAAGAGAAGGTCTGCATGCAAAGCACCGGACCAAAGATCTCGGCGGTAACGATTTCGCTGCCCGGCGCCGGGTTCAAAACTAGAGTCGGGTTGAAGTAAAGTCCGCCGAGTTCGTCGTTCGGGGTTCCACCGAGCACGATATTGGCGCCCTCGCTCTTGGCGCGATCGACGAAGCCTTTCACCCGGTCAAAATGCACCTGGTGAATCTGCGGGCCGATGTCGGTGTCTTCATCGCGAGGGTCCCCCTGCTTAACCTGGAGCGCGCGCTCGCGGAATTTTTCCGAGAAGGCTTCGACGATGTTTTCGTGCACCAAAATTCGTGTGCCAGAGAGGCAAACCTGACCGGCGTTGTCGTATTGCTCGACGGCAATTGTGGCAGCCAATTCGAGGTCGGCGTCTTCGAAGATGACCAGTGGGCTTTTTCCGCCAAGTTCGAATGAAACCGGGGTCAGGTTTTCGGCAGCAGCCTTGGCAATTACTTTCGCGGTTGGCACCGAGCCGGTAAAGGCTACGCGAGCGATGTCTTTGTGAGAAACCAGAGCAGCGCCAGCCTTCGAGCCAAAACCTTGGACGACGTTGAACACGCCGTCTGGGAAGCCAGCCTGCTTGGTTAGGTCGGCGAAGAAGCTGGCCGAGAGTGGAGTCCACTCGGCAGGTTTAAGAACCACGGTGTCACCGGCTGCCAGTGCCGGGCCGATGCGCCAGGTGGCGAGCATCAGTGGCGCGTTCCACGGGGTGATGATTGCGGTTACTCCCGAAGGATCCCAGGAAACCACGTTGGTGTGGCCGCGGGTTTCAAAGTTTGGGTGGTGCAGTTCGTTCATCGCGTAGTCGGCAAAGAAGCGGATGTTCATGGCAACTCGGGGCATTACTCCGCGACGGTGCGAACGTAGCAGCGATCCGTTGTCCAGGGTCTCCAGCTGCGACAGAGTTTCGATGTTGTCTTCCACCAAGTCGGCAAGCTTGTGAAGCAACTCGCCGCGACCCTTCGGTCCTAGCTTTGACCAGCCTGGGAAGGCGGCTTTCGCAGCAGCAACCGCTGCGTCCACTTCGGCCTGATCTCCGCTGGAGATGTCACCGAGGAAGGTGCCGTCAATCGGAGAGGTGTTTTTGAAGGTTTCCGCAGAAGCCACTCTTTGGCCCTTTATGTAGTGGCGAGTGTCGATTCTGGCGCCGGCAATTTCAATGCTGGTCAAGATCTGGCTCCTTTGTAAGTGCTCGTATCGAACAATATTCGTTCGGTTACTAATGATTTACTTTATGGCATAGTTGGAACAAGGTAAAACCATCTTTTATAACAATTTGGAAGTAGCTCATGTCAGGAACCAGAAGACCTCGCATCGCAATCCTCGGTCGATTCGCCGAAGGAACCACCGTTACCCGCTACGCGGCATTGGTCAACGCCCGTCGATTGCTCGAACTTGTCTGGGCGGCCGGGGGAGAACCCATCACGCTGCTTCCAGTTGCGGGCAGTAACTGGGCCGAGCGCCTTTCCGGCATCGACGGCGTGCTGATGCCAGGCGGCTCAGACGTTAGCCCAAAGCGTTACGGCGAAGAGCCCAACACCGATGAGATTTACGGGGTCGATGACCTCCAGGATGAGGTCGATCTAGATCTCGTGAATTACGTTTTTGAGAACGGCTTTCCGCTGCTAACCATTTGCCGCGGAACCCAGGTCACCAACGTTGCCCTTGGGGGAACCCTGCTTCAGCACATGGCTGAGCCACACCGCCACCATGTTGCCAAAGTTAGTTTCGAGTCGAACATCGAAGAACTTGGCCTTAGCCACCCGGACGTTCAGGCGTCTTGCTATCACCACCAAATCTTGAAAGACCTAGGGCGAGGTGTGGTTCCTATCGCTCACGCCTCCGAAGGTCACGTCGAGGCGGTTCGTTATGACAACGCTAAGAACTGGGCGTTTGGTTTGCAGTGGCACCCCGAAGATAACTTCGACGAGGACGCAGCGCAGCTAGAAATCGTCCGCGCTTTTGTGAGTGCCGCCAGACGCTAGTTCTCTTGCCCAGGTTCGGTTAATTCGGTGATTTTCCGCAGTCCGTCGGCGACAATCGGCTGAGCCTTTGAGTTGAGTGCCGAAGCCACAAACTGTTCCTGTTGGTTGAAAAGTGGGAACAACTGCTCCATCAGCTTTCGACCCTTGGCAGTCATTGAAACGATGACCAATCGCCCGTCGTCCTTGCTGCGTTTCCGTGTGGAGTAACCGCGCTTTTCCAAAGTGTTGAGAACACCGGTGAGGGTAGCTTTAGAGAACCCAGCCTCGGCAGCGATTTCGCGGGTCTCAATGTTTTCCCAGATCCAAACCACCCACAGCACCACGAAGGCCGACCAGGACAGGTCGTGAGCAGCCAGAACACTTCGCTCGAGGTGGTTACGAACGGCCGAAGCCGCGCGAAACAGGTTGGAGGTTACGGCCATGGCCTGGAAGTCGATGTCCATTCCAGCGAGACGTTCGTCGACGTGACGTTCGGTTTCTCGTAGTGTGTGTGCCCCAGCCATGACTTCTCTTTTCGCTCCGTCCATTCAAGTGAACATTCAATTTTCCCAAACATTTGGGCTTTTAAATAACAATTCGAACAATGTTGGTGATTTGCGACTATTTCGGTTTAGATTGTTCGTATCCAAACAATCTAGGAGTAAACATGACTTCGACGGAGAAGATCAATCTCGCAGACCTGGACCTTTTCGAGCAGGGTGCGCCTTGGGAAGCGTTCAAAACCCTTCGAAACGAATCGCCGGTTCACTGGAATGAAGAAGAAGCCCCGAACAGTGGTTTCTACTCGGTCATGAAATACCACGACATCGTGAAGGTTCTTAGAGACTCGGAGACCTTCACCTCGGAGCGCTTCACCAACCTGGAAGAAGTAGACGCCGAGCAGGAAGAAGCTCGCCGTTCGCTGCTCGAAACCGATGGTTCTCGCCACCGAGCACTCCGTCGCCTGCTTCAGGGTCAGTTCACTCCGGCAGCCGTGGGCCGCTACGAGACCTTCCTTCGCGGACTGACCGCTACCACGCTAGACAACGCTTTTGCCAAGGGTGAATTCGACTTCGTCACCGAAGTGTCCGCAGACTTCCCGATCAACGTGCTGGTCAAGCTTCTCGACGTTCCTGAAGAAGACTCCGGTCGTCTGATCGACTGGGGAAACCGCATGATTGGCTTTGATGACCCAGAGCACGCCGACGTTTTGATCAGCGACCCGGAAAGCGAAAAGTACCGTCTTGTTCCGTTCAAGTCACCAGCTGCTCTTGAGGTTTTTGAATACGGCGACGCCCTCGCTCGCGAACGTCGTGGAAAAGATGGAATCGACCTGGTTTCCGTCCTAGTGAACGGTGAGATGAGCGACGGCATTCCACTGACCGAACGCGACTTCCACACCAACTTCCTTTTGCTGGTGGTGGCCGGTAACGAAACCACTCGCCACACCATTAGCCACACCATGCGCAACCTGATTCAAAACCCTGAACAGCTAGCGATTCTGCAGGAAGACCCAGAACTAATTCCTTGGGCGGTCGAAGAGTTCCTACGATTCGCAAGCCCGGTTTACCACTTCCGTCGCACGGCAACCAAAGACACCGAAATTGCCGGAGTAAAGATTCGCGAAGGCCAGAAGGTTGTGCCGTTCTTCGCTTCTGGAAACCGTGACGAAGCGGTGTTCGACCGTGCCGATGCCATGGACGTGCTGCGCAATCCAAACGAGCACATGACCTTCGGTCGCGGAGGCGCGCACATGTGTTTGGGTAACGCCCTGGCCCGCATTGAACTTCGTGTGATGTTCGAAGACCTAATCTCGCGCATCGACAAGGTTGAAATGACCGCGCCGATCGACTACCTGCGCTCGAACTTCGTTCACGGAATCAAGCGCATGCCGGTGAAGGTAACTCTTCGCTAAATAAGTCCAGCGATATCTCGTAAGAAGCCGTCAATCAGCGAGTTAGTTCTCGCGGTGGCGGCTTCTTCGTAGGCATAGGTTTGCGCCATCATCACGTCTGGGTCTTGGCCATCCTTTTCAACCAGTGCCCGACCATCCCAGTCGAGCCAGCCCTGCAGGGCCGAGCCAATTAGTTCCGGGTGAAACTGCAAAGCCAAGGACTTGTTGATGGTGAAAGCCTGAGAAGCGAACGGGTTGCGCGCAATTTCGGTGGCACCGGGTGGCACCACCCAGCGGTCGTAATGAAACTGGAACCAGGGACCACTCGAGACAATCTCGGGACGGTCGGTCCAAACATCTTTCCAGCCAATCTCACAATTTGGGGCTCGACCGACCGAACCACCCATGGCGCGAGCGATCAGCTGCCCGCCAAAACAAACTCCGAGCACCGGCTTGTTGGTTTCTACTGCGGTGCGAATCCAGTCGAGCTCCGGCTGAAGCCAGTTACCGATGCAGCCATCGTCCCACGCGCCCCACGGAGCACCCAGCGGAATGATCAGGTCGTAGTCGTCGAGGTTCGGGAACTCGAAGTGAACGTTCGGTTCGCGAAAGGAACTCTCCGGAACTACCAATTGTTCAACTATGTCGAAGCCGTGGTGGCGCAGCCGATCGGCAACCGGACCCGGAGGTGAAATGTGATCATGCTGAATGAACAAAGCTTTCATAAGTCACAGCCTAACTATTTGTTTGTAACCGAAAGGTTACGATTTTCCAGTTTCACTTTTCAAGCTAAGACCTAGGCTAATAGTATTTCGTTTGAGCCCTAACGAATTATTTGCGACGAAGGAGTTGCTGTGGGACACGACCTCACTAAATTGCGCGACGAACTAAAGATCCGCAACATCGATGTTCTTAGATTTATCTACGCCGACATTCTCGGTATTCCGCGTTCCAAAGACGTCCTAGTTTCACAGCTGGTTAAAGCGGCCCACAATGGCCCGGCGTTCTGCCAGGGCGTTTGGGTCACCACCGTTCGCGGAGGCGTGCTCGATGCCGGCAACATTGCCGCCGACGGCCTGCAAGACCTAGTCAGCCAACTTGACCCAGCGACCATCACTGAACTTCCTTGGGAACCAGGCGTTGCCTACGTAATCGTGGACGCTTACAACCCGGACAAGACCGAGAACATGTTCTCGCCACGCATGGTTCTGCAGAAAGTTATTCGCGGCTACGAAGAGCTTGGCCTGGTACCGGTGGTTGGTCCAGAGCTCGAGTTCTACATTGCAAAGGCCAAGGAAGACGGCGGCTTCGCTCGCCAGCACGAGCGCACCGGACAGGTTTACACCACCGGCTCTAACGTCGACCCAGATGGCACGTTCCTAAACTTGCTTCGCCAACTTGACCGCATGAACATCGGCGTCTTCGCCGGTAACCACGAGTTCAGCCCTGCTCAATACGAAATCAACCTTTGGCACTCGGACGCCCTAGATGCCGCCGACCGAACCTTCATGTTCAAGGCGGCCATCAAGGATGTGGTCAACCGCGAGGGCAAGGTTGCAACCTTCATGGGCAAGCCCTGGTCAGACGAAGGCGGCTCCGGCTTCCACCTTCACTTCTCGGTCACCGACATTGCAGGCGTGAACAAGATGCATGACGGAAACGGAAACCTAAGCGTCGTTGCCAAGAGCCTAATTGCCGGTCTCACCGCAAACGCCAACAGTTTGACCGCTCTAACTAACCCAACCGTGAACGCATTCAAGCGCCTAGGCCCGGACACTCTGGCACCGTTCCGCGCAAACTGGGGTTACGACAACCGCAGCTGCATGGTTCGCATCCCGCCGGAGCGCGGCCAGGGTACTCGCCTAGAGGTACGCGTGGGCGATGGAGCTGCCAACCCTTACCTAGTAATTGCAGGAATCTTGGCAGCCGGACTAGACGGCATCAAGCGTTCACTAGTCTGCCCGGATGACGCTGTTGGTATGGCCTACGATAACGAGTCGGCGCCAACCCTTCCGGCTACCTTCACCGATGCACTTGATGCCCTCGAAGGCAACGACCACATGATGGGGCAACTCTCGCCGCAACTTGTGGAAGCCTTCGTGGTTCTAAAGCGCGACGAAATTGAGCGTTACAAGGTCGAGGTTCCAAACCACGAAACCCGCGACGTAACCAAGTGGGAGATCGACGAATACCTTCGCGATTTCTAAAGACTCCTAACGGTCCAAAAAGAAAAGCCCCTCATCGCGAGGGGCTTTTCCTAAACTCTTGAACATATCCCAATATGGGACTATTGCCATTTCCATGAGAATCTTTTCTACTGGGACACTTAGGCGCTTCGCCAAGGTGAATCCTCAAATTCTCAGTTCAATTGAAGCTTGGATTCCACTCAGAATATGACCAGATAGATGCCCAAACTGTTGACCAAAAGAAGTGGAGGAATACTGATGGAGATTAAGCCGATCCGCTCCGAAGCAGACCTGATGGCGGCCCTAGCCGAGGTCGATCAATACGTAGACAATGAGCCTGAACCGAATTCCCCGGAAGGCATGAAGCTTGAAGTACTTCTTACTCTGATTGAGGCCTATGAGCGCAAAAAGTACACGTTTAACCCACCCGACCCAATAGAACTCCTAAAATTCATGATTGAACAAGAGCAGGTCGCGGTTGGCGATTTAGTGCCAATGATTGGGAACCCGAATCGCGTGTATGAGGTGCTAAACCGTAAAAGGAAACTTAGTCCACGAATGATGAAAAGGCTGCACGTAGGTCTCGGCATTCCTTACGAATCCCTAATCAAGCAAATTGCTTAGTTAAACGTTTGGGTTAGAGCGGTCAGTGACCAACTTGCCACCGTTGAAGGTGGTTCCAACTTCGCGGTAGTAACCAGCCAAGATCTTCTGAACCGGAAGGATCGACTCAAGTTCGTCCCACTGTGAATCGTGAAGCTCTAGCTTGGCGTCACCCTTCCAAGCCTGACCACCCTCGAAGTCAACCCCGCTCATGGTGATGATCTGGTCAAGCGAGTTTCCGGCGCCAGGGGTGATTGATGGAACCCAGCGGTGATGAAGCATCGGGTGGCCGTTTACGAAACCGTTGGTTTCGCTTGGCTCGCGCAAGGTAACCACAGCCGAAGCCAATCGGTGGTCGTAGGCGGCCAGAGAAGCGCCAATCTTGGCACCTGGCTCAAGGCGTGGCGATGCCTTTCCGTGGTTGAAGACTCGCGTAACACCCATCGAGCCAAGCTTCTTTGGGTAGCCCTGGAAGAAGCCGCGAGCTAGAGCAAAGTCTTTAGTAACCCAGATCGCAACACAACGCGAATAGGTAACGCCCTGGTACTTGCAGCGAACCACTGCGAAGGTTTCCAGGTACTGCGAACGCAGTGGGTCCAGTAGCTCTTCGCCGTCGGTTGAACAACTCTGCCAGTCAGCCCAAATCAGGGCTACAGCACCAGGGTTCTCGTCGGCCAACTCGAGCTCTGGCGGAAGCATGTTGCGCACGTTCTGCGGGTCGGTTAGGTACTCAACAGTGAGTAGGGTTCCCGAGTAATACCAGGGCATGTTCGGTGCAATCGAGCTGTTGCCACCTGGGGTTAGCGGGGCAAAGAAACCTTTGAGTTCAGACATAAAACTAACACTAGCCAATTCGTTCGTAGCCAAACAATACCCCCCAAAAAGTCTTTATAACGATTCCGCAATATTCGCAGAAAACTGGGGCTAAAAGTTGCCCTCAAAGTACTTTTCACAGCATTCTTATTAAATCGTTCGGATGTGAACGACCACTCATTGAGGAGATACAAAATGGCATCAGAAAACAGCGACGGCCAGTCGCTCCGCAAGGGAAGACTCGGCGTTGCCGGTATCGTCTTCTTCGTTGTTGCCGCGTCCGCCCCGCTAGTTGGTATGACTGGTGCAGTTCCCGTGGCGATGCTGGCAGGCAACCTGGCTGGAACCCCTGGAACCTACCTCGCAGTAGGTTTAGCCCTATTACTATTCAGTGTCGGTTACGCCGCCATGAGCAACAAGGTAACCAACGCCGGCGCGTTCTTTGCCTACGTGGGAAAGGCATTCGGCCCTAAGGCCGGAGTTGCCAGCGCATTTACTTCAATCATCGGTTACATAACCATCCAGCTGGCGATCTACGGATTCTTCGGCGGGCTAATGGCCGGTCAGATGGCTTCGGTTGGCATCAACGCCCCTTGGTACGTTTGGACACTGATTGCTTGGGCGCTCGTCACCGGTCTATCGCTGCTCAGCGTCGACGTCGGTGCAAAGGTTCTTGGAACCCTCATGGTGCTAGAACTTCTTAGCCTGCTAACCGTTGCCGCTGCAGTTTTGGTGAACGGTGGCCCCGAAGGCATCAACCTTGGTGCATCGTTCATGCCGAGCGCAATTTTCGCAGGCGGAATCGGTGGCGGTGCAGGCATCGCAATCGCCTTCGCATTCGCGTCGTTCATCGGCTTCGAAGCAACCGCCATTTACGGTGAAGAATCGGTCAACCCAAAGAAGACCGTTCCTGCCGCAACCTACTGGGCCATCGGAATCATCACCGCACTGTTCTCAATCGTTTCGCTTGCCATGGTCACCGGTTTCGGTGCCACCAAGCTTGCCGATGGAATCGTTGCTACGTCGTCGGTCGAAGGAACCCCACTGGCCAACCCAGCCGGAGTTCTTTTCGCACTGAGCGATAAGTATGTTGGAAACTGGCTAACCCAAATCATGGGCTGGTTGGTTATCTCCAGTCTCTTCGCAGGGCTTTTGGCATTCCAGAACGCCAATTCGCGCTACTTCTTTGCGCTAGGACGTTCGGGAGTTCTTCCAACGCGTTTCGCTAAGACCAACCCATCGGGTGCTCCACAGGCCGGTGTAATCCTTACCTCGATCTTGGCAGCCCTAGTTATCATCTTCTTCGCGGTGGCTGGTCTAGACCCGATCTTGAACCTCTTCTTCTGGATGAGCGCGGTCACTTCGATTGCCATCTTCCTGGTTGAGATTTTCGTGAGCCTCGCGGTCGTTGCCTTCTTCATGCGTGAAGGTGGAGAAACGGTTTGGAAGTCAAAGATTGCCCCAATCGCCAGCGCGCTGGTGCTCGCCGGTGGACTTTACCTTCTCATGGGACGCTTCAACCTGCTTGCAGGTACCGCTCCTGAAGGTGTCGACCCATCACTTCCCGAAAGCACCTGGCAGTTGAACAGCCTCGGCTGGGTTCTCGTACTCTCACCTTTCATCGCAGCCATCATTGGCTATGTTGTGGCTTCGATCCGTAAGGTTCACCACAGCAAGATGGTCGACGACGTACTCTCGTAAATCGGCTAATTAGAAAGAGGGTCGCAAGTTTTGCGGCCCTCTTTCTTCATACCTTCAAATTACAGAAGCGGTAAAAACTTTACGTCGCCGTTTCGAACCGAGTGACCGCAGCTCTTATCGAATGTGCCGGTAAGTTTTGGGCTGGAATTTCGCAGCTTCTCAACATGCGGCGTGCAAAAGTATTCGTGCGCCGGGCATTTTGGGCAGAGCGCCATGTGGGTGGCAACAACCTGGCAATCGCCGTAGTCGCAGTGAATGGCGCTAGGGAAATCAAGGTGAGCAAGCAGCTCAAGATCTAAATCGGTTGCAGTTGTCATAACTCAAAAACCCTAGAACCAACCACCGACTACTTGGAAGTGTGGGCGGCCTTTTGTGCCTTGGCAGTGAGCGTGCCGTCCTTTTTGATGTCAACGGCTTCCGACTTGTGACGGTCACCAATAACATCCATGACCGCAAATAGAACACCCGAAACCACGAAGGTTAGGTGAATAACTACGCGCCAAACCACGCCGTCGCCGACCTTCGCTGAAGGATCTTCGCCGAGGTGAATGAAGTCCTTCAAAAGCTCGATAACCGAGATGGCAACAAGCGAACCGATTAGCTTAATCTTCAAACCACTGAAGTCAATGGTTCCCATCCAGTGCGGCCGGTCTACCGATGCGTGTGCGGCATCGATGCGAGAAACAAAGTTCTCGTAGCCAGCGAAGACGATGATCAAGATCAGGTTCGACAAAAGCACAAGGTCCAAAAGCGCCAAGAGATCGGTGGTGAAGTTGGCGATGTCGTCACCGGTGGAAGCTCAACCGGCGATGAAGGTTACTTCTTCAAGCCAACCGTGCTTGCCAACGTTCCTGAAAATGCATCGATTCTGAAGGAAGAAATCTTCGGCCCAGTGGCCCCGATCGTTCGCTTCAATACCGAGGAAGATGCCGTTCGCATTGCGAACAACACCGAATACGGTTTGGTTTCCTACGCGTTCACCAAGGACCTTGCTCGTGGCATGCGACTAGTCGACAGCCTGGAGAGCGGCATGTCTGGAATCAACACCGGCCTGGTCTCCAACGCGGCAGCGCCTTTCGGCGGAGTGAAGCAGAG
>CANGEU010000025.1 GCA_947452985.1 Micrococcales bacterium
GGGCCAACGGTGTTGCGCCTGGTATCCCAACCGACTTCATCACCATGGTGCCTTACCTGGTTACGTTGATTGCGGTGGCAGGTTTCGCCGGCAAGGTGCGAGCTCCGGCCGCATCCGGCCAGCCTTACATCAAGGGCTAGTTACTTCTTCAGAAGGTTGTAACCGCTGAGTAGCAAAATGACGGCTACTGGAATTAGGGTTACGTAGTTCAAGCCTTCAAACGCAATTGCAGCCAAGATGGTGCCGGCGATTGCGCCACCAAAGGCGCCCGATAGCTGCATGCTCGAGTCGCTGAGACCCTGAACGTCGGTCTTCTGAGCTGGAGGCAGAGTTGAGGTTAGTAGCGCTGAGCCAGAGACTGTTGTGGCACTCCAGCCGAGGCCCAGCAGGAAGAGGCCGAGAGTTACCTGGTTGTGGTTGTGCCCGGCCGTTGCCGAAATCACCAGCGACGCAATGTAGATAGCCTGACCAATCAGAACGGTCTGAATTTGGCCAAGCTTGTCGGCAAGCCAACCGAAAATTGGCGAGAACGCATACATTCCGGCGATGTGAATTGAAATCACAAAACCTACGATGGCCAGAGTGGCGCCGTCGTGCTTCATGTGAACCGGGGTCATCGACATAACCGCGACCATGACCATGTGTCCAAGCGAAATGGCGGCGATGGCGTAGGCGGCTCGAGGGTAAGCCTTGAGGGTGTCGAAGGCGGTCTTGAGCGAAACCTTGGGCCTCGGCCCAGAACTTGCTTTCGCCAGAGACTGGGCAGTCTTCAGCGGGTCTGGCTTTAGTCCAAAGAAAAACACCGAACTGGCTAGTAGCTGAGCGGTAATCGTGATCATGAATGGGCCGGTCATGGTCGGCAGCCCTAGGGCATTGCCAATGACTTCACCCGGACCAAACAGGTTTGGACCAATTACGGCGCCAAGGGTGGTTGCCCAAACCACCAGCGAAAGGTCGCGTCCGGCTTTGCCCTGATCTGGTAGGTCGGTTGCGGCGAATCGCGCCTGAAGGCCAACTGCCGAACCAGCACCCATCAGAAACAGTGCAACCAGCAGAAGTGGGAAGAATCGAATACCGGCAGCGGTAATTACCAACGTTGCGCCGGTGATCGCAATGGCCGCACCGCTTGCCAGCGCCACGCGTCGTCCGTGTTTATAAGCCAAGCGGGCTAGGGGAATGGCGGCGAAAGCTGCGCCGAGAGTTGAGAAGGTGGCTGCCGAACCGCTCCAGCTTTCCGAACCAGAAAGCTCGGCTGCTAAAAGAGCACCGATCGAAAGGGTCGAGCCCAAACCAAACCCGCTGAGCACTTGGCCCAAGGTCAAAGTTCGAATGGTTTTTCGCTGTAAAACGGCAAGTTGAGTGGCTTCCACCCCGCCAGCCTACGCCTATCTCGGTAAACTTGAAGTTCTATAGTTTCGTAAGGTGAAGATGTCGCAAAAACCGCTAACCCTAGCCGAAAAGGTTTGGAGAGACCACTTGGTGGTCAAGGGCACCGATGGCGCGCCAGACCTGCTGTACATTGACCTCCACCTGGTTCACGAAGTAACCAGCCCACAAGCTTTCGACGGTCTGCGCCTAGCCGGACGCCCGGTTCGCCGCCCAGATCTAACCATTGCCACCGAAGACCACAACACCCCAACGATGGACATCGACAAGCCAATTGCCGACCTGACCAGCCGTACCCAAATTCATGCGCTTCGCGACAACGCAAAAGAATTCGGGGTTCGAATTCACTCGCTCGGCGACATTGAGCAGGGAATCGTGCACGTGGTTGGCCCTCAACTTGGACTAACCATGCCAGGTCTTACCGTGGTCTGTGGCGATTCACACACTTCAACTCACGGCGCATTTGGTGCGCTGGCTTTCGGTATTGGTACCTCTGAGGTTGAGCATGTGCTCGCCACCCAGACACTGCCGCTCAAGGCTTTCAAGACCATGGCTATCAACGTTGAGGGCACTTTGCGCCCAGGCGTAACGGCTAAGGACATCATCCTTGCCATCATTGCCAAGATTGGTGCCAGCGGTGGTCAGGGCTACGTGCTCGAGTATCGAGGTTCGGCTATTCGTGCGCTTTCCATGGAAGCTCGCATGACGATTTGCAACATGTCTATTGAAGCCGGTGCCCGCGCTGGAATGGTGGCCCCGGACGAAATTACCTACGCCTACCTCAAGGGTCGTCCACACGCTCCAGAGGGAGCCGACTGGGACGCAGCGGTTGAATACTGGGAGACTCTGAAGACCGACGAAGGTGCAGTCTTCGACAAAGAAGTTTTCATCGACGCCGACCAGCTAGATCCTTTTGTAACTTGGGGAACTAACCCAGGCCAGGGCGTTTCGCTACTAGACACCGTTCCAAGCCCAACCGAGTTCGACGACCCGAACGAGCGTGCCGCCGCCGAGCGCGCCCTCGAATACATGGACCTAACCGCGGGAACTCCAATGAAGTCAATCAAGGTTGACACCGTATTCCTGGGCTCTTGCACCAACAGCCGCATCGAAGACCTTCGCGCCGCCGCAGAGGTCATTAAGGGTCAGAAGAAGGCCGAACACATTCGCATGTTGGTTGTACCTGGCTCGGCTCGCGTGCGCATTGAGGCCGAGGCCGAAGGTCTCGACCAGGTTTTCAAAGACTTCGGTGCCGAATGGCGTTTCGCCGGTTGCTCAATGTGTCTCGGCATGAACCCAGACCAGCTGGCTCCAGGAGAGCGCGCTGCCTCAACCTCGAACCGAAACTTCGAAGGCCGCCAGGGCAAGGGCGCCAGAACCCACTTGGTTTCTCCGCTGGTTGCCGCCGCTACCGCAATTCGCGGAACGCTCTCGAGCCCATCAGATTTGGAAGGTTCCAACTAATGGAAAAGTTTGAAGTTTATTCAGGCGTTGCCGTGCCACTTCGTCGAAGCAATGTTGACACCGACCAGATCATCCCTGCGGTTTTCCTAAAGCGCATCACCAAGACCGGCTACGACGACGCCCTGTTCTCAGCGTGGCGCTCAGACCCAGACTTCGTGCTCAACCAGCCAGCGTTCGCCAAGGGTTCGGTGCTTTTCGCAGGCCCAGACTTCGGTACCGGTTCCAGCCGTGAGCACGCGGTTTGGGCGCTTCGCGACTACGGGTTCAAAGCCGTGTTTTCGTCGAAGTTTGCCGACATTTTCCGAGGCAACTCGGGCAAGCAGGGCTTGGTCACCGGTGTTATCTCAGACAACGAAACCGAGGCCATCTGGCGGGCGCTAGAAGCTACCCCAGGCCTAGAAGCCAAGGTTGACCTAGTGAACCGCGAAGTTACCGTGGGAGACCTTACGGTCAAGTTTGAGATTGACGAATATACTAGGTGGCGTCTACTTGAAGGGCTCGACGACATCGGTCTAACCCTTCGAGATGAGCAGTCGATCACCGACTTTGAGGCTCGCCGAGAGCCTTGGCGTCCGAAGACACTGCCAGCCAAAGGAGCCTAAATGAGTCAGATCACAGTACGTGGTGGCAAGCCGCTAAACGGTCGCGTTGACGTCAAAGGTGCCAAGAACCTGGTTACCAAAGCGATGGTGGCAGCACTGCTCGGTGAAACCCCGAGCGTTCTGAAAGACGTTCCTTTTATCTCTGACGTCGACATCGTTTCGCGTTTGCTCCAGCTGCACGGCGTTGCGATTTCACACAGCCCAGACGGCGTGATGAGCCTGGACCCGAGCGAAGTTGCTTCGGCTCGCATGGTAGACATCGACGCACACGCTGGTAGCTCGCGAATCCCAATTTTGTTTTGTGGTCCGCTGCTTCACCGTCTCGGTGAAGCGTTCATCCCAGGTCTTGGTGGCTGCCACATCGGCGACCGCCCAATCGACTACCACTTCGAGGTTCTCCGCAACTTCGGTGCCGTGATTGAAGAACTTCCAAACGGAACCCGTTTGTCGGCGCCTAAGGGTTTGAAGGGCGCAAAGATCAGCCTGCCTTACCCAAGCGTTGGCGCCACCGAGCAGGTGTTGCTAACGGCAACTCGTGCCGAGGGCATGACCGAACTTTCTGGCGCAGCCATTGAGCCAGAGATCATGGACCTAATCGCCATCTTGCAGAAGATGGGTGCCATCATCTCGGTCGACACCGACCGCGTGATTCGCATCGAGGGCGTCAAGGAACTTCGCGGCTACACCCACCGCGCACTGTTCGACCGCAACGAAGCAGCTTCCTGGGCTTGTGCTGCACTTGCAACCAACGGCGACATCTTCGTTGGCGGCGCTCGTCAACAGGAAATGACGGCGTTCCTAAACGTGTTCCGGAAGGTTGGCGGAGCGTTTGAAATCGAAGACGACGGCATTCGCTTCTATCACCCGGGCGGAGAACTCAGCCCAGTGGTTTTGGAAACCGATGTTCACCCAGGCTTCATGACCGACTGGCAGCAGCCACTGGTAGTTGCACTTACCCAGGCTCACGGACTATCGATCATTCACGAAACTGTTTACGAAAACCGTTTCGGCTTCACCGACGCACTGGTTCAGATGGGCGCACAGATTCAGATTTATCGCGAATGCCTCGGTGGCACCCCGTGCCGCTTTGGTCAGCGAAACTTCTACCACTCGGCAGTAATCAACGGCCCTGCGAAGCTAACCGGCGCCGACATCCGCGTGCCAGACCTTCGTGGCGGATTCAGCCACATGGTCGCAGCGCTGGCAGCCGAAGGTGTTTCTAACGTCACCAACGTTCAGCTAATTTCGCGAGGCTACGAGCACTTCCTCGACAAGCTAACCGCTCTCGGCGCAGACTTCGAGTACAGCGAATAATCATGGCCAAGAACGACGAGTTCAAAATGCCGAAGGTCAACAAGGCCAATCGTCCGTTTGTGATGAGCTTTGTGGCGGCAATCCTTGGTGCACTGCTTCACCTTCTGTTTCGCGTCCAGGTAATCGGTAAAGAGAAACTTCCGAAGACCGGCGCTTACATCCTGGTCTTCAACCACGTAACTCACCTAGACCCTCTCGCGGTTGCCTACGCCACCTTCTTCGGCCTCAAGCGCGGCCCGCACTTTCTAGCCAAAGGCGCACTTTTCAAGGTTCCAGTGCTTGGCGCAATTCTCACCGCAGCTGGTCAGGTGCCGGTCTACCGCAATGGTCGCCGCAACGTTGAACCAATGGACGCCGCCTACAAGTTCCTCGAAGCCGGGCACGTCATTACGATCTTCCCCGAAGGCACCTTGACCCGCGAGCCAAACGGTTGGCCAATGCGCGGCAAGACCGGCTCGGTTCGCATGGCCATTCAAGCCGGCGTTCCAATTTACGCAGTGGGGCAGTGGGGTAGCGAAGTTGTGCTCCCGACCTACACCAAGAACCTACGACCAAAGCCGTGGCACAAGGTTCGCGTTCAAATTGGTGAAGAGATCGACTTGAAGAAATTCCAGGGACGCACTCTCACCACCGACGAACTAAAAGAGGCAACCAGCATCGTGATGAAAGCGATCACCAAGCAGGTTGAAATTCTTCGCGACGCCAAGGCGCCAAAAGAGCTTTACGACCCAGCCGCTCACGGCCAAAGCCAGTTCGGCAATTTCAACAAGGACGGAAAGAAGTAATGGCCAAAGTAGCAGTAATGGGTGCCGGTTCTTGGGGTACCACTTTCGCCAAGATTTTGGCCGACGCGGGAAATGACGTAACCATCTGGGCTCGCCGCGACGACGTCGTGGAAGAGATCAACACCCAGCACCGAAACGGTGACTACCTGCCTGGCATCAAGCTTCCAAAGTCGCTCAAGGCAGTTTTTGAACCCGCCGAAGCCATGAAAGATGCCGAGCAGGTTTACCTGGCAGTTCCAGCGCAGTCTCTTCGCGCCAACCTTGCCGAGTGGGGAACCTCAATCCCGGAAAATGCCATTCTCGTAAGCCTCATGAAGGGCGTTGAAAAAGAATCTGGTCTTCGTATGAGCGAGGTCATTGAGCAGGCCGGCAACATCGACCCAGACCGAATCGTGGTAGTTTCCGGCCCAAACCTAAGCCTCGAAATCGCCCAGGAACAACCAACCGCTTCGGTTGCCGCCAGCACCAGCAAGGAAGCCGCTCGTGCGGTGGCCACAGCAGCCAGCAACGATTACTTCACCACCTTCACCAACAAAGACGTCATTGGCACCGAGTTCGGTGGAATCCTCAAGAACCTAATTGCGGTGGCCATCGGTATCGTGAACGGCGTTGGATATGGCGAAAACACCAAAGCTTCGATCATGACTCGCGGCCTTGCCGAAATCTCACGATTCGCCCGTGCCTACGGCGCCAAGAAGAAGACCATGGTTGGCCTAGCCGGCCTTGGCGACCTCATTGCCACCTCCGAGTCTCCACTGAGCCGTAACCACAAGGCCGGCGAAATGCTCGGCAAGGGTTACACCCTTCGCGAAGTAACCAAGCGCCTCAGCCAAACCGCCGAAGGCCTAGCCTCGGTTGCCCCAATCTTGAAGCTCGCCGAAGTTAAGGGCGTGCGAATGCCGATCGTTGAGCAGGTTCTTGCAGTTATGGAAGGCCGCATGGAACCGAAGGACATCGCACCAACCCTCACTCACGAAACGGACGAACCAACCAGTGAGTAAAAAACTTCGCGTAGCACTTGTCTTCGGTGGTCGCTCCAGCGAGCACGCAATCTCTTGTGTCACCGCCGGAGGCGTCCTAGGTTCAATCGACCGAGACAAGTACGAAGTTGTTCCAGTTGGCATCACCCGCGGCGGAGTCTTTGTTCCAGCCGAAGACGATCCAATGAAGTGGGCACTAACCCCGAATGAACTACCTGAAGTGATCTTCGAAGGCCAAACCATTCAGTGGCCAGCCGCTGGCACCAAAGAGCTTCGCCACACCGACCCATCAGGAGTCGCTCACAGCCTTGGCGACATCGACGTGGTCTTCCCAGTCCTTCACGGCCCATTCGGCGAAGATGGCACCATCCAGGGCTTCTTCGAACTAATCGGAATGCCTTATGTTGGCAACGGTGTTCTTGCATCGGCAGCCGGCATGGACAAAGAATTCACCAAGGCACTCTTTATTGCAGCCGGCGTTCCAGTCACTCCTCACGTAGTAATCCGCAAGCACGAGTGGGAACAGAACAAGGCAGCCAAATTACGAGAAGTTGAAACCCTTGGCGGTCTACCACTATTCGTGAAGCCAGCAAGAGCCGGATCATCGGTCGGTGTCTCCAAAGTCAAAGACATGAGTGATTTCGACAAAGCCGTCAAAGACGCACTAAAAGAAGACACCAAGGTCGTGGTTGAACATGGCATCGATGGCCGCGAGGTTGAGTGCGCAGTTCTCCAAGGACGTAACGGTGCCGCCCCACGAGTAAGCCTCGCCGGCGAGATCGTGGTCACCGGTCGCGAGTTCTACGACTTTGAAGCCAAATACCTTGACACCGGAGCCGTTGACCTCAAGATCCCAACCGACCTCCCGCTAGAAGAGCTACTGGAGATGCAGGAACTTTCGGCAAAGGCATTCAACGCCCTTGGCTGTGAAGGCCTGGCCCGCGTCGACTTCTTCCTCGCCAAAGATGGTTTCCTGGTCAACGAGGTAAACACCATGCCTGGCTTCACGCCGGTATCGATGTTCCCACTGGTTTGGAAAGCCTCGGGCATTGGCTACAAAGAGCTAATCACCGAGCTAATCGAATTAGCGCTCGAGCGCTAACTGCAGTGGGCGGTGGCCTTCTGATAGGCCACAGTGGTACCAATTTCGTCCAAGACGTTCACGCCAACCGCCTTACGTGAATCGACAATAACTTCAGAAGCCGGATTACGCCCAAAGGTAATGAACCGATAAGACGGCGCTGCAGAGTCGTCAACCAGCCAGTCGATTCCCTGCTCGGTCACGCACTTCAACTTTGAAACAGTCACCTCAGGCAAACCACAACGGAAGATCACAGCAGCCGGCTCACCCCACGCAGCAGTGCTCTGAGCGTCAGTTGACCTTCGCGCATGACCATCAACCTTGTCTGACAAACGAACCATCAGTTCAGCGCAAGCAACCGAGTTTGCGCCATCAGCCGGTGACAGGTGAACCGTCGGCGCGCAACCGGTAAGCAGCAGGGGAAGAACCACAAGGCTCAGTTTCAAAAACTTCATCAATAACAGGCTACCTTTGGTTTGTGATCAATCCTGAAACTCTCGCCACTCTTGGCGAAAACGAAGCCCTGAAACGAACCGTTTCCCGCCTCAAAAAGAGCGAAAACACCATCGTGGGCTCCGGCGACGACGCCGCAGTGGTCAAGACCTCCAACGACCGTTTCGTAGTCACCACCGACACCATGATCGAGGGCAACGACTTCAAAACAGAATGGTCATCTGCTTTCGATCTCGGCTGGAAAGCCGTAGCCACCAACATCTCAGACGTTGCTGCCATGGGAGCAAAGCCAACCGCACTGGTAGTCGCCCTAGCCGTTCCCAAAGAAACCGAAATAACCTGGCTCGAACAATTCGCCGACGGCCTTCAAGCCGCCGTCAATCACTTCTGCCCGAACGCCGAAATCGTTGGGGGAGACCTTGCTCAAAGCAACCAGATTGTCATCGCCGTAACCGCCCATGGCGACCTCGAAGGCCGTGAACCAATTCTTAGAACCGGAGCAAAGCCCGGCGACATCCTTGCCGTGGCAGGAACCCTCGGCCAAGCTGCCTGCGGACTCAGCCTTCTCCAAAGTGGCAACCAGGACGCCATCTCCGCCTACGACGACTGGGTCAACATTCAAAAGCGCCCAATGCCGCCAATCCAATCCGGCATCGAAGCGACAGAAGCAACCTCGATGCTCGACATTTCAGACGGCCTTGCCAAAGACGCCGCGAGAATCGCCAAAGCCAGCGGCGTAAAGCTAACCATCAACAAGCAAGCCCTGGATGGCTACTGCGCGAGACTGGACGACGTGGCCGACCGCCTGGAACTCAAGTCAATCGATTGGGTTCTCTTCGGTGGGGAAGACCACTCTCTCTTGGCCACCTTCCCAGAAGGCGCAACCATCCCACGCTCATTCAAGCCAATCGGCAAGGTTGAAGCAGGTGAAGGCGTGTTCCTCGACGAAGCTGATTTGCCTGAACGCGGCTGGGACTCAGCTTTATCCACAGATCAGTAAGGCTCTTGAATTTCAGTCAAAGTCAACTAAACTGAACTCATTCTTCTCCAACTGTTGCGATGGTTGGATGCGGGCCTCCAAGGAAACTTGGGGGCCTGTTCAGGTTAACGGTCTAGTTGACTTTGAAACACTACTTTCCGACTAATCGAATGCATTGATAATTGTTTTGCATCGGCATCGAAGCGTTCTCGAACCATCTCAATTAAAGGTTTGAAGTCCGTGTCTCCCGAAATCAAGTAATACCGATTGGCTACTGATTGAGCGACATCGGCTGCCATGGTGCAGGCAATTCGAACATCCGTTTCTTTTTCCTCGAATTTGTAGACCCGGGCGGTCGTGAATTTTCCATCTTCCCCAACTTGTTTAGGTGCCTTCGGGAAAACTCGCGTATCAATACGAACATGGCCAAACTGAATCACTATTCGGGAGTCCCTAGAAGCAAGTTCGGTCAAATAGTTTCTTTGCCTGATGTTCGCGTCCGGGTTTCCGTCGAGAGATTTCATAAGTGCAGTAAAGTACTTAATTTCTATGATCTCTACCGACGGGAATAATAGGCCGCAGAGGGTGGAAATATCGATTCGCTGGCTACCTGGATATGTTGATTTTATGAATCTATAAAGATTTAACCCATCTATGTAGACGATAGCGCAGGGCTTTTCTGCAGGCATCCCTCAAGGATGCCGATTTCAGTAGTCAATTCCTAGCGCTGCGAAGCAGGGTGGGGATAACTCAAATTCATGTGAAAGTTATTTGATATATACATACTGAGTATGTAATAATCGTCCCATGAGTGTTAAAGCAAGCATCCTTGCGGTGCTAACAATGGGTGCCTGTCACGGCTATCAGTTGCGTCAAGAGATTGAGTCTCGCACCGGGGGAACCTGGAACATAAACGTTGGCCAGATTTACACCACACTCGATCGCCTCGAGCGCGATGGTTTGGTCGAATCTAACCTGACCAACGTTGACGGCCAAACTACATATCGAATTACAAAACTTGGCCGTGAGGAAGCAGAAGCTTGGCTAACCAACCCGCTGACTACTGGCCCAGAAACCAAAAACGAGCTAGCCAACAAGCTGGCTCTTGCTGTCACCATTCCTGGGTTGGACATCGCCGAACTGATCCACCGCCAACGTGTTCAAACAATGCAGGCATTGCAGGGCCTCACTAAAGCTAAGCGCGAATCGAACTTGGATGACCCAAACGAAATCCCTTGGCTACTAATAGCGGACCTCAACATATTCAATTGCGAAGCTGAACTTCGCTGGCTAGAGCACATCGAGGGCACGCTGGCGAAGAGTGCTGCCAGAGACCTAAATCCATCGCAAGACCTACTTGCTCCAGCCAAACGCGGCCGACCTGCAAGACAAGAAAACTAAGGGGAACAAATGACTGCGGAAGTGCTGATCGAACTCATCGATGTGCAGAAGACTTATGGAAATGGGGAAAACGAAGTTCATGCTTTGAGAGGCGCGAGCCTTCAGGTGAGAGCTGGCGAATTGATAGCCATCATGGGTGCTTCTGGCTCAGGAAAATCCACTTTGCTCACCATCGCTGGCGGTTTGGAAGTTCCAACCAGCGGCGACGTGAGAATCAATGATCACAGTCTTCCAACGCTTAGGCAAAAGGAACTAGCCAGACTTCGACGTCAGACGATTGGCTACGTATTCCAGGATTTCAACCTAATCCCATCGTTGACCGTCGTTGAGAATGTTGCCCTGCCGCTGGAACTTGATGGAATGAACGCTAGGAACGCCCGGCGTGCGGCAACCGACTCATTAGAGAGCATGGGAATTTCAGATTTAGCAAAGCGCTTTCCTGACGAAATCTCTGGTGGTCAAAGACAACGCGTTGCTATTGCAAGATCATTCGTTGGGCCACGCAGAGTTCTCCTAGCTGACGAACCAACTGGCGCTTTAGACTCAAAAACATCTGAATCGGTTATTCGAGCAATGCGCAAGAGAATCGACGGTGGCTTGGCTGGCATTCTGGTTACACACGACGCGAAGTTGGCTGCTTGGGCCGACCGAATTCTTGTTATTCGCGATGGTCAAATTGTTGATGAACTGAAGACTGAACTTCGTCCAGAACAGTTTGGTGCTAACTAATGTCGCGCTTTAACGAGAGCGTAATTGCGATCAAAATTGCTCAGCGCTCGGTGAAGCGCAACAAGCTTCAAAGTTTCTTGATCATTGCGATTATTGCAGTGCCCGTGTTCTTGGTCAGTGCACTTCTAACCCTTGATGCCAGCACAAAGAGCACCGTTTCTGAACAACTAAAGTATGAGCTCGGCGACGCTGTTGCAAAGTACGAAGTGCAATATTCGCCGAATAAGAACCTGGCTCAAAATCCAGATCTGTTGCAGCTACAGGAAATCATTCCTGACGGAACGGCAACCAGAGGTGAGCTAGTGGATATCCACCAGGTGTTGCCAAAGACGAATCTTGTGGCTGTTACTAAAACTGACGCCATCTTCAAGACCGCTTCCGGAATCGGGCCGATCTCGGTATTTCTAGGTGAAAGTTGGAACCCCGCATTTCTAAATAAAGGCCCAGTGACTCTGATCGAAGGTTCAGTTCCTGAAGGTTCGAACGAAGTTCTGGTGACTCCTTCGGCGCTAAAACGTTTTGGCGTTCAACTAGGTGAAACAATTTCTACCGAAAGTGGTCTTGAATTCAAGGTCGTTGGAACCATGCGTGACTATTCAACTTCCACATCAGCCGACATAGTCTTCGCAATGGACAAGTCAATTCCAAACGTGAGTGGCAGTAGTTCCTTTTATTACCAGTTGAGTGGAGATAGCCCGAGCTGGAAAGAAGTAGTCAAACTAAACCAACAGGGTATTGCCGTTTTATCTAGGTCGGTGCTTTTGAACCCTCCAGTCACGGAAGAACAGTTACTTGAGGAAAATTCGGGGGGAGCCTCCCTGTTTGCGATTTTCTCAGTCCTTTTGTTCTTGGTTCCCCTTGGCCTACTTCCAGTTGTTGTTCTGGCTGGTTCGGCCTTTGCTTTCGGAGCCAGAAGGCAAACGCGAACGCTTGCAGTTATGGCTTCGCTCGGAGCGAGTCGAAACACTTTGCAGAACGTCACCGTAACTTCGGGCATTTGGTTAGGGTTACTCGGAGGCCTCTCAGGTGTAGTTCTGGGGGTGCTCTTGGTGGCATTCTTCGGACCATCTTTGGTCACTAGATCATTTGCGGTTCAACCAACCTGGAATCAATACCCTGGTTTCCACATACCTTGGATGTTCCTAATCATCTTGGTGATTGCCAGTGGTGTTCTCGGAGCAGTTTCCAGCTATCTCCCAGCGCGCAAGGCTAGTCGAGTCAACATTCTGGCTACCCTTCGAGGTCAGCGTAGTGAAGGTCAAGTTCGTGCGCGCACCGGAGTTGGAGCCTTGGTGCTGCTCTTGGCGGGATTGGCTGTTGTGATTTTTTCCAGCATGCTGTTCACCTATGCCTTAAATATGCCGAAAGAAGCTGTTTCTGCCTACGAAAGGGCAGATGGACTGAAACGCTTGGCTGTCTATGGGCAGCTTGCGGGTGGAATCATCACAGTTATTGGTTTCATGGTTGGTCGCGGCTGGATTCTTCGTGGAATTCGTGCGGTCATAAGTCGCTTCGGAAAACAGTTTAATTTTGCTGGTAGAGATCTTCTCTTCAACCGCAGTCGATACGCGCCGGTCTTGTCTTCGGTTTTGGTCGTCTACTTCGTTGGAGCGATGATTCTGAGCGTGAGCCACGGGCCTATGCAAAAACAGGCAATCGAGAACGCCAAGCAGCAGACTATGCTTCCTGGTCAGTACAACTACATGTTCCCGCTCAACAACGACGGAGCGGAACCAACGCCTGAAAAATATTTGGCTTCAATACCTTCGCTGCAAACCGCCGAATACCGAAAGAACATGATCACTCAAACTGGTGCTTTCACAAACGCAGCAGTGATTACGGCAACGCCCGATTTTTACTATGGTGCTGCATCTCGAGATTCAGCTGGTAATTTTCTAGAGTCGTTCAACTTCACGATGCCTCACGTTATTTTTAACCCAGAAACCGTTTGTTACTCCCAGGCGATTTCTTCGCATCATGAGGCCTTCATGAAAGAACATGCGGACGTTAAAGACTGGGAAAATTACATAAATTACCCGCCGGGGTGCGCAAACATCATTGAAATGAACCGAACCATTGTGGTTGCCGATGTGAAAACCCTGCAGACAATTTCGAATCGGGTAGACCCGAATGCGGAGCAAACTTTGACCGCGGGTGGAGTGGTCGTGTTTAGTCGTGTATTTGATTTCAATGGCACAGCGAAAATCCGTTGGACCAAAGAGTCTGAATATTCGATGGAAAACAACTTTGATAGCTCTAATGCTTCGAAAGCGGTTGACCTGAAGTCTTATGTTGTGCCTGGAATGGTCAGTGAAAGTCTTCGTTACATGGCAATCATCAGCCCAGAGACCGCAGCCAAACTCGACATACAGGCCTATCCTGTAGCGGTTCTGGCGAACACCGAAGCACCAATTTCAACAGAAGTTACCGATGAACTAATGGGTAAGGGCATTTGGTTTGAGCGCTTCACCGCCGATGATCCAAACGCACTTGCGTGGTTAGTTACTTGGGTAGCGGGAATCTTTGTATTGCTAGCAACCTCGATTGCGCTAGGACTTTCGCAAATAGAAGCGGCTACGGATAAGCGAACCTTAGCTGCAATCGGCGCACCGAAGTCATTCCGCTCAAGGATGGTTGCCACTCAGGCCTTTGCCCTTACCTTTACCGGAGCAGCTCTTGGCGGCGGCGTTGGAATTGCAGTTGGCTTAACACTCGTCACTTCGGCAAGCATTTCGGACCTAGTACTACCGTGGCCTCAAGTTGTGACTTTGCTACTGGGCGTTCCGATGTTGGCGGCTTTTATTTTCTGGGTATTCACCCCGAAGAACCTGAAGTATGAAGTTCGCCAGGCGCTCGACTAGCGAACGGTGGCGGTAGGGGCTACTGCGACCTTGCCGGCGGGCAGGTCTTTGACCACGATGGCACCGGCGCCGATCTTGCAGTTATCGCCGATGGTGATGTCGCCGAGGATGATGCAGTTTGCGCCAAGGACTACGTTGTTGCCGATGGTTGGGTGGCGCTTGACTTCTGCGTTTACCACGCCACCGAGAGTTACTCCGTGATACATAAGTACGTCGTCGCCGATGATGGCGGTTTCACCGATGACTACGCCAACGCCGTGATCAATCACGAAGCGACGCCCGATGGTGGCGCCAGGGTGAATCTCGATGCCGGTTAGAAGCTTTGCTAGGTTCGCGTAGACGCGGGCAAGGGTGCGCAGTTTGGCACGCCAAATTAGGTTAGCGATTCGGTGATTCCAGATTGCGTGCAATCCTTGCGAGGTGAAGAACAGTTCGAAACTGCTCTTGGTGGCTGGGTCTCGCTCAATTCCTGCCTTGAAGTCTTCGAGGAAGTGAGCCACGTGCCATCCTTAGTTCTCTTCGAGTAGGTCCTTATAAAGGATAGTCGAAAGGTAACGCTCACCGAACGA
>CANGEU010000026.1 GCA_947452985.1 Micrococcales bacterium
AAGAAGTAACTAGCCCTTGATGTAAGGCTGGCCGGATGCGGCCGGAGCTCGCACCTTGCCGGCGAAACCTGCCACCGCAATCAACGTAACCAGGTAAGGCACCATGGTGATGAAGTCGGTTGGGATACCAGGCGCAACACCGTTGGCCCAGACGCGCAAGATGATTGCAAAGCCGAACAGAAGCGCTGCTGCCGAAACATAGAACGGCTGCCAACGACCGAGGATCACTACCGCCAGCGCGATGAAGCCGAGGCCACCAGACATTTCGCGACCGAACGCACCAACGTTTCCAATAGTTAGCGCAGCGCCGCCTAGACCAGCGATTGCACCACCGGTGGTTACCCACCAGAAGCGAGTGCGGCCAACGTTGATGCCTACGGTGTCGGCGGCGGTTGGGTGTTCGCCAACGGCGCGTGCACGAAGACCAAGCTTGGTGCGGAATAGCACAAACCAAACCAGTGGAACCAAGATGAAGGTTAGGTAGACGGTAATGCGAGCCTCGAAAAGTGCCGGCCCAATGATTGGCAGAGCGCTTAGGTAAGGAATCTTTATGATGTCAAAAGTGCCTGGGAAGTTTGCCTCTTCGCCAGAACTTGCTAGCCACTGTGAGTAGAGGAAGTTAGTCATACCAATCACCAAAACGTTGATTAGAACACCAATGATGATCTGGTCTACCAGGTACTTGATGGCAAGCGATGCCAAGGCCATTGACAAAATTGCCGACGCCACCATGGCCGCAATTAGTCCGAACCAAAGGTTGTGGGTGACGGTACCAACTACGGCAGCCATGAAAGCGCCTGTGAGTAGCTGACCTTCGATTGCGATGTTCACCACACCCACGCGCTCCGACATTAGACCACCAAGAGCACCCAGGATGATTGGTACCGCAAGGACGATTGCCGAACCGAGGATGAACGAAACCGGAACGGTGTTGCCGGCAGCCAACCAACCGAGCAGAGCTGTCGCACCAATGAGACCGGCAATTAGGGTAAGCCAAACCGGGGTGCGCTTAGCTTGCACGTTCAAGAAAACCGAGACGCCAGCAATCGCCAACATCAACGAACCGAACAAAATGTTGGCGAAAGTCGAAGCCACTACCACGTCTGGAACCGAAAAAATATCGCCCTTGTTGCTCAGGTTGTAAGTTACATCCCCAGGTTTACCGAAGATCCCAAAAGCAAAAAGCACTAGCAACGCGAACGCCGCTAAAACGATTGGAGTTTTCCAACTAGGTTTTACTTCGGCCTGGGAGAACATGCCAGGAGTAACTTCTACCTTGCTCATTACTGCACCTCTGCTTTAGGAAGTTTGAAAATTGCACGAATCAGCGGTGGTGCCGCAATGAACAACACGATTAGCGCCTGGATGATGCCGAGCACTTCTGGGGAAACTCCCAAAATTTGCATGCTTGGTGAACCAGCCTTGAAGGCACCAAAAACCAAACCGGCAATAACAACACCGCGGGCGCGTGATCCACCGAGCAACGCAACGGTAATGGCGTCGAAACCAATGTTCGCGTGAATGCTCGCGGTGAGACCACTGGTGGCGCTAAGGCCTTGGTTGGCGGCCGCCAAACCGATGAATGCCGCCGAGGCAGCCATTGCCCAAACATAGGTGCGCTCAACGCTAATACCAGCGGCACGGGCAGCGTTTGAGTTGTGCCCAACCATGCGGAAACGGTACCCAATGGTTGAACGCTCCATGAGCCACCAGTAAACCACTGCAGCGATTAGCGCCAAGATAATGCCGATGTTCAAACCAAATGAATCGCCCAAAAGCCTCGGAAACTGCGCGGTTAGTGCCGGTGCATCCGACTTCGGGTTTCCACCGCCACCGTGCTCAAGTAAAAGACTTGGAGTGCGAAGGAAGAAGGTGAATAGGTCAATGGCAATGTAGTTGAGCATGATAGTCACGATAACTTCGTGAGCACCGGTTCTGGCTTTCAGAAAACCAACCAGTCCTCCGGTAGCGGCAGCAAAAATGATTGCAACAACCAGAGCCAGGATCATGTGCAGACCCCAAGGTAGGTCGAAACGAGTCGAAATCCAAGTTGCGCCGAGTAGACCCATAATCAGCTGACCGGTTCCACCAACGTTGAAAAGCCCAACGCGGAAACCAAGTGCAACACCAAGGCCGGCCATGATTAGCGGAGCGGCCAAACGAAGGGTTTCGGTGATTGGGCGGAACATGCTGACCGGATTATCGGCATTTAGGTTGATGATCGAACCATTGAAGAGCGCCACGTAGCCGTCGACGATGGTTTGACCGGCAGTTTGGAAAGTTAGACCAGGGCTTGAGAAGAAAGTCTCATAGGTGGCTACAACGTTCTCGTTGAAGACCGCCATGAAGATCGAGCCGATGACGAAACCGAGCAGAACCGAAAGCGTAATTCGTGCCGGTGAACCCGACATGATTTCTTTTAGTAGTTTGTTATCGTCGCTCATGCTGCAACACCTGCCATCATCTTGCCGAGAGTTTCACGCGACGTCTTTGCATCGACGATTCCAACGATGCGACCGCGATACATAACCGCGATTCGGTCGGCCAATGCCAAAACCTCGTCGAGTTCCGTGGAAATCAAAATTACTGCTCGCCCCGAATCGCGTTCGGCAACGATTCGCTCGTGGATGAACTCGATCGAGCCAACATCAACACCACGGGTTGGCTGCGAAGCGATCAGGAGCTTTACGTCGCGGCTTAGCTCGCGAGCAACAACAACCTTTTGCTGGTTTCCGCCAGAAAGTTTTCCGGCCGGGGTGTTAGCAGACTGTGTTCGAACATCGAATTCTTCGATGAGTTTTGCCGAGATTTTGTCGCGGGCCGCAAAGTCAATGTTGATGCCCTTGGCAAACGGTGCGGCAAACGAACCGTTCAACATAAAGTTCTCCGAGATAGAGAATTCGCTGACGAGTCCGTCTTTCTTTCGATCCTCTGGAACATAGCCAATACCCGCCTCAAGGTGCTTGCGCACCGAAAGGTGATTTAGGCTCTGGCCAGCCAATCGAATTTCGCCACCACCCTTAATCGTGTGGCGAAGCCCGAGCAGAGCTTCGGAAAGCTCAGTTTGGCCGTTACCCTGAACACCGGCGATTGCAAGAATTTCTCCGGCACGAACGTCGAAAGACACGTTGTCGACGGCGCGCTGGTCTCGGTCGTCGAGAACCGAAACGTTGTCAACCGACAAAATAACTTCTCCAGGTTTGGTGGCAGCCTTATCAACTTGAAGGTCAACCTCGCGACCAACCATCAGCGACGCCAGTTCCGATGCTGAAGCCTTAGGGTTGGCTTCCCCAACAACCTTGCCCTGGCGAATCACGGTGATCTTGTCGGCAACCGCCTGAACCTCACGAAGTTTGTGAGTGATGAAAATGATTGAAGTACCAGACTTAGCTAATTCGCGCATGATTTGCATGAGCTCGTCGGTTTCCTGAGGGGTCAATACAGCGGTTGGCTCATCGAGTACCAAAACCTTGGCGTTACGAGTAAGCGCCTTAATAATTTCGACACGTTGTTGAATACCAACCGGCAGGTCCTCCACCAGTGCGTCTGGGTCGACATCGAAACCGAAGCGGTCGGAGATTTCCTTCACACGCTGGCGCGCAGTGACTAGGTCAAGGCCACCAATGGCATTTACCGGTTCATTACCTAGAACAACATTTTCAGCAACTGTGAAAACTGGAATGAGCATGAAGTGCTGGTGAACCATACCAATGCCGGCGGCCATGGCGTCGCCAGGGCCCTTGAACTCCTGGACTTTTCCGTCTAGAAGGATCTCGCCACCATCGGCCTGATACAAGCCGTAGAGCACATTCATGAGAGTTGATTTGCCAGCGCCATTCTCGCCGAGCAAGCTTCTAATCTCGCCAGACTCAACCACCAAATTGATGTTGTCGTTGGCCACCAAAGAACCGAATCGTTTGGTTATGCCACGTAATTCAAGCTTCATCGCCTAAAACTCCTTTATCCCCTAAATCTAGCGGAAAGAACGACCCCAGAACTGCGAAAGCCGCCGAGATATTTCTATCTCGGCGGCTTTCGATTACAGCTTACTGAAGTGGGTTGATCGAACCGTCGATGATTCCAGCTTCTAGGGTCTTTAGAGCAGCTTTGGTCTCAGCAGAGACCTTGCTGTCGAAAGCACCAAAGCCAGAAAGTGCGGTTCCACCGTTCTTTAGGTTGCCTAGGTAGTCTGCGTAAGCAGTCTTGTCTACAGCAGCAGCCTTGATGATGTCGTAAACAGCGTTGGTCATGCGCTTCTCAACAGAAGTTAGAACCATGTCTGCGTACTGTGGCGAGGTCTTCGCGATGTCCTTGTCGACACCGATCATGACGCCGTCAACACCGGCTTCCTTGATAGCTTCCGAAGCTGCACCGAACTGGTCGCCAGCAACTGGGAATAGCACGTCAGCGCCACCCTTTACCTGGTTAGCAGCGATGGTCTTCGATACACCCGAGTTAGGGGTGAAGTCACCCATGAAGTCACCAGACTTCTTGGCTGGGTCCCAACCTAGAACCTTGGTTGCGGTTCCTGAAGCCTTCTCGAATGCCTTAGCACCGTAGTAGTAACCGTCCATGAATGCGGTAACAGCAGGAATGTTTACGCCACCGTAGGTACCGATAACGTGAGTCTTCGAGTAAGAAGCTGCAAGGTAGCCAGCTAGGTAGCTCGACTCAGACATTGCGTAGTTAACAGCCTTTAGGTTGGTGTTACCCTCTGACCATCCGTCAATGGTGACGAAGTTCATGGTTGGGTTTGCCTTAGCTGCCTCGTTTACTGGAGCAACTAGGTTGAAGCCAACAGCGAAGATAACGTCACACTTGGCGTCAACCATTGCCTGAAGGTTTGGCTTGAAGTCTTCTGAAGAGTTCGACTCTGCATCGGCCATCTTTACGCCTAGTTCAGCCTTCGACTTCTTTAGTCCG
Organism: Micrococcales bacterium; assembly: GCA_947452985.1. Classification (GTDB taxonomy): domain Bacteria; phylum Actinomycetota; class Actinomycetes; order Actinomycetales; family Microbacteriaceae; genus Rhodoluna. Next base: position 4,924 of record CANGEU010000026.1, read on the forward strand.
TCCATTACTGACTCGTTGAACGACTTGTCGTTCCAGCTACCTTCGTCAGATACGGCGCAAGCCTTGTAGTCAAGTGATGGTACAACCTTGGCTGGTGCACAGCCGGTTAGAGCAAGGGTGGCAACTGCTGCCAGTGCTAGACCCTTGAAGGTGTTGCGTGAAATCTTGTTCACTTTTATTCCTCCTGATATGCGGTCGACACCCGTTGTCGTCCGCTGGTATCTAAAGCCTATTGCCGTAACAATGCGTAACTTGCCACCACGCCAAAATTGAAGGTTAATTCTTTATTTCAATTTGGTTTCGGTCCTTAAAATCAAACTCCCCTCCGAGCTATTGCGTCGAAGAGGAGAATGGTGACCCCAGCGGGATTTGAACCCGCGCTGCCGCCGTGAGAGGGCGGTGTCCTAGGCCGCTAAACGATGGGGCCGTTTAGGTGAACCTTACGATTATGCCACAGAGTGGGTTGGGTTCGCTAATACTTTTAGCGACTTTGGTGCGATTGAAACGGTCATCGGTAGCATGCCGACCGGTTCACCATCGGCATAAACCGGGATGCCTTCGCTCAGAAGTGTGACATCTTCGCAGCGGATGATTTCAACCGCAGGATGCGAAACGTGCTCGCCGCTAAAGACCTTTGGAAAAACTTTGATGAGCTCCGCCTTGGAAATCTTATGCACGATGAAGAGATCCAGCAGGCCATCAACCACCGACGCCTCTGGCGCAACCAGCATGCCACCGCCATAACTAGGGCCATTTGCCACAGCGCAGAGCATTCCATCGAGTTCCCGCGACTTGCCATCAATCTTGGCTCGGTACTTGATTGAATCGAATGACATCAATTCGTAGAGCATTGCCAGCGTGTAGCGCGACGGACCTTTTGGATACTTCCAACGATTCGCGCGACGATTGACGATTGCGTCAAACCCAGCAGATGCCGAATTGAAGAAGTAAAAGCGCCGGTTAGCAGTAACCCCAAGACCCAGGTCCACCACGCTAGGCGTCTTCAACATTTCAACCGCAAGTCGGGCTGCTTCGACCGGCTTGCCAATCGGAATACCGAGAGCCATAGCCGCATCGTTACCGGTACCGCATGGCATTAGAGCGAGTGGTACATGGGTGCCCGCGCAAAGGTTGATGCCGAGGTGCATCATGCCGTCGCCACCAGCAACAGCCAGAGCGTCAATTGCGCCCTCGGCAATCGCACGGCGGCCATTTTCCATGGCCTCGTCGTAGTTAGCGCCAGTAAGGTCTAAAAGTTCCACACCAAGCCTTGAGAGCTCAGCAGCGAACTCTGGGCCGAGAATTGCGCCCTTGCCCTTACCTGAGGTGGGGTTCAGGATCAGACCGAACTTACTCACTTCACGAGCCGAACTATGGACGAATTGAAAGCCCACGACGTGACAACGCCGGCCAAAGCCAAAATCGGTGCCATCAAACCAAAGACACCGGCAGCCATCAAACCGAGGGAGATAAACAATCCGAAAATGATGTTCCGCAAACTTCTGGCCTGAGTTTTTTTGGCAAGCGTTACAAGCCTTGACACGGTCCAAGGATCCTGTGAAATCTGTACCAGGTTTGCAGAACTGAGATGTACATCGTGGCCGGCACCAAACGCTAGTGCTACATCTGCTTCAGACAGTGAAGCCGAGTCATAATGCCCGTCGGCCACCAGAAGGATTCGAGAACCCGAAGCTCTGCGTTCTTTAATCCAGTCGGCTTTTCGTGTGGAAAGGACTTCCGCCGCAAACTCTTCAAGACCAAGCGACTTGGTTACCTTTTCAACTACGCCAGTGGCGTCGCCCGAGAGGACAGTAATCGCCAACTTGCCACTTAGTTCAATGATCGCCTGTTGTGAGTTTGCTCGAAGCTCATCGGGGAATTCAAAATAGCCAACCAGCAGTTCGTCGATGCTCACAAACACCACACTCGAACCTTCTTGGTAGGCACTTGACACTCGGAAGAGGTCGTACGGATTCATATTGATACCGGACACGTTAACCATGCCCGCATTTCCAACCTGAACTAGCGAGCCATCGAAGCTGGCAGAGACACCGAGACCAGGAATTGGTGCAATGTCGGTAACGCGAGGCAATTCCAATCCGCGCTTGACTGCTTCTTGAATAAGAAGGTGACCCAGTTCGTGACTAGTACCCATCTCTACCGCCGCAGCTAGCGCGAGAAGTTCATCTTCACTTCCGATTGAAGTATTACGGGCTAGGTGAATGGCCCCAACCGCGCTGTAACCACGCGTGAGTATGCCGGTCTTGTTGAAGACAACGTGATTCACCTTGGTAAGCAGTTCGAAGTCTTGGCGATTGCGAATGAGCACACCTAGATTGGCGGCTTTGATTGAACTTGCTGTCGAAGCCAGTGGCGCAGCAAGTGCTACGAGAGCGACTTGGGCGGCTACTAAGAAACCGAGCACCAGGCCAAACCCAGTTACTGGGCTTTCACCCATCACCAGGACGAATCCGCCCATGACCACGGAACCTGCGATTGCAAGCAACGTTAGGAAGTTTGCACCGACCAAACCGAAACGCGTGTACTTTGCCGAAGCCGAATTGGTGAGATCAACCGAGGCTTCCAACTCATGAACCAGTAAGTCTCCCCCGACCGCGCTTACGCGAATTGTCAACGGACCGTGCTGTGAACCCCGGCCGGCAACATTCTCACTGCCTGCTAAAACCCAGTCACCAGGCACTTTGGCTACTGCATCGACTTCGCCTGTAATCGATGTTTGCGAAACCAGTGACTCACCCTGAATTACATAACCATCGGCAGGAATTGGCGAGCCTGGTCGAACAAGAATTACCTGACCAATCTCCAATTCACTCACGTCAACATGCTCTATTTCGCGACCGTCGATGACGGACGCTTTTGTTGGAAGCAAGTTGGAGAACTTGCGAACCGAGCTGTAAACCTTGGTAACCTGTCGGTGCTGTATCCACCCGCCGAGTAGCAAAACTGAGGTCAAGGCCAGCGGCTGCCAATAAAATTTCACATCTTGAAGGACGAGTGCGTAGCCATAGGCGATGAAAATTGCCGAAAGCGAAAGCCAGTCCTGGCGGTGTTTCCCGAAGCTGGCCCGCTTGATGGCAGCACCCCAAATAGGGAGCGAACAGACTAATCCGACCGCAAGACTTGTATAGAGGAATACATCTTCATCGGGGACTTCGAAGCCGAAGAACGCTGCGCTCAAGAACGCCAAAGGCAAAAGCGACACCGCAAATGCCGCTACCCAAGGACGTTCTGACTTTTTCATAACTATGCAAAAGTCTACGCAGGGTTGGCAAGATGGAATCTATGAAGGTAACCAAACTTGAGCACGCGACACTCGTTCTGGAAAAAGAGGGCAAGACTCTCATTCTTGACCCAGGTTTTTACACGCGTCCGATGGACGGTTACCGAGACGTTGTTGCCATTGTGATCACCCACAACCACGACGACCACGTCCACGAAGACCAGATCGACCGCATCCTAAAAGACAACCCAGAAACACTCATCCTCGGAACCCAGGAAGTAGTTGCGCGCTTGTCGCCAAGAAAAGCAACAGCCGTTCACCATGGCGACTTTTACGAGGTCGGCCCATTCACCGCCGAATTCTTCGGCTCAATGCACATCGAAATCCACCGAAGTATTCCGCTAATCCAAAACTGCGGTGTCATGATTAACGACACCTTGTTCTATCCAGGTGATAACTACGTAACCCCAGATCGCAAGGTTAAATACCTAGCCTGCCCAGCCAGCGCACCTTGGCTAAAGATCGGCGACGTCATGGATTACATCGCCGAAGTGAAACCAGATAACTGCTTCCCCACTCACAACATTCACCTCAGCGAACAGGGCAGCCAACTAAACAATGGACGCATCAAGCAGGTTGTTGAAGAACATGATGGTCGCTATGTTTATCTGCAACCGGGTGACTTTTTAACTATCGGCTAAATCGAAGAAACCGGTCTTCTGCTCACTACAAGCAGCCACAAAAAGAGCCCGGAAAAAGCTAGGACTAAAGGAAAATCAACATTGCCTCGAGCCGAAACAATTTGACCTAAAAAGTTCAGGCCTAACAACTTATATACTCTTCCCGGGATGGTGATCGCGACCATCAATACCACCAAAGGATAAATCCAAAAGTTAGTCTTCAACCTTAAAAGCAATGCCAACATCAGCGCTGAAAACATTAGGCAATAAGAGCCGAAAAAGCGATTGCCGAAAGTTGGCCCAAATGTTGCAATTAGGCCAAAAACCAAAAATCCCTGAATAATCTGTATCGCGAGATTCAGCTTCAGTGTGCGAACCTTTGAACTCAATATCTCAATAGAAAGAAACTCCCATCTGGCTGTGACGCCCAGAGCTAGTACAGGGATTGTTGCTAGGAAAACTGAACACTCAATTTTGTGCACCCCCGAACCTAATGGGAGGTAAGGCAACACGACTACTTCGTGACCCACTAGAAAATTTAGAAAAATTGCAAATAACTCGATGATGTAAAGCCACTGGAGGCTCCTTGCCTTAAAAAACACTATTGTTTTCGTGGATCAGAGAAACATATTTCTTTAGAGCACTTCCTTCGGATGTGAAATCTGAAGTCAACCCATCATGAACTAGCCGGCCATTATTTAGAACTAAAACACGGTCGTATGTTTCAGAAATTTCTTCGACCATATGGGTTGACGCCAAGATCAAAGTGTCCTTTGAAATTTCACGGATTAGTTCGTTTAAGATGAAGCGATTTTCCGGATCCAAGCTTGAAGAGGGTTCATCCAAGATGAGGAATTTAGGCGCACCGACCAAGGCCATTGCGAGACCTAATCTACGGGCCTGTCCTCCGGAAATCTTATGTGATTTGAAACTGAGCAGCTCGGTTAAGCCAACTCTTTCAAGCGCTTGCAAGGCAAGTGCCTTGCAAGTTCGACGAGGATTACCTTTCAGCCAAGCCGCATAAACACAGCACTCCAAAACGGTCATACTTGGGATTTGGATATCACGTTGCGGCAGGAATCCCACCAGATTCGGCTCAGGACTCGAGTCAACGAGGCGATCATTCAAAATCGTTGAAACTTTTCCTCGGCTTGGCTTTTTGATTCCAAGAATTAGTGAAAATAGCGTCGATTTGCCAGCTCCGTTTGGCCCGAGCAGCACGGCAGCTCCGTCTTTGACTTCCAAATCAAACCCGCTGAATAAAGTCGATTTATTTGAATACTTAAATTCAACATCGGTCATTTTGATGCCCGTAAATGGTTGATTCATGCTATCTGCAAGCTCCGGTTTCCTGTTGCGACCATCGGTTGAATAGGTTTTGCACTTTTGTAGCGTTCTCAAGCCCAAAGTATCTCAATGAATCCATTCCACCCAGGGTTTTTGAAGTCCCAGGAGAAGTGGGCGTCGGAGCGGTTTCAATTTGCACCCCAGGAGCCACCAAGACTGGATCGGCACCTAATAAAATCGCAAGGGCAATTTGTGCCTGCATGGAAGTAACGATTCTTCCACTTGGATCAACTGCCAACGGGCACTCAATCTTGATGACTGAAGTCGCTATGGTTTTTGCCAAAGGCGTTTTATCTTGCGTGTATTGGTCGGGAAGAATTAGAGAGTCTTTCTTGGCGACCGCTGTAGAAACGGAGACCGCGCGAAATTCTTTGAATTGCAGGTCTTTCATTTTATTAACCATCGTTGAAATCAAATTTCTCTGTTCTGGAAACACTGAATCGATTTCTGGCCAAATACAAATTTCGGGCGAAGTGCCTAAGCAAATTGAGTCTTTCGAATCTCGAGCTATTTGAGCTGGCTGAGATAATCCGAGCAGCCCAAAACTAAAACCAAAAGTAGAAACAATCAAGAAAATTGAAGTGATCCATGTGAATTTTTCTACCTTTAGAAAAACCATTGCCAAACTCAAAGCCCCGATCCAAAGCAAGATTGAATTGATGACCGAGATCCAATTAACTTCATGACTCACCGAAAAACCCGGAGTGAGCATGTAGTCCAGGAGCAAATTGGCCCAAAAAATATTTCCAGCTTGATTCTGAACTGCCCACAAAGTCAGGAAGAAGGGCATTGTAAGAGTTACCGACCCCGCTAGCCATAGTGGCAAATAGTAGCTAGAAATAGAACTGAATAAAATCAGGGTCCCCGCCACCAAAAATAGCCACAAAATCGGTAGAAAACTAAATGAACCGTAGACAAAGTTAGTCGAATTCATCAACGAAATGAAGATAACAAAATATGTCACTGATAGTGCCAGGCAAGCATAAATCCATAACCATGTAGTGGATAACCACCAGTGCTTCATCGGCTTAATTACTGAGGCACGGAATTTTTTTAGCGCGTGAGCGTGATAAACAAACGGCAACGCCAGAAGACCTAAAAATGCAGTTATCCCAAAATTTGCCTTGTAGGCCAGGACATCTAAACTGACAATTTTTGCATCACCCATGGACGAAGCACTCCCCGACCATGAAGCTAACGTTACGAAAATAAGCCCACTCCATAAACCAATATGTCTTATGGATTTCGGAATGATCAAAGTTTTACCAGTAAATCAGCACGGAAGTCGCATCAAAAACGTATGCACATTCGGCGAAGCAACTATAAGCTGGTGTGCCATCGTTCACCGTTGCGCCATTCCACTGAAAGCGGAAGGTTCCCGTTCCAAGATCACCCCAAGAATGAACAACGCCAGTATTTGTAGTGGTATTACCGAGGCTAATCCACCCAAAAAGAGTGCTTTTCTGCATCTGCAACTGTTGCCTTGGACTTACATACGTGTAACCAGTTCCAGGTAGATTTGCAGTCACGTTAGAAAGATAAACATTCGTAGAATCGTTATCTGAATTACTGTCAGCCCATGTTTTTGAAACGGTTGCCGGTTGCGCTGCAAAAGCTTGAACCCCATGCCAACCTCTAAGGTAAGTGCTGCGCATGCCTTCGGCCGAAGCCCCACCGATGCCCACACTTAGAGCAATACCTGCGACTAAAGCAATAGCTAAAGTTTTTCTCATTTTTCCCCCATTTGTTTACTTTTGGTACTTAGTCTGCCCAAGTGTACTGATTCACAGCATGATCTGCAACTCAGCAACGCGCGCCAAAACCAACTCTTTGACCATACTTTCCGGAATTTCCGGAGTTGGCTGAAAATGCAACGTGCGACCTTTGAGCTTCAGATACTCCGGGTACCTCGCAACTAGCTCGTTTCCAAGCGAAACGCTAAAGCCGTGAAAGCTCAAGTGGTCTTTCCAACCGGAAATGTAAATTACAAACTTCTTCTGAAACCTAAAGCCGATGATGGCGTAGGAATAGGCGTCTTCGCTGCCTGGCAGGGCCTCCAATACAATCTTTCGAACTCGCTCTAAAGCTATGCGATTGCTGGCAGGTTGAGCAGCCAAGTATTCTTCGACAGTTTCCATGACTTCAGGTTAAAGCAAAAAACAGCCGATTTCTCGACTGTTTTTTATTGCTGGGATACCAGGACTCGAACCTAGAACAAAGGAACCAGAAACCTTCGTGTTGCCAATTACACCATATCCCAAAGTGGGTAACCGCTTTATATTACAGGCGTTTAGAGGTTACCTGCAAACACCCGAAGACGGGCAAGCGTTCGGTCCTTGCCTAAAATCTCCATCGACTCAAAAAGCGGCGGTGAAATACGGCGACCAGAGATGCCGGTTCGAAGCGGACCAAAGGCATCGCGAGGCTTCAAACCCATGGTTTCGATAAGCGTGTGATTCAAGAGCTCTTGAATAGCCGCAGTCTCCCAAGTGCCTAGAGCATCAAGTGCAGCAACCGCAGCGTCAAGAATTTCCTTGGCATTGGCCGGCAAACCGGCCTTGGCGTCATCCTGAACCACGATCTCGTCGGTGAATAGGAAGCCGAGCATTCCAGCTGCCTCTGAAAGCACGGTGATGCGCTCCTGAATTAGCGGGCAAGCAGCATCTAGCACTGCGTGATCGGCGTCCGAAACCGAGGCACCAAGAACACCAGCGGACTGCAGGTACGGAATCACTCGCGACTTGAAGTCTGCAGGAGCAAGCAAACGAATGTGAGCCGCGTTGATTGCATCGGCCTTCTTCTGGTCGAAGCGGGCTGGGTTCGGGTTCACGTTCTCAACATCGAATGCCGCAACAAGTTCGTCCATGGTGAATACGTCTTGGTCGGCAGATAGACCCCAACCGAGTAGCGAAAGATAGTTGAGCAGACCCTCTGGAATGAAGCCGCGGTCGCGGTGGTGGAAAAGGTTTGCCTCAGGGTCACGCTTCGAAAGCTTTTTAGTGCCCTCACCCATTACGTAAGGCAGGTGGCCAAAGCGAGGAATGAAAGTTGTAATTCCGGCTTCAACCATCGCGTTGTAAAGAGCGATCTGGCGAGGGGTGGAAGAAAGTAAGTCTTCCCCACGAAGCACGTGTGTAATTCCCATCAGAGCATCATCAACCGGGTTCACCAGCGTGTAAAGCGGCTGACCGTTTGGGCGAACTACAACAAAGTCTGGGAAAGAACCGGCTGGGAAAACAATCTCGCCACGAACTAGGTCGTCGAACTTGATGTCAACATCTGGAACACGAAGGCGAAGTGCTGGAGCAACATCATTCTTGCGGTACTGCTCACGAGTAGCCTCGTCGCGCTCCCAGTTGCCGTAACCCTGCTGCTTTGGACGACCTTCAGCTTCGTTACGAGCATCGATCTCTTCAGCGTTCATCCACGACTCATAGATGTGGCCCGAAGCCTTTAGCTTCTCGATGACCTCTTGGTAGATGTGACCGCGCTCAGACTGACGGTAAGGCTCGTTCGGGCCACCAACCTTCACGCCTTCGTCCCAGTTCAAACCCAACCAGCTGAGGGCGTCCAGGATCATGTCGAAAGATTCTTCGCTGTCGCGCTCGGCGTCGGTGTCTTCGATGCGGAAAACAAACTTACCGCCGGTGTGACGAGCGTAAGCCCAGTTAAAGAGAGC
>CANGEU010000027.1 GCA_947452985.1 Micrococcales bacterium
AGTTCGCCGGCAATTTCGAGAAGGAGAGTCAATCGGTCCTTCACGCCGAGTTCGCCAAATTCAGCACCCAATTCGGTGAGTTTTTGGTCGATGGAAGTCATTACTTCGAGAATACGCCTGGTTCATCACCAAGCACGATAGGTGCACCAACTAGACTGCCCCATTCGGTCCACGAACCGTCGTAGTTACGGACCCGTGAGAAGCCAAGCAAATACTTCAGAACGAACCAGGTATGACTCGAGCGCTCACCGATACGGCAGTAGGCAACAACATCGTCGTCGACCTTTAGGCCTTTTTCGCCAAGATAGATTGCCTCAAGCTCTTCGCGTGACTTGAAAGTTTTGTCTTCATTGGCAGCGCGCGCCCATGGCACAGACTGAGCACCAGGGATGTGTCCGGCGCGAAGAGCACCTTCTTGAGGGTAATTAGGCATGTGGGTTCGTTCACCGTTGTACTCCTGAGGAGAGCGAACATCGACCATTGGCTTGCCAATGTGAGCCAGAACCTGGTCGCGGAATGCACGATCGGTTACATCGTCACGCTCAATGACTGGGTAGTCGGTTGATTTAATTTCGGAGGCGTCCTTCGTTACTGGTCGACCTTCTGCAATCCATTTCTCACGCCCGCCATCAAGCAAGCGAACATCTTCGTGACCGAATAGTTTGAAAACCCAGAGTGCGTAAGACGCCCACCAGTTACTAGCATCGCCGTAAATTATTACCGTTGAATCGCGTTCGATTCCAGAGCGGCTGGCTAGCTCGGCAAATGCTGGTCCGTCGAGGTAGTCGCGAATGACTGCTTGATTTAGGTCGGTGTGCCAGTCAATCTTTACAGCTCCGGGAATGTGGCTAACGTCATAAAGCAAGACATCCTCATCAGATTCCACAACAACAAGCCCCGGAGTTCCCAGGTGAGCTTCCAGCCATTCGGTGGAAACTAATACTTCTGGGTGCGCGTATGACGAGAATTTGTCGTTTGTGTCCAGTGGAACAGTCATTTGTTGCTTTCTGTTAGTTAGGCTAAAACAAGCCCACTACTAGGTTAATTCATTCAGACACTATTCGAAATGGCGCGGACATAATTGGTCACAGAACTTCGCAACGGAAGCGACATTTGCGCCCGTATGCCAGAAATTGTTCCGGCAGAACTTATCGGCGAATTATTTCCGCCACGCGAGTTTGAGACGTCAAGTTTTGAAAATTACCGACCTGATGTGAACTTTCCATCACAAGCGGAAGCTCGCGATAAGGCGTCCGAGTTCGTTGGCGGAACCAAACGGGGGCTATTCGCCAAGAAATCGAAAATTGGGGCTCCAGGTCTTTATCTGGATGGCGGCTTTGGTGTTGGCAAGACCCACCTGCTGGCGGCTATGTATCACTCTTTCAGTGGTTCAAAACTATTCGGTAGCTTTATGGCTTTCACAAGCCTGGTCGGTGCCTTGGGTTTTGCCAAGGCGTTGGAAACACTAAGTCAGTTTGAGTTCATTGCCATTGATGAGTTTGAACTGGACGACCCAGGAAACACCATGATCATGTCTCGCCTTCTAAATGAGTTGTCAGAAAAGGGTTCGAAATTCGCTGCTACCTCAAACACTCCTCCAAACGCATTGGGAGAGGGGCGATTTGCCGCAGCCGATTTCCAGCGTGAGATTTTAGGAATTGGAAAGCAATTCCTAATGTTGCGCGTCGACGGCGAGGACTACCGTCACCGTCCGGTTAATGCCAATGGGGTCAGCTATTCGCTCTCGGAACTGCAGAATTGGGTAACACCAGAAACTGCGACGGCAGATTTTTCAACCCTCCTCAAGAAATTGGGAATGGTTCACCCGGCTCTGTATGGAAAACTGCTGGCAGGTGATAAGCAGCTGGCGATCACAAACGTGAATTTGCTCAACGACCAGAACGACGCTCTTCGTTTTGTGAGCTTGGTTGACCGCGCCTATGAACTACAAATCAAGATCCGCGGGACGGGTGTCCCACTCACCGAAATTTTCCCACCGCACTTCTTGGATGGCGGATATCGAAAGAAATATCTTCGAGCGGTGTCTCGCCTGGGCGCTCTAAGTTCTTAAAACTGTTTACAAACACGAAACACATCTGAACCATATCCCGAAATCTTTCTTCGGTTTACTAAAAACATGCACTCAATGATGCGTGTTTGTTTTCAAGGAGAGAGGTAAACAAATGGATCAGGGAAATACAGCATTCGTGCTGATCAGTGCCGCATTGGTACTACTTATGACACCTGGACTGGCATTCTTCTACGGCGGCATGGTGAAGGCCAAGTCGGTTGTAAGCATGATGATGCTCAGCTTCGGATCGCTAGGACTCATTGGAGTCCTTTGGGTGCTTTACGGTTACGCAATCGCGTTTGCTAATGGCGGCTCAAAAACCTTCTATGGCATTGATGGAGTGTTTGGTATCGACACCAGCTTCATTGGGCTGGGCGCACAGGTTGAAGATGCTCTCGCACCAACCGGAAACTTCCCAACTTTGGCTTTCGTTGCCTTCCAGGCCACCTTCGCCATCATTACCGTCGCTCTGATCTCGGGTGCTATCGCAGACCGTGCCAAGTTTGGCGCATGGATGGTTTTCGCAGGTATCTGGGCAACTCTCGTTTATTTCCCAGTTGCTAACTGGGTGTTCAACTTCACACTCGACAAGGACCTGAAGGTCGTTGACGGTGGTTGGATTGTGAACACAATCGGCGCTATTGACTTCGCTGGTGGAACCGCGGTTCACATCAACGCCGGTGCTGCTGGCCTTGCATTGGCCATTGTTCTTGGAAAGCGTTTTGGCTTTAGCAAGGGCATCATGCAGCCACACAACGTTCCACTAACCCTTCTCGGTACAGCACTTCTTTGGTTCGGCTGGTTTGGTTTCAATGCCGGGTCGGAAGTAGCGGCCGATGGCGTAGCTTCACTGGCATTCATCAACACCATGGCCGCACCAGCCGCAGCCATGATGGGCTGGATCTTGATCGAAAAGCTAAAGCACGGAAAAGCAACGTCAATTGGTGCCGCATCGGGTGCTGTCGCTGGTCTAGTAGCTATCACACCAGCATGTGCGTCGCTAACGCCGCTTTGGGCAATGGTTCTAGGTGTTCTAGCCGGTATCCTCTGTGCACTTGCAGTCGACCTAAAGTTCAAGTTCGGCTTCGATGACTCACTAGATGTTGTAGGTATTCACCTTGTTGGCGGAATTGTTGGAACGTTGTTCATCGGATTCGTTGGCACTGGAGTTGGTCTACTTCAGACCGGTTCTTGGCACCAGCTAGCCGCTCAGGCAATCGGTGCATTCTCGGTACTCTTCTACAGCTTCACCCTGTCGCTGATTATCGGATTCGCAATCGAGAAGACGATTGGATTCCGAGTCAAGGCTGAAGACGAAATCGCAGGCATCGACACCGTTGTTCACGGTGAAGAGGCTTACGCCTTCGGAGCTGACCGCGGCTAAAATCTAAATAGTTTCACTCCAATCGGAGGGGTCTAAACGGACCCCTCCTTTTGGCGTGAGTAGGGAGAGAACCAGATGAGCGATACAACCATGTTCCTGATTTTTTGTGGAGCTTTGGTGTTGTTTATGACACCGGGTTTGGCTTTTTTCTATGGGGGATTGGTTCGGGCATCGTCGGTTGTTTCCATGATGATGATGAGCTTTGGTTCGATCGGGCTCATTGGAATGCTGTGGATGCTCTACGGCTATGCAATCGCTTTTGCTCGTCCAGTCGATGCTTCATTCCACGGTATTCCTGGTGTCATCGGAATTAGCTTTGACCAAATCGGTCTCGGGCAGTTGGTTGCTGTTCACAACATGGGCGACGGCGTGGATCTAGCATTCGCTGGCTTCCAGGGCACCTTTGCAATCATCACAGTAGCGCTCATCTCCGGCGCAATAGCCGACCGCGCCAAGTTCGGTTCTTGGATGATTTTCGCCGGTCTTTGGGCCACTTTGGTCTATTTCCCAGCAGCCGGATGGGTCTTTAACTTCAAGGTTCAGGATGGCGTGATCACCGAGGGTGGTTGGTTGGTAAAAGACATAGGACTTTTGGATTTTGCTGGGGGAACCGTAGTTGAGATTGCGTCAGGCGCGTCTGCGCTGGCGCTCGCACTAGTTCTAGGCAAGCGCTTTGGCTTCCGTAAGGGTATGCACGCCCCACACAACGTACCGCTGACCCTCATTGGCGCAGGTATTCTCTGGTTCGGTTGGTTTGGCTTCAATGCCGGAAGCGAATTGGCTGCCGATGGAACAGCGTCGCTTGCTTTTGTTAATACCTTGGCTGCAGGTGTCGGAGGTCTAATTTCTTGGTCGCTTTATGAACGTCTTGCTCACGGCAAGCCAACCGCAGTGGGAGCAGCCTCAGGTGCAGTAGCTGGAATGGTTGCAATTACACCTTCCTGTGGTTACCTCAGCCCTGTCTGGGCGTTAGTGCTCGGCATTGTGGTCGGCGCTTTCTGTGGTTGGGCGATCGAATGGAAATTTTTGCTCGGCTACGACGACTCCCTAGACGTCGTTGGTATCCACCTAGTCGGTGGAGTTATCGGAACTATGTTTATCGGTCTAGTCGGCCAGGTAGGTGCCAACTATGTGGGTCTCCTTCAGACAGGAAATCCAAGTCAACTAGGTAAGCAAGCAATTGGCGTCGTCGTAGTTGGTCTTTACGCCTTCATAGTCAGTTACGCATTGGGTTGGACTATTCAAAAGACCATCGGTTTTCGAGTGAAGAGCACCGACGAAATTGCCGGCGTCGACCTTGTGGTTCACGGTGAAGCTGCTTATTCAGAAGCAGACCCAAGGTGGTCTTGGAAGCGCTAGGTGTTTGCAAAACACTTCCAAATGGGTTAGCATTTTCAAGTTGCGTCTTGATGCAACATGCGGATGTGGCTCAGTTGGTAGAGCACAACCTTGCCAAGGTTGGGGTCGCGAGTTCGAATCTCGTCATCCGCTCACAGCAGCTGCTGTAACACGGTGGAGTGGCTGAGCGGCCCAAAGCAGCAGCCTGCAAAGCTGTAAAACCACGGGTTCAAATCCCGTCTCCACCTCAAAGAAACAAAGACCCGGTCGTATGGCGCAGCGGTAGCGCACTTCCTTGACATGGAAGGGGTCACTGGTTCGATCCCAGTTACGACCACGAAAGTACCCCCGAACCAGTGACTAAAACCCGCTCGGTCGCGGGTTTTCTATTTCGATCCCAGTTGCGACCACCAGAAATGTAAAAGCCCCGAGATTTCTCTCGGGGCTTTTTAAGTTTGTTCCCTACTTAGCGTCTTCGTTCACGCGCAAAGCGATTTGCTCGCTGTTAGCTGCCTTAATTAGTGCGTAAGCAATGTTTCCGATTCCAAATGTGAAGAACAAAAGGATGATATGAATCAAGATCGAACCATATTCCTTTTTCTCCAACAGAGCAGAAGTTTCAGAGCGAGCTTTGATTTTATATCCCTGAATTGCCATGTCATCAATTACTCGTTCCATCTCCTGTTGAGAAATGCAACGGCGAAGTCTTGGCTGAGCCATTATTGTTCCTTTCGTCTGCAACGGAGGAACAAATCTCCCCCAGATGATTGCTCTTTTGAGAATAGGGGGGGGGCTTGTTTGTCAAGCCACTTGAGTTTAAGCCTGAAGTTTTAGTGTCTTTGCGGTGGCTTCCAACGATGTCTTCGCAGCCTTGGCGTCCTTGTTCAAATCTGTACCGTAAGACGGGATCATCTTTTTGAGTTCCTTTTCCCAAGTCTTGAATTCGGTTGGGTAGGCCTTTTTGAGAACTTCAATCATGATGTGGGCGCCAGTGGATGCCCCAGGAGAGGCTCCCAGGAGGCCGGCAATGCTGCCATCCGCCGATGAGACCACTTCGGTTCCAAACTGAAGTACCCCGCCTTTCTTGGCGTCTTTCTTGATTACCTGTGCGCGTTGACCGGCGATTATCAGTTCCCAGTCTTTTGGATCTGCATTTGGCACGAAGTCTTGAAGGGATTCGAACTTCTTTTTCTTGCTTTTTGTCACTTCGGTGACTAGGTACTTGATCAAACCAAGGTTGCTGACTGCAACCGATAGGTAAGGGATTATGTTTGCGAAGCGAATCGAAAGCGGTAGGTCGAAGATTGAGCCGAACTTTAGGAACTTGAAGTTCAGGCCGGCATACGGGCCAAACAGAAGGCTTGCTTTGCCATCAACCACACGGGTATCGAGGTGAGGAACCGACATTGGGGGAGCACCTACTGCTGCCTGACTGTAGACCTTTGCCTGGTGTTGAGCCACAACTTTAGGGTTTGTGGTTCTAAGGAAAGCACCTGAGACAGGGAAGGTTCCATAGCCCTTGGCTTCTTTGATTCCAGACTTCTGAAGCATCTTCAAAGCCCAACCGCCGGCTCCAACGAAAACAAACTTGGCGGATACGTCACCGGTCTGGTGTTTCACCAACCAACCGTCGTTAGTTTTCTTGAGGTTCTTAACTTCGTTGCCAGTGGTTATCTCAACGCCAACGGACTTTAGGTGGCTGATTAGCTGGGTGGTGATTGAACCAAAATCAACGTCGGTGCCAGATTCAATTCGGGTGGCGGCGATAACCTCGCCGTTGTCGCGACCGTCGATTAGAAGCGGCGTCCACTTGGCAATTTGCTTTTGGTCCTTTGAGAATTCGATTCCAGCAAAGAGCGGCTGGTTCTTTAGGGTTTCATAGCGGCGCTCAAGGTAGTCGACATCTTTTTGACCTTTGACGTAAGTCATGTGAGGTGTGGAGTGAATAAAGGTTTTGGGGTCGCCGAGAATCTTCTTGTCAACCAGGTATGACCAAAGCTGGCGCGATAGTTGGAACTGTTCGTTGATCTGAATAGCTTTGGAAGGATCTTCGGCGTTTGGCATGTAGTTGAGCTCGCAGAGAGCTGCGTGACCGGTTCCCGCGTTGTTCCAAGGGTTCGAGCTTTCCAGAGCAACTTGATCGAGTCGCTCAAAAAGGGCGATTTTTAGACCTGGGGAAAGTTCCTTTAGGAGAGTGCCTAGGGTGGCACTCATGATGCCACCGCCAATTAATACGACGTCGTAGTTTTTTTGTTGGGTCACGAAGTTCAGTTTACTCGGTGAAGATTAGGCTTGGATGCCTCCGCCGACCAACATGCCGATGCCGTAGGTTACGCCCATTGTTAGCAGGGAAACCAAGACGTTGCGGATAATTGCGCGCATTGGTTTTGCTCCACCGATTTGGGCGGCAACGTAGCCAGTCAGTCCGAGGCTGAGAATAACTGCGACGACCGTGAACGGAATCCTAAGAGAAGCCCAAGGCGTTGCAGTTGCTGTGAGAAGCGGCAGTAGGGATCCAGCCGCGAACGCAACGAATGAAGACATCGCTGCTGCGGTTGGGCTCACGTGCTCGTCATCCGAAATGCCAAGTTCGGCTTCGGCATGAGCCTTCAGGGCGTCCTTTTCAGTCAGTTCAGCGGCAACCGCTTTAGCCAATGTTGGGCTCATACCCTTTTGTTCGTAAAACCATGCAAGTTCACGCAATTCAACTTCAGGGTTGTCTCTAAGTTCTTTGCGTTCCTTCGCGATTGCGGCTATTTCAGAATCCTTCTGAGCGCTGACTGAGGTGTACTCCCCACCGGCCATCGAAATAGAGCCAGCAACCAGGGCAGCCACACCAGCGACAAAGATCGCATCCGGCTTTGCGCCCGCACCAGCGACACCGAAGATTAGACCAGCGGTGGATACGATTCCATCGTTTGCGCCGAGCACACCAGCTCGAAGCCAGTTAAGTTTGTGGGCCATCGAAGATTTTTGGAACTCTTCGGTCGCGATAATCTCGCCTTCTACTTCAAAGGCGCTCTTGGTTTTTTTGGTCATTACTCAACTAAACAGTAAAGAATTGCTAGTTACTACTAAGGCACACCTAAATGCTCAATAGTTAGAATGGTCAAATGAGCGATTTGAAGATTACTGTTGACGGCACCTCTCGTGAAGTTGTCGCCGACACAACAGGCTTCAACCTTTTTGAATCACGCAGCATTGTTGCTCTGCGTGTCAATGGTGAACTTCGGGACCTGGCCTATGTCGTAGCAGACGGAGATTCGGTTGAAGGCGTTGAGCTTTCATCTCCTGATGGCTTGAACATTCTTCGACACTCGGCTGCCCACGTTCTTGCTCAGGCAGTACAAAACATCAATCCTGAAGCCAAGCTTGGAATTGGTCCTCCGATCAAGGACGGCTTCTACTATGACTTCGATGTTGTTGAACCGTTCACTCCTGAAGATTTGCGCAAGCTTGAAAAAGAAATGGACCGAATCATTCGTGCCGGTCAGCGCTTTGTGCGTCGTGTTACTAACGACTCGGATGCTCGCGTTGAGCTAAGCAACGAACCATACAAGCTCGAGCTAATTGGACTCAAGGGAAACACCGACGCGGTTGGCGATGGGGCTGCCGAAGTTGGCGCCGGTGAACTCACCATCTACGACAACGTCAACCCGCAGACCGGTGAGACCGTTTGGAAGGACCTTTGTCGTGGACCGCACCTACCAAACACCCGCATGATTGGAAACGCCTACTCACTTATGCGTTCGGCCGCAGCCTACTGGCGTGGAAACGAAGCCAATAAGCAGTTGCAGCGAGTTTACGGAACTGCCTGGCCATCCAAGGACGAGCTGAAGGCTCATTTGGAACGCCTAGAAGAAGCGGCAAAACGCGATCACCGACGTATCGGTGCCGAGTTGGATCTATTCTCATTCCCCGAAGAAATTGGCTCGGGTCTTGCCGTATTTCATCCAAAGGGCGGAATCATTCGTCGTGTCATGGAGGACTACAGCCGAAAGCGTCACGAGGAAAACGGTTACGACTTCGTTTACTCGCCGCACATCACTAAGTCGAACCTGTTTGAGACCTCTGGTCACCTAGCTTGGTACGCAGACGGCATGTTCCCTCCAATGAAGTTGGATGAAGAGGTCGACGAAAACGGAATTGTTCGCAAGCAGGGTCAGGACTACTACCTAAAGCCAATGAACTGCCCGTTCCACATTCTTGTTTACAAGAGCCAGTCGCGTTCATACCGTGATCTTCCGCTTCGCATGTTCGAGTTCGGTACTGTTTACCGCTATGAGAAGAGCGGTGTTGTGCATGGTCTAACTCGAGTTCGAGGCCTAACCCAAGACGACGCTCACCTTTTCGTGACCCAAGAAAACATGGAAGAGGAGCTAACTTCTGTCATCGGTTTCGTGCTGGGCTTGCTTCGCGACTACGGTTTGACCGATTTCTATCTGGAGCTCTCCACTCGCGAAGAGGGCAACCCTAAGTTCGTCGGATCGGACGAAATTTGGGAACGTGCCACCGGCACCCTTTCTCGAGTTGCTGAAGCGACCGGCTTGGAATTAGTTCCAGATCCAGGTGGCGCGGCGTTCTACGGACCAAAGATTTCGGTCCAGGCTCGCGATGCGATTGGCCGCACCTGGCAGATGTCCACCATTCAGTTGGACTTCAACCTACCTGAACGCTTTGACCTCGAATATGCCGCGGCGGATGGTTCGCTCAAGCGTCCGGTTATGATCCACCGTGCCCTGTTCGGTTCCATCGAGCGTTTCTTCGGCGTGCTTACCGAGCACTATGCCGGTCACTTCCCACCGTGGTTGGCCCCGCTTCAGGTTGCTGGAATCCCAATCGCCGATGAATACAGCGACTACCTGCACGAGATTGCTTCAGAACTGCGAAGTAAGGGTGTTCGTGTCATAGTTGACGACTCTGACGACCGCATGCAAAAGAAGATTCGAAACCACACCAAGGATCGAGTCCCATTCATGCTGATCGCAGGTGAGGAAGACCGTTCAAACCGGGCAGTGTCTTTCCGATTCCGAGACGGCAGCCAGGAAAACGGCATACCCGTAGAAGATGCAATCAAACGCATCCTCTCGGCGATTGAAAACAAGGAACAGGTTTAATGACCAACGAGCGAATCGAGAGTGCTGCCGATTTTGCAGGGGCACCAGATTCGTTTCAGAGGCTTTGGACTCCTCACCGTCTTGTTTACATTCAAGAGGGTCAACAGCCGGCCGAGGATCAGTGTCCCTTTTGTATTGCTCCGAACTTATCCGATGAGCATGCTTTAATCGTCTATCGAGGCGAAACCGCTTATGTACTTTTGAATCTGTACCCATACAACTCTGGACACCTCTTGGTTTGCCCTTATCGCCACATTCCAACCTACGACCAGGCGTCTGCCGCTGAAGTTTTGGAGATTGGTGAACTCACTCAAAAGGCGATGACAATTTTGTCGTCGGTCTCGAAGGCCCACGGCTTCAACATTGGGATGAATCAAGGCGAGGTGGCCGGAGCGGGTATTGCGGGTCACCTTCACCAACACATTGTGCCTCGTTGGCGCAATGACGCAAATTTCTTCCCGATCATCGCTGAAACCAAAGCTTTGCCAAAGCTCCTGAGTCAGGTTCGAGACGAGATTGCCGCCGCTTGGCGTTAAGTGTTTCGTTTTCTTTCTTTGGCGACCCTATTGGCAGTTTAGACTTGTAACCATGAGCGAATTTTCTAAGCCAGAAGTTGGAACCCCACTAGTCAAGCGCGGCCTAGCCGAAATGCTAAAGGGTGGCGTAATTATGGACGTCATCAATGTTGAGCAAGCCAAGATTGCCGAAGACGCCGGCGCAGTAGCGGTTATGGCGCTTGAGCGCGTACCTGCGGACATCCGTGCCCAGGGTGGCGTTTCTCGTATGAGCGACCCAGACATGATCGACAAGATCATCGAGGCTGTCTCAATTCCAGTGATGGCTAAGGCTCGTATTGGCCACTTTGTTGAGGCACAAATCCTTGAGTCACTTGGTGTTGACTACATCGATGAGTCGGAAGTTCTAAGCCCAGCAGACTATGTAAACCACATCGACAAGTGGAAGTTCAACGTTCCATTTGTTTGTGGTGCAACCAACCTGGGTGAGGCGCTTCGTCGCATCACTGAAGGCGCTGCCATGATTCGTTCAAAGGGTGAAGCTGGAACCGGAGACGTTTCTGAAGCGATGAAGCACATTCGCACCATCTCAGGCGAGATTCGTGCTCTGGCTGCAAAGAGCGAGGACGAACTTTATGTTGCTGCTAAGGAACTTCAGGCTCCTTACCAGCTGGTTCACGAGATTGCACGTACCGGAAAACTTCCAGTGGTTATGTTCGTGGCCGGTGGCGTTGCTACCCCTGCCGATGCTGCTCTGATGATGCAGCTTGGCGCAGACGGCGTTTTCGTTGGTTCCGGAATCTTCAAGTCGGGCGACCCTGTTGCCAGAGCTAAGGCAATCGTTAAGGCAACTACGTTCTACAACGATCCAGCTGTTTTGGCTGAGGTCAGCCGTGGTCTTGGTGAAGCAATGGTTGGTATCAACGTGAGCGATCTTCCAGCTCCACATCGTTTGGCTGAACGCGGCTGGTAATGACTAAACCTGTAGGCGTTTTGATCCTGCAGGGTGACTTTCGTGAGCACCTGCAGGCGTTTGAACGTCTTGGCATCTCTGCCATTCCGGTTAAACGCAGGTCCGAATTAGATTCAGTCTCCGGTTTAGTTTTGCCTGGAGGTGAGTCAACCACGATTGGAAAATTGGCCAGGATTTTTGACCTTTTTGACCCCATTTCCACAGCCATTGAAGGTGGGCTTCCGGTTTTTGGAACCTGCGCCGGCCTGATTATGCTCGCCGATGAGATAACTGACGGCATAGTTGGCCAGGAAACCTTTGGCGGGCTAGATGTCGTTGTGCAGAGAAATGCCTTTGGGAATCAATTGGATTCGTTCGAAGTGGACCTTCCGTTTTCTGGAATTCCTAACCCCGTCCACGCGGCATTCATTCGCGCCCCATTGATCACCAGCGTTGGGCCAAAGGCGCGGGTCGTTGCCAGCCTTGAAGACGGGCGAGTAGTCGGTGTAGTTCAGAACAATCGCTTGGGAATCAGCTTTCATCCGGAAGTTACCGGTGAAGACCGAATTCACAGTTACTTCTATGACGCACTTGTTTGTGCCTAAACAATTAGACTTCTACTAAACCAAAAGCATCTTCGGGAGAATCATGTCTGGCCACTCCAAATGGGCTACAACTAAGCACAAAAAAGCTGTAATCGACGGTCGTCGCGCCAAGCTTTTCGCAAAACTTATCAAGAACATTGAAGTCGCAGCGCGCCTCGGTGG
The DNA here is from genome assembly GCA_947452985.1 of Micrococcales bacterium. Taxonomy (GTDB): domain Bacteria; phylum Actinomycetota; class Actinomycetes; order Actinomycetales; family Microbacteriaceae; genus Rhodoluna. Next base: position 12,145 of record CANGEU010000027.1, read on the forward strand.
CCCCGACATCGAAGGCAATCCGACCCTTTACGATGCAATTCAAAAGGGTCGTAAGTCTTCGCTACCTAACGACAACATCGAACGCGCTATCAAGCGAGGTTCTGGCGTTGGCGCTGACGCCGTTGAATACACCACGATTATGTATGAGGCTTACGGGCCAAACGGCATCGCCATCTTGATTGAGTGTCTAACCGACAACAAGAACCGTGCTGCAGCGGAGGTGCGCCTTGGTGTAACTCGCAATGG
>CANGEU010000028.1 GCA_947452985.1 Micrococcales bacterium
CGTCCGAATGACGACAGGATGATTTCTGCACCCTGCTCCTGTGCAAGCTTCGCAACCGAGAAGGCGATTGATGCTTCGGTGAGAACACCGGTAATCAGTAGTTTCTTGCCAGCTAGTAGTGACATGTGAGTCCGTTCTTTAGGGTTGTGAATATTTTGCCACGAATGTCGTGAAAATTAGTGACCCATACCGAGTCCGCCATCAACAGGAATTACCGCTCCTGAGATGTAGGCTGCGTCGTCGCTGGCAAGCCACGCAACCACTTTGGCCACTTCGCTTGGAGCAGCGAAGCGTCCGGCTGGAATCCGGCGTTTGTAGTCTTCCTGCTGGGCTTCGGGTAGCTCTGCGGTCATGTCGGTGTCGATGAATCCAGGGGCTACCACGTTCGCTGTGATTCCACGTGCCCCGAGTTCACGGGTAACCGAACGGGCCATGCCGACCAGCGCTGATTTGGCTGCCGAATAGTTAACCTGCCCGGCGCTACCAAGTAAACCAACCACACTTCCGATCAGGATTACGCGTCCGAAACGCACCTTAATCATGCCTTTTGTGGCGCGCTTGAGAACTCTAAAGACACCGTTTAGGTTGGTGTTGATGACTTCCTCGAAATCTTCGTCGGTCATGCGCATCAGAAGTGTGTCGCGGGTGATTCCGGCGTTAGCTACCAAAACTTCAATTGGGCCGAGCTTCTCTTCTACCTCAGCGAAAGCAGCATCTAGGCTCGCGGCGTCAGTTACATCCGCCTTTACACTCAGAGCTCCTGAAGGTCCTTCCCCACTGCGCACAGTTACCGCGACGCGGTGACCGTTGGCAATGAATTCTTCGGCGATTGCGCGTCCAATACCTCGATTGCCGCCGGTTACAAGAACGGTTCTTGGAGTAGTCATGGAATGCCTTTCGAACTTTATTGGTTATCAAAGTTTACTTGCCACAAACCAAAAGCCTCACTGCGTTACCCTTAGAGAAGGAAACTAATGAATCAGCCACACGTAGTCACATCGGTCGGGGAAGCCCCAGACCACGAGCGTCGTCGACGCATGGTGATCTACACGATTTCGATGCTGACCAGGTTTGCCTGCGTCGCCCTGGTTGTATTCACTTCGGGTGTTTGGCAGTGGATTTTCGCAATTGGAGCAATTTTCTTGCCTTACTTCGCTGTCGTTGTTGCTAATAATGCCGGTGGTGAATCAAAGTCGGTGACTCAACTTAATCGCATTGAACCGCTGGCCATCGACCTCTCCGACCACCTCAAGGGGAAACCTTGAGGAAATGTTCCAGAGCGGGCTGCAACGCGAGCGTCACAAGCCAAGTAATTTGGAGAAATCCAAAAATTCACAATTCCGATAAAAAGAAAGTTTGGGGCACTTGCCCAAACCATTTGGATTACTTTGTGACCTACTTATCATTACGTGGCTTTCCCGTTTTGGTTGAGGCCCTCGAATGAAAAAATGGCTCAACTGGATAGCTTTGGTGTTGGTATTTGCAATCGCCTGCGGTTTCCTTTCAAACTGGCAGTTTTCGAGACGCGAGAGCAAACTAGCCTCCATTCAACTGGTTCAAAATAACTACAAACAACCCGTTGTCGAATTCAAAGCCCTTATTACTTCTAACCAGGTAGAACTTCCGAAGCTTTCATGGCGCATGGTAAAGATTTCGGGGCATTACCTTACCCAGTCGCTACTGCTTGTGAGGAATAGACCCAACGATGGACAACCGGGATTCGAGGAACTAGTTCCTTTCGCAGCGCAATCTGGAGAGATTTTCTATGTCTCACGCGGTTGGATCCCCACCGGCGCCAAGCAGGATTACCCTGACGAGGTGCTGCGTCCATCGAATGATCTAACTGAACTAACCGCCAGAATCATGCCTCAAGAACCGATTCTCAATCGAAGCGCCCCAAGTGGCCAAATTGCCACAATCAACGTTCATCTCGCGAATGAACTAACCGGTTTGAAGTCCTCTGTTGCAAACGGTTATTTTCGTTTAGTTTCCGAAACGCCAAGTGTGGGAGCAACCTTGAAGCCGATGCCAGCGCCAAGCATCGAAGAAGGAAATAATCTCAGTTACGCCCTTCAGTGGATTCTTTTCGCACTCATGGCGGCCATGGCCTTGATCTGGAGGATAAGAAAAGACTCCCAAATTGTTGCTGGGGTTATTCCTAAAGCTAAGCCGAAACGTTCAGATCTCGACGCCAAATACGAAGACGAAACTACGACAGAGAAATAAGCTCTGCGTAACTTTCATTCCAGTGGTCTTCGATACCATCGGGCAAGATAAGAACTCGGTCGGCGTTTAGTGCGCGAACAGCTCCCTCATCGTGTGACACCAAAACAACTGCACCCGAGAATGAATTCAAAGCATTCAAAATCTCTTCGCGGCTAGCCGGGTCAAGGTTGTTGGTTGGTTCGTCAAGAAGAAGCACGTTTGCCGATGAAACGACTAGCGTGGCCAGGGCCAGACGGGTTTTTTCTCCACCTGACAAGACACCCGCCTTCTTATTTACGTCGTCACCTGAGAACAAGAATGAGCCGAGAACTTTTCGAGAATCGGTGTCGTTGAGTTGTGGCGCTGCACGTTGCATATTCTCAAGTACCGAGATGTTGACGTTCAAGGTCTCGTGTTCCTGAGCGTAATAACCAACTTTTAGACCATGGCCAGGGATTACCTGACCGGTGTCGGACTTATCGATACCAGCCAAAATACGGAGCAAGGTTGTTTTACCCGCCCCATTCAAGCCCAGGACGACCACCTTTGAACCCTTATCGATAGCCAAATCGACTGCCGTGAAAATTTCCAGCGAACCGTAGGACTTACTGAGGTTTTCGGCAAACAGCGGAGTTTTACCGCATGGTGCTGGTTCGGGGAACCGAATGTTAGCGACCCTATCGACCTCGCGAACGTCCTCAAGATTAGACATCAGCTTCTCAGCGCGCTTCACCATTTGGTGAGCAGCTGTCGCCTTTGAGGCCTTGGCGCCGAATTTCGCTGCCTGAAGTTGCAAAGTGCTTGCCTTCTTTTCGGCGTTCGCGCGTTCGCGTTTGCGTCTTTCCTGGTCGCTTTCGCGCTGTTTTAGGTAGTTGTGCCAGCCCATGTTGTAAACATCGATGACGGTTCGCATTGCGTCCAGGTAGAAAACTCGATTTACGGTTTCACCAATTAGGTCTACATCGTGACTGATCACAATGAGCCCACCGGTGTAGCTCTTCAAGAAGTCACGTAGCCAGATAACGGAGTCGGCATCCAAGTGGTTAGTTGGTTCGTCAAGAATCATCGTGTTGGCATTTGAGAACAGGATTCGTGCCAATTCAATACGGCGACGTTGACCACCCGAAAGTGTTTTGAGTGGCTGACTTAAGATAGATTCCTTGATGCCTAGGTTGCTCGCAATGGCGGCAGCTTCCGCCTCAGCGGCATAGCCACCTGCGCTTTGGAATTCATCTTCGTATCGAGAATAATTCTTCATACCCCGGTCGAAAATTGCCTCTTCAACAGAGCCCATGTCCTCAGTTGCCTGGGTCATTTTCACCATCAAATCACCCAAACCGCGGGCGTTCAAAATACGAGTGCGCGCCAGTTCTTCTGGATCGCCGGTTCGGGGATCTTGAGGAAGATAGCCGATCTCACCATGGCGTTCTATCGCTCCGGCCGAGGGAGGGTTCTCCCCCGCAAGAATCTTAGTTAGCGTTGTTTTGCCTGCACCGTTTCGACCAACGAGACCGATTTTGTCGCCCTTGTCCAAGCGAAAATTAACGCCAGACATAAGTAGTCTGGCGCCAATTCGAATTTCTAAGTCTTGGACAGCGAGCATTGCTAGATTGCGAATCCAATCGCGCGCATCTGGTCGCGACCGTCTTCGGTGATGAGTTCAGGACCCCATGGTGGCATCCATACCCAGTTAATTCGGAATGCCTCAGTGACGCCGTCAAGCGCTGCTGCGGTCTGTTCCTCAAGGACGTCGGTCAGTGGGCATCCTGCCGAAGTCAGCGTCATGTTGATCAGTAGAGAGCCGTCTTCTTCAGACTCTTCAACCCCATAAATCAGACCGAGGTCAACAATGTTGACACCAATTTCTGGGTCGATGACATCTTTGAGTGCCTCAAGCACTTCGTCATGGCGTTCCGGTGAAAGTTCTTTAGGCATTAGCTTAGGTACCGGTCGTAGCCTTCTGCTTCTAGGCGGTCAGCCAGCTCTGGTCCACCCTCTTCGGCAACCTTTCCGGCGACGAACACGTGCACGAAATCTGGCTTGATGTACTTCAAGATTCGGGTGTAGTGAGTGATCAGCAATACGCCGAGGTTGTTTGCCTCTTGAGCACGATTCACACCTTCAGACACAATTTTCAGGGCGTCTACGTCAAGCCCTGAGTCGGTCTCATCGAGAACAGCAAATGCTGGCTTAAGGAGCTCAAGCTGAAGAATTTCGTGACGCTTTTTCTCACCACCGGAGAATCCTTCATTTACATTGCGCTCAGAGAAGGCAGCGTCCATGCGGAGATTGGTCATCGCTTCTTTAACCTCTTTGATCCAAGGTCGAAGGGCAGGAGCTTCTCCGTCGATGGCAGTCTTTGCGGTGCGCAAGAAGTTGCTTACCGAGATACCTGGAATCTCTACTGGATACTGCATTGCTAGGAACAGGCCTGCACGTGCACGTTCGTCCGGGCTCATCTCGAGAACGTTTTCGCCATCAAGAAGGATTTCGCCTTCGGTCACTTCGTATTTTGGGTGACCGGCAATTGAGTAAGCCAATGTTGATTTACCCGAACCGTTTGGTCCCATGATTGCGTGAGTTTCGCCGCTGCGGATGGTTAGGTCGACACCGCGGAGGATCTCCTTACTACCAGCTTCGGTCTCGACACTGACGTGTAGGTTTTTGATTTCTAGAATTGCCATTATGTGTCCTTATGCCGGATCGTATTCGAGGAAGATATTGCCGTCTTCGATGAAGACTTCATAGGTTGCCACTGGTTCAAATGCTGGAAGGGTGAGTGCTTCACCGGTTGCAAGTGAGAACTTAGCTGAGTGCGCCCAACACTCAATGGTGTCTTTGTCAACAAAACCTTCACTGAGACTGATTTCGCCGTGCGAGCACTTGTCGTCGATGGCGTAAACGTTTCCGTCTTTGCCGCGAGCAATTGCAATTGCGTGGCCGGCAATGACTGCGCGAACTACTTGACCAGGCTTTAGGTTTTCTTCAGGTGCAATTAGGTGGGCCATTACTTTTGCTTCCCTTCAAGTTTTGCTTCGATGATTCCATTTAGTTCTTCTTGCAAATCAGGCAATCCGATCTGTGAAATAACGTCGTTCAGAAATCCCTTGACTACCAATCGCTTTGCCTCAATTTCTGGGATTCCACGAGCCTGTAAATAAAACAGCTGCTCGTCGTCGAAGCGACCACTGGCGCTAGCGTGACCCGCGCCTTCAATCTGTCCAGTCTCAATTTCAAGGTTTGGTACGGAATCTGCTCGTGCACCATCGGTAAGCAATAGGTTTCGGTTAAGTTCGTAAGTCTTGGTTCCCTCAGCCGCCTGGCGAATAAGAACATCTCCAACCCAAACGGTATGAGCCTTTGCGCCTTGAAGGGCACCTTTGTAGGCAACGTTCGAGGTGCAGTTCGCCATGTTGTGGTCTACGAACGGGCGGTGTTCGATGTGCTGATCGCCGTTCGCGAAATAGGCACCAAGCATTTCAACTTCCGCGCCTGTGCCAGCAAATGAAACAGCTGGTACGACGCGAATAGTTTTTCCGCCGATTGATACAACAATGTGCTTGAACTTTGAGTTACGGCCCAAACGAGCGAACTGAGATGACGTGATTACGCTGTCATCTTCTAAGTTTTGAATGCTAATGAGGGTCAAATCTGATTCGTCGGCGACTTCAATTTCAATTAGCTCGGCTAGGGAACCAGAACCCGTGTGGTTCAGCACGAGTGTGTTTTTGCCAAATTTCTCATTAGAAATGAAGAATTGAAGTCCCTGTTTGGTGCCGCTTGCCTTGATTTCTAATAGTTCGGGGGCATCAGCAGAAACCAACTTGATGAATTTGGTGTCGTTCAATGCAAAAACGTTTGCTGCCACCAGGTCTTCTGGAAGGCTGATTGACCCGGGAACAATGTTTCCGCTGTCCTGAACAGGAAAGCCAACAAGCGATCCTGCGAATTTCTGAACTTCTGAATCGAGCCCTTCGAGTCGCTCTACGGGAAGATAGCGCCACTGTTCATCGCGAATAGTAACTGCAGGGAAATCTTTGGGATTTGCCGAACGCAGGCGTTCTGAGCGTATTTGGAGCGGAACACCGGCACCATGAGTGTGCTGTTCCACTAACCAACAGCCCCTTCCATTTGCATTTCAATTAGCTTGTTCAGCTCAAGGGCGTACTCCATAGGAAGTTCCTTGGCAATCGGTTCAATGAATCCACGAACGATCATCGCCATCGCTTCGTCCTCTGGTAGACCTCGAGACTGTAGGTAGAAAAGCTGTTCGTCGCTCACTCGTGAAACGGTCGCTTCATGACCCATGGTTACGTTATCTTCGCGCACATCCACTGCCGGATAGGTGTCCGAGCGGCTGATTGTGTCAACAAGTAGTGCGTCACAGCGAACGGTGTTTGCTGAATTGTAGGCACCTGGATTGACTCGAATTTCACCTCGGTATGAGGTTCGCCCTCCGCCTCGAGCAATCGATTTCGAAATGATCGATGAGGACGTATTAGGGGCAAGGTGAATCATCTTGGCTCCAGCATCTTGGTGCTGACCAGGGCCGGCAAAGGCTACGGATAGCGTTTCACCCTTTGCATACTCACCGGCAAGGATAACCGCTGGGTACTTCATGGTTACTTTCGAACCGATGTTGCCATCAACCCATTCCATGGTTGCTCCAGCCTCGGCTACTGCACGCTTGGTGACCAAGTTGTAAACGTTGGTCGACCAGTTTTGGATGGTTGTATACCGGACTCGTGCGTTTTTCTTAACGATAATTTCAACTACAGCCGAGTGAAGCGAGTCACTCTGGTAGATCGGCGCAGTACAGCCTTCAATGTAGTGAACGTACGAACCTTCATCCGCGATGATTAGGGTTCGCTCGAACTGACCCATGTTCTCGGTGTTGATGCGGAAGTAGGCCTGTAGAGGAATTTCTACGTGAACACCCTTTGGAACATAGACGAATGAGCCGCCAGACCAAACTGCGGTGTTCAGAGCAGCGAATTTGTTGTCACCCGCTGGAATGACAGTTCCAAAGTATTCCTGGAATAGTTCTGGGTGCTCTTTTAGTGCGGTGTCAGTGTCCAGGAAGATAACCCCTTGTGCTTCAAGCTCTTCTTGGATCTGGTGATAAACAACTTCAGACTCGTACTGAGCAGCGACTCCAGAAACTAGACGGCTCCGTTCGGCCTCCGGAATACCCAATTTTTCGTAGGTGTTCTTGATGTCGTCAGGTAGATCTTCCCAAGATGCCGCCTGCTTTTCGGTTGAACGCACGAAGTACTTGATGTTGTCGAAGTCAATGCCCGATAGGTCGGAACCCCAGGTCGGCATCGGCTTGCGAAGGAAGTATTCGAAGCCTTTGAGTCGGCGCTCTAGCATCCAGTCGGCTTCGGATTTCTTTGTGCTGATGTCTCGAACCACTTCTTCGTTGATTCCACGACGAGCGGTATCTCCTGCGACGCTTTTATCTGACCAGCCGAATTCGTAATTTCCTAGGCTGTCAAGTTCTGGACGGTCGATGATGTTCTCGGACAAATCAAACCTTTCTTCACTTGATAGAACGTGTGTCGGTGCATAAAAATTCCCAAATCTAAGCGCACCAAAAATTTGGCATGTAAGACTTGATTTCGAAGATGCAGCACCGCATCTCGCCCAATTCTACTTGAGCCGACTAGGCAGGTAAAGGTTTCCGTGATGAATTCGCTCAAACGCTTCTTCAATGAGACTGGTTTGCGTTCGCTCGCTTGGGCTTCTCTAATTTCCGAGATCTTGATTGTCGTGACCGGTGGTGCCGTTCGCTTGACCGCATCTGGCTTGGGTTGTCCCACTTGGCCAAATTGCACTGCTGATTCCTTAGTTACCGTTCCTGAGATGGGAATCCACGGGATTATCGAATTCACAAATCGACTTCTCACCTTTGCCTTACTTCTCATCGCAGTCCTATTTCTCATAGCTGCACTTAGAACCCGCGGCCAGAGAAAAGTCCTGTCGACATCGATCTTGTTAATCGTCGGAATTTTCTTGCAGGCAGTTGTTGGTGGCATATCGGTGCTAACTCAACTAAATCCGTGGGTTGTTGGCCTACATTTCGTGATTAGCTCGGCGATGATAAGCGTTTCCTCAATTCAACTTTGGCGGGTCTACTCCCCTGTTGTTTCAAGAAGTCAGCGTTCTGAAGGAGTGCTTAGTCTTGGCCTAATTGTCGCCGGTTCGATAGCAATTCTTGTAGGAATAATCGTGACTGGCAGCGGCCCTCACGCTGGCGACTTGAATGCTCCTAGAAACGGTTTGGACTCTGAGCTCTGGCAGCATTACCACTCATACCCTGCCTACATCGCCCTAACTATCGGCTTAATGCTTCTCCTTATTGTTAGGAAACGCGATGTCGACGGATTCGCTAGCCGGCTAGTTTTTTGGTCGGTTTTCGCCTTGGCAGCTCAGGCCGGTGTGGGAATCGCACAGGCGCGACTCGGATTACCGGTTGGACTAGTACTGGTGCACATGACCCTGGCGTCCGTGTTTGTGGCTCTCTTGACTCTGCAACGCCTAGCTCTAAAGCAAAGATGAACACATCTATTTTCTGGTTCCGAAAAGACCTTCGGTTAGCCGATCACGTCGCGCTAACCGCTGCCATCGAAACGAGCGAGCGCGTTTACTGTTTCGCATCGGCTGACCAAATCGGTTCAAGATTCGATGAATTGTCCACGAACCGTCAGAATTCCCTCAGGTCTTCCTGGCAACATCTTTCAAACTCACTTGACGGCCGATTGACCGTTATCAAATCCCCGTCGGAGCTGTCTGCTCTTGCAATCAAAGTCGGCGCAAACCGAGTGTTTGTAACGACCGCGTATGACACTCATGGCATTACTGAACTCAAGGCGATAGCAACAGACCTTCATGCAGTTGGTGTCCAGTTGATGTCCAAAGGCAGCAATTATGCGATTGCACCAGGTACAGTCACCAAGGCGGATGGCTCTGCGTACAAGGTTTACACACCTTTTTACAGGGCTTGGGCACAACTTGACCAAGGCGCACCAATCGGCACTCCTGATTTGACTCGAATTGCACATTTTCCAAGTAAAGACTTAGCTTGGAACCCTCAACTTGAACTTGGTAATGGTGTAACTGCCGGTGAAGTCGAAGCTATGCGCACGCTGGAGCGATTTCTTTCGGAGCGTGTTGAAAATTATGCCGAGAAGCGCAATCGCGCTGACTTAGGCGGAACTTCGCATCTATCCCACGCGCTAAGCCACGGAGAAATTCATCCAAGGACTATTCTTGCCGCGGTACCAGAAGGGCCTGATGCTGAGGTTTTCAAGAAGGAAATCGCTTGGCGCGAATTTTATGCTGACGTTCTGTTTCAAAAACCAGCGTCGCTCAACGAGTACTTAGAGCCGAAGTTCGCTCGAATGCGCTACGACGAACCGGGCGACAAGTTTGAAGCCTGGAAGCAAGGGAAAACCGGCTTCCCTATGGTCGATGCGGGAATGAGACAACTCCTCACGACCGGCTGGATGCACAACCGAGTGCGAATGATTGTCGCTTCATTCTTAGTGAAAGACCTTCATTTGGAATGGCAATTGGGCGCCGAATGGTTTGAACGTCACCTAACCGACTTCGACCCAGCTTCGAATAGCCATGGATGGCAGTGGACAGCTGGATGTGGCACGGACGCGTCCCCGTATTATCGGATCTTCAATCCAATCACCCAGGGTTTTAAATTTGATCCAAACGGGGATTATGTTCGCAAATTTGTTCCAGAATTGAGTCACCTGGCCGGCTCGTCAGCATTGGAACCTTGGGAACACGCACATGGCTATAGTTTCGGCTACGGGAAACGAATTGTCGATCACGCCCTCGAGCGAAACGAATCTTTGGCTCGACTTGAGGAATTAAAGTCTCTTTAGAAGAAACTCAAGTGAATTAGTGGATCGAGGGCCACGGCCAAGAACAAAACTGTTAGGTAGCTTATCGAGCCATGGAACAGTCGCATAGGTGACGTCGGGTGTCCGGTCTTCGATTGCTGATAGAGAACTGTGGCTTCAACCGTGAACCAAATTCCAAAGACTGCTGCTGTCGCCGAATAAATGATCCCCATTCCTGCGGCTGGTATGAGTAGTAGCGAACTTGCAACCATTGCCCAGCTGTAAAGAAGAATTTGGGCTCCAACAATTTGCGGGTTTCGAACCACAGGCAGCATCGGTACGCCGGCCGCCGCGTAGTCGTCTCGGTATTTCATCGAAAGCGGCCAGTAGTGTGGCGGAGTCCAAAGGAAAATGATCAGAAATAGCAGCCAAGCGGACACCGAAAGGCTTTGAGTAACTGCTGCCCAGCCAATAAGGACCGGAGCTGCTCCTGCAGCCCCACCCCAGACGATGTTTTGCGGGGTCCGGCGCTTCAAAAGCAGGGTGTAGACGAGGACATAAAACAGGATTGCGCCTAGCGAGAGCGCCGCAGATAACCATCCAGCTGTAAACCATAGGTAGGCGAAAGAAACAAAGCCGCTGGTGTAAGCAAAGAACAACGCTTCGGTCTTTGAAAGCTCTCCCGTTACTAGGGGGCGACCCTTAGTTCGACCCATGATTTTGTCAATGTCAGCGTCGATGTAGCAATTGAAGGAATTTGCGCTGGCAGCGCTAAGGGCTCCGCCAATCAGAACATTGAGCACCAGGAAAATATTTGGGAAGCCTTGATTTGCCAAAACCATTGCGGGCACAGTAGTGACCAGCAAGAGTTCAATAACTCGGGGTTTTGTGAGCGCGACATAGGCGCGAAACTTGGACATCACCAACAAGTTTACAGGCACCCTCGGTAGTAGACTTTCACCATGCCCGCGCACGTAAAGGGTATCGGCAATGAAGCCCTCCAAATCCAATGAGCCCTAAACTGCTCCCCAATCTTCAAGGAGTCGCTGTGTCAGCATTCCAATGGTCAGACCTAGATACGAAAGCAGTCAACACAGCACGTGTTCTAGCTGCGGATGCGGTTGAAAAGGTAGGTAATGGTCACCCGGGTACAGCTATCTCGCTAGCTCCTGTTGCTTACCTTCTATTCAACAAGGTGATGCGCCACGACCCTAAAGACGACCGTTGGATTGGTCGCGACCGCTTTATCCTCAGTGTTGGACACTCATCCCTCACTCTGTATAACCAGCTTTACCTGCACGGTTACGGCCTTGAACTCGATGACCTGAAGGCACTTCGCACCTGGGGTTCGGCAACACCTGGGCACCCTGAATACAAGCACACCAAGGGCGTTGAAATTACCACTGGACCACTTGGTCAAGGATTAGCCTCGGCTACCGGTTTTGCTTACTCTTCCCGTTATGAACGAGGTCTGTTTGACCCAGCAGCACCATCTGGTTCGAGTCCTTTCGATCACTTCGTTTACGTGATTGCTGGAGACGGCGACATGCAAGAAGGTGTCACTTCGGAAGCCGCTTCGCTGGCAGGACACCAGAAACTTGGAAACCTTGTGGTGATCTACGACAGCAACCAGATTTCGATTGAAGACGACACCGACATATCGTTCACCGAAGACATCATTGGTCGTTACGACTCATACGGTTGGCACACCCAGACTGTCGATTGGCGCAAAACTGGAAACTATGTTGAAGACATTGAAGAGCTATACAACGCTATTCAGAAGGCCAAGACAGTAACCGACAAGCCGTCACTGATTCGCCTACGTACCATCATCGGCTGGCCATCTCCGACCAAGCAGAACTCAGGAAAGATTCATGGATCTGCACTAGGTGCCGATGAACTTACCGGGCTCAAGAATGTTCTGGGATTCGATCCAAACCAGACCTTCCAAGTTGATGAAGA
>CANGEU010000029.1 GCA_947452985.1 Micrococcales bacterium
CTGCTGAACCCTGACGAGCAAACCCTGCCGCAGAAGTGGTGGGACAAGCACGAGCCAGGACCATCGGCGATGCTTCTGATGCTGGGAGTAAAGGGCGAACTTCCTCAACTGGCACACCACACTCTTTTGAACACCAAAGACTGGGGAACCAACTTTGCCGAGGTGTTCCACAAGGCAGATGGCAAGCGCAAGGTTCCAAACCCGGCCAGCCTCTACATTTGCAACCCGAGCAAGACCGACCCAAGCGTTGCACCGGCTGGATACGAAAACCTCTTCGTTCTAGTGCCAATCGCAGCCGACCCGAGCATCGGTGGCCGCGGAGATGAAAAGTTTGAGAAGGCAGCCGATGACATCATCGACCAAATCGGTTCTTGGTGCGACATTCCAGATTTCCGCGAGCGCATTGTGGTTCGCCACACCATGGGTCCCCGCGATTTCGTCACCGAGTTAAACGCTTGGCAGGGAACCGCCCTTGGTATGGCCCACACACTAAAGCAGAGCGCATTCTTCCGCCCAGCGAATATGAGCAAAAAGGTGAAGGGTCTCTACTACGCCGGTCACCACAGCGTCCCTGGAATTGGTTTACCAATGTGTCTGATTGGTGCGGAGCTGGTTTACAAGCGACTAGTTGGCGATAAGAGCGCTGGACCAATCGGTCACGAATTACAAACTCTCGCAGACGACGCGTGGGTCGGCCTGAAGTGAATTTCCTCTACCTAGGCTCGCTGCTGATTTCTTTGGCAGGACTGGTAGCCCTAGATAGAAAACACAAGCTGGCTTTCGCAAAGAATCCGAAGGCTGCCACAATCGCAATTGCCATTCCCTACCTGTTGTTTATCATTTGGGATGCTGCCGGAATTGCCCTGGGCATCTTCTTCAAGGGTCAAAGTAAGTTTTTGACCGGAATCATGATTGCTCCCGAATTTCCAATTGAAGAGTTGTTCTTTCTGGGGTTACTTTGTTACAGCACCCTGATTGTTAGCACTTGGTTTGCGAGAGGTAAGCAATGACTTACGGCGAACTGAACTTCATCTTCCTTGCCATTGCCGGAATTGCAACCTGGATCATCAAGAGTAAGTACCGTTGCTTCACCACCCCGATTGTGATGCTTCCGATGATCGTGCTGACCGCCGTTTTCGACAACCTGATCATCTTGAGTGGAATCGTTGACTACGACGAAACCAAGCTTTTGGGCGTCAATATCCTGGCCGTTCCGATTGAAGACTTCGCCTACACGGTTGTCGCCGTACTCTTGGTACCAGCGATTTGGAAGGCGGTGAACAAGGAATGACTCTAACCAAGAAACTGAATTACATCTTTTGGTCTTCCCGCCCAATTTCCTGGGTGAACACCGCCTACCCGTTCGCTGCCGCCTACCTAATGGTCATCAAGAAAATCGATCTCACCCTAATTCTTGGCACCCTGTTTTTCCTCATCCCCTACAACCTGCTGATGTATGGAATCAACGACGTCTTCGATTACGAAAGCGACCTTCGCAACCCACGAAAGGGCGGCATCGAAGGAGCTCTGCTTCCAAAGGAAATTCACCGAACCATCATTTGGTCGGCAATCCTCAGCTGCGTGCCATTTGTCGGTTATCTGGTTGCCGTCGGAAACCTGAATTCAACCCTCTGGCTCGCACTCTTCCTCTTCACGGTCATCGCCTACTCGGCCAAAAACTTGCGGTTCAAAGAAAAGCCTGTCCTTGACTCAATTACATCGGCCAGCCATTTCGTTGGCCCAATGATTTTCGCTCTCGCGCTCACCGGCCAAGACCTAACCACCCCTAAACTCTCGGCAATCATCATTGCCTTTACTCTCTGGGGAATGGCTTCCCACGCGTTTGGAGCAGTCCAAGACGTAAAGGCTGACCGCGAAGGGAACATCTCCAGCATCGCCACCTATTTCGGTGCCAGAAACACCACTCGGGTTGCAATGGTCATGTATCTGGCAGCCGGCTTCTACCTAGTAACCCTTGGTTGGCCGACCAACTTAGTTGCGATTGCCGCAATCCCTTATGTGGGAATCCTGATTCCCCACCTAAACATCACCGACGAAACTTGTGAAACAGCAAACAAAGGTTGGAAGCTTTTCATTTGGCTCAACTTTTTTGCTGGAACCGTGGTGAACATGGTTCTTCTTAACGCGTAGTCCAGGTTATTAGGTAGTTCCGATCAAAGCGCGGCGCACAGCGTGAACACGAAAGTGGCGACTTTGGTTGCCGATGCCGATAAACCACGTGGCCATTCGGACAGGTACCGATTAGTTTCGCTGTGGCGTTACCAATCTCGTCTCCGGAAATTCGCTTGTGGTTATAGCCGATGTCGGTGGCAATCTTTTTCCACTTAGGCCCGTGACCAGCTTTTGGGCCAGCCAACGCGTGAGCGATTTCGTGACGCATCACCTGATCAATTTCGTCAATCGAGTGAAGGTCTACGAAATACCGAGACAGCGAAATTAAGTGCTGGTCGTATTTGCAAACGCCCAAACGTTTCTTTGCCGAGTCCCAACCAAATGTCCAGACACCCATGTCAAGGTGCTTGGCCATGTGCTCTTCCGCTAACGCTCGAACCAAATCGTAACGATCGCCGGTGAATCGGCGAGCGCGCTTGGTTGCTGCGCCAAATTCCCTTCCGGGTAAAAACCCGGCGAGAGTTATGGCAGCCAGAGACTTCTCATCATGCACTGGAACTTCGGCCTTTAGAGTCGACAGTTTCAGAGAAAATAAGGCTTCTCTCAGCACGAACCGCAACGCGTCGACGTATTCAGAAACTTCACCCCGATGATCACCGAAGTCCCATGACAAATCACAAATCTTGCCTTCGGAATCAAAATTTGCCAGCTCAAAAGACCCCAAAAATGCATCCTGGTTCACCAAATAAACATCCCAAGAATTTGGGCCGGTTGGAATGGGTTTGATGGTGGTCATACGCCTCTAAGTTACTGCCAAAACCAGACAATGTTGCGATTGTGTAAAAACACTTCTTAGATTGGTCGTTTCAGCGTTTTGGCAGGAAATTAACAGGTAACTTTTCTTTATGACAACAAACACCCCTAACCCTGCTTCGGCAGGTGCAATCGAAACCAACGACGTTCAGCCAATTCCAGCGGCCGAACGTCACGGCAAACCGTGGCACCTTTTCACTGTTTGGTCGTCCCCGAACCTCGAGTTCGCAACTGTATTCGTCGGCGCTCTAGCCATCGGCTTTGGCCTAAACATTTGGCAGGGAATCCTTGCCATTGTTGTTGGTAACGGACTTGCCGGTCTAACTCACGGAATCCTTTCCACCTGGGGCCCAGAAGCTGGTCTTCCTCAGATGGTTCTAGGCCGCAACGCTTTCGGCAAGATTGGAAACCTGATTCCTTCAGGTCTTTCGACCCTTGTTGCTGGTATCGGCTGGTTTGCAGTAAACACCGTATCCGGAACCTTCGCCCTTCAGGCCTTGGTTGGCGGACTAAACGTGTTCGCTGCCCTGGCAATCATCATCTTGGCTCAGGTTGGTGTTGCCTTCGTTGGCCACAACCTAATCCAGAAGTGGGAACGCTACGCAACTTACGTATTCGCCATCGTATGGCTAATCGTTGTTGTAACCGTAGTTACCCACGCTGGTGCTTTTGATGTAGCTCCTGCTGCTTCGGCTGACTTCCCTTGGGCTGGATTCACTCTTACCGCTGGTGCCGCTTATGGTTACACCGCCGGTTGGACTGCATTCGCATCTGACTACACCCGCTACCTACCTGCAAACACCAACAAGCGTGCGCTTGGTTGGGCAGCCGGTCTAGGTAACTTCACCAGCACCACCTTGATCATGGTCACCGGTGCCGTTGCGTTCAACTTCATCGCTAAGGGTCAGAACTTCTGGGCACTTACCGCTGAGAAGAACCCAACCGGTCTATTCACCGACCTATTCAACCCTGCCTTCGCTTCGGTTGTGCTACTTGCAATCGTGGTTGGTTCGGTATCGGCTAACATCCTGAACGTTTACTCGGGTGCAATGTCGTTCCTAGCCATGGGCTTCAAGTTCGGATTCAAGACTCGTCGCGCAATCATGGTTGCTCTGGCTGGTCTTGTTGGTGGAACCATCTCGTACATCGGTGTGGCTAACGGCGACGTTGCTCACCAGCTCGACAGCTTCTTGCTAGTCGTTTCGTACTGGGTAGCTCCGTGGATCGCTGTTGTACTTACCGAGCGCATCTTGTCGAAGGGCAAGGACGCAGGTGCACGTGCATTGGCTCCAAAGAACTCATGGGCTGGCGCAGCTGCATTCGTTATCGCAACCACGTTCTCAATCTGGGGCTTCTGCAGCCAGGTTATGTACACCGGTCCGCTAGGTATCGCACTGCACCACATCACCCTAGACAACGGCGCAATCGTCGACGTTCCAGACCTAACCGCTTTGGTTGGTTTCATCGTTGCTGCAGGACTATTCGTGGTCTTCCGCAACGTGGACAAGAACGCCAAGTAATAACTAACTAAGACGAGAGGCCTCGGCAATGGAATTCAAGGTTGGACAGATCTTCACAACAGATGAAGAGAAGCTCAGCGTTGCCATTGCCGAGGCTCACCTCGGTCTCTCGGAGGGTGGCATCCCAATTGGGGCAGCGCTCTTTGATGAAAATGGCGCACTGCTGGGCAGTGGCCACAACCTGCGGGTGCAGGAAGGCGACGC
This sequence comes from Micrococcales bacterium, assembly GCA_947452985.1. Taxonomy (GTDB): domain Bacteria; phylum Actinomycetota; class Actinomycetes; order Actinomycetales; family Microbacteriaceae; genus Rhodoluna. Next base: position 4,671 of record CANGEU010000029.1, read on the forward strand.
TTCGATGCATGGCGAGACCAGTGCGTTTCGTAACGCCGGTCGCCAGAAGAGCTACCGCAAGGTAACGCTTGCCACCAGCCTCTCCCCTTGCTGGTATTGCTCCGGTCTGATTCGCCAGTTTGGCATCGGCCGCGTGCTCGTTGGGGACGACAAAAACTTTATGGGCGGTCAAGACTGGGTTGCCGAGCACGGCGCCGAAGTTCATGTCATGAACGACCCAGTACTGATCAAACTGATGGGCGATTTCATTGAGAACAATGACGCCCTTTGGAATGAAGACATCGGCGAAGAGTAATCCTCGCCTAATATTCTTCTATGACCAAAAGAAATCGCCCTTGGGGTTACCAAGCGCCTGTTGATGCACAGCCTGCCGACTGGGAACTCCACCCAGACACCGTGGCAGTTCGTGGCGGTTTGGCTCGCAGCGGTTTCGGTGAAACTGGCGAGGCCCTTTATCTAACCTCTGGTTTTACCTACGACTCAGCTGAGCAGGCCGCCTCAGCTTTTGCCGATGAAACGGATCACTTCCTTTACTCGCGTTTCGACAACCCAACTGTGGCAATGTTCGAACGTCGCCTAGCCGAGATTGAAGGCGCCGAGGCTTGTAAGGCAACCGCATCTGGCATGGCTGCCATGTTTGCGTCGGTGGCTTGTTTGGTTTCGGCCGGCGATCGCGTCGTTGCCTCGATGGCGATGTTCTCTTCCTGCTACGTGGTGCTCACCGAAATCTTGCCGAAATGGGGAGTTGAAACGGTTCTAGTTGAGGGTAACGACGAGGCCGAGTGGGCGAAAGCTCTCGAAGGCGGCGCCAAGGTTGTGTTCATTGAAAGCCCAAGCAACCCACTCATGGAGATCGTGGACATTCGAATGGTGTCCGAGCTTGCACACAAGGTTGGCGCGACCGTCATCGTCGACAACGTGATGGCTTCACCGGTTCTACAAAGCCCGCTAAAGCTCGGTGCCGACGTAATCATGTATTCGGCAACCAAACACATCGACGGTCAGGGACGCGTCCTTGGTGGCGCCGTGCTGGGCTCAAACGAATACATCAACGAGCACCTCAAGCCGTTCATCCGTCACACCGGACCATCGATGAGCGCGTTCAACGCCTGGGTGCTTCTGAAGTCTCTAGAAACCATGACCATGCGCGTTGAGCGCATGAGCTCGAACGCTCTGGCTATAGCCGAAGCGCTTGAAAAGCACCCAAAGGTTGCCGGCGTCAAGTACCCGTTCCTAAAGAGCCACAAGAGCTACGAAATTGCTAAGAAGCAGATGAAGGGTGGCGGCTCGATGGTTGCCATCACCTTCGACGCCACCGCGGAACAGACGTTTAAATTCATGAACGCACTTCAGGTGATCGACATCTCGAATAACCTTGGCGACTCAAAGTCTCTAGCAACGCACCCGGCAACCACCACGCACAAGCGGCTCGGACCAGAGGTTCGAGCCAAAGCTGGTATTACCGACGGCACGGTTCGACTATCGGTTGGCTTGGAAAACGTGGACGACCTGCTGAAGGACCTTCACCAGGCCCTAGACGCGGCTTTCTAGCCCTGAATGTGACCGAGTAGCAACTTGCGCTCGGGAGCAGAAGCGCCAATCTCGATGCCGCCTTCAAGCGATTCCATTGCGCGATCGAAGCGCGCTTCGTCGTCGGTGTAAAGAGTAAGTAGCGGTTCGCCCTTGGTAATCGATTCGCCCTGAACCTTGTTCAAAACGATTCCTGCACCAAACTGAACCGGGTCTTCCTTTCGCGCGCGGCCGGCGCCGAGACGCCAGCTGGCAATGCCAACGCTCAGTGCATCGAGCTTGGACAGCACACCGGTTTCAGTGGCGGTTACAACGTGTTCAAATTTGGCCTTAGGTAGTTCGGCCTTCGGGTCGCCCCCTTGGGCCGAAATCATGGCGTTCCATTTGTCCATCGCACGTCCGTCGTTCAGTGCTGCACGAACGTCCTGGTCTGGTTTGCCGGCTAGTCTCAGCATTTCTTCGGCAAGTAGAACAGTTAGGTCGACTACATCCTTAGGTCCGCCGCCAGCGAGAACCTCAACCGACTCTTCAACCTCAAGCGAATTACCAATCTTGCGGCCGAGCGGAGTTGACATATCGGTGAGCAGAGCCGAAATCTTCACGCCGGCGTCCTGGCCAATTTGGACCATGACCTTGGCAAGTTCCTCGGCTTTGGCGAAGTCCTTCATGAATGCACCAGAACCAACCTTGACGTCGAGGACCAGCGCGCCAGTTCCCTCGGCAATCTTCTTCGACATAATTGACGAAGCAATGAGCGGAATCGCTTCCACCGTGCCAGTTACGTCTCTCAGTGCATAAAGCTTCTTGTCGGCAGGTGCTAGGCCTGAACCGGCAGCACAGATAACTGCGCCTACATCTTGAAGTTGATCAAACATTTCCTGGTTGGAAAGCGCTGCACGCCAGCCAGGTATGGCCTCGAGTTTGTCTAGGGTTCCACCGGTGTGACCGAGACCACGGCCAGAGAGCTGAGGAACGGCAACACCGAAAGCAGCGACCAGTGGAGCCAGTGGCAAGGTGATCTTGTCGCCAACGCCACCGGTTGAGTGCTTGTCGGCGGTTGGAACGCCGAGCTTCGAGTAGTCGAGGGTTTCACCGGAGGCAATCATGGCCATGGTGAGGTCTTTGATCTCCCGGCGACTCATGCCGTTTAGCAAGATGGCCATAGTCATGGCGCTCATCTGTTCGTCGGCTACTAGACCCTTGGTGTAGTTCTCAACCAACCAGTTGATACCTTCGGTTGAAAGCTCACCGTGTTCGCGCTTCTGAATAATTAGCTGGATTGCGTCGAAAGACATTACTTGCGCTCCTCAAGGTCGCGAGGTCCAAATGCGTCTGGCAGCACCTCGTCGATAGTTTTTAGCCCAGAGACTGTTTCCAAAACCATGTTCGGTGCTGAGTGCTCAAAGAGCAGCTGACGGCAACGACCACAAGGCATCAGAATGTTGCCGTGGCCATCCACACAGGTGAATGCAATCAACTTGCCGCCACCGGTCATGGTGAGGTTGGAAACTAGAGAACATTCGGCGCAAAGCCCTAGTCCGTAAGATGCATTTTCGACATTGCAGCCAGCGACGATGCGACCGTCTTCGGTTAGTGCGGCAGCACCCACCGGAAAATTCGAGTAAGGCGCGTAGGCCTTTTGCATTGATTCGTTCGCAACTTTGCGAAGTTCGTCCCAGTTGATGTTCACGGGTTTAGCCTAATGCTTTGGCTATGCGCGCGAGCCCTTCTGAGATGTGCTCTTGGCTGGTTCCAAAGTTTAGGCGAACGAAGTCTGTGTATTCGGGGCCGTGGTCGTTTCCTGGGACCAGTGACACTCGACCCTTAGCCACCAAGTGGTTCACGGTTTCGGCGCCAAGCTCCCAAGCGCTTACGTCCAGCCAGGCAAGGTAGCCAGCGTCTGGCAGGTTGTAGGTAACCTCTGGGAAGCGCTTTTTGAGCTCGGACTTTAAGAATCTACGGTTGTCATCTAACACCTTGACAGTGTTGTCGAGCCAATCGGTGCCGTTTGAATACGCTTCAACGAGCGCGAAGGCGCCGAGCAGGCTGGAACGCCAGTGGGTGGCCGGTGGCATGCGATTGGCCTTAGCCTGCATGACCTCGGACTGGGTGAGCACAAATCCCGCCTTGAGGCCGGCGTGATTCCAACTCTTGCTGGAGCTGGTCACGCAAATGCCGGTGGCCTCGGCGTTTGGCCCGCAGTTCAGGTAAGGGGTGAATTCGTGGTCTTCGTAAGTTAGTGGCGCGTGAATTTCGTCGCTGATCACAACTGCGTCGTGCTTCTTGGCAACCTTGGCAAGCTCGGTGAGCTGAGCCCTGGAGAACGCCTTGCCAACCGGGTTTTGCGGGTTGCAAAGCAGCAGGAATTTCACGCCGGTGGCGAATTCGCGTTCAATGCCATCGATGTCGAGATCATAGTTAGGAGCAAGGGGAACGTCGACAGTTTGAATCTTCAGCTCGCCAAGCCACTCCCAGAAGCCGTGATAGACCGGGCTGTTTACGATTACCTTGCCATTGCTAGCCCCATTGGCGCGAAGGAACTCAATAACACCAACGCCAACATCGGTGACCAACTTGAGTTGGCTTTTGTCGATGTTCCAGTTCCAGCGGTCTTTCGCAAAACCTTCGAAGGCTTCAGCGACCTCGGGCACTGGGCCGGTGTAGCCAAGATCAGACTCGGACACCATGGTGATTAGTCGGCCTCGAATACCCTGAGCAATTTGGAAATCCATTTCAGCAACGTGCATCGGAAGCACGTCGTCTGGGAAGCGGCGCCACTTCGACGAGTGACGACCGTGCAAGACGTCTAGTGCAGGAGCTGCAATTACTGAATCAGACATAAAACAATTCTGCTGGGCGATTAGGTGAGTGAAGCAAAAATTATTGCAAGCGTTATACCAATGAGCAAGGCACCAACCACAACACCAATTAGAACTCCCAGGCTATTGCGCTTGCTGCGGTTGAGGTTCTTTTGGAAAAGCTTCGAGGCGTCGGTGCTCGGCTTGCTTTTCACAACCTCGGCTGGTGCGATATCGAAGTTAGGAGTTGGTGTTACCAGAGGCAAAGGTGCAGTTGGAGTGAGAACACTGGTGGGCGCTTCGAAAACCTGACCGGTCTCGCGTTCAATCTTGATTTCAACGTGCTCTTCAGGTTCGACAACCGGCGCTTCAACATAGGTCGTCATGGTTTCGAACGGTTCAGAATCTTCTGACACCTCAAACGATTGAGGGCCGGTGTTGGTCAGCTCAGACTTCAGTCCGGTTGGGTTGGTTACCGTGGCTTCGTCAACGTTTTGGCCCCAAGAGGTAACAATCGTTTCTTCCTCGACCATGGGAGTGGTGCGCGAAACGATAATAGTTTCGTCCTGGTCCTGTTCCATGTGTTGTTAACCTCCAAAGAAAAGGTTACTTCTTCTTGAACACCGACCGAAGTTGACGTTTGAATTCGATGGTCAAACCCTGGGCGGCAGAACCCTCGGCAGTTTTCTTGCCCTGAGAGAAATTGAGGGTGTTTTGTAGGCGAACGAACTCCTCTTTCGGGTTCACATTCCTAATGAAGGACCGAAGCGAAAGCCGGAGCTTGATTTTTTGTAATTTAGAACGTTCCGAGTAAACCAATTCGGTCTTCTCATCCAGAATCTGCCAGGCACGATGAATCTCGGTCTGATCTGGCATGCGTGGGCTAAACGCGGCTAGGTCGGCAAGTTCTGCGAGTTCGTCCATGTTGTCTACGCCGTAGAGGGTCGCCAGTTCCTTGCGCGTTTCACTTCTTGGAAGCTTGCCTCCGCTATCAACCAAAAGGTCAATGAACTCTTCCCAAGCACCAATCACTCGAACCTCGGGTTCCTCGGCTTCAAAGCGAGAACGGCGACGGTTGCGCTTCATGACCAAGACGGCAGCAAAAGGAGCAACGAAGATGCCAATAACCAGAAGTATTTCCAACGCTGGCACCACATAGTTGGTAAGGATTCCCAAGAACTTCGACCACCAGTCGTCTGGGTTACAGTCGGGCGAATTTGGGTGTTTACGACACTCGGAATCGGAAGATGGGGTGGCCTTGGCCGGAGGAAGTACTTTGGCATCATCTTCGCCAGAGGTGGTTGGGTTCGGAACATAGGCGGTACCAATTGGAACCAGGTTCATCTTCTTGGAGAACTGCGGAGTTGCGTCGATTGCCAACCAAGGACCATTGTTTTCGCGAATTTCAGCCCACGCCGAAAGGTTGGCACCCTTACAGGCAGCTTGGGTTTTGTTGACCAGCTTGCAAGTCTCAACACCCGGCAGATCAGTCAATTTATTAGTACGGAAACCAACGACCACGCGAGACGCGAAACCCTTGGACGATGCGATTAACGCAATCGCGGTTGCGAACTGCTCGTCATCGCCGGCCGTTGAAATGAGGTTTTTAGATTTTGTGGAGTTGGCGTCTTGTTCGCGCGCATTGATGTCGGTGAACATGGTAGAAATTCGGGCGATGTTGTGGCCGGCATTCGACTGGAAGAATTCGTAGTTACTCAAGCTGTCAACCCAGTTGGCTTCGCCGGCGGCAGCTGTTGGGGCCACGAAGGAGTGGCTTAAGTATCCGCGTTCACGCAGGAGCAGCGAGGCAAGTTGCTCGATTCCAGAAGCGTCATCGGCGATGCCCTTCTGGTTTTCAATCCAAGTTGTAAGACTTTCCGGAATTAACTCGGCACTGATAGTGCTTCCTGAAGGTTGAATTGACGAAGGTTCAGGTTGTGCGCTGCGGTTATACGTGACGGAGTAGGTTGCATCGTTGTCGCTGAGACCAACCACGGCACCGGTCGAAGTTTCACGGTTCACGTATAGACCGTCGGCTAGCTGGGTGGCTTTTGAACCGGCGAAGGTAACCTTTCGAGCACCTAGTGGAAGCGGCAACCACAGGGCGTTTAGCTTGCCCAAACTTATTGTGAATGTTTGTTCTTTACCAGTAGCGGAGGCTGGCAATTCCGACGGAACTCGTTCGAAGAAATAGGAGTTACTGGCTCCAGCTTGGGTGGTTGGGGCAACCGTGAAGTTATCGCCATCGTAGAACGGCATGGTGGCAATACGAATGCGATCTGGAGCACCCTTGACGGTGTAAGTCAGGACAGTTTCGCCGAACAATTTCGAGTCGGCGAAGTATTTGCGATAGGTGCTAAGCGGGCTGGTTTGTTTCTGAATGTCTTTTAGCTTGTCGATGTCGGTTCGAAGCACGATACGGGTTCCAGACATACCGGTTTCCTGCATGAAGATTCCACTGCCAAGAATTGCCACCGCAACGACAGCAAGAGCCGAAAGGTTGCGGCGGAGCTTGCGTTGCCAGCCAGAAAGTATTGGAGCTGACGCCTCAGGGCTCTTGGTGAGAGTAGAACGGCGGGCAGCGCGCGAACCCCAGTTGAGGTACACCATGAGCAGTAGGAAGATGAGCGAACCGGCTAGTAGCGGGGTGGCCACAGGTAGTGCCAATCCGAAGAGATTGAAATCGCCTGGAACGGTCGCCGAGCCAAAACTAATTGCCAAGATAATCAGACCGACAATCGGGTAGGCGGCAGCCCAGAAACGGGTTATGGGTCCGAACACCACCCAACCAAGTAAGACACCGGCGATTAGGTAAGACAGGAAGGC
>CANGEU010000030.1 GCA_947452985.1 Micrococcales bacterium
CCGAACCAAACGGCGCCGATTACGAATGAACTTAGAGTTGCTACGACTACTGCTAGCCAGTTAATTTGAATTTCCATTTTTCTACCTTAAACGTTGAATCGGAACTCCACGACGTCGCCGTCGTGCATTACGTACTCTTTACCTTCCATGCGAACCTTGCCGGCGGCCTTGGCGTCAGCCATGGTTCCTGCTGCGTCTAGATCTGCGAAAGAAACAATTTCAGCCTTGATGAAGCCACGCTCAAAGTCGGTGTGAATGACACCGGCAGCCTGAGGAGCTTTGTCACCCATGCGGATGGTCCAGGCACGGGTTTCCTTAGGGCCTGCGGTTAGGTAGGTCTGTAGGCCAAGAGTGCGGAAGCCAACACGAGCTAGCTGGTCTAGACCAGACTCGCCAAGCCCAAGCGACTCAAGAAGTTCGTTCGCTTCTTCGGTGGTTAGGTCGATCAGTTCACTCTCAACTTTGGCGTCAAGGAACACAGCCTCGGCAGGAGCCACAAGGTCCGCGAGCGCCTTCTTCTTAGCTGGGTCAGTCAGGATGCTTTCGTCCACGTTGAAAACGTAAAGGATTGGCTTGGCTGTGAGCAAGCCGAGTTCCTTGATTGGAGTTAGGTCAATCTTGGTTGCCGATAGCGGGTTGCCGTCGTTTAGGGCTTTGAGAGCTTCGTCCACGACGTCGAGGGTTGAAGGGTCAGCCTTCTTTCCCTTTACCTCCTTCTCAATACGAGTGCGAGCCTTCTCGAGGGTCTGCATGTCGGCAAGGATTAGCTCGGTGTTGATGGTCTCGATGTCCGAGTGGGCATCGACCTTTCCATCAACGTGAATAACGTCTGGGTCAACGAATCCGCGAACCACCTGAGCGATAGCATCGGCTTCACGAATGTTGGCAAGGAACTGGTTACCCAAGCCTTCACCCTCAGAAGCACCGCGCACGATACCGGCGATGTCTACGAAAGAAACTGGAGCAGGCAGGATTCGCTCCGAACCAAAGATCTCGGCCAGACGGTTCAAACGAGCGTCTGGCAGGTTCACCACACCAACGTTTGGCTCGATTGTTGCGAACGGATAGTTCGCTGCGAGCACGTTGTTTTTAGTTAGTGCGTTGAAAAGGGTTGACTTGCCGACGTTAGGTAGTCCGACGATTCCGATAGTTAAGGCCATTCAGAGAGTTTAATTGACTTATGCCCCTGAACTTCACCGCAATCGACTTTGAGACTGCAAATAACTCCCCAGCATCGCCATGCGCGGTCGGTTTGGTGAAGGTTCGCGATGGCAAGTTGGTCGACGGTCTGGCGACGCTCATAATTCCGCCATACCCAAACAACTACTTCAATCAGGGGAACATCAAGGTTCACGGTATTCGCCCAAGCGACATTGACGACGCTCCAACCTGGGATGAAGTTCTCCCGTTGCTCCTGGCGTTTGTCGGCGACGACATCCTGATTGCCCACAACGCCATGTTCGACATGAGTGTTCTAAAGAAGTCGGCTGAAGCTATACAGGCTCCCCTGCCAGAACTGAACTACACCTGCTCCTTGGAGATTTCTCGAAAGACCTACAACCTCGAGTCATACCGATTGAACGCGGTGTCTTATGCGATTGGTCACGAAGAATTCAAACACCACGACGCCCTCGCGGACGCCGACGCCTGTGCTCGAATCATTGTTCACGCCGCCGATCGTCACGGTGTTGAATCGGTTGAAGAACTTGTGGCCGCCGTTGGCAAGAAACTCAAGGTTCTCGTAACCGAATGATGTCTCAGGTTCGTGGCATAGTTTGCCCATGGACAACATTCTTTATCTCGTAATTGGCGTACTTCTTGGCGTTGCCGCAGGCTTCTTCATTGGAGCCAGCCGCTCAAAAGCCAGCGCGGGTAAAACCTTTGAAGTTGAGTACGCGGCTGCCAATGCTAAAGCCGAGGCCCTTCAAGCCCAGATCAGCCAGCTGGAGGCTGCACGCGTTCAACGCGAGGCGAAGGATGCTCAAGAGAACAAGTTGTTGCAGGAGCTTGCGCCGGTCAAGGAGCAACTAGACCAGATGCGCACCGCGGTTACCCAGATGGAAGCCACGCGAATCGAGAACCTCACCGAGCTTCGCGATGCCATCAAGGCCAATCTTGAGAGCGATGAACTACTTCGTAAGCAGACGCAGGTGCTTTCCACCGCTCTTTCGAGTAACTCGGTTCGCGGTGTTTGGGGTGAGGCGCAGCTTCGCCGCTTGGTGGAACTTGCCGGACTCCTAAAGCACGCCGACTTCGACGAACAGGCCACCATCACAGCTGGCCGCGCCGACATGATCATTAACCTGCCTGGTGGAAAACAGCTTGCCATCGACAGCAAGGTTCCATACAACTCCTATCAGGAAGCCAGCCAGATCAGCGAACTTTCTGAGGGTGGCGAAAAAGCTCGCCGCGATGCGCTGATCAAGGAGCACGTGAAAGCAGTTCGTAAGCACATCGACGACCTTGCAACCCGCGAATATTGGAACGCACTAAACGCTAGCCCAGACTTCGTAATTGCCTTCATCCCGAGTGAATCGCTGCTTTCGGCGTCTCTGGAAGCCGACCCCGCCATTTTGGAATACGCCTTTGGTAAGAACGTGGCCCTGGCATCTCCGGTCTCGCTCTTCTCTGTTCTCAAGACCATTAACTACATCTGGCGACAGAACGTTGATGAAAGCCAGGTTCGCCAACTAATCAAGTTGGGTAAAGAACTTTACGAACGCGTTGAGGTTGTTGCCGAGAAGGCAGACAAACTTGGAAACGCAATCAAGAGCTCGGTAGTTGCCTATAACGGCTTCATCTCAAGTTTCGAGAGCCGCTTCTTGGTAACCGCGCGCAAGTTGAACAACTTAGACGAGAACCAATTGGCAACCAGCACGATTGATGATCCAAAAGCCATTGAAGAAACGCCAAAACAGTGGACTTCAAATGAGGCAATTGAGGCAGTTACAGACGAGGAAAAGCCGTAATTCACTAGGTATACTTTTCTGAAGTAGCGGACGAAGACGTCTAGCTGTAATAAACCAACAGATAGACCGCACCTACCGCACAAGGAGACCTCATGAGTGGCGCGCCAATCATTACCTTGACTCCAGCACCAACCCTTGACCGCACCTACTTCGTTCACAATCTGATCGAAGGCGGCGTAAACCGTGCTGACGCCGTTGCCGAGGAACTTGCCGGCAAGGGAATCAACGTAACTCGTGGTCTATACCTTTCAGGCGTCAAGGCACCTGGTGTTGTGCCAATCGGAAACAGCGACCCAGGCGTATTTGCTCGCACCGGTTCTATGGATCAGTTCATCCCTCACTGGGTAGATGGAACCCTCCGCGTTTCAACCACCATTGTTGAAAAAGATGGACCGACCACCAAGGTCAATGAAGCGCCTCGACCACTTTCAGACAACGACTGGAAAGAAGTTGTTGCGCTAACCATTGCCAAGGTCAAAGAGAACAACGCTCAGTGGTTAGTAATCGCTGGAGCCTTGCCAATCGACAAGGGCACCAACAAGTTTGTTGACCTAGTACCACTGTTCACCGCAATGGAAGAACTTGGCGTTCGCGTTGCCATGGACTCAAGCGGCGAGCCGCTGAAGCTTTACGCCAGCAAGGGCCTCCCAGCAGTTATCAAGCCAAACGCTCACGAGCTAGCCGAGACCGTTGGCCGCGACCTTCACACCGTAGGTGACGTCATTGATGCAGCTCGCGAACTTTGCGACCACGGCATCGAATGTGTTCTTGCCAGCCTTGGCCCAGACGGCATGGTTGCTGTGACCAAGGACCGTGCTTGGAAAGCCAAGACCGGTCCGGTCAAAGTCATCAACACCGTTGGTGCCGGCGACGCAACCTTGGCAGGCTTCCTAACCGCAGTGATCACCAATCCAGTTGAAGGCAACGACGAATTCGGCGTTGGTTTCAATGTGGCTCTCGGTGTTCAGAACGCGGTTCAATATGGTGCAGTTGCTGTAACGCAGCCAACCTCTGGACTTGAAAACCTAGACAACATGCCTGTTGCCGAAGTTACCGACACCCCAGACCGCTCGGTTCCACTTGAGGAAATCGCTTACGCGGCTCCAACTAAGTAACCTAAGCGTCAACCTTCACTTCAACTAAACGTGCGCCGTCAAGTGCGCTGTCTAGAACCATGCTCTGAATCGTCAATTCGCCATCGGCCTCGCGCACGCCGTCCACGAGAATGCCATCGGTAACACCGGTCAGCACGAAAATGTGACGATCCCCACCAACCAGGTCTTCGAGTTCAAACTTCTTGTCGAGTGCATAACCTGCCTGAAGTGCTCGCTCAATCTCATCGGGGGTTTGTGGGGCCAGGATGCCCTGCATGTAACCACCGAGCACTCGAACTGCAACCGCAGTGACTACGCCCTCTGGAGCGCCGCCAATACCCAGGAGCAGGTCGACCCCGGAACCCTCAGTGGCAGCGGCAACCGCCATGGCGATGTCGCCCTCTTCGAAGCGAACCCATTGAGCACCAGAGTCCTGAATCTCTTGAATGAGCTCAAAGTTGATCGGCTTGTTGATCACAGCCACGCGAACGTCGGTGACTGGAACATCCAAAGCCTCGGCTAATGCCAAAACGTTGGAAGTCGCTGAAGCATCGATGTCTAGCACTCCCCGAGCGGCATGAGAAGAAACCAACTTCTTCATGTAGTAAACCTCGTGGCAGTCGAGCATGGTGCCACGTTCAGAAGCGGCAATCACCGAAACCGCTCCTTTGGTGCCTGCTGCAGCCAGCTTGGTTCCATCGATCGGATCCACCGCGACGTCCCAGTCAATAGAGTTTCCCAGACCCAAAAGTTCACCGTTGAAAAGCATTGGCGCTTCGTCTTTTTCGCCTTCGCCAATCACCACGATGCCGCCAAACTCTGAAGCCGAGAGGCTGTAACGCATGGCGTCAACTGCAGCTCCGTCGACCGCATTGTTGTCGCCATTACCAACGAGCGACCAAGAACCGGTTACGGCAGCAACGGTGGCAGCCAGTAATTCAATGGTTGGGGTCGGGGCTTCGTGAAGAGTCATTGCTAACATTGTATAAACCACCGCCGTTTCCATTTGAGGAGAACCATGCCTGTAGCAAGTCCAGATCAGTATCTTGAGATGCTTGACCGCGCCAAGAAGGGTGGCTTTGCTTACCCAGCCATCAACGTCTCCAGCTCGCAGACCCTAAACGCTGCCCTTGCTGGTCTTGAAGCTGCCGGCTCAGACGGCATCATCCAGGTAACCACCGGCGGTGGCGACTACTGGAGTGGTCCAACCATCAAGAACATGGCTTCTGGCGCTGCAGCAATGGCTGCCTTCGCTCGTGAAGTTGCTAAGAACTACGGAATCACCATTGCTCTTCACACCGACCACTGCGCCAAGGACCAGCTCGACAAGCTAGTTCGACCACTGATCTCAATCTCAGAAGACCGCGTCAAGCGTGGCGAAGACCCACTATTCAACTCACACATGTGGGACGGCTCGGCTGTTCCAATGGCTGAGAACATGACCATCGCCAAGGAACTTCTAAAGCTAACCAACAACATTGGTGCTGTGCTTGAGATCGAAGTCGGCGTTGTTGGCGGCGAAGAAGACGGCGTTGAGGGCGGTATGGGCGAACACCTTTATACCACCCCTGAAGACGGCCTAATGACTGCCGAGGCTCTAGGCCTTGGCGAGAACGGCCGCTACATGGTTGCTCTTACCTTCGGAAACGTTCACGGTGTCTACAAGCCAGGTAACGTAAAGCTTCGCCCAGAACTTCTTGGGGAAATCCAGAAGGTTGTTGGCGCCAAGTATGGCAAGGAACTTCCATTCGATCTCGTGTTCCACGGTGGCTCGGGCTCAACCCCTGAAGAGATCGCTGAAGCAGTGAGCCACGGCGTTATCAAGATGAACATCGACACCGACCTTCAGTACGCGTTCACCCGCCCAATTGCTGCACACATGTTCCAGAACTACGACGGCGTGCTAAAGGTTGACGGCGAAGTTGGAAACAAGAAGCACTACGACCCTCGTGCATGGGGCAAGCTCGGCGAAGCCGGCATGTCAACTCGCGTTGTCGAAGCAGCCACCGAACTGGGTGCTGCTGGCAAGTCGATGTCGCTCTAAGGATTCAAAGATGTCTGCAGGAAGCCCGTTCTACGAGAATGGGCTTCCTCGCTTTAAAGGCGAGTACCAAAACGGCAAGATGCACGGCTACTGGGAGTTCTACAGAAAAGACTGTTCGCTGATGCGCTCGGGAACCTTCGATGAAGAAGTTCAGGTTGGGACTTGGACGACCTACGCCCGTAACGGTTCAGTCGTGAAAGTCACCGAGTTTAAGAACTAACGTTTGGCGTTGTTACTGGAGTCTTCGCCGATAGCATCTTGAGACATACGATTTACCGTCAAACAGAGCTATTTAGGAACCAGATTCGACAACTGCGACCAATCCGTTTCTGAGACAATTAGCTCTGTGGATTTAAGAATAAAAGTGCGAAAATAATGGCAATCGTGTCTGTAGCCATAAGCATTAGAGCTACCTGCGAAGACTCTGCTGCTTTGGTCTTTATGCGACTCCATGCCCAGAGCTCAACCAAGAAAAGTCCAAAGTAGACCGTTACTCGAACCCACGTCCAAATCCTATTAATTTCAGGGAACTCTAAACCTGCAGGGGAAAAACCGCCAAATGCTGATTGGCTGAATGATTCATTCCCGATAATTAGGAACCACATAATATGCAAATTGTTGTTTAGGGCTATTTTGAAAGTCGAGTGGGCGGGTTTGGCCATTCCCTTAGGAACTGTTTTATGAATCAAATTCCTCAGACCAATGGTTAGAAGCAAGAATATCGGCGCAAGAACCATTGATGTAGCCTGGTCTCTCACTTGACACCAACCTTCATCCAGCCTGCACGCCAATCTTTGGCAGTTTTGTCTTGCTCAAGTAAGTAGGAGGCGGATTTTTCTATTACTTTTCCTCCAATATAATCACGGATCTTGGAGTGTTTGGCCATGGAATTGGCAATCACGTGTTTGCCCGCGTTCCTAAAGGATATCGCAACTCCATCAACAGCCAAAGCAGGAGCAGCAAAAACAGGCCAGAGAAAGCAAGACAAAAAGCAACAACGATTGCAATTGAACGACGCACAGAAACCCCAAATCCCCGAAATTGGATTTAGCCTACTTCGAAGAAATTAGTGAATTAGTTTCTGTTACCAAAGTTTTATAAAAACTAGCGCTTGGCCTTGTTCGAGGTGTCTTCGCCAGCAGACTTTAGGTCTTTTCGAAGTTCCTTCGGAAGTGAGAACTGCACGTCTTCTTCGGCGGTCTGAATGGTCTCTACGTCTCCGAAACCACGGCGAGCGAGGTCTTCGACGACTTCTTGAACGAGCTCTTCTGGAACCGAGGCGCCGGATGAAACACCTACGGTTTCAACACCTTCGAACCATTCGTCTTGGATTTCTGATGCGTAGTCAACTCGGTAGGCGGCTTTGGCTCCAGCCAAAAGTGCTACTTCAACCAAGCGAACGGTGTTAGACGAGTTCGCCGAACCAACCACAACCACGAGGTCGCTGATTGCGCCAACCTTTTTGATGGCAACCTGGCGGTTCTGGGTGGCGTAGCAAATGTCGTCGCTCGGTGGGTTCTGAAGGGTTGGGAACTTGGTGCGGAGCTTGTTTACGGTCTCCATAGCTTCGTCCACGCTGAGGGTGGTTTGCGAAAGCCAGATGACCTTACTTGGGTCCTTGATAACGACGTTGTTGATGCTTTCATCTTGGTCAACGATTTGGACCACATCCGGTGCTTCACCAGCGGTTCCTTCGACTTCTTCGTGACCTTCGTGGCCAACTAGCAGGATGTCGTATTCCTCTTTTGCGAAACGTTGAACTTCGCGGTGAACCTTGGTTACCAGCGGGCAGGTGGCGTCGATGGTTTGAAGGCCACGCTCTTCGGCGGCCTTCACAACTGCCGGAGAAACTCCGTGGGCGCTGAAAACTAGGATGCTGCCTTCTGGCACTTCGTCGACTTCATCAACGAAAATTGCGCCGCGCTTTTCCAAACCGGTGACCACATGGATGTTGTGAACGATCTGCTTGCGCACATAGATTGGTGCGCCGTAGTGGTCAAGTGCCTTTTCAACAGCGATTACTGCGCGGTCAACACCAGCGCAATAGCCTCGCGGAGAGGCCAATAGGACCTTCTTCTGTCCTGAGCGTTCGGTATCCTTGATTTCAACCACCCCATAAGTCTATCGGGGCAATTTCGAGGGCATTCATGAGCGACGAACAGATGACTGAAGAGTCAGACGACGCTCGCCCCTATTCGGTTGCCGAATTCAACGAGCGTGTTCACCAGGCCATAAATAAGTGGCCAACCGCTCGCATCGAGGGCGAACTGATCAAATTTAAGATTGGCCCTTCCGGACACGCCTACCCACAGTTGCGCGACGTCAACGGCGGGGCAGTTTTGGACCTCACAATTTGGCGTAGTGTCACCTCAGCCTTTACCGAAGTTTTCAACGACTCCGACCGCGTGGTGGTTTCCGGCAAACTGAATTTCTACCAGCCAGGTGGCAAGCTTTCACTAAACGTGACCAGCATGAAGAAGGTTGGCCTCGGCGACCTTCTGGCGCAACTTGAAGCGCTTAGGGCGAAGCTTCGCGCCGAGGGTGTTATCGACGAGAGCAAACGCCAGTCTCTGCCCTTTCTGCCAAACCGCATTGGTTTGATCACGGCTCAGAACTCAGATGCTGAACAAGACGTGGTTCAGAACGTATTACTGCGTTTCCCGAATGCCCAGTTTGAAACTGTTTACGTTCCGGTTCAGGGCGATGCCTGCCCGGCTGCAGTGGTTGATGCCATTGCCAAGCTCGATGCCAACCCTGAGGTAGATGTGATCATCATCGCCCGCGGTGGTGGTGCTTTCTTAGACCTCATTGGTTTTAGCGATGAGCGCGTGGTTCGCGCGGCTGCCGCTGCCAAGACCCCAATTGTTTCGGCTATCGGCCACGAAGCCGACCGTCCAATCCTGGACGACGTTGCCGACCTCCGCGCTTCGACTCCAACCGATGCCGCCAAACGCGTGGTTCCAGATGTCGGCGAAGAGCTGCACCGAGTTGGTGATGTTTTGTCGCGAATCATCAACAAGATTGGCCACTACGTTGCTGTTCAGGGAGATTTCCTCGCTCAGGTGGTTTCCCGCCCAATCATGACTAACCCCTATGTCTTCTTAGACGAAAAGCAGCAAGACCTAGAGCGAGCACTCGATAACCTACGCGGTGAAATTGAGCTTAACGTTGAGCGCGAGCAGACACAGCACGAATCTCGAACTCAGGTGCTGCGGTCACTTTCACCTCAGGGAACGCTGGAACGCGGTTACTCGGTGGTTCGCGATACCGATGGTCACGTGCTGACTGACCCAGCCAAGGTAAAGACTGGAACCAAACTTAAGGTTCGCCTGGCTGGCGGCGAACTAGATGCAACTTCGAACTAACTTAAACTGGAGGAATCATGGCTGAAAAAAACAACGACGACATCGCGAAGCTTTCTTATGAGCAATCGCGCGACGAGCTCGTCAAAGTATTGTCTGACCTCGAAGCCGGTTCGGTGACTTTGGATAAGAGCATGGAACTTTGGGAGCGCGGCGAGGCTTTGGCTAAGCACTGCCAGGCCTTACTGGCTGGAGCCAAAGCCAAAATCGATGAGGCTTTGAAAGAAAAATAGTTGAGCGACCAAAAGGCTAAAGAGCACAGAGCCAAGCAGACGGTAAACAACCTACTGCTCTCGCTTCTGGTGTCCGTGGGCCTGGTTGTTGTGCTGATTCTGATTGTGCCGCGCGACGATAGCTCGCGCATTGCCCACATCGATTACAAGGCCGTTGCAGAGCAGGCAGCCACCGCCAGCAAGCACGAGGTTTTAGCTCCGAAACTACCTACCGACTGGTGGAGCAATAAGGCCACCTGGTTGGCAACCCCGGTAGACGCAGTTCCTCGCTTTGAGGTTGGTTTTGTTGGACCTAAAAACCAGTACATCGGCATGACCCAGGCTTTTGGAGTTAACCCAACCTGGTTGGCGCTAACCCTCAAAGATGTTGTGATCACCAAGAAGTTCAAAAACGCTGGCTCAACGCTGGAGTGGAGCATCTACAAATCTGCCGAGGTTCACACCCCGGCCAAGACCCGAGACGTGATTTGGATTGCGAACATCGACCAAGACGCAGTGCTGCTCTACGGTGATGGCACGGAAGCAGAATTCACCGCGTTCACTAAGTCAATCGAGAAGCAGTTGGGAGCGAAGTAATGTCATACCAAAGGCCACAAACCCCTAAAGAAGCTTGGGCAGCACTCCTCGAAGGTAACAAGCACTTCATTTCAGGAGAGCCAGCCCACCCGCGCCAAGACGTTGACCGCCGTGAGTCGGTTGCTGAAATTCAGAAGCCTTTTGCCGCACTTTTCGGTTGCTCAGACTCCCGCCTTTCGGCAGAGATCATCTTCGATGTTGGCCTCGGCGACCTTTTTGTAGTTCGCAACGCCGGCCAGGTTATTGCGGAAACCATTCTCGGTTCGCTCGAATACGCCGTCGAAGTTTTGAAGGTTCCCCTGATTCTCGTCCTAGGTCACGATGAGTGCGGAGCAATTCGCGCAACCATCGACGCCAAGGAAGGCAACCTGGTAAGCCAAGGTGAATTCATTCACAACATCGTGGCACGCATAGCCCCAAC
>CANGEU010000031.1 GCA_947452985.1 Micrococcales bacterium
CTACAACATCCTGGGCCGAGTTCAATTCGTCCTCGTGCTCAAATTCAGTCATCGTGGTTTTCCTTAATTACTTACTAAAAACTATTTGGTGGTTGGGTTGAAGGCCCAAACAACTAGAGCTGCAAAGCCGTAGTCGAAAAGGGTAATGATAAGCATCACGACAATTACGAAACCGAGCACTACGAAGGTGTAGTTGCGTAGCTCGCCCCAAGTTGGACGGGTGACCTTCTTCAGTTCAGAAATTACCTGACGTACGAAAAGGATGATGCGAGCGATTGGTCCGCGAGCGCGCTTGCGATCGGCCTTCGCCTTTTCGACTAGGTCTTCGCCAGACTTGTCGTGCTCTTCAGTCATAAGACTTTCCTTCTTCTAAACGCCTTTCGGCTGCAGGGCGGACAGGACTCGAACCTGCAACCTGCGGTTTTGGAGACCGCTGCTCTACCAATTGAGCCACCGCCCTAAGGCATTGATAACTCACCAAAAACGGGCACACTTCTAGATTGAAATCTAAGGGTGATTTAAATTAGCCAGATTGGCGAAGTTGTCAACTTACTCTCGCAAGTTTACTGGCAACAACGCCTAAAAAGCAAAGCCAATCTTCTACTTCGTCTTGACGGCAGATGGCGCAAATACGGTGGTTTCACCAATCACGTTCCTGCTCTTAACAACAACTGTGACGAATTTGCCTTTTTGCTTTGAAGTGACTTTGAATTTTGCCGCAGTTGCTTTTGCGATCGGTACACAATTGTTTGGCTGAGACAAGGTGTTCGCCGGCACGGCCGAGGAGCAAGCGAACCACTGGTATGAAGTTGGCCCGAAGCCAGCCAAGCCCTTAAAGCTAATTGCTTTTGCCGCCAATACAGCACCCTTTTTGGCTTTACCTGAGATTCCAGGTGTTCCGGTGAAGCTCGGCGCAGTTGCCTGTGTCACGGCGATGAATTGACCCTGAGATCCCGAAACAGCAACTGCAAAGATGTTTCCGTTCACCGATGCTCCTGAAACAGTTTCGCCAAAAGCGCCCGAAACGAATGGAAGCGTCTGGGTAGTGGTGGTTATACCTGCGCCGAAGTTAGCCACCTTGACTCCAGTATTCACTCCGCGATAAACCGCGGAAAATGAGTTGTCCTTATTGGCATTTAGGCCCGCAAAGAAAGTGTTAACTTCGCCTGCGACAACCGGTGTCGATTTTGCACCGATTACGCCGTTCTTGAAAGTGTTGAAGTGTAGCGTCGCGCTCGATTGAGCATCGATACCTGACATCAGCACCACGCCAACCGTGCCGTCTGCAGCAACTGTTGCTGCAATGTCACTTGTTAGGTAATCAGCCGCACCCGTAACCATGATTTGCTGCTCTGCTGACCACGTTTTCGTTACTGTCGAGAATCGACTAACCACAGCAGCGTAACGATCAGCCTCGTTGTAATTTGCAACGTAGACCACCGAAAATTCATTTATTCCAGATTGAATTAATGTTGCGCCAGTGTTCACCTGATAAACCGATGAAATTGCTTTCGGTGACACCCATGCCATGACGAATGACCCAGCAGTTCTGGAAACATAGCGAGTCGATGAACCCTGACTGCTCGCCACCCAGGAGTTGATGAATCCACCAGTTGGCTGACCAATGATCGTCGATGCGAAGATGTAGTCACTAACAACTCCAAATTGAGTTGGCTGGCTCCAAGTTCGACCGTCGGTTGATTCTTGTACCTGAAAAGTCTGTTCGTGGTACGAGCTACCGACCGTGCTCTGAATGGCTAGTCGCCCAAGGCCGTCGGAAGCTATCTGTGCTTCGCGGTAACCACAACCGAACATGCAATCCGCACCTTGTTGAGCTCCGTAAGGTCCCCCAACCATGACTGGCGCGCTCCAATCAGTTCCGTTATCCGAGTAGGCAACATGCAATTTCGAATCGAGAGTCATATCGTTGAATGTTGTCCAAGTGATTGCGAAAGACCCATCTGAAAGCCGAGTCCAAGCGTTTTGTTGTGCGACGCTGTACCGCTCATTTTCTGCAGGGCTGAAGATTAGTGAGGTGTCGGTAACAGACCCATCGAGGTGCAGAACCGAGGAGCGCAGAACATTGGTTGAACCCGATCCGTCGCGCCAGATGAGAACAGAAGACTCATCGTTCTTCGGTATGACCGTAACGAGGTTCATTGAGGTCGAGATTGAGGTTGGCTGACTGAATGGCACAACTGCACTTGCGGTCGTCACAGTAGAAATCATGCTCAAAGCAACGACTGCTAGAACGGCTAGGAAATTTGAAGCGGCTTTGAACATTGTTGCTCCTCTGAGTCTTTTCCCTAAGGGTACAGGTGTTCGCTTAGGCGAACACGCCAGTTTCAAGGTGAGATTGTAGGCTTGAAGGCATGAGCGAACGCATCTCGAAGAAAATTGCTGCCATTGCCGAATCTGCCACTCTGAAGGTGGATGCTAAGGCGAAAGCTTTGCAGGCAGCAGGTCGTCCGGTTATTTCTTATGCGGCAGGTGAGCCAGACTTCCCTACCCCAGCGCACATTGTTGAGGCTGCTGCGGTTGCGGTTCGCGACCCAAAGAACCACCGCTACACCCCAGCCGTTGGTTTGCCAGAGCTGCGCGAGGCGATTGTTGCTAAGACTTTGGCCGACTCGGGAACTTCTTACCCTGCCTCGCAGGTGGTTGTGACCAACGGCGGAAAGCAGGCGGTTTACCAGGCTTTCCAAGCAATCGTGAATGAGGGCGACGAGGTTTTGCTTCCTGCTCCTTACTGGACCACCTACCCTGAGGCGATTGCTTTGGCTGGCGGTAAGACCGTTGAGGTTTTCGCGGGCGCCGACCAGAACTACAAGGTGACCGTGGAGCAACTTGAGGCTGCGCGCACCCCTAAGACCAAGGTTCTTTTGTTCTGTTCACCTTCGAACCCAACCGGTTCGGTTTACACCCGCTCAGAGGTTGAGGCCATAGGCAAGTGGGCTTTGGCTCACGGTGTTTGGATCATCTCGGACGAGATTTACCAGAACTTGGTTTACGACGGCATCAAGGCCTACTCGGTTACCGAGGTAGTGCCAGAACTTATTGACACCACGATCTTGGTGAACGGTGTTGCCAAGAGCTTTGCAATGACCGGTTGGCGTTTGGGCTGGATGGTTGGTCCTGCCGACGCCATGAAGGCTGCTGCTAACCTGCAGAGCCACCTAACCTCAAACGTTTCGAACATCTCGCAGCGCGCTGCAATTGCTGCATTGACCGGGCCACAGGAAGAAGTGAAGGCGATGCTCGCAGCCTTCGACCGTCGCCGTAAGTTGGCGGTTGCCGAACTGAACAAGATTCCTGGCTGGGTTGCCCCAATGCCTGAAGGTGCTTTCTATGTTTACTCAGACGTTCGCGGGCTCTTGGGTCGCGAATGGGGTGGCAAGATGATCAACACCTCGTTGGAACTTTGCGACTACATTCTGGACACAGCCGAAGTGGCTTTGGTTCCTGGTGAAGCGTTTGGTCCTTCAGGTTACGTTCGCATGAGCTACGCGCTAGGCGACGAGGCGATTCTTGAGGGAATCCAGCGCCTGCAGAAGCTTTTTAGCTAAACGGTTAGAAGCGATTTAACGCTGGCGTTCACAACATCGTTCCAGTCCTGGGAATCGATGTGCTGGTCTTTGCTGGCAACGTCGTCGATTACTCGGCCGATTGTGTAGGCCTGCATAAATACCGCGATGGTTTTAGCGTCGAAAGTTTTGTTGACCCAGCCCTTTTCCTGACCTTCGCGAACGACGTCGGCCATGGCTGCGGTTAGGCGGTCTTGTTCTTGTTCAAGAGCTTCGAGAAGCCTTGGCGAATTCACACTGAGGCCGATGACTCGCGCTCGCTCCAAACGAAACTTCGATCGGTCCCGACCCTGAGTAACCGTGGTAACTTCAATGATTTTGGCAACGAATTCTTCGGCAGATACTGCGTCGTTTACGGCAGCACCAACTAATTCAATTGAAATGTCAACGCTGGCGGCGAAGCGAGCAATCAGAGCTGACTCAACAAGCTCTTCGAAGTTTTCGAAGTGGTGGTAGAGCGAACCCTTGGAGATGTTGGAATCGCGAAGCACGTCGTCGACCTGAATGTTGCTCAGTGCGTGTTCATCCATGAGCGAGACCATCGTTGCGATGAGCTTCTCTTTGGTTGGGTGAATGCTGCGAGCCACTTTTTAGAATCCGATCAAATTAGGTTCTGGAACTAAGTTAACACCGAAACGGTTGGAAACATTCACTTGAATGTAGCGAGCAAGTTGCAAAACATCTTCAGCGGTGGCATTTCCGCGGTTGGTAATGGCCAGGCAGTGCTTGGTCGAGGTGCCGGCACCGGAACCTGCGATTGAAAAGTTTTTGCCAATGCCGGCGTTGTCGATCAGCCAAGCAGCGCTGAGTTTCTGCAAGGTTTCGTCTTCAACGTCCCAGCGTGGGCAACTTTCCGGCATTTGAGCAGCCATGGCCCTTGGAACGATTGGGTTGGTGAAGAACGAGCCACAAGACCAGGTGTCGTGGTCGGAATCATTTAGGACCATGCCCTTTTGGTGGCGAAGGCTGAGCACACGCTTTCGCACCTCTAACGGAGTTTCTTCGGAATCACCTAGGGCTTCGATGAGTCTCGGAGTCTTGTTGGTGTGGGCGCTAGCGGTCAGCTTGAACTCAACCCAGAGGATGGCGCCAAGCTTGCCCTGCTTGAAGACGCTGTCGCGGTAGCCGAAGTTCATCGCGCTGTTTTCGATGATCTCGGTTTCGCAGGTCTCGTAGTCGAGGAATTCAACGCGGGTAATCACGTCGGCAACCTCTTGGCCGTAGGCGCCAATGTTTTGAACCGGTGCCGCGCCAACCGTGCCGGGAATTCCGCTCAGAGCTTCGATACCACTGAGACCAGCTGCAACAGAGTGCGCCACAAATTCGTCCCAGTTTTCACCGGCTTGAACACGCACGATTGCGCCGCTCGGAATTTCGTCGAGCTGAATGCCCTTGGTTTCAACCTTGATCACGTTCAGCAGCGGAAGTTCGTCGGCTGCCACAATGTTGCTGCCACCGCCAAGCAGTAGCCAGTCTTCGCCGGTTCCCCAAACTTCTAGGCAGCCAGCGATTAGTTCATTGCGAGTTTGCGGGGTCGCCAACGAAGCCGGCACTCCGCCGACTCGCATGGTGGTGAACTCGCGAAGTGCCTGCATGGTTAGAGGCGAACGACCGCTTGGGCTTTACCGAGAACCGAGGTTTCGGCGCAGACCACGCTGAGGTCGATTCTCACTTCGTTGGTTTCGGTATTGATGTTGCCGACCTTGCCGGTAACCACAACGACTGCGCCGTCCTTGGCGTCGACGAAAACAGGCTTGGTGAATCGAACGCCGTAGTCAACGATCTTGCCTGGGTCGCCGATCCATTCGGCAACGACCTGCACGGCGACACCCATGGTCAGCATTCCGTGAGCAAGCACGCCGTCTAGGCCAACGCTTTGGGCGAAGTCGTCGCGGTAGTGAATTGGGTTGAAGTCGCCAGAAGCACCGGCATAGCGAACAAGCGAGTCGCGGGTTAGCAAAATTTCTTGGCTGCCAATGACCTGGCCAACCTCTAGGCCGGCAATGTTGATGTGGCTCATTCGCCGCCCCTAACTACAAGAGTTGAAATTGCGGTGGAAACCAGCTGGTCGTCGATGTCGAAGATTTCGGTTTCGAAAGTCACCATGCTGTGGCCACCAAGTGATTTCACGCTGGCGACCTTGAGAACGCTGGTGAGTTCGTCGCCGGCAACAATAGGGCGAACGTGAACGAAGCGCTGGTCGCCGTGAACTACACGGCTGAAGTCGATGTCGGCTTCAGGGTCGGAAAGCACGGTGGTCAGCGAGCGCTCCTGGATGACCACGGCGAAAGTTGTTGGTGCGACCACATCGGTGTAGCCGGCAGCTTGAGCGGCAAACACGTCTAGGTTCACTGGGTTAGTTGACTTGACCGCGTGGGCGAATTCGCGGATCTTCTCGCGACCGACCAGATAAGGCGCGGTTGCGGGATATTTCTTGCCCTCAACATTTGGATTAACCATAGGCACAAGATTACTTGGGCTTGAGGGGATTTGAGGGTGCGTAAGTGTTGGTAGCGGAGGCGGGACTCGAACCCGCGACCCCACGATTATGAGTCGTGTGCTCTAACCACCTGAGCTACCCCGCCGCAGAGCCCCGAGACAGGATTGAACTGTCGACCCCTTCCTTACCATGGAAGTGCTCTACCACTGAGCTATCGGGGCGGCTTGTGCGGACCCGTACAGGCGCCAGACACCAGAAGAGATTATCACTAACCGCGGTTGCTTCGCAAACTCCAAACGTTGGCACTTAGCGCATCCGCTGGAAGCCTGAGGTTTGAACCCTCTGCCACTATCTGCCCACCGCCGAAAAGGTTGGTCGCTTTGGCCAGTCCGGGCACGGCATCTTTCGGAATCAGAATGTTGGCATCTGACTTACGTGTGACACAAACCACGACGGCCTGCTTGGCATCTTCACGAACATAGACAATCGCTTCGTCGCTGGCATAAACAAAACGCATTGAGCCCTCGTTCAGTGCTGAGTTCTCTTTACGAATTTTGGTGAGCTGCTGGTAAATCGGAAGCATCGATTTGTCGTGCCTGCGCTCGTTGTTCCAAGGCAGCGGAGTGCGCGACTTCTCACCGTTGAAACCCTCGAGACCAAATTCGTCGCCGGCCCAAATCACCGGAATGCCAGGGAAGGTGAACTGCATGGCGGCGGCAACCTTTTGAGCGCCCTTGATTGCGAACGACTTGAAACGCGGGATGTCGTGGGTGTCGAGCGGGTTCATGTTGTGAAGCCTCACGTGCCAAGGGAAGCCGGCGATGAACTGGTTGTAGCTGGTGACCAGATCGGTTCCGCTGCCCTGGTAGTTGCCGTCCCACATCATGAAGCCAGGGTCGCCCTTGGCGTTCTTGTTGTAGAACCAGCGCCAAACCGGCTTGGTGAAGTTCGAGTAGGTCATGGCGCCCTGCCAGCCGTCGCCCTGCACTTCGTAGGCGGCATCCCCGGTGTATTCACCGAGCATCATGGTGTTCGGGTTGGCATCAACCATGGTTTTGCGAATGACCTGCGCCACCTCTAGGTACATGTCTTCGTCGCGGATGCGTCCGGTCATGTTCGCCACGTCGATGCGCCAGCCGTCCATGTTAAACGGAGCCTTCAGCCACTTGGCAACTACCGACTTAGGCCCCTGAATGAACCGCTTGCGCAGTTCCTTTGAGTTCCAGTTGAACTTAGGCAAGCTGGCAACACCAAACCAAGAATCGTACTTGGTGTTCTTTTCGGAGAAGTAATAGAAGTCACTTTCCGGAGCATTTGGCTTCTTATAGGCAGCCTTGAACCATTCGTGCCCGATGCCCGAGTGGTTAGAGGTGAGGTCGCCCATAACCTTCATGCCGCGCTTGTGAGCGGCTTCGATAAGCGCGATGAACGCTTCGTCGCCGCCGAGCAGTGGGTCAACTTCGTGGAACGAAGACGCGTCGTAGCGGTGGTTGGAGCGGGCCGGGAAAATCGGGGTTAGGTAGACGAGGTTCACGCCAAGAGACTGAAGGTGATCGAGGTGCTCAATCACACCCCAAAGGTCTCCACCGAAAAACTGCTCGCTGGTGCCAGGTCCCTGCCCAATAACTTCGTCGTCCCAGTTTTTGGCAATCGCCCACTTCGGAGTCTTGTGCGCGTTGGCCTTCTCGGAACGCGCAAAGCGGTCTGGGAAGATTTGGTACATGATCGCCTTGTTGCCCCACTTCGGAGCGCTGGCGAAAGTGTTTAGGCGGAAATCGAGTACATCCGGCTGGTTCAGCTCAAATAAGCCTTGTGTGTTGTACCAAAGCACATTGCCGTTCGCGAGCTTGATGTAAAAGCGGTAATTCATCTTCGGGTTGTGAATAGTGATCGACGACTCGAACCACGTCCATTTGCCTTCGCGCTTCCAAATTTTGGCTGGCTTAGTTGGGAACGCTTCGCCGCTTTCACTGAAGCGCACGCGAACCTCGGCGACCTTGCCGAGCGCGTCGTGAATACGAATTCGCAACTTCACCTGCTCACCCAGTTTGGGTGACTGATTCGGCACATAAAGAGCCGAACCGTCGTGATGAGGTTGTAACGCTAAAGGCAGGCTTAGAGACTTCGTCATGGCGTAATCTTTTCACATGTCTAACAGCGAAATCCTTTACACCACCCAAGAAAACGCCGAATGGTGGCGCTCTGCCGTCATCTACCAGATCTACCCTCGTAGCTTTGCCGACGGCAACGGCGACGGCATGGGTGACCTAAAAGGTGTAACCGCTCGCCTCGATTCATTGGTGGAATTGGGCATCGACGCCATCTGGTTCTCACCGTTCATGAAGAGCCCGCAGAAAGACGCCGGCTACGACATCACCGACTACAAGCAGATCGACCCACTGTTTGGAAACCTAGACGACTTCGACGAAATGCTGAAGGCCGCGAACGCCAAGGGCATCCGCATCATCGTGGACATGGTTCCAAACCACTCGAGTGACCAGAACGAACTTTTCCAGGCTGCGTTGAAGGCTGGTCCTGGTTCAACGGAACGCGACATGTACATTTTCCGCGACGGCAAAGGCCTGTTCAAGCGCAA
Source organism: Micrococcales bacterium (assembly GCA_947452985.1). Lineage (GTDB taxonomy): Bacteria > Actinomycetota > Actinomycetes > Actinomycetales > Microbacteriaceae > Rhodoluna. The sequence continues at coordinate 8,621 of CANGEU010000031.1, forward strand.
GGCTCCAAACAACTGGCCATCAGTTTTCGGTGGAGCATCATGGACCCGCATTCGCGAAGCGAACGGCAAAAAGGGTCAGTTCTACTTACACATCTTCGACTCAACCCAGCCAGACTTCAACTGGCGCAACCCTAAGGTTGTTGCCTACTTCGAAGACATTCTTCGCTTCTGGTTAGACCGCGGAGTTGCCGGTTTCCGCATCGACGTAGCGCACGGACTAATCAAGCGCGACGGCCTGCCAGACACCGAAGACTTCTCAACCGAGATGGGTGGCTCAAAGTCGGATGACGATCTAACCATTGAACAACTCGAGCGCAAGAACCCTTACTGGGGTCAGCCTGAAGTTCACGCCATCAACCGCACCTTCCGCAAGGTTGTCGACAGCTACGACGACCGCATCATGGCTGGCGAGGCGTGGATCATGCCGCTAACCCGCATGGCCGAATGGGTGCGCCCGGATGAATACCACCAGGCATTCAACTTCGACTACATGTTTGCCGCTTGGAGCAAAGAAGGTCAGCGCAAGTCGATTGACCGCTCGCTCAAAGCATTCGGCGACGTTGGCGCGCCAAGCACCTGGGTGCTTTCAAACCACGACGTGATTCGCCACGCAACCCGCTTTGCCTACAACGACGGCGAACTGCCACCGCAGGGCGACGGAATTGGTGCCCACTTCAACCAGCCAGACCAGGCACTCGGACTTCGCCGCGCACGCGCAGCCACCAGCTTCATGTTGGGTCTACCTGGCGGCGCCTACCTTTACCAAGGTGAAGAACTTGGCCTGCCAGAGCACACCACTTTGGACGGCAAATACCGCCAAGACCCAACCTGGTTCCGCACCAAAGGCAAGCGCGTTGGCCGCGACGGCTGCCGAGTCTCACTACCTTGGGAAGCCGGAGTTGGTGCAGCCAACGGCTTCAACACCACTGGCGAAAGCTGGCTGCCACAGCCAGACACCTATAAGAGTCTCGCTCGCGACCAGCAGAGCGGCGTTGCCGGCTCAACCCTTGAGCTTTACAAGCGCCTACTAAAGGTTCGTAAAGCTCTTGGGCTAGGTGCCGGTAACTTCCGGTGGGCTCCAGAGTTCGAAAACGAAGGCTCACTGGCCTACATCAACGGACAAGTTGCAGTAATCGCCAACTTTGGCAGCGACCCAATCGTGCTACCTAAGGGCGAAGTCTTGGTGACCAGCCAGGTTGACCTAAGCGCCGAAGGCTACCTCGAGACCGACCAGACCGCATGGATCAAGCTCAGCTAGATTGGTGGCGCTCCGCCGTCATCTACCAGATCTACCCACGCTCATTCGCCGACGCTAATGGCGATGGCATGGGCGACCTACCCGGCATCACGTCGCGGCTAGGTTCACTCAAGTCGCTAGGCATCGACGCAATTTGGCTTTCGCCATTCATGCGTTCACCACAAAAAGATGCCGGCTACGACGTCTCAGATTATTGCGACGTCGACCCGCTATTTGGCACCCTAAACGACTTCGACAACATGCTCGCCACCGCTCACTCACTGGGACTCCGCGTTCTGATCGACCTCGTACCGAACCACACTTCAGACCAGCACGAATGGTTCAAGCGTGCCGTTGCCGCCGGCCCTGGCTCGCCAGAGCGAGAGTTCTACCACTTCCGCGATGGCGATACCCCTCCAAACAACTGGCAGTCGATGTTCGGCGGACCGGCCTGGACCCAGCTTCCAGACGGCCAATGGTATTGCCACCTCTTCGACTCATCGCA
>CANGEU010000032.1 GCA_947452985.1 Micrococcales bacterium
CAAAACCACGTCTCGTCGAGCTCGTAAAGGAGCTTGCCGTTGTGCACGGGAAGGTCACTCTGTCTTCAGGTATTGAGGCCGATTACTACGTTGACCTTCGCCGCGCGACTTTGCACCACGAGGCTGCGCCGCTAATTGGCCAGGTCATGTTGGACATGCTTGACGCCGCTGGCGTCACCGATTTCGTTGCGGTTGGTGGCCTCACCATGGGCGCCGACCCAGTAGCCACCGCGATCCTGCACCAAGCTGCTGCACGTGGCCGCAAGGTAGATGCTTTTGTGGTTCGCAAGGCGGCCAAGGCTCACGGCATGGGTCGACAGGTCGAAGGCCCAGACGTTCGCGGTAAGAAGGTCATCGTGGTCGAGGACACCTCTACCACCGGTGGTTCACCGCTAACCGCCGCCAAGGCGCTCGAAGAGGCCGGAGCAATCATTGTTGCTGTGGCTACCGTGGTTGACCGTTCTACCGGTGCCCAGAAGATCATTGAGGATGCCGGTTATCCTTACTTCTCGGCAATTGGCCTAACCGATTTGAACTTGGCCTAATTGAAGCAATTCGTTCGCCTGCAACTGGCTTCAGTTGCCAGCATCATCGCGGGTTCGATGATGTTTTTGACCATGCCTTGGCTGACCATCAAGCTAACCGGTTCAGCGACCATGGCCGGCTTGGTGATTGCGGTCACATCGATTCCTGGCCTTTTGTTGTCGCCTTTTATGGGGTCGCTAATCGATTCGCTCGGTCGCAGAAAAATGGCGATAGTTGTTGAGGCGATCACGGTTTTGACCACAATTGCTTATCCAATCTTGAACGGCTTCACGCCGTTGACCGTTCCACTCTTACTGTTGATGGGTGTGATTCGCGCAACCTTCGCCGGTGGTTCTATGACCGCCCGCAAGTCGCTCCTGCCAGATGTGGCTCGCGAAGCCAAGATGACTTTAGATAAGGGCAACTCGATTCACGAATCGCTCGCTGCGGCCGCTTTCGCAACCGGACCGGCTATTGCGTCGATGTTGATTGCAACCTTCGATGTCATGGCTGCTTTCTGGGTGTCGGCCTGCTTCATGGCTCTTTCTGCTTTCTTTGCCTGGACGGTCCGCGTTCACGAACATAAGGAAGACGACGCCAAGGAGCGCGGCGATGAGTCGTGGTTCTCTTACGCCGCTCAAGGTTTCAAGGCGCTGGGTAAACTTCCTTCGGTTCTTATCATTTTCGTGATTGTGATCTGTCTGGCGTTGCTTTACATTCCTTCCGAGATGGTGGTTTTGCCTAAGTATTACGAGGGCATCGGCGACCCACAAACCCTCGGCTTCTTGCTGATGACCATGGCACTGGCAACGTCGGTTGGTTCGCTACTGTTTGCACGATTTACCAAGTACCTGTCTTACGCGAACATCTTGCGTTTCACCGGTTTTGGTGTCGCGCTTCCGATGGTGCCAATGGCGTTCCTGCCACCAACCCCAATCATGCTTCTTTGCGGGCTGGTCCTCGGTTTCGCGTGGGGCCCAATGCCTCCGCTTTTGAACACCGTCATTCAGCGCAAGGTTCCGCCGAGCATGCGTGGTCGCGTGTTCTCGGTTGAGATGACCATCTGGAACGCAGCCCCAATGATCTCTATGGTGTTTGCAGGTGCAGCGGTCGACGCCTTCGGCGTTCAGCCAGTTTATTTTTGGATCGCGGGCCTAGTGTTACTGGCGGTCACGATCGTGGCCTTCCAGCCGGCGCTAAAAGAACTTAACGACGTCGACGTTTAGTCGAGCAGGTCGCCGATTGAATTCAAAATCTCGTTCGGGCGGAACGGGTATTTAGCAATCTCGGTGGCGTCGGCAATTCCGGTTAGAACTAGGACGGTGTGCAGGCCGGCTTCAATTCCAGCTACCACGTCGGTGTCCATTCGGTCACCAATCATTCCGGTGCTTTCCGAGTGGGCGTTGATCTTGTTCATGGCCGAGCGGAACATCATCGGGTTTGGCTTGCCAACAATGTAAGGCTCTTTGCCGGTTGCCTTGGTGATTAGAGCAGCAACCGAGCCGGTAGCTGGCAGTGGGCCGTCGGCGGATGGCCCGGTGGCGTCTGGGTTGGTGGCGATAAAGCGTGAACCGTTGTTGATTAGACGAATCGCCTTGGTCAGGTTGTCGAAGTTGAAGTTGCGAGTCTCGCCGAGCACCACGTAGTCAGGGTTCACATCGGTCTGGATGTAACCAATTTCGTGGAGTGCTGTGGTCATGCCAGCTTCGCCGAGCACGAATGCGGTTCCCTTTGGTTTCTGCGAGTGCAGGAAGTCTGCGGTAGCAAGGGCCGAGGTCCAGATGCTGTCTTCGTCGATGTTTAGGCCGGTCGCCTTCAAGCGGGCCGCTAGATCGCGCGGGGTGTAGATCGAGTTGTTGGTGAGCACCAGGTAGCGTAGCCCCTGGTCTTTCCACTGCTGAAGCACTTCGGCGGCGCCAGGTAGGGCAACACCTTCGTGCACGAGCACGCCGTCCATGTCGGTAAGCCAGCACTCAATTTTTCTACGGGTAGTCATGCCCCAAGCCTACCGAAGAGCGTTCGCTCTTAGACTTGTTGGGTGTCTGAACCTCGCAAAATCCTGAGCAAGTTGCCGCAATGGCAACTGCGTTGGGTGGGCGACGCCTTGCGTAAGGAGACCACCGGCGGAGTGCTACTTTTGCTGGCAGCCGTGGCGGCTTTGGTTTGGGCAAATCTGGATTTCGCTGGCTACAGCCTGATTCACGATTTTAAATTCGGGCCTTCGGCCTTTAATCTCTCTTTGGCTCACTGGGCCTCAGATGGCCTTTTGGCGATCTTCTTTTTCGTGGCCGGTATGGAACTGAAGCACGAGCTGGTAGTTGGCTCGCTCAAAGATAAGTCGGTTGCGGCCGTGCCGATCGCTGCTGCCATCGGCGGAATGCTGATTCCGGCTCTGATATTTTTCGCTTTTAATGCGGGGTCGACTACGTCGACCGGTTGGGGAATCCCGATGGCCACCGACATCGCCTTTGCGTTGGCCGTCTTGGCAGTGGTCGGCCAACGTCTGCCAATCGAGCTTCGCGCCTTTCTTCTCACTCTCGCGGTCGTCGACGACCTCGGCGCTATTTTGGTCATCGCAATTTTCTACACGGCGAGCATCAACCTGATTGCTTTGCTGGCCGCCGTTGCTGCAATTGCAGTCTTCGGGTTCCTGCAGGCGAAGAACGTGCGCGGCTGGTACTTCTACCTACCATTGGCTGTGTTTGCCTGGGCAGCTCTTCACGAAAGCGGAATTCACGCAACCATTGCCGGAGTAGCCATGGGCTTGCTGATGAACCTGAAATCGTCCGATCGGGTAATGCACCTGGTCCACCCGGTTTCGGCTGGCTTTGCCGTTCCAGTTTTCGCATTCTTCAGCGCCGGCGTTTACGTTCAAGACATGAACCTTGGCGAGTTGGTGAAGTCGCCGGTGGCGCTGGGCATTTTGTTCGGCCTGGTTCTTGGTAAACCAATTGGCATTGTTGGAACCGCTTGGTTGCTATCTAAGTTCAGCAAAGCCAGCCTGTCTAAGGGTCTTTCTTGGTGGGACGTTGCAACCGTGGGTCTTCTCGCCGGCGTCGGCTTTACCGTAGCACTGCTAATCAACGAGCTCGCCTTCAAATCCGATCACCACACCGCTTCGGTCGGAACGCTAGCCGTCCTAGTTTCATCAACCCTCGCTGCCCTACTGGCCACCATCGCTATCCAATTCAGAAACCGAGCGTATTCAATTGACTAACCACGAACCATCACCAGAACAAACCACCTGGGGAGTTGGCCCACATGCCAAGCCGTGGCCGGAAGGCGACCAGTACGACCCAGAGCTTCTGGAAAACGGGGACACTCGTAACGTTCTCGACCAATACCGCTACTGGAAGATGGAAGCCATCGTTGCCGAGCTCGACAGCCGACGCCACGGCTTCCACGTGGCCATCGAGAACTGGCAGCACGACCTAAACATTGGATCCATCGTAAGAACAGCAAATGCCTTCCTCGCCTCCGAGGTTCACATCATCGGAAACCGCCGTTGGAACCGTCGCGGGGCTATGGTCACCGACCGCTACCAGCACGTTCGTCACCACCCAACCGTCGACGACTTCCTGGCGTGGGCGAAGCAGAACAACCTCCCAATCATCGCCATCGACAACGTGCCTGGCTGCAAGAAAATTGAACAATACGACCTGCCTGAAAAATGCGTATTGCTATTCGGTCAGGAAGGCCCTGGGCTAAGCGAAGAAGCCATCAAAGCTTCCGAAGTTGTTCTTGAGATCAGTCAGTTCGGGTCTACCCGCTCAATCAACGCCAGTGCTGCTGCGGCAATTGCCATGCACTGCTGGATCGAGCAGCACATTTTCTAGCTACTTCCAGCAGGTCCAGGAATCCATTTCCACGTACTCTTCAGAGTCGTACGAGGCATCGGTTCCAAACTCGATCACTTTTGTAGTGCCTTTTCGCATGCGCGAGAAGTCGTCGCTGAATGAATCAACTTCGTCGTCTTCCTCGGTGTAGGTGGTGCCGTCAATGCTGATGCTGGAACAGTTTTTGAGAGCAGTAACTTTCAGGAAAACGCACATGTCGAAACCGCAGCTCTTTGCGGTGCTGTCGGTCACGTCAACAACCCTGAGACCTTCGGGCCAGTAGTTCAGCACTGCCGGTTTCGGAGTTTCGGTAGGTGTTGGTGTGGGCAACGGAGTCTGGGTGGGAGCAGCCGTCTGGGTTGGATCAGGCAGGGCGTCGTAGTCGGAAAGTGCAACCGAACAACCGGTTAGCAGTACCAGCAGAGCCGCCAAAGAAAGAATTTTGTAAAGTTTCCCCATGCGCTAAGGCTAGTGCCGACTTAGGACACCTTGGAATTGGGCTAAAATTAACTCGTGTTCAGTTCGGGCACAAATCCCAGCTTTGAAGAGGGGTAGCCATGCCTGCAGTAGTAATCATCGGCGCACAGTGGGGCGACGAAGGTAAGGGTAAGGCGACAGACCTACTCGCTGAGCACATCGACTACGTGGTCAAGTTCAACGGTGGTAACAACGCCGGTCACACGGTGGTCATCGGTAACGAGAAGTATGCACTTCACCTTCTCCCTTCAGGCATTCTGACCCCAGGGGTCGTCCCAGTTATTTCTAACGGTGTGGTCATTGACCCAGCCGTTTTGTTTGAAGAGCTAGACGCGCTAAACGCTCGCGGCATCGACACCTCAAAACTTCGCATTTCGGCAAACGCCCACGTGATCACCTCTTACAACGTGACCATCGACAAGGTGACCGAGCGTTTCCTTGGTAAGCGCGCAATCGGAACCACCGGTCGCGGCATTGGCCCAACTTACGCCGACAAGATCAACCGCATTGGTATTCGAATTCAGGACCTTTTCGACGAAAGCATTCTTCGCCAGAAGGTTGAAGCCGCGCTAGTTAGCAAGAACAACCTGCTCACCAAGGTTTACAACCGCGCAGCCATCAAGACCGAGGCCGTTGTGGCCGAGCTTCTTGGTTTCGCAGAGCGCCTTCGCCCATACGTTGGCGATACCGCGCTAGAACTTCACCAGGCACTCGAGGCCAACAAGGTTGTGCTCTTCGAGGGCGGTCAGGCAACCATGCTCGATGTCGACCACGGAACTTACCCTTTCGTGACTTCTTCGAACGCTACCGCTGGTGGCGCTTCAACCGGTTCCGGCGTTGGTCCGTCTCAATTGAAATCGATCATCGGAATCGTCAAGGCCTACACAACCCGCGTTGGCTCGGGTCCGTTCCCAACCGAGCTGTTCGACGAGTCGGGTGAGTTCCTTCGCAAGACCGGTTTCGAATTCGGTACTACCACCGGACGCCCGCGTCGCTGTGGTTGGTATGACGCCCCGATTGCTCGTTACTCGGCTCGCATCAACGGCCTAACCGACTTCGTGCTAACCAAGCTTGATGTGCTCACCGGCCTCAAAGAGATTCCGGTTTGTGTTGCCTACGACGTCGACGGCGTGCGCCATGAAGAAATTCCGGTAAGCCAGAGCGATTTCCACCACGCAAAGCCGATTTACGAAAACTTCCCTGGCTGGGAAGAGGACATCAGCAAGTGCCGCACTTTCGAAGAGCTTCCAAAGAATGCTCAGGACTACATCCTGGCCGTTGAGAAGTTAAGCGGTTGCCGCATCTCGGCGATTGGTGTTGGCCCAGCTCGCGACGCAATTATCGTGCGTCACGATATGCTCGCCGTCTAATTACATTCGGTAAACGGCAGTAATTTGCACGCTCTTAATCACGAGCGAGCCAGATTCTTCTGCCAGTAAGCCAAAGTTCAAGTTTTGTCCTGCGTCGGGGCCAGCAGTAAACCAATCAGTGGTCCAGGTTGAGTCCTTCTTTTGATTAGCTGACAACGCGAATTTCAGGGCGTTTGGATTGTCGATGGCGAACTCACTTCCAATCCCTGTTGCTTCGAGTGGGTACAAATCGACACTGGAGATACCGACAACCCTGGCCTGCCAGCGAAGCAGCAGACCGGACGGTTCTGGTCGATGAGTAGAAAACGCAACGTATAGGATGTCATCCTGGGTGCGGACCAAATTGATTGCACCCATCCACTTTGGGTTTGCTCCAGCCTTCATGCATAGAATGTTTTGCAGGTCGAAGCCTTCGCATCCTTGCCAAGCACGGTAACCGTCGGTAACTTCAGTTGTCTTGGTGACTTCTTTAAGTACGCCGTTCTTACCCAATTCGATGACCCGAGGAACGTAGTTTGCCTTGGTGGCGGTGATTTGCACTCTGATATATCGATGCCAGTCCGCTGTAACGAACTTGTAGGACGATTTCTTTTGGCCGGGAATTACCTTGCCATCTCTGGTCCACTGGTAAGTGACGGCATCTGGAGTAACCGACCATCTTGGCAGCGAGGAGATAGTCACTGTTTCCCCAACTGTGTAGTTATCACTTAGAGACCCGTCAGTATCGACTCCAATGAATCCGACCACTTTTCCCAATTCGTGTGTGACTGTCAGTGAAGGCAGTGTTCCAAATGTGTAGGTATTTGAAAGTGAGACAATTTTTCCGATTTGGTCAGAGGTCGGTGTGATCTGACGGTGCCCGTTCGGGTAAGTCACGACACCATCTACTTTCCACTCAGTCGCGTTTCTAACCTGTGCCCTACCCTGGGAATTGAATTGCGGAGGGAAGAGTTGATCCTCGCTATAGCTTGTCGAAGAACTAACTACAAAGTTTCCTGCTTTAACTCCGGTTTTGAGAAGGGTGATTAGCCCGACTTTGATGATTGGCGAAATGTAGCTCCACTTCGCGTAACCAGGTGCACTGTTGGTAACTGATACCTGAAGAGGCTGCCCCGTGGGCATAGTGTTTGGAATAACGAAGGTGTTAGCGGTGCCAACAATCTTCTTGCCAGACGTCCACTTAAATGTGGTGGTTGAGTTTTCCGGGGTATCGGTTAGTGTCACATACACTGTCCCACCTGTTGATGGGTCACCGTCAAAACGTAATCCAGGATTTTGTGCAGCCACCGGTGCAGCTGTTGCGGGCAGCGCTGAAAGGCTACTAACCAACGCTATGAAGATAGTGATAAACAACCTAAATGTCTTGGACAAATTAGACCCCCAACTCAATCGATAGTCTCAATCTAGCCACTTGAAGAGGCTTTTCACCCGAAAGTGCAAGTAGAAACTCAATTGTTATCGGTAATGATGGTCTCGCTATTTAGGTTCGATTTCCTTTGGTGCGTCTTTGGCGCGCATGGTTGCCGCGCCGGCACGTAGTCTGCTAGACAGGTCTTCGGCCCATTCTTTAGCCTTGGCGGCACCTTCAGAGTGCAACGTGAATACGTAGCCTGCGATGAAGCCAGGACCGAAATCATATGCGCTAAAAGCTTGCAAGCCAGATGTGCGCTCGCGGTTACTTACTGCGATTCGTACATTGAAGCCGTTCGGTCCAGGTTCGATTTCAATCGTCTTGTCTAGGTCCCAGTCACGAACGAATTTGGCACCGCTGAATACGATTCGCTGATCGGTGAATATGGCACGTCCTTGGTCGACCGCCATAAGCTGTTCAGGGTTTTTGGTGATTTGACCACCTTGAGCACCAACATTTCCTCGAACGCGACCAAATAGGGGAACGCTTACCCCGACCGATGTGCCCGAGTAACTCGATCCGGTGCTCTGATACTCCGTGAGTGCAACATTTGGAAGAGCGTAGATGAATTTCTCACCCTTGGCCAGCGCGAAGCCACCTTGAAGGTCACCGACTTTCCCTGCCACGATGTCGTCCATGATTTGTGCTGACGCATCGAGTGAATCGGTCAGCTTCTTTTGCCTATTCTTTTTGTTGGCTGAGTAGGCACCGATAGCAAACAGAGTTCCGCAAATAAGTAAAACAATCCCAGCCGGATTGGTGAATAAAAACTGACCAATGTAAAAAACCACACCAAGAACAATCAGCAGGGAACAACCTAGCCCTGAACTCTTGTTATTCATTCTTTCCCCAATCGTGAAATCTGTTACAAGCCTAAAGACAATCGGCGACAATTAAGCGTGGACCACAACGACTTCATAGAAAATCAGACCGACGAGGTCATTGAGTCGTGGGGTCTACCGGTCAACAATCGCGGACATGTGCCGTTCTACCGCCAGCTTTATTACCCAGACGTCTATGAGTTGCGGGCCTGCGGCTACGACATCAAGCGCTTCGAAGAACTATTTGATCTGCTGGAGAACGCGAAAATCTCCCATGCGCGCAAAGTTCACAGCCTGCTACATGTGGAAAATTCGAGCAGGGTCTTCGACCCTAACATTGCTCGCCAATACGAGCTAAACGTTTGGGCAACCCTTCACCGTTTCGGTGCTTCCGATGCCCCGCCACTTCTTCGCAAGGTACTCGGTCAGGCGTTCCCTGGTGAATCGGTCACCCACTACGCCAGCGACCTGATGACCTGCTTCTTCTGGTCTTGCCTAGCCATGATGGCTCGCGACTTCGTTTGGCGAGCACCCGAATTGGAACTTATGGCCGACTACCTAGACTTCCCGCTGAAAGCTGCTTTCGGAATCGACGCCTTGCTTCTTGCTGCCTAGCGGTAAAATCGAAACGTTCCCAAACGTTAGGTGAAGCGAAGATGCTTACAGAGGCTGAACTTTTAGCCAAGGTCCCAACCGGTCTATACATTGGCGGTAAATGGGTTGAAGGTTCTCACAAGGACGGAATCAACGTTGAGGATCCTGCCACCGGCAAGACTCTCCTCACCATCGCAAACGCCAATGCCGAAGACGGCCTAAAGGCGCTAACCGCAGCTGCCGACACCCAGGCAACCTGGGCCAAGACCAGCCATCGCGAGCGCGCTGAAATCCTTCGCCGCACCTTCGAAATCGTCCGTGATCGTGCCGAAGAGTTCGCCATGCTGATCTCTCTCGAAATGGGTAAGCCTTTGGCTGAAGCCCGCGGCGAAGTTACCTACGGTAACGAGTTTGTTCGCTGGTTCAGTGAGGAAGCCGCTCGCATCGGCGGTCGCTTCGGATCGAACCCGGAAGGCACCGGCAAGATGCTGATCACCAAGCGTCCGGTTGGTCCAGCTTTCGCAATCACCCCTTGGAACTTCCCACTAGCCATGGCTACCCGCAAGATTGCTCCGGCGATTGCTGCCGGTTGCACCATGGTCGTCAAGCCTGCCGAACTTACTCCGCTCACGACCATGCTGTTTGTCTCGGTGCTTGAAGAGGCCGGGCTGCCAGCCGGTGTCATCAACGTAATCAACACCAGCACCTCGGCAGAAACTTCTGCGCCAATCATCGCCGACTCGCGCCTGCGCAAAATCACTTTCACCGGTTCAACCCGCGTTGGCGTGAAGCTGCTCGAGCAGGCAGCTCAGAACGTTCTTCGCACTTCGATGGAACTTGGCGGAAACGCTCCGTTCTTGGTCTTCGAAGACGCCGACCTTGATGCCGCGGTTACCGGAGCCATGCAGGCCAAGATGCGCAACATCGGCCAGGCTTGCACCGCTGCCAACCGTTTCATCGTTCACGAGTCGGTCGCCGACGAATTTGCGTCGAAGTTCGCAGCCAAGATGGCTGAATTGAACCTAGGACGAGGCGTTGCCGAGGGAACCACCTGTGGTCCGGTCATCAACAAGGCCGCCCAGGACAACATGCAGCGACTGGTTGACCTAACCGTGAAGGAAGGTGGCGATGTCGTCACCGGTGGAAGCTCAACCGGCGATGAAGGTTACTTCTTCAAGCCAACCGTGCTTGCCAA
>CANGEU010000033.1 GCA_947452985.1 Micrococcales bacterium
ATCGTGGCGTCAGACTCGCGAGCCAAGGTAGCGCCCTGAGTGTTACAGATGGCAAGCACCTTGGCACCTAGGTCTCGTGCGTAACGCGTAGCCATCAGGGTGTCCATGGTTTCACCAGACTGTGAGATGGCAACAATCAAAGTGTTCTTAGTCACGATTGGGTCGCGGTAGCGGAACTCGTGGGAAAGCTCAACCTGCACCGGAATTCGTGACCACTTTTCAATTCCATACTTGGCGATGTCGCCGGCGTAAGACGCAGTGCCGCAGGCCACGATGATGATCCGGTCGATTTTCTTTACATCTTCTGCTGATAGGCCGTCCATCTCAGGAATGGTCACGTGACCATTTGAGTCAACTCGACCCATGAGGGTATCTGCAACCGCCTGAGGCTGGTCGGCGATCTCCTTCGCCATGAACGAAGGCCAACCGCCCTTACTGGCCGCCGTGGCATCCCAGTCAACGGTGAATTCTTCAGAAGTTACCGGCTTGCCATCGAAGCCAACGATCTCAACCGAGTCGGCGCGCAAAATAACAATCTCGTCCTGACCAACCGAAATGGCTCGCTTGGTGTGCTCAACGAAAGCTGCCACATCGGAACCCAAGAAGTTTTCGCCATCGCCCAAACCAATCACCAGCGGCGCGTTTCGGCGAGCGGCTAGGACAACATCCGGCGCATCTTCATGAATTACCAAAATTGTGAAAGCTCCGTGCAAGCGATTGACCACTGTGCGGAAGGCCGCAACTAGGTCGCCGGCTTTGTCGTACTCGCGGGCAATCAGGTGAGCCGCTACTTCACTGTCAGTGTCCGAAGCGAAGCGTGTTCCTTCAGCGAGCAGCTCAGCCTTGAGTTCTGAGAAGTTTTCAATGATGCCGTTGTGAATCAACGAGAGCTTGTGGCGTGAACCACCCAAGTGCGGGTGAGCGTTTCCATCAGTTGGTGCACCGTGGGTTGCCCAGCGGGTGTGACCAATACCGATGTGCGAAACCGGAATTGGGTCAACTTCAATCTCACTAATAAGGTTGACCAGCTTGCCAGCCTTCTTGCGAGTCTCGAGATGACCTTCGGAAATTACCGAGACACCAGCAGAGTCGTAGCCGCGGTACTCCAAACGGCGAAGCCCACCAATCAAAACATCGACGGTCGATTTCGGGCCTACGTAGCCGACAATTCCACACATAACTACCAATTTACGCCACAATTGATTACTGATGGCTGAAGACAGAGAAGCACAACCAGGCGCGGAACTTTCCCCCTTTGTCGTTGTCTCTAGGCAAGATTGGGCTGAACTCGGAGCCAGCACCGAACAGCCGCTAACGGCCGAAGAAATCAAGCAAATTCAGGGTCTCGGCGATGTCCTAGATATTCAAGAAGTCGTCGACGTTTACCTGCCACTCAGCCGCCTTTTGAACCTTTACGTGGCCGAAACCCAGTCGTTGCATGCCACCACCAGCAAGTTTCTTGGTGAGCGCGCCAAACGTGTTCCGTTCATCATTGGCGTTGCCGGTTCGGTTGCTGTCGGTAAATCCACCGTCGCCCGCCTGCTGGCCGAATTGCTAAGACGCTGGGAAGGCACCCCGAAAGTTGCCCTAGTCACCACCGATGGCTTTTTATACCCAAACGCCGAACTCGAGCGCCGCGACCTTATGGCGCGCAAAGGGTTCCCTGAAAGCTACGACCGCAAGGCCTTGCTTCAGTTTGTGAGCGACATCAAGTCTGGCAAAGACCACGTTGAGGCTCCGGTCTATTCACACCTCGCCTACGACATAATTCCTGGTGACACCGTTTCAATCGACGAACCCGATGTAGTGATTATCGAAGGACTGAACGTTTTGCAGGCTCCCGAGAAAGACCAGCCGCTAGCGCTCAGCGACTTCTTCGATTTCAAAATTTACGTGGACGCCGAGGTGACAGATATCAAAAGATGGTACCTAAGCCGCTTTGAGAAACTTCGCGCTGGAGCCTTCACTAACCCGAAAAGCTATTTCCACCGCTATGCGGAAATGGAAACGGTCGATGCCCTAGCCACTGCCGAAAACTTCTGGGAGAACATCAACCTGCCGAACCTCAACGAGAACATTGAGCCAACCCTTTCGCGGGCGACGCTGGTTCTTCGTAAGGGTTCAAATCACGCGGTTGAACGCGTGCTGCTGCGCAAGTCTTAAATTGCGAGTTGCTTGGTAACTACTCGAGCAATGCGGTCTGCCCATCCCTGGGCCTGACCCATTTCGGCAGCCTCGACCATTACGCGAATGACTGGTTCGGTACCGCTGGCACGAAGAAGCACACGCCCGGTTTCGCCAAGCTCGGCTTCTGCTTCCCTCACGGCAGCCTGCACAACCTCGTCGCCAACGCGTGCACGGTCGACACCCTTCACGTTGATCAAAACCTGGGGGTAGATAGAAATCTGGCCGGCCAGTTCCTGCAGGGTCTTACCCGACTTAGCAACTTCTGCCATTACGCGCATGCCGGTTAGCACGCCGTCGCCGGTGGTGGCATAGTGGCTGAGAATCACGTGACCACTCTGTTCGCCGCCGAGGGTGTAGCCGTTTTCGCGAATCTCTTCGAGCACGTAGCGGTCGCCAACTGCGGTTTCCAGCATGGTGATGCCAGCTTCCTTCATGGCAATTTTGAGGCCGAGGTTACTCATAACCGTGGCAACCAAAGTGTTGCGCGCAAGTTCGCCGCGGGCTTTCATGCTGAGAGCGAGAATCGCCATGATCTGGTCGCCGTCGACGATCGCACCGGTGTGGTCAACCATTAGGCAGCGGTCGGCGTCGCCGTCGTGGGCAACTCCGGCATCTGCTTTGTGCTCAAGGACAGCCGCCTGCAAGGCGCTGAGGTGGGTCGAGCCGCAACCCTCGTTGATGTTGATGCCATCTGGGTCGGCGCCAATCACAATGACCTTGGCTCCGGCGTCGCGGAAGGCATCTGGCGAAACGCTGCTGGCAGCGCCGTTCGCGCAATCAACGACAACGGTTAGGCCGTCGAGCTTGTTTGGAAGAGACTTCAGTAGGTGAACTAGGTAGCGGTCTTCGGCATCGGCAAAGCGAGTTACGTGACCAACCGCAGCGCCAATCGGCAATAGCGGTTCTTGACCCATGGCAGCCTCAATGGCGTCTTCGATTTTGTCATCAAGCTTGTGCCCACCGGCAGCGAAGATCTTGATTCCGTTATCTGGAGCTGGGTTGTGACTAGCTGAAATCATGACACCAAAGTCGGCATCGAGGTCGGCGGTCAGAAAGGCTGCAGCTGGGGTTGGAATCACGCCTGCGTCGTAAACGTCAACACCAGAAGAAGCTAGACCTGCGGCAACAGCCGATGCCAGAAACTTTCCAGAGATGCGTGGGTCACGAGCTAGAACGGCTTTTGGGCGGCGGCCAACTTCGCGGGCTTCATCACCCAGGACGCGAGCAGCGGCCTGTGCAATTTTGAGTGCGAGTTCGGCAGTGATGACACCATTCGCGAGACCGCGAACGCCATCGGTTCCGAATAAGCGAGCCATAAGGTTAGGCTACCAAGCCGTGAGGCTAAGCAGGGATTAACGCTTCGAGAACTGCGAAGCCTTACGAGCCTTCTTTAGACCGGCCTTCTTGCGCTCGATGACACGAGGGTCGCGCTTTAGGAAGCCAGCCTTCTTTAGCTGTGGACGGTTGTTGTCGCGGTCGATCTCGTTTAGTGCACGAGCAATACCTAGACGAAGTGCGCCAGCCTGACCTGCAGTGCCACCACCGGTGATACGTGCCACAACATCGTATGAACCCGAAAGCTCAAGGATGGTGAATGGGTCGGTGATTAGCTGCTGGTGAAGCTTGTTTGGGAAGTACTCGGCTAGTTCGCGGCCGTTTACCTTGATGGTTCCGGTACCTGGAACTAGACGAACGCGAGCAATTGCCTGCTTGCGACGACCTAGGCCTGCACCTGGAACGTTTAGTGCGCCGCGAGCTGGCTTTGCAGCCTTCTTCTCGGCAGCTGGAGTTTCGGTGCTGTAGCTGGTAGGTGCTACTTCTGGGGCTTCATTGATAGTCATGAATAATCCTTGTTTACTGTGCGACCTGGTCGATTACGTACTGCTGTGGCTGCTGTGCAGCGTGTGGGTGCTCAGCACCGCGGTAAACCTTTAGCTTCGCAAGCTGGTTGCGACCTAGGGTGTTCTTTGGAACCATTCCAGCGATCGCCTTTTCAACAGCGCGCTCTGGGTTCTTCTCTAGAAGCTCGGCGTACGAGGTAGCGGTTAGACCACCTGGGTAGCCAGAGTGGCGGTAAGCCTTCTTCTGTAGCAGCTTCGCACCGGTTAGGGCGATCTTCTCTGCGTTGATGATGATGACGAAGTCGCCGTTGTCCATGTGAGCGGCGAAGGTTGGCTTGTGCTTTCCACGAAGCAGCTTAGCTGCGGTGGTTGCTAGACGGCCTAGAACAACGTCGGTGGCGTCAATGATTAGCCAGTTGTTCTGTAGCTCGTGAGCCTTTGGTGAGTAAGTACGCACTTTGAATTGCCTTCTTGTGTTTGTGAAAAGTTAGCAGGCTGGTAGATAACCAGCAACAAGGGTCAAGTTTAGCCTGTTATATCGCTTCAGGTCAAACTCAATTATCCTCAAGAGTTCTCATTCTTTGAGTGAGTTCTGCTTGAGCGGCCAATTTGGTTTTTGGTGGGTAGGAAATCTTGATCAGAGTGAGGCCCTGCGGCGCCTGAACCTTGTAGGCATGTTCGTTGCGCTTGCCCTTTAGTGCCTTACGAATCTCAGCATTTGTGGTTCTGCCAGAGCCGGCCGACATCAGAGCACCGACCACAGAGCGAACCATATTGTGGCAAAAAGCGTCAGCTTCAACCTCAATATCAATCACGCCATTACTTCGACGTTTGACCGAAATTTCTTTGAGTTCGCGAATTGTTGTCGTGCCATCACGCTCTTTACAAAATGCGCGGAAGTCTTTTAGACCCATGAACTCTTTGGCAGCTTCCACCATTGGTTCTACCTCAACGTGCCAGAGCACTTCGAGCAGATAGCGCGAGGTCATTGGGTTTGGGGCAACACTTCGATCGGCAATGCTGTAGCGGTAGCGGCGGCTAAGCGCCGAAAAACGAGCGTGGAAACCTGGGTCGGCTTCCTCGAACGAAATAATCCGAACATCTGGGTCGATGATCTTGTTCAGTCGCTCGGCAACGCCGTGACCTCTGCGGATTCGCTTCAGCTGTTCATCGGTGAGATCCAGGTGAAGCACCTGCGCGGCTGCGTGGACGCCCTTGTCGGTCCGGCCGGCCACTCTCATGCGAAAGTCTTCGTTGTCTTCGCCAAAGATCTTGACCAGACCGCTAAGGAGCTCCCCAGCCACGGTTCGCAAATCGTCCTGTTTCGCGAAACCGTTGAAGTCGGTGCCGTCGTAGGCCAGGTCGATCCGGTAGCGAAAACGCCCATCAACCGGTTGGTTGACGGGCGCCTTCATGAACTTTAGCTAAGCGGCTTAGGCCTCTTCAGCTGGAGCTTCGGCTGCTGGAGCCTCTGCTTCGGCTGCAGGTGCTTCTACTGCTTCTTCAACAACTGCTGGAGCCTCGGTTGCCTCTGCTTCGATTGCTGCCTCGTCGGCTGCAACCTCTGCTGGGGTTTCCTCTACAACTTCAGCAACAGGTGCTGCCGATGCCTTGACTGCGTTAGCAACCTTTGGCTTCTTGTTGACAAGCTTTGGCGAAACAGGCTCAAGCACTAGTTCGATAACTGCGATTGGAGCGTTGTCACCCTTGCGGAAGCCAAGCTTGGTGATGCGAGTGTAGCCACCTGGACGGTCTGCAACCAATGGTGCAACCTCGGTGAATAGCTTGTGTACGGCGGTCTTGTCCATTAGCTGGGCAATAACACGACGACGAGCTGCTAGGTCTCCGCGCTTTGCGAAGGTTACTAGACGCTCGGCCAACGGACGTAGGCGCTTTGCCTTGGTCTCGGTGGTCTCGATGCGACCGTGTAGGAATAGCG
Organism: Micrococcales bacterium; assembly: GCA_947452985.1. Taxonomy (GTDB): domain Bacteria; phylum Actinomycetota; class Actinomycetes; order Actinomycetales; family Microbacteriaceae; genus Rhodoluna. The sequence goes on from CANGEU010000033.1 coordinate 5,968, forward strand.
AGGTTGCCATGTTACGAAGCATTAGACGCTCGTGAGCTGGTCCGCCACCTAGTCTTGGGCCTTTTGTTGGGGCTGCCATTTTGTATCTCCTATTAGATTTCTAGGCGACCGGCTTACGCCTGGTCTTCCTCTGAGAAGTCGGTGAAAGCTGCATCGTTGCTGCCAGCGCTGAAGTAGGTACCTTCAAAGCCAGGTAGCGAGTCACGGAAACGTAGACCCATCGAAATTAGCTTGTCGCGAACCTCGTCAACCGACTTTGAACCGAAGTTGCGGATGTTCATCAGCTGGTCTTCGGTTAGGTTGGTTAGTTCGCTAACGGTGTTGATTCCTTCGCGCTTTAGGCAGTTGTAGCTACGAACGGTTAGTTCTAGCTCTTCAATTGGGGTAGCCATCTCTGGCGATAGAGCGAAGTCAGCGGTAGCTGAACCCATCTCAATACCCTCAGCCTCAGCGTCTAGGTTTGCGGCTAGACCGAATAGCTCAACCAGGGTCTTACCTGCCGAAGCGAAAGCGGTCTTAGGCTCGATCGAGTTCTTGGTCTCAACGTCGACAACTAGCTTGTCGAAGTTGGTGAACTCACCCGAACGGGTTGCCTCAACACGGTACGAAACCTTTAGAACTGGCGAGTAGATCGAGTCAACTGGAATTAGACCAGTGTCATCGCCGGCTGCACGGTTCTGGCTCGCCTGAACGTAGCCACGGCCACGCTCGATGATTAGCTCAACTTCGAACTTTGCCTTTGCCGAAATGTTGGCAATGACTAGGTCCTTGTTGTGAATCTCTACACCCGCAGGAACATCGATGTCGGCAGCAGTAACTGCGCCGGCAGCGGTCTTCTTTAGGTGAGCAACAACAGGCTCGTCGTTTTCCGAAGAAACAACTAGGTCCTTGATGTTTAGAAGAATCTCGGTGACGTCTTCCTTTACACCTTCAAGAACACTGAACTCGTGTAGAGCACCAGCAATGCGCACGTGGGTAACGGCAGCACCTGGGATCGACGAGAGTAGAGTGCGGCGGATCGAGTTACCGAGGGTGTAACCGAAACCTGGCTCTAGAGGCTCAAGGGTGAATACTGAACGGTTCGGAGAAAGTGAATTTTCCTTTAGTTCTGGACGCTGGCTAAATAGCACTACTTGTTTCCTTTCATCTAGACATCCACTATTTGATGTCTATTTGCTTTCCTGTGAAGTGGCCACTGCACAGGCTTTGGAGTTTGGTGAAGCTTGGGTTTTTAAAGCGGTTGACGCGTTAGACGCGGCGACGCTTTGGTGGGCGGCAACCGTTGTGCGCCTGTGGGGTTACGTCCGAGATCGAACCAACCTCTAGGCCTGCTGCCTGAAGTGAACGGATTGCGGTTTCGCGACCAGAGCCTGGACCCTTAACGAAAACGTCAACCTTCTTTAGACCGTGCTCCTGCGCCTTGCGGGCTGCAGCCTCGGCTGCCATCTGAGCTGCGTATGGGGTTGACTTACGTGAACCCTTGAAGCCAACGTCACCTGACGATGACCATGAGATAACCGCACCGGTTGCGTCGGTAATCGACACGATGGTGTTGTTGAAGGTCGACTTGATGTGAGCCTGACCGACGGTGATGTTCTTGTTGACCTTCTTGCGAGGCTTGCGCGCTGCGCCTGCCTTAGCCTTTGGTGCTGCTGCCATGATTTCTCCTGAATTCCTATGGGTTTCGGTAGTTGCCTACTGGCTACTAGCGCGAAACCTTCTTCTTGCCGGCTACGGTGCGCTTTGGACCCTTGCGAGTACGAGCGTTGGTCTTGGTACGCTGACCACGAACAGGTAGGCCCTTACGGTGGCGAATACCTTCGTATGAACCAATCTCAACCTTGCGGCGGATGTCGGCGGCTACGTCACGGCGGAGGTCACCCTCAACCTTGAAGGTGCCTTCGATAAAGTCACGGATGGCAACAAGCTGGTCATCGGTCAAGTCCTTGACGCGAATGTTCTTGTCTACCTTGGTCTCAGCCAAGATCTGGACTGAGCGGGTACGGCCGATGCCGTAGATGTAGGTTAGTGCGATTTCGACGCGTTTCGCGTCTGGAATATCTGCTCCGGCAACACGTGCCATATGGAACTCCTTGTTTTCGGAAGGTCTTCAGCATTGCACCCAGGTTTCCCTGGCCCCGGCCTTCTTCCGGAGGTTACCGATTTCTCGGTTGCTTTGCCTTGTTGTTTATTTAGTTGTATTGCGAAGTACGGTGATTAGCCCTGGCGCTGCTTGTGACGTGGGTTCTCGCAGATGACCATGACACGACCGTGGCGGCGAATGACCTTGCACTTGTCGCAAATCTTCTTGACGCTAGGGTTTACCTTCATGTCTCTTACTTCTTTTCGGGGCTATTGCTAGCCGGTTTATTTGTAGCGGTAAGTAATTCGGCCACGCGACAGGTCATAGGTACTGACCTCTACAAGAACGCGGTCTCCGAGGAGAATACGGATGTAGTGCTGACGCATTTTGCCCGAAATAGTTGCTAGAACTTTATGACCGTTGGTTAGCTCTACCCGAAACATTGCGTTCGGAAGCGCCTCAATGATTGTGCCTTCTAGTTCGATGACACCGTCTTTGCTGGCCATACACTCACTTCTACTTAGCTTTGATGGCCTCTCAAGCACGCAAAAACCCAAACCTTAAATAAGGGAATTGTGTGTATAAGACACCGAAGTTCAATCTTAGGCAGTTTTGCCCAAAAATGCCAATTAAATGTTGCGCGGATCCACTGGGACGATGCCGAACGAAGCCAAATCCGCTTTTCCGCCCTCAAATGCGGTGAGAACCCAGATACCTTTTTCGTGAACGGCAACGCTGTGCTCCCAGTGCGAGGCGTCTTGGCCGTCTTTGGTCGATACGGTCCAGCCGTCGCCGAGGACCTTGGTTGCCTTTGATCCTGCGGTGACCA
>CANGEU010000034.1 GCA_947452985.1 Micrococcales bacterium
CCAAACATTCAAGAATCCCAGGACGGCCTCATTACATTCGTTGTTCCAACCAACAAGATTGCCCCCGTCTTCAAGAATGTTCGAGGAATCTCCGGTGGCCCCGGAGCCATTCAGTTTCGCGTTACCTTGCACGGTAAACCTTCGGCTGGTGTTCGAGTGAAGTTCTCATTCAAAGGTGTTGGTGAGAACCTCTCGGCATTGAACGGAGTTAGCGATAAGCGTGGATTAGTTACCGTTTATCTGACGAACCTGAAATTTCAACGAGGCTCTGCTGTCGTGAAGGCTCGGGTAATTGGAGGAACTGCAATTGCGACCGGTTATGTCTGGTGGCACAAGGTGAAGTTTCTTTAGTCCTTCGGGATTTCTCTGAGATCTACCGGTTGACCAAACAACCAACCCTGAGCGAAAGTGGCTCCCACTTCTTTGGCTAAAGCGAGGTCGGTTTCAGTCTCAACTTTTTCAACAATGACCTCTGCGCCAACCAACTCGGCGAACTTCATGCCGAGTTCAAGCAGACCCTTGCTAAGGTCTGGGCGTTCGGCTTGCAAAAGTGAGCCATCGAGTTTGACAAAGTCGGTTGGCAAACTGCTGATGATACTCAAGCTGGTTTTACCAGTGCCGAAGTCGTCGATGGCAATTTTGGCTCCACGCTTGCGAAGGCCAATCAGACCCATGGTGAGGTCAATTTGATTCTCAATTACGGAAGTTTCGGTTAGCTCGAAAACTAATGAGAAATGTGATTCTTTAATTCGAGGCAAGATACGGTCAACTGCAGAGAAAAACTCGTGATCGTTTCCAAGAGTTTGAGCGCTGATATTTATGGAAATTGCCTGACCGCCGCGCTTAATTAACTCGGGATAAGCAGTTTCAACGGCTTTCAATGTCCAAAAATCAATTATTTGAACGAGGTTCAGATCTTCTGCAATTTGAATGAAGATTTCTGGAGAAACGCTACCGAGGGTGGGGCTATCCCAACGGCACAGGGCCTCGTAGCCAAAAATCTCTCTTGTTGCAACATAGTTAATTGGCTGGAATACCCAGTGCATTCCGACCGGCGGAGGAGAACCTGGACCAAGTCTGGCCAATTCATGACGCACCTGTTCAGACGTTGCAACATGGTCATCTGACAATTCTGGCAGTCCGGTTCTGGTGGACTTCATAAGTGCCAGGTTCAGGCGCGCGTCCCAATCTTTAGCCGTAAGTTCAGAACCGTGGTCAGTTACAACGCCACCAATGCTGGTCTCGAGGAGAAAACGGAAGCGACCGGATACGTTGATTTCCGCAACGAGTGATTTAACTTGGCGAATAAAGAAAATTGGATTGGACGCATCCAAAGCCCTGATTGAAAATAGGACGGCTGAAATTCTAATGACTTCTGCAACACCCACAAGTTCCGAAAGTCTTTTAGAAAGATCTTCGATGGCAAGTTCGCGCTGTTCGTGGCCATACTCTACCTCGACGATTGGAATGTTGATAAGCAGAACTTTTACGAGAAGCAAATCTTGCTGATGAACCAGGGCTTCTACGTTGGTTAGAAATTTTTGCTGAGCGCCTGGAATTGCCCCCACACCATCTGTCGTCATTCAGTTACTTTACAGCGGCGGTCGAATAAATAACGAAGCCTGAAGCGGGAACCGAGAGTGTCATTCGACTCGAGGTAACTTTTACCTTTTTGCCGCTGGTGTAGTCGTAGTAGGTTCCCTTGAAGGCAGTTCCGGTATCGATGGTGGTCTTAGCCTTCGAGGACCCAAGGTTGATTGCAACCACTACCTTGCTTGAGCCGCGCTGGCGGGTGTAGGTAAGCACTTTCGCATTGGTTCCGTCATACTGCACCAAATCTCCTCCAGCGCTTCCATTCCATAGCGCTGAATTCTTAGTCTTCAGAGAAATCAGCTTTGTGTAGAAGGCCGTCATCGGCGACGATTTTGGCCAGTTGATGGCGTCTTTGTCGAAGAATTGTAGGCGACGATTGAAACCAACTTCCTGACCCGAATAGATCAATGGCATTCCTGGAACGGTGAAGTAAAGGGCTGAGAAACGTTTTACAAAGCCGTGCAGACGTTCGTACTCGGTGCCGTTCCACGAGTTCTGGTCGTGGTTGGTAATGAAGGTCATTGGGAACGAGCCATTGGTGTAGGTGTAGTTGAAGGTTTCCAAAGTGTTGGTTAGGTAGGAAGCGTCTGGGTCACTGGTGTTGGCCACGCTGTTCAAACGGCTGAGCAAGCTCCACGAATAATTGCCATTGAATGCGCTATCTAGCTCATCGGCGGCGCCTTCGCTTTCAGCCAGCATAAACATTGGCTTGATGGCATCGAGTTGGGTTGTGGCCTCTTCCCAGAAAGAAGTTGGAACGCCGTTCGCATAGTCGCAACGGAAGCCGTCGACGTTGAAATCGGTGACCCAATACTTCATGGCGTCGATCATGGCTGCTCGCATGTCGGCGTTGTTGTAATTCAGGTCGGCGACATCTAGCCAATCGCGATTAGGCGGCTGAATGACACCATTGACTTGCGTGAACCAATCACGGTGGGAAGCCATCCAGACGTTGTCCCAACCGGTGTGGTTGGCAACCCAGTCGAGAACAACTTTGAAGCCGGCCGCGTGAGCAGCGTTGATGAGTTTCTTGAAATCGGAGTCGGTACCCATGTCTGGGTTGACCGCCTTGTAGTCGTTTACGGCATAAGGCGAGCCAAGTGAACCGTTTCGGTTGGTTGTTGAAATTGGGTGGATTGGCATGAACCAAAGCACCTTCACGCCAAGCTTCTTGAGCCTAGGTAGATGGGTTTGGAAGGCCTTGAAGGTTCCCGCGGTGGTATAGCTGCGAATGTTTACTTCATAGATACTGGCACTCTTCGCCCAGCTTGGAAGTGCTCGGCCGGTGGTTGCTGTGGCGGGTGGAACCGAGACGGCGCTGAGACCAAATAGTGCGATTAATACAGCAAGCCAGATCGAAAGGATTCTCTTCATATCTCAGGTTAACCGAGCGCCCCGAAGGCTGGCGCCTAACTTACAGACCGATACCCTAATGAGATAACTGGTTGGCGCTTTTTCGTTGCTCAGCGTAGCAAACCAGGACGACGACCGAGACATAGAGAGCCTGACTGACCGCCACCACGCGCTCCCAGACGCCAACGGTGGTGTTTATTGGATCAGTCCAACTGTTCAAGAACCAAAGCGCCAGAGCAGCCTGGAGAGCGGTTCCGATGATGGACGCGGTTGGTCGAAGGATCCAGGGAGCATCTTTGCGGACGCGCATCGCCAGAATTGGCCACCCCGCTGAGAGTACAAATGACGAGATGGCGAAAATGCGATGCATCAGCGAATAACCAACCAACGGAGTTGGGAAGATGGTCAGACCAAATGTGCAGATGGCCGAAACGAATAGCGCCACTCTTCCGGGGAACCCTAAGGTTCTGGCATAGACAGCAGCAATCAGAGTCAGTAAGCCGCCGAGGACAAAAAACGCCGACATAATCCACTTGACCGGAGACTCATTGGCAGCCAGATCGCTGATGGTCTGCTTGACGGGATCGTAACCAGGCCACATCGAGCCAGCGATAGTCCAGCCGAGCGCGGATTGAATCGGGCCAATAATCGCGGCAATGGCAGCGATCCGTGCGATGGGTTTCATATCGTCACTCTTTCTGGTTGATACTGTCATAGTAAGCCGAAAGGGAAAACATGACCGAATTAGAACTTATTCAACTTTGGAACAAAAGCCGCAACCAGCTCATTTTTGCGCAGCTAGCTCCAACCTTTCTTCTAATCACTACCGCAGGGTTGATTAGCACTTTGAAAGAGTACGGAAACTACCCAATCTGGGCAGTTATTGGAATTCTCCTAGCCTCAGGAATCCTGGGAGCCTTGGTAGAGTTTTCAGCCGCTCACGAAGCCCAGGCAATTGCAGCCGACCTAAAGCAACTTGGTGCAAAGAGCCGAATCAGTCAAACCATCATCAAAGTTTCACCTTGGCTTCACGTTGCCAAGTATGTGACTCCAACCATCTTCGTTGGTATCTTCATCGCACTAGTTGTGGCGCTGGTCTAATTGAGAAAACCGCTCTTCTGGGTCTATCTGGCACTTAGCTTTACCGGCCTCGTCACGGCTTGGATTTTCAACGGATTAGCGGTTATGAATAACCAAGACTATGGAACCGCATGGACTGCGACCGCCGTTGATTTAGTTCTCACCTACGACCTTGGCATTGTGGCCGTCGCCGGTGTGATCTTCATGTTCGTTGAAGCCAAGCGCATTGGAATGAAGCGCGTCTGGGTTTTGGTGGTGCTTTCGGGCATAACCGCTATGGCTTTCGTATTTCCCCTATTCCTAGCACTACGCGAACGTCACCTCGAGAAAAGCGGATCATGAACCTCAAAGGCAAAACTGCAGTAATAACTGGCGCAAGTTCGGGCATCGGCCTTGGGTATTCCCATGCCCTTGCAGCTCGAGGGGCGAATCTGGTGTTGGTAGCGAGAAACAAATCTCAACTTGAGACCATTGCAGCCGACATCAAGGCCGACCACGCTGTGAACATTGACGTTGTTGTCTTAGACCTATCGAAAGTGACTTCTGGTCAAGAACTTTTGGACGCACTGAAGAAATTCAAGCTGTCGGCCGACGTGCTTATTAATAACGCGGGATTTGGAACCAACAACCGCGTTGCGAAAGAAGATCGCACCAAGATTCAGCAGGAGATTCTGCTCAACGTTGTCACGCTGGTTGACCTCACAACGGCAGTGCTTCCAGAAATGCTGGCCAAAGACTTTGGCGTAATCGTAAACATTGGCAGTACGGCATCATTCCAGCCGGTTCCAGGCATGGCAGTTTACGCGGCCACCAAAGCTTTCGTTCGCTCATTCACTTCAGCGCTATGGGGTGAAGTCAAGGGAACCAACGTTCGCGTCCTAACCGTAAACCCAGGCGCCACCGAGACCGAGTTCTTCAAAATCGCAGAGGCAAAGCCGGCCGGCAAGCTAGCCCCGGTTAGCGACGTGGTTGAAGCCACGTTCAAAGCTCTTGATTCGAAGAACTCTTCGCCATCCATCGTGGTTGGCGGGCAAAATGCCTTGATGGCTCATTTCACACGACTAGTCCCAGTGAAGGCTGTTATCAACATTGCAGGAAAGCTGTTCCTGCACTAGTTCGATAGAGGTCTAAGGTAAAAATATGCCCCAGAGTTACGAAGTTCTTAGAACGCAGCGCCTAGACCTATACTGCCTAACGGCGGACGAGTTATTCGAGATTGGTGAGAACGAGGACGTCTTCGCGAACCGCGACTTCGAGAACCCTTATGGAGTTATATCCAAGGAAAATTTGCCTAGGACGAACCGCGTTGCAGATGTTCGTGAAAACCCTGAACACGTTCGTTGGTATTACCGAATGATTGTTGAACGCGAACGGAATTTGGTGGTCGGAAGCGTTTCCTTCCACGCCGCACCTGATGAACGCGGAATGGTAGAAATCGGCATCGGAATTGCACCAGACGAACAAGGTAACGGTTTCGCCAGCGAGGCTCTTTTTGGAATGTGGAATTGGGTTGCCCATGAGCCCGGCGTGAAATTCTTGCGGTACACAGTTAGCCCTACAAATCGTCCGTCGATTGCAATCATCAAAAAGTTTGCCTTTCCTCAAATTGGTGAACAAATTGATGAAGAAGACGGCCTAGAACTGATCTTCGAAACTACTGTTGAGGACTACCTAGACTGGCTCTAATGGAACCGAAGATAACCCAGCACCTATCCTCAAATCTGGCCAACTGGAATAAGAAGTCACCGATTGTGCTCCTGCTGCACGGTTACGGTTCGAACATGCGCGACCTTCCAAGCCTGATGGACTTCCTGCCAGGGCTTCCCTGGATTTCACTTCAAGCACCCGTAGACGCTGGCAATGGAGGATTCTGTTGGGCCCCTCGAAAGGTTCCGAGTAACCCGGAAGCTGCCGATGTTGAAGCAGGCACTCAACGAATTTGGGATTGGATAGATACCAACCTTCCTCAGGACGCCCCTCTGGTGCTGATTGGTTTCTCGCAGGGTGGACTGATGGCAACTCAGTTGCTCAGAACTCGTCCTGGTCGCATCAAGGCAACAGTTGTGCTGGCAGGTTTCGTGATTAGCGCGAAACAGCCTGGCGATAAAGAACTTGTTGAGACTAAACCGAAGGTTTATTACGGTCGCGGCCTAGACGATGACATTATTTCGCCGGAAGCGGTCTCACGCACGGAGAGTTGGATGATTCGTTGCACCACGCCAATCATTCGTCGCTATGAACGACTCGGTCACTCCATCAACGAAGAGCAAATGGCCGACGTCTCCGATTACCTAGAGTTGGTGCTCTAAGGCCAGATATATTCGGGGCTCAGCCTCAGCGCAGAGAATCGCACAAAACCGGCTGTCTTACCGTTCTGCTTGATCTTGACCCAGTCTCGGTCAGCGTAGTAGAGCTCTACCGCCACGTTCTTCTTGGCCTGGTAAATCCCTCGACCCCCAGGAGTCTTCCTCACCCAAACCAGCCAGCGGGTTAGGTATTGCTGGCGCGGAAAAACGTTGGCAATCGTCACCGATTGATTTTGTAGGTGAGCGTAAACAATCTTGGAAGCCGCCGAGATTTCCGCTTTTTTGGCTTCGTTGCGACCATAAATTACAAGAACATAGGTGGAGTGAGGACCGCGAACGATGGCTGCATCGGATTCGGTCCAACCGCCGGAAACCCAGAGGTTTCCCCCCTTGTTTTCAACCACAACACCTTTTTGAACGCCTGGAGTGATTCTGGTTCGGAACGTTTGAGCTTTTAGAAGATTGTGAAAATATTGCGTCGAGGCGGGGCTCAGCAGGGTTCCGCGTTCTAATCGGTCAAGTAGAAGTGAGGTGTCCGCAGCCGAAGTGTATTTGGTCTTGTAATGACCTCTTGAGTCCAAAACAATGTGAGTATCAACATAGCCAGCCGCAACGAGTTGTTGGTTGAGCGTGTTGTTTCCAAGTTTGTCTCGAATCCATGCGGCGCATTGGTTATCGGAAATCTTGATCATCAGATTCAGACAGGTTTCCCAGGTGAAGCCAGGTTTCAGGGTTGAACTCAAGTTCAAATGTCCCTCGTCGACCTTCTTTAGCGTTGCCCATGCCCAAAAAAGTTTTATTACCGAAGCTGGCTCAATATGCCTTGTGTCATCGATTCCAACCTGATGGCCTGCTCCCCCAATTTCACGAAGGCTCAGTGTGTAGTGAGCGTGCTTGGTTGAGAAGTAGTTGGTTAGTTCACTTTCCAGTGCCAGCTCGGAAATCGTCGATGCCCTGGCCGGTTTTGTTAAGGTAGGTGCAAGCGAAAACAATAGCGCCGAGACGATTATGAGTGTTACCCATTTACGCAAGGCCACAGGTTACCTGGCTGTCTTCCTGATTGGAACCAAGGCCCAAAGAATTGCGGCAGCATCGATGAATTCTTGAGCAATTGCGTTTTCGGTTACAGAGACCAAACCAAAAGCACCTGCCACCATGGCAACTAAGGAAAGCCCCATGCCCACACCGGCCGCTTGAAGCGCGCGGTTTCGGGCACCTTTCGAGATTCTGATTGCATCGACGAGTCGGCCGATTGAGTCTTCGATAATTACCACCGACGCGGTTTCGCTAGCGGCGGTGGCTCCCCTTGCACCCATGGCCACGCCCACATCGGCTGCAGCTAGGGCTGGCGAATCATTGATGCCGTCTCCGACTACCAACACCGCACCCTTGGCTTTCTGCTTTTCAACTGCAACCAGTTCGAGTTTGTCTTCGGGACGACACTCAGCAAAGATTTCATCCACTCCGACAACGTTGCCAATGGCCTCGGCGGCCGGCCTGCGATCACCGGTTACCAACAAAATACGGTCGACTCCAAGAAGTCGAAGCTGGCGAATGGTGTCAACCGCGTCGGCGCGAATTGGGTCTTCGAGGTCGATAACCCCAATCACCTCGCCATCGCGGTCCACACAAATCTGCAGCGAAGCATTGACTTGAACCCAGGCTGGCACCGGCTCAAGCAGTCGACCCACTCGAATGTTGTGACCATCAACCACGCCTACGAGACCTTCGCCCAAAACCTCGGCAACCTTTGTTGCCTTGGCGGGAAGGATCTC
>CANGEU010000035.1 GCA_947452985.1 Micrococcales bacterium
ACCTTTAACGGTTGGAACACTCTGGCCAACGGAACCGGAACCCACTACGCAACCGGTGCAACCTTCAACCTAACTGCAGACGTAACGCTTTACGCCGAATGGACCGCAATCACTTATACGATCACCTACCGCGGTAACGGAAACACCGGCGGAAACGTGGGTTCAGACACAGTTGGCTCAGACGGATCAACCGTTACGACCGACAACAACAGTGGTTCGCTAGTTAAGACCGGTTACCGTTTCAACGGCTGGAACACCGCGGCCAACGGCACTGGAACCAGCTACGAAGATGGCGTTAGCATCCAGATCACCGGAGACCTAACCCTGTACGCCGTTTGGGTGCCACTGAGCTTCACCATTACCTTCGACGGCAACTTTGCTAGCGCTGGCGCTGCTCCAGCTGTTGTAACTGGCTACGGAACCAAGACCATCACCAGTACTGCTGGAACCTTGGTTAAGACCGGCTACATCTTCAAGGGTTGGAACACCCAGGCCGACGGCCAGGGAACCCGACTCGGTGTCAGCTACAACTTGATTGCCGACGTAACGGTTTACGCTGAATGGCAACTAATCCCAGCAATCATTTATTCACCGAACGGTGCAACTGGTGGCACAACTCCGAATGACATTCCAAACGGTAGCCCGATTACCATTGACCCGAACACCGGAAATCTAATTCGTGCGGGCTTCCGCTTCCTAGGCTGGAACACCCAGCCAAACGGCGGTGGAACCCACTATGGTGCTGGTATGACTCCAATTCTTCCGGAAGGAACCGTACTCTACGCCGAGTGGGAAAAGCTTCCAACACTTGCTAGCACCGGCTCCAGCTACGGCGAAGAAATCTCTGGCGCGACGGCACTTATTGGCCTCGGCTTATTCTTCAACGCGGTTGCTTCGATTCGTCGTAGGAAAGTTCGCAAGCACTAGTTTTCGGATAGCCTTGTTCTAGGTCGAAACGGCCAAGTAACGAGCGGGGACCGTGACTAACTGGAGGAAACCCAGGAATCAGAAATACCAGGGTCTGGTTGGTCTGATTGTTTTAGCCATTGCCGTATTGGCCTTCTTTGTAATTGCCTTCACCCTTGAAACCGTGGATGTGACGCTCACTCAACCGCAGGCCAATGTGCTGCTGGTGAACTGGATCACAGTCTTTTACAGCTGGCAGGCGCCTCCGTTCTATGCGATTGTTGCGGCCCTAACCATCGGTCTTATGGTGGTGGTGGCATTCGTAGGTCTTGAGCTAAGAGATGTCAACTTTTCGCGCCGCTCACACGATAAGCGTCACAAAAAACTTGCGCCTTGGGTGTTGATGCGTTCCACCAAAGGCGTGTTCCACGGCGACGTCACCGTCACAGTGTTGATTCCTGCACACAACGAAGAGGAACTCGTTGGCGCAACCATCGACTCATTGATGACTCAAAACCGAAAGCCTGATCGAGTTATTGTGATTGCCGACAACTGCAAAGACCGCACGGTTGAAATCGCTCAGGAGCGAGGCGTTGAGGTTTACGAAACAAAAAATAACACCGAAAAGAAGGCTGGTGCGCTCAACCAAGTGCTTGCGCAGCTACTTCCTGGCATGGGCGAAAACGACACCGTAATGATCATGGACGCCGACACCGCGCTTCGTCAGGGATTCATCAAAACGGCTGTGCAACACTTCATCCGCGATCGTGGCCTAAGCGCCATTGGTGGTCTCTTTTACGGAGATGGAACAAAAGGTCTCCTTGCTCAGATTCAGCGCAACGAATACACCCGTTACTCGCGTGAAATCAACCGTCGCAAGGGTCGCGTGTTTGTGCTGACCGGAACCGCATCTGTGTTCCGTGCCAGAGCCCTTCGAACGGTCGCCGAAGAACGTGGGCACCTTCTGCCAGGTCGAAAAGGCGATGTCTACGATACCCACGCTCTCACCGAAGACAACGAATTGACGATTGCCCTGAAGACACTCGGGGCTCTGATGATGTCGCCGTGGGATTGCATGGTGGAAACCGAACTCATGCCAACCATGGTCACCCTCTGGCGTCAACGCCTTCGCTGGCAGCGCGGTGCCATGGAGAACATCGCCACCTACGGAATCACCTCGACCACCGCTCGCTACTGGTCGCAGCAACTTGGGCTCGCCTACTCGGTTTTCGCACTGTGGACTTACTTCTTGCTGATCTTTTTGCAATTGGTTAGTGCCGACATCTGGATTTGGTATCCGTTCTGGCTAATCATGGCTCTGGTGTTTATTGCCGAAAAGGTTTGGACCGTTCGCAAGGGCGGCTGGAAGGGTATGCTGCTGGCGGTATTCCTAATTCCTGAACTCCTTTACGACACCTACCTGGACATCATCTTCGTCAAGGGAGTGATAGACATGGTCTTCCGCCGCAAGGCAAACTGGGGTCACGAAGTGGTTGAAGCTAAGAAAGAGGTGACGGCATGATTCACGGTTTCCTTCACGCCGGTATTTTGCTTCCAGAGTCTTTCCTGCACTCTCGGTTCTTCATCATCTTGGCAACACTCGTTGCCCTGAACACCGTGGTTTATGCGGCGCTATCAGTAGTTCACATGTTGCCGAAATGGTTCAGGCCAAGTTGGTTACGAGGGAGTAAAAAGCGTAAAGAGACCCGCAGTATCTTTCCAGACGCACCGCGCTAAAAGCTAGTTGTCTGAAGGAATCGCCGGGTCGATGGGCTGACCAAAATACCAGCCCTGTGCAAAATCAGCGCCGATTTCCTTGACCAACCTAAGTTGTGCCTCGGTTTCCACACCCTCAACGATTACCTTGGCGCCCAAAAGATCAGCGAGTTTCTTGGCAACCTGGAGTAACCCTTTGGCTAGGTGACGATCTTCGATGTGAAGTAGAGAGCCGTCAATCTTCAGGTAGTCGCAAGGTAGGTCAGCGAACGCGCCAAGGCTAGTTAGGCCCGAACCGAAGTCGTCGATGGCAATGCGCACTCCGTGGGCTCGGAGCTCCTTCAGTTGGGTGAGAAGACGTCCACGATTTTCGGCAACAGCCGTCTCGGTCATTTCAATAATCAGTTCGCAGCCGCAGTCGCGATTTCGATTCAACATGTCCTTGATCATCTCGGCGCACGAAAGGTCGCTCTCCAAAGTCTTGGCACTTAGGTTGAAAGAAACACAGTGACCACCGTGCTCGAACAACTCTTCGTGAGTCTTATCGAGGCTCATCAAACCCCAACTATCAATGAGATCGATAACTCCAACATCTTCGGCAATCGGAATGAACACGTTCGGACTCACCGAACCAATCCCGGGGATGTCCCAGCGACAAAGAGCTTCATAGGCGAAGATTCGACCGTCGGAAACATGATTCACCGGCTGGTAAACCCAGTGCATCCTCTCCGGCGGGGAATCCTGGGCGGTGAGTCTTCCGAAGATGTCTCGAATCGTGGCATCGAGCGCCGTGGACTCGTGATATACCTGGGGCGTACTTAGTCGTCCCGAGTAAACCATTGCCAGATTGGCCTGATCGAACCAAGACTCCACGTCACGGCTATGACCCATTGCAGCAACCGTGGCCCCGACCGAAATCTCAACCAAGAATGGGAACTGCTTGGTTTTGTTGAAGTGTACAACTGCCTCCTGAACTGCTTTCAACAAAACACGAGGACGAGTTGCTTCCTTGGAGATAACCGCATACAAGGCAGGCGAAACCTTGGCAGTGAATTCACATTCTTTAAGGCCAACCAGCATTTGGCCAAACTTTTCAATCAGTTCATCGCCGATATCACGGCCGAATTGGGAATTGATGCGCGCCAAGTTTTTGATTAGCACTGTGGAGAGGACCACGCTCTGCTCATCCAAGAGTTTGTTCAACTCGGAAACAAGAGCGGATTTTGTCAGTAATTCTTTGTGTGTCATTAAGTCTCCTGAAACGCCTAGCCTACGGGCCGGTTTCGCCACTGCTCGGCACTTGATCAGGCGACCAATTATCTAAGTGCTTCGATGCTCCCGATAGGAATGCTACTCCAAAAATTCCTATTTATGAACCTAAGCGAACATCAATAAGGTAGCGGTTGCGCCCGTCGTATTTCGCCTGATACATGGCCTTATCGGCAAAGCGCATAACCTCCTCAACTTTTTCACTACCATCGGTCAACACTGCACCTGCCGAGCAAGTGATTTTGAGGTCTGGAGTGTTGTGGTTGAATGGGCGCTGCATGGAATTGAAAACCTCACGAAGCAAATCGTCCAGGTGTTCCCGGCTTTGAACGTCTTCAATCACGATTGAGAACTCATCTCCAGCTATGCGTGCCAAAAGTACACTTTCGGGTAGCGAATGGCGCACACGTTTTGCAAAGTTGACTAAAAGTGCGTCGCCGATATCGTGGCCGTAAGTATCGTTCACGGTTTTGAAGTAATCAATGTCAATGAACACAAAGGCAGTCAAGTGACCGTTTTCCTTGGCATCGTTGAGGCATGCTTCTAAATAGCTTTCAAGTTTCGAGCGGTTGGGCATGCCGGTGAGGTAATCGTGCTCAGTCAACCAGACTAAGCGACCGTGTTCTCGCTGCTCTTCACTCACATCTCGGTAGGTAGTTAGAACCTGATCTTTAGATAGTGGTACCGCCGTGTTTTCATAGTTTCCAGACCAACCTGCCGGTGAGTGCACCGGGACTACTTCTTTAATCGTTTCACCCTGAATGAGCACATTGGAAAAAAGCTCTAGAAGACCATCGCAGGCCTCTTCGCCAACCACTTCTTTTAGTGTCAAGCCAGTGAGTTGTGCCGGCGTTCGCCCGGTGGCATTTGCACCAGCCTTATTTATGAAGACCAATGTGAAATCGAGTATTTCGTTCCTCTCGGAACGAACCGCTTTCCAAATGGCAAAACCGTCTTGGCTGGCATCTAGCGCCTCGGCCATCAAATCAAATTGAACTTGAGCATTGTCATCGAGTGCGCTGAAGGAGACTTCTTGCGAAATCGATTTCTCTGGCAAGATTCCCCCTATGTTTGCTCGTGTTTGAAGTCTACGGAGTAATGCCCGAGGAAACTAACGCGCGTGGAATGGTAGAATCGTCTAGGACGTTTGGGCAACTGAACTTCCAGTGGGCCTCTAGCTCAGTTGGTTAGAGCAACGGACTTTTAATCCGTGGGTCGTCGGTTCGATCCCGACGGGGCCTACAAATAGAAAAACCCCCGGTTGATTCGGGGGTTTTTCTATTTGTACTACTTCTTCTTCGCCTGCTTTTCAGCGCGCTTTTCTTTTAGAGACTTTGCAGGCTCTTTTTTGGTGTTCTTCTGAGCCTTTTGTTCCTTTTGAGCCATGATTTCCTAACCTGGAACCAACATGGCTCCAATTCGAACTTTAGCGGTGAACTCTCTTAGATTGCAATAATGCCGAGCGTCCGAGAATAAGGCCTAAACCGATAAGCATCAGACCTGCAGCAAGCCAGAAGTCTCGAGAGTCGGTGCTGCCTGTGTTGGCCAAAGAATTGTCATCAGTTGTAGCAGAACGAGGATTACATTCCAACGCGTGGACTGTGCAGTAATCTGCAGTAGGCAAAATCCCCTTTAGATAGACTCCGGCGAAATAGATGTTGTCGTTATTTGAAGGGTTTGAGGTAGTAACGCTCAAAGAAGTATCGCCAATGTTGATCAAACTGTTCAAACGGTAAAGCTCATTGTCAACGTTACGGTCGTAGCCAACAATTTCTGAGTCAACATTGCCAGGAATTCTGGCGGTATCGCCGACACCACCAATGGTGTTGTAACCACCAAAATCACAACCGGTTGTTGCAAACGATGCTGAGTCATCGCAGCCACCGGCCACGTTAGACAGCCACAAACCATTCGCCATGATGTTTGAGGATTGCTCCCAATATGAGGACTGGTAACTGTTTGAAATTCCTATTGACAGGAGGAGATCATTATTCAAGTTCTCGGCTGAGATGGCTGGGAACGGGAAGCTGAATTGAGAACCAGCTGGATCTGCGGTACCAACTTTTAGAAAAATGGACGAAAGTGGCGCGCTTGGGTCGTCGTAAACAACCACCAATGAGCCACCTTCAACGGAATCATCGTCGGTGCCATCACCCTGATCGAAAGCAAGAGTGTGAACTCCCGCTGCTGATTCGTCAATTGTTTGAGAAACGAGCGACGTGACGTCTGACCAGTAGCTATTGAAGTTATTCCAAGACTCGCCGCCTGGAGCTGTGGTGACTTTTGCCCAATTGCTGAAGTCAACCTGTGAACCATTTAGGAGAACATCTAGTGGTGGATGTCCAGAGTTGTTTCGGTTTCCACCGTCGCCGCTAATAAGCCAGGCTTGGCGAACGGTCGCACCTTCTGGCTTTTCGAAGCGAATGGTTTGAGGGCTCAATTTGATGTGGCTCTTCTCAGCGGCACCATCGATAGACCAAGAAACTCGTCCATAGTATTCGTGCAAAGATTGCAAGCCTTGATCGGTGTGCTGCTGAACGGTAGGCAAGGCTGAGACATTAGATGCACCCATACCTAGGGTGGCCAAAGTCAGGCAAACTACCGCGGAAATATTTTTTAGTTTCATGGGTGACTCTCTCTAAAGCATTTCTACCTGATTCGAATTTACCATTTAACGGCCCTCGCCTTTCCCGCTTGGTGAGTTTGCTATTTCCTCGGGAATGGTTTTGTTCGGCGGCTTGTTTCGTTAATTGGATAAGGAGTTTCATTGCTTGCAGGCAAAAGTGTTTTGGTGATTGGCGCATCAGGTGTGCTTGGTGCCGAGTTTTGCGCGCAACTAATGGTGTCGGGTGCGATTGTGTCAGGAACTGCAAAAAATGCTGAAAGTTCTCGAAACCTGCGAACAGACTTGGCAGCTAGGCTTTTGGTGGACCTTGAATCACCGGCAGGCATTTCAGCGCTCACAAATTACTTGACGTCTCTTCCCACTCCGGTTGATGGCATCATTTTGGTCGCAGGTTTGGTGGCATTTGGCTCAGCGGGCGAAACCCCTAGCGCCATCACTACTCGACTTATGCAGGTAAATGCTCTAGGGCAGATTCAATTGGTTCAAGAGCTCTTGCCGAAATTGCAAGAATCAGCTTCCGCTGGCCGTGCTCCTTTTGTAGTTTCGATCAGTGGCGTGATTTCAGAAAAGCCGATGGCAGGATTGGCTGCCTATTCGGCAAGTAAAACCGCTTTACACGGCTACTACACGGCAGCTTCTAAGGAATTCAAGAAGCTTGGAATCGCCTGGGTAGACGCCAGACCCGGTCACACCGAAACCGGCCTAGCCGGTAGAGCAATCTTTGGAACGGCGCCAAATTTCGGTGCCGGTTTGGTTCCCGAGCACGTGGTGAGTCGTATTTTGCAAGGAATCGCGAACGCGGAAGCAGATCTTCCAAGCGCGGCATTCCAGCAATAACTGCTAACCTTAGCCAAACGTGTGTGCGCGCGGTCGAACGACCGAAAGTATCTAATGCGCAAAATTGTTTCCCTCATAATCGTCTTCTGCCTCTCCTTGGCGTCTGTTCCGGCGCACGCGTTAGACAACACTTGGATTACCTCCCCATCGCTTAGTAGCATCTCGGTTACTGGTGGCGGAGCAGAACCATCTGGTTCTGGCTATGCGATTTCCACACAGGCTGTCAGCGTGACCATGCATTACACGGGCGGAGTCAGTGTTGCTAACAAGTTTGCGCAGGTAAGCTTCTTCGACTTCGTTGGAGGAGTTGGCCTCAATTTGGCTTCGGGTGAATCTGGTGTTTCATCAACCGCTTGCGATCACCAAACTCTTGGCGGAAATAGTCACACCTGTTTCTTCAGATTGGATGATTCCGGAAACGCATCGTTTGAGATGACTTTGAGTAACCTGACCACAGGTGGCGCTTTCAAATACAAGTTACTTGCCGGTCCAAACATTCAAGAATCCCAGGACGGCCTCATTACATTCGTTGTTCCAACCAACAAGATTGCCCCCGTCTTCAAGAATGTTCGAGGAATCTCCGGTGGCCCCGGAGCCATTCAGTTTCGCGTTACCTTGCACGGTAAACCTTCGGCTGG
>CANGEU010000036.1 GCA_947452985.1 Micrococcales bacterium
GAAGTCATGAGTCCGTTGGCTCCGGAGCCAGGCTTCAAAACCGGACGGCTACCAGCGTTGTAAAGCATTCCACCCAAACCGATAACAACATCATTGGTTGGGAACAGTGTTGGAATGTTGCTTGTGAAGTTATAGCCGGGGGCTTGTGCGCAGGTTTCTCCAGCATGGCTAGCGGAAATGCCGCCAGCACCATCGCCAACACCAACGTTTCCATTGGTGCCAATGATGCAAAAGAAAGTATTTGTGGTGGCTACTGCGCCCGCACCAGAAATAGTTTGTGAGTTCCCGGTAATCGTAGTCGCAGTCCCTGGGGCACCCGCGTTCATTGCAGAGGCACCACCCGCACCAACAGTTATCTGGAATGCACTTCCCTTTGTTACCTGGGTTAGGTCAGCGTATTCAACGGATCCAGCATTGCCAGCGTACCCAGTTGCCCAACCGCTGTTGTCACCATACTGCAAGAAGCCACCGCCACCACCGATGGAAACTGCTGCCAGTTCCGAAAATGTTGAAGAAGTGGTGAAAGTGTATGAGCCGGCATTTGTGAACTTTAGGGTGCAAAAACCGTTTGTTTCCGTTAGTGTTCCACCGGTTGGAGTTGGCCCACAGTCTGCAGTGCTAGCCAATGCGGGCATAGCCGAGAATGAGCTTCCCAAGGTTACTGCTGCTAGGCCGACAAGCCCCAATGTTTTCTTCACGTTTTGTTCCCTAATACGAATAAGTTCAAGGGATCTAGTCTAGGTTGCCCACAAACCCGGCTAAAGCTTTACGGTCGAGCTTGCCCAATTTGTTACGTGGTAATTCAGCAACTCGAATCAGATATTTGAATTCCAAATCGTTCAGAAACGCTCGAACTCGTCTGGTGAGTAAGTCCGGGATGGGCGGATTTGCGGATACGAACGCGATGCCAACTTCGTCGGTGCCATCTTCAGTTTTGATTGTGAACGAACCAACCTCATCGAACATCTCCGAGTTCTGTAGCCAAAGATCTAGTTCGAGAAGGTTGAACTTGGCGCCACTGAGGTTCACCACGTCATCGGTTCGACCGGCAAGCATCAATTCGCCTGATTCGTTTATTGAGCCAAGGTCGCCAGGGTAGAACCAGTCACCCAGAAAGCCGTTTAGTTGGTTGTTGTTTTTTAGCCAGTAGCTTTCAGGCATTCCTGCCTTGCGATAGCGAATCTTCCCAACCGTGTTTGGCTGGACAGGTTGCTCTTGATCATCAACGATTTCGAGCTGAATATCGGAGACCACTTCACCCAGGTTGTTTGGCGCTTCGGGCTTGAATTGGCCTCGCGTTACGGTGCCAACCTCGGTCGAGCCGTAAAGATATGTTGGAGTAATTCCGAATTTCGCTTGGCATTCCGAAACAAGTTTGTTCCCAAGCAGGCTTCCGGCTACTTGAATGATTTCGAGGTTTGGCAGTTCATCGGGTTCGGCTGCGGCAACTAAGTCTTTCAGCCGTGCCGGAGAAGTCTTGAGACTTTTTACCCCGTGTTTCGAGATGAGGTTGAGATTGGCCTTTGCATTTGTTGCCGGGAAGTAAGTTTCTCCATTAAGAACACACCAAAAGAAGGTTTGCATGCCAGTTACGGTATCGAGACCCAGAAGCGACATGAAGGGAAGTTTTGGCATCCAGTTGCTATGTGCTGAATCTATTCGAGCCAAAAGATTCTTGAGAGTGAATGGCACACCCTTTGGCACGCCGGTAGTTCCGCTCGAAAATACGACTCTCACCAAATCCACTTCAGCAATTTCCGAAGCCTCGGCCTTGGCCCGGTACTTACCGATACCTTCAAAAAATTCATCATTGACGGTGATTTGTTTCACGGCCGCAATTGGCAGGTTTCCGTCGGTGATTAACCAGTCGATATGTTTTCCATAGGCTTTGAAAACCTGCTCAGTGCAACTAAGCGAAACTGCACCGATTTGAAGAAGCGATAGCGTCGCCAGACATTCGAATTCCGGGCGTGTGGCCAGCGCCACGACCTGACCTTTTTTGATTCCCGCCGCAAGAAAGGAAGCGGTAAAAAGCTGAATCGATTCCACCAGGCTTGAGTATGTGATGTCTATCGAGCCCGAGTCTATAGCAATCGCCGAAGGGTTCTTTGAGGCGAAGTCGAAGATTCGACTGACAGGGTTCACCTGATAACCATAGCGAACCTGTGTATAACTTTGGTGTCGCATTTCATGGAGCAATTACGGTTTAGGGATGTTTCCACTTCTCGGGGTTGCCTTCTTTGCTGTAACGACGATCCCTCTGGTCATAATCGACTTTCGTGAGCGACGGTTGCCGAACAAGATAACTATTCCCGGCTTTCTTCTTTCTCTGGTGGGATTGTTGCTCACATTCGAGTGGCAGCGGGTGCTCTTGGCTGTTGCTATTAGTGCGGCGCTGTTCGGTGTAGGAACGGCCATCTCATTTCGTGGATGGATAGGCATGGGTGATGTGAAGCTCTTCACAGGGCTGTCACTATTGCTGGCTTGGTTTAATCCATCGCTTGTATGGCAGGCCACGCTCTGGTCATTTGGGACTGCAACTGGTGTCGTTCTGGTTGGTTTCCTGATTAAAAAGATGACGGCCCGGAGCACTATTGCGCTCGGGCCGTATCTGTTGGTCGGATTTTGGGTTGTTGTATCCCCAGTCGTTATTTCGAAGCTCGGCGGCGCATTCTAGATGCAACCGTTATGCCGGCTCCAAGAGCCATCAAAGAAATAGCTAGAGCAGAAAGATCCCCTGCGTTGCTGCCGGTGTTAGCAAGGACATGGCGCCAGCGTAGGTACGCGGCACCGGCGCCTCCAGCCGGTTTGACCTGGTAGAAGGTGGTCCCTGCGGTGAGGACTTGGAATCCGGCGCCGTCTCCAGCCTTCATCGCGGGCTGATCAATATCGTCGCTTCCGTTCTTGATTGGGCCGCCTGTGCCGAAGGTGTAATTTAAGTCAGCGAATATTGTTGGAACACTCGCACTATCGCTGTCTACATTTCCGAGTGATGGATTAACACCCAAGCCGTTACCTCCAACGCACAAATTTCCGTTGGTTGAAGTGGAACCAACGGTGCGCGCACCCTCGCCGACAGCAAGAACTCCGCCGTTCCAGTTATTTATGTTGCACCAAGTGTTCGCAGAGGTTTGAGATCCTGATGCGCCAAAAGATATTGCGTAGTTTGAGGTGGAAGGAGATGAAACGCTGGAGTCCCCGCCACTTGCTGCTGCCGCGTCAGTGCCGCTAGTACCACCGGTTCCGATGTGGATGGAGAGTGGAAAGTCGATTGAATCGCTCATGTCCTTGTAGTGAACCTTGCCGGCACTTCCGGCATAGCCTTCGTGGTTTGAGTTCATATCGGTGAGGGCCCCCGCACCTCCGCCAACTACAAGTGCAAAAAGTTGATTAGCTGAGGCTGGAACTGTGAACGAGTAGTCACCCGCGGTTGAGAAAACTAGTTGGCAGTAGTCGCTAGCCTGAGTCAAGGTCCCGCCGGTTGGCGCGGTTCCGCAGTCGATTGCGGCCATTGCTGGGCTTGCGAACAGGCTGCTGCCAATGCCGATTAGCCCGAAGCCCACGGCGGTTAGTCCTGGTTTACGCATTAGATTCCTCTGCTAGTTCGGCAAGTGCCTTACGGTCAACTTTATCCATTTTGTTTCGGGGTAACGAACTAATTCGAAGCAAATTACCCAATTTGAGGTTCGGAAGGAAACCTTGAATCTTCTCAATCAGGAGATGAGGCTCAGGTGGGTTTTTTGAAACGAACGCCAGACCTATTTTCGTGCCGGAGGGGGAGTTGTAGCTGAAGCTGGCAACCTCGTCGAAGAGTTTCGTGTCGGCGAGCCAGAGGTCCAGGGTTAGCAGGTTGAACTTAGAACCGGCGTCATTGACTACGTCGTCGTTGCGACCGGAAAGGTAAAGGTAACCATTTTCGCTTAGGTGCCCCTGATCGCCTGGGTAGAACCAGCCATCGACAAAACCATTCAGCGGTTTGCTAACACTTTGCCAGTATTCAGTTGGCATGCTTGGTTTGCGGTAGCGGATGTGGCCTTCGGTGTTGGCAGCAAGTTTATCTAGTTGGTCGTTGACGATTTCAAGCTCAACATCCTGCACGAGCCTTCCAATACGGTTGTTCTCTTCAGGTTTGAAGACGCCAACCGTAGCTGCGCCAACTTCAGTTGACCCATAAAGGTAGTTCGGGATGAAACCGAATACTCGATTGCAGTCTTCTGCCAGGCCCGCAGTCATTAGGCTTCCAGCAACCAAGATTTGTTCAAGCGAGGTTCCTTGAGCCTTTCCGGCTGCTTGGATTAGGTCCTTGAGCCTTGCGGGGGAAGTCTCGATTGCCTTGATTTTGTATTTAGTGATCAGTTCTAGATTCTCGCTGGCAGTCTTGCTCGCGAAGAATGTGGAGCCAGTTGTCACCGCCCAGAAAAGAGCGATGATGCCTGTGATGGTGTCGAGTCCGAGTAGGGACATCCCAGGAGTTACCTGCATCCAGTTTCGGTGAGCCGACTCGGTTCGCTGTGGAATGCGGGCTGCGCTGAAGGGGATGCCTTTCGGGGTTCCTGTGGTGCCACTGGAGAAGCTGAGGCGCACTAAGTCCTCTGGTCCTAAATGCTCTGGAGTTGAAACTTTGGCGATCGACCCCAGTTTCATCATGAAGTTCTGGTCGATGATGATTCGATTTTTCACTTTTGACAAATGTGCTGCGTCGTCAGTGATCAGGAAATCGATGTTTTGGGCATAGCTGTCCAAGATTAGTTTTGATGACGATAACGAAACGGCTCCAAGCTGGGTCACTGCCAGAATTAGAACTGCCTCGAGCTCTGGTTGCAAGCGAATCGCAACAACTTGCCCCTTACAGACTCCGCCTTTACTAAGCGCTCCAGCAAACCTGGCAACGTTATCGGCGAGGTCCCGGTAGTTCATTTGAACCGATGTGGAAACCAAAGCCAAAGAGTCTGGCTGAGATTCAGCCAGACTCCAGAACTTGGTTAGTGGATTCACTACTGTGCTGGTCTAGTCATCGACAAGACATCGAGGGCCTTATCGAGTTGTTCCATGGTGAGCTTTTCGCCGTCGACGTAGCCGAGCTCGATGGTTGCTTCGCGAACGGTGAGGCTCTTGGTTACCGCGTGCTTGGCAATCTTGGCCGCTGCTTCGTAGCCGATGAACTTGTTCAACGGGGTAACGATACTTGGGCTTGATTCGGCTAGAGCAAGTGCGCGCTCTTCGTTGACTTCAAGACCTTCGATGGTCTTGTCGGCAAGTAGTCGCATGCTGTTGCTTAGTAGGCGGATCGACTCAAGAAGTGCGTTGCCCATAACTGGGATGGCTACGTTGAGTTCGAAGTTTCCGGTGGCACCAGCCCAGGCAACGGTTGCGTCGTTTCCGATTACTCGGGCGCAAACCATCATCACGGCTTCAGGGATAACTGGGTTTACCTTCCCAGGCATGATTGACGAGCCAGGCTGAAGGTCTGGGATGTGAAGTTCGCCAAGACCTGCGTTTGGTCCTGAGCCCATCCAGCGAAGGTCGTTGTTGATCTTGGTGAGGCTAACTGCAAGCACGCGAAGTGCACCCATGCCTTCTACCAATGCGTCACGCGCGCCCTGAGCTTCGAAGTGGTCGCGAGCTTCGGTAATTGGCAGCTTGGTTTCGTCGGCTAGTAGGCGAATAACTTCCTGTGGGAAACCCTTAGGAGTGTTGATTCCGGTGCCAACTGCGGTTCCACCTAGAGGAACTTCGGCAACACGAACGATGGTTGCCTGTACTCGTTCGATTGCGTAACGAATCTGGGCTGCGTAGCCACCAAACTCCTGACCTAGTGTCACTGGGGTTGCGTCCATGAGGTGGGTGCGGCCGGCCTTCACAACGGTTGCCCATAGCTTGGCTTTCTTCTCAAGGCTCTTGGCTAGGTGGTCAAGGCTTGGAAGTAGGTCGTGGATCAATGCCGAAGTAACGGCTACGTGAACCGAGGTTGGAAAGACGTCGTTGCTCGACTGGCTAGCGTTGACGTGGTCATTTGGGTGAACGTTATCGCCAAGGATTGCGGTGGCAAGGTTAGCTAGAACTTCGTTCATGTTCATGTTCGAAGAAGTTCCCGAGCCGGTCTGGAAGATGTCCACCGGGAATTCGCCGTCGTGCTTACCGCTGATAACAGTATCGGCAGCCTCTGCGATTGCCATGGCAACTTCTGGCTTCAAAACATTCAGGCTGGCGTTAGCTAGCGCGGCCGACTTCTTGATCTGGGCAAGGGCTGCAATGTGTGCGCGCTCAAGAGTGGTGCCAGAGATCGGGAAGTTCTCAACCGCACGCTGGGTTTGTGCGCTGTAGAGGGCGTTTAGAGGTACTTTTACCTCACCCATGGTGTCGTGTTCGATGCGGTATTCCACGTTGAAACCTTTCAGTTAGGCGACTTCGCCATGTGTTACTAGGGGATGGATTTCTCCGAGAGCAAGCTTGTAGTTCGCTCCGACCACACCCAATTTACCGTCCTTTACCGCCTTCGCGATTAGGGTCGAACGACTCATTAGGTCGTCGATGGTGTCTTGGATGTGAAGTTCTGTGATGTCGTCGATGTCTTTCTTGCCGGCGGCATAAGACTGGGTAACAGTTGGGGCTATGCGTGCCACGATGTTGTGAATGAATTCACCTTGGCTTACCAGGTTGCCTTCCTTGGCGTCGATGGTTGCGCGAATTGCTCCGCACTCATCGTGACCTAGGACGAGAATCAGGGGAACCTTCAAAACTTCGACGGCGTA
>CANGEU010000037.1 GCA_947452985.1 Micrococcales bacterium
AACACCGAATACGGTTTGGTTTCCTACGCGTTCACCAAGGACCTTGCTCGTGGCATGCGACTAGTCGACAGCCTGGAGAGCGGCATGTCTGGAATCAACACCGGCCTGGTCTCCAACGCGGCAGCGCCTTTCGGCGGAGTGAAGCAGAGCGGCCTTGGCCGTGAAGGCGGAGCCGAGGGCATCGAGGAATACCTCGAAACCCGCTACGTTCTTATTCCGAACCTTTAATCTCAAAAGGAAAACCCCCGGCACACTGTCGGGGGTTTTCCTTTTACCTTTTACTCGAAAGGGTTACTTACCCTTTTTGTTGACCTTGATGGTCAGGGTCTGAGAATAGGTTCCGAAGTGCTGAACCTCTGGGCTGCTGTATGAGAGCACGCAGTTTCCGGCGGCAGTTCCGGCAGTAACGGCTAGTGTTGCAACCTTTACCTTCTTGCCGGCAACCTTTCCGCCCGGTGCCACAGTGGTAACTGTGCAAGCTCCGGTTGCGGTTACCTGCGCACTAACGGCTGCAGTGGTAACTAAAGGAAGCGGAATTACCGCCTTGAACTTCATTGCCTTTGGCGCCTTCAAACTCTTCACAGTCTGGGCTAGAACCTTGTAGCAATCGTTAGCCGAGGTGGCTCCGATTCCCGATGTGGTGTAACCAACTGGGCAAGCACTGGCAGTCAATGCGTTTAGCACGTTCACGTAGAACCCGCGAACCGCTGGAGCACAGACTCCAGAGATGGCCTTTACGGTTCCAAGACCACAAGAAAGTGAAGTTGTTTGCGGTGACGCGCTTTGACCGTAAACCAAGTTGTAGAGGTTTGCGAGGCTAGCTTCGATGGTTCCGAGGCTGATCAAGGCACTCACTTCACCGCCACAGTGGTATGGGTCGATTTCAACCGATGAACCGGTCACGTAGGGGCTCGATGTGGTGTTGATTGCATTCATTGGCACCAAAACGGTGAATGGTCGATCGGTTGGATAGTCTGCCAAGTGCAGGCCAGAAAGCCCATTTCCGGCGAAGTCACCTACAAACAGCGAAGTGTCGTTCGATGCCATCGGAATGTATGCGGTCACCGCTACCAAACAGGTTGGTCCGCCAACGACAGTCAGTGAAACAATCGGTGTTCCAACCACGCCTTGGGTTGGAGTTACGAACGGGGTCGACCTGGAAACAATTGCCGGCCCGGAGTGCTGGTAGCTCAAAGTCGCCGAAACGGGCTGGCCACAAGCTGGCTGGTAACCATTTGTGCTGCTAACTGCGGCGACTCCAGGTAGGTCGAGGATTGAGAATGGTTTCGTCGGAATTGTTAGGTCGATCAGCTGGCCCGCGGTGGTGGTGGTCAAGGTAGCCACCAAGCTGTCAGTTCCGTCAGTGAAGGCAAGTTGCACACTTCCAGCTACTGCCGACGAAGGCAAAGTGCCAACAACACGGATGTCGCAAAGTGCATCGTTGAGGTTGGTAACGGAAACGATTCTTGGCGGTTCAGGGAGTGCAACGGTTACGTTGCTCGATGCGCTAGCAATCGCCTTAAAGCCGTTTGAGTAAGCCAGGGTCGCCGTAATCATGTCTCCGCAGGAGAGGGCGGGCGTTTGGTTGACACTAATCACTACGGAGTTGTTAAACATCGATGAAAGGTCTTGAAGCGATGCAGTGATGTTAAATGTCGTTGCTGCAGTTAGGTTGCTGAGTTGGTATTCGCCGCTTGCCGTGCCGTTGCTCAAAGTCAATTTCACCGAGCCAGCGTTTGGAGTTGCTGGAACCTGCCCCGAGATGTGGAATTCACAAAGCGCATTCACCTGGCTCTCGATCTGAATCGATGGTACAGGCGATGGATCTTGGGAAACTTCAATGGTCATTCCACCGCTGTTACTTGAAGCGTTGTGCAGATTTCCGTAGCCTGGGATGTTCAGGCTGCAGTGCCAGTCGCCCATGTAGTAAGTTCCGGTAGCGGTTGCTGCACCGGTAATCATTCCGGCTCCGGAGAGCTCTAGGCCTGGTGGCAAGGCACCTTCGTTGAACCAGTGTTCGTAGGCACCGTCGCCACAAAGGTTCCAGTCCCAGGAGACAGTCTCTCCAACCTTTATGTAGTGGGTTTGGTAACTGTTGTCATTCCAGCTGGCATTTGCAGGGCTTTCAACTGCAACTACTCCAGCCACAGTGAGCAAAATTGCTGCTAGGGCTGCGACTATACGCTTCATGAGAATCTCCGTTCAACCAGGCAACTCCCAGTTAGATAGTCCAATTCTCTATCAATTGTTCGGCTGGATGAACTTTCCTAGACATTGTGTGCCTTTTCGGTACGGGCCTAGTAGTACCGGGCGTCTCTAAAAAACACCGATTATCCGTTGGTCGTTTTCCTCAACAACGAGCTTTACGTTTACAACAACTAGTTGCGGCTAAAGAAGGGGCAAAAACTTTACGTCGCCGTTTCGAACCGAGTGGCCACAGCTTTTGTCGAATGTGCCGGTAAGTTTTGGGCTGGCATTGCGCAGCTTCTCAACATGCGGCGTGCAAAAGTATTCGTGCGCCGGGCATTTCGGGCAGAGTGCCATGTGTGTGGCAACAACCTGGCAATCGCCATAGTCGCAGTGAATGTCACTCGGGAAATCAAGATGAGCAATTAGCTCAAGATCTAAATCGGTTGCTGTTGTCATATCCCTAAAACCTTAAAACCAACCACGGACTACTTGGAGAGCACTCCAGCCAACATGCCCATCAGCAACAGAGCTAGGACGGCGATAGTCGCTGCCCACTTCGTCCAGGTTGGTGGAGCATAGCCGGGTGTGCGAACGGTCTTTTCTCTTCTCGCAGCGCGGTTGACTGGCCGGTTTGCTTGCTTTGACAAAATTAGTGTCCCGACGCCTTTTTCGCTTTGGCAGTTAGGGTGCCATCCTTTTTTAGGTCAACGGCTTCCGACTTGTGACGATCGCCAATGACATCCATGACTGCGAATAGAACACCCGAAACCACAAAGGTGAGGTGAATAACGACTCGCCAAACCACGCCGTCGCCGACTTTAGCGGCAGGGTCTTCGCCGAGGTGAATGAAGTCTTTCAGAAGCTCAATTACCGAGATGGCAACTAGCGAACCGATCAGCTTGATCTTCAAACCAGAGAAGTCGATGGTTCCCATCCAGTGCGGGCGGTCTACCGACTCGTGCGCAGCATCGATGCGTGATACGAAGTTCTCGTAACCGGCGAAGACGATGATCAAGATCAGGTTCGACAAAAGCACAAGGTCAAGAAGTGCCAATAGGTCGGTAGTGAAGGAGGTCTCGTGGCCCGCCAGCATGTTCTCAACCAGGTGCCAGAAGTGCTGCCCAAACTTCACAATGACCAGTATCAAAACTAGGACGAGCCCTAAATACAACGGGCTCAGTAGCCAACGGCTCCAGAACAAAACATTCTCAAACTTCGACGAAATTCTCTTAGACATTTCTCCCCTTCGGTTTCTCAAATAGCCTAACCAAAATGTCGTCGCCTTCCGAGAGAATGAACTTGTGAGTTAGGGGAACAAATGAACAGAGTCCAGTTGGCCATTGAGATTGCCAGACGTGCCCACAAAGGCCAAGTAGACAAGCTTGGAGTCGATTACATTAGCCACCCACTAAGAGTGCGCCGCAACCTACTTTCACATCCAAACTTCAAAACCTTGGACGACGCCTCGCGCGAGGATTGTGAAGTTGCTGCGATCATGCACGATGTCATTGAAGATTCCGGAAAGAACGGAAGTGAAAAATTCACTGCGGGAGACCTTCTTAGCCACAGATTCAGCCCACGTTCGATTGAGCTAGTTCAGCTTCTAACCAGGGATGACTCAGTTCCGGATGAGATCTATTACGAACGAATCCAAGCAAACCCCCTAGCAAGGCTAGTCAAGCTCGCCGATATCGCCGACAACCGTAACCACAAAAGAGTCTCCGGGCTTGAAGCCAAGAAAGCCGAAGAACTTCGAGCCAAATACGACCACGCTCTAGCCGTGATCGAAATGGACGAAGACGATGCTTTTTGGCTACGAGCTGCAATGGACTACGACATTGAAATCGAAGACGTCGAAGATGACGCCAATGAGGATGAGGGATAAGACCTAAACAACAAACAGATAGGGGAAAACATGGCCGTTTATCCACAGAGGTAATCGCGAAGGTCCCAGCGACCTAGACCTTTGCCTATCTTGAAAAGAATTAACCCCGGCCGTTTGATCGACACTTTCGTGTTACAGGGACGGTTCCGGGGTGTTCTTCGATAAGGATAACATGCAAGCTGGACGACCCGAAATAACCAATTGGGAACTGTTATCAAAACATTTTTCTGATGAACGGCTTCAGCAGTACCTCATCGCTGGAAAACAGAACAGGTCCTTCGCAATTCGATTATTCATTTGGAACTCAAAGACGTCCGCGTCTATTTGGGAAGTTATTGGATATGTTGAAGTTTCTCTTAGGACAGTCGTGGACAAACAATTTCGAGTCGAAAATGGTTTAGGCGAATGGCTGATCAACTTCAATGTTTTTGGACCTTCCGATCCACTTAGGAAGGTCGTAGCTATTGCACGAACCCGAGTCGGTAAAACAAACGTTATGCCATCCCACAGTCAAGTACTTCAACAATTACCGCTAGGGTTTTTCCAAACCTTGCTGAGCAAACGCTATTTTAGGGTTTGGCCGATGCTAGCCGGAGGATTTGCAGGTGGCACGCGAGCATCGCAGAAGGAACTCAGCGCAGCGATGTTCAAATTAAGAAAGTTCAGAAATCGAGTCGGTCATCATGACCTACTTGTAGATGACGACCTAGTTCAAGAATTCAATAACATCTTGAGAATTGCGGAACTTATTGACCCTAATTTGCGAACTTGGCTCACGAAAGTCTCAGATGTTTTTGAAGCGATTGATTCAAGACCAACTTGCTAACAAACTATTCGCCGGTGTTTTCGCTTGGCGGAGACTGCAGCGTGTAGAGGTTTGCCGGCTTGCCAGGGCGTGATGAGTCGCGCATGTTGGTCTGGGCGATGAAGCTGTCTTCGTTGATCATGTTGCGGCGGAATAGGTCGCGCTGAACAACTTCACCACGGCAAACCTCTTGAAACTCTTGAAGGTCGCTTAGGCGGAATGCTTCTCCGAGCGGGTTGATTCCCAGATAGTTGAACGGGTCGAGCTTGCTGCTAAACGCGTGACGCAGTTTGCGCCAGGCGTAGAACACGATGTCGTCGTGGTCGAGGGCAAGGATTTTGCCGCCAAGGTCTTTCGGAAGGCGCTTCTCATGGCGCTTGGATGGCGAGAACTTTGGCATGAAGCGGTAACCGAAGCGGCTCACTCCGTCGAACTTCTCTAGCGAACCGTTGGCCGCCTCAAAGCGAGTCATGAAGCCGGTTGAGTTCACGAGCTCAAGACCAACGCGGTCTTTTCCGCCGAGAATCTTGCGGACGTCTTCGAAGTCGGCCATTGCCCAGTAGCTGAAAGAGATGGTTCGGTGTGAGTCGTCTCGCGACGGGTCGTCGAAGGTGCCGATGTCTCGAAGGGGAACCTTGAGGTCAAGGCCAATGCGCTCGCGGAGTACTCGCTTGGCTGCTTCGCCGATGCGCTCGTTTGGAGCCATGAAACCACCTGGCAGAACGCGGGCCTCAGACCCGGCCGCGCTCATGGTCAAAGCGAGTAATGACAAACCGTTTGACTGAGAACGGTAATCTTCCGCAGGACGCAACAAGGTCTCATCCCAGATCATGGTTTGCAGATCGGCTTCGCTAGCAACGGTGAAAAGCACTACGTCGATAGCGATGCGGGGAAAAATGTCATTAGTCACGAATAGAGTCTCCAATTACAACAAGTCTACGAATATTTACCTAATCGCAGACAATATGAGTAAAAAAACTATTTGATGGGATAAATTTGAGTGTCCATGCAAAAAGGGGGAAACAATGTTTGAGATGAAACTCGCTCCGGATTCGTCTAACCCCACCCAAAACATCCTCGAACTCAA
>CANGEU010000038.1 GCA_947452985.1 Micrococcales bacterium
AAGAACACTTTGATTGTTGCCATCTCACAGTCTGGTGAAACCATGGACACCCTGATGGCTACGCGTTACGCACGAGACCTAGGTGCCAAGGTGCTTGCCATCTGTAACACTCAGGGCGCTACCTTGGCTCGCGAGTCTGACGCCACGATTTACACCCATGCTGGCCCAGAGGTTGCCGTTGCATCGACCAAGGCCTTGGTTGCTCAGATCACTGCCGGTTTCCTGCTCGGTCTTTACCTAGCCGAAGTTCGCGGAGCTACCCCTTCGAGCGAATTACAAAAACTGGGACGCGAGCTGTTGAAGGTTCCTGCTCTGGTTAGCACTGTGGTGAAGGAACTCATTCAAGCCAAGGAACTTGGTGCCGAGATGGCTAACGCCAAGTCGGTTCTGTTCCTAGGACGCAATGTTGGTTTCCCAGTTGCCATGGAAGGCGCTCTAAAGCTCAAGGAACTTGCCTACATTCACGCCGAAGGTTTTGCAGCCGGTGAATTGAAGCATGGTCCGATTGCACTAATTGAAGAGGGCCAGCCAGTGATCGTCATTGTTCCTTCGCTTCGCGACGAGGACAGCCTGCACCCGAAGGTAATTTCGAACATCCAGGAAATCCGCGCTCGCGGAGCAAAGGTAATTGCGATTGCGGAAGAAGGCGATACCGAAGTTGGCCAGTGGTCGGAGCACGTGATTTTCGTGCCACAGACCGAACAGCTTTTCGCTGCGATTCTGACCGTAATTCCGTTGCAGGCATTTGCAATGGCGCTGGCCGAGGCTAAGGGTCTAGATGTAGACCAGCCTCGCAACCTCGCCAAGTCGGTTACGGTCGAGTAACCAATCATGGTTATCGGCATTGGTGTGGATCTGGTGGACATCGCCAGATTCGAAGAGCACGTTGCCAAAACCCCAAAACTTTTGGAACGCCTGTTTTTGAGTTCTGAACTAGATGCACCCATGAAAACCATTGCCGGACGATTTGCTGCGAAAGAGGCATTCATCAAGGCGCTTGGCGGCTCCGACGGCGTCGCCTGGCATGAGGTTGAAATTACAAAAAATTTTTCTGGCAAGCCAGAGATAAAGACGCTCGGCCTAACGGCCGAGACGGTGGCTGCTGCCGGCATTTCCAACTTGCACCTTTCGATTAGCCACGACGCTGGCATGGCGGTTGCGATGGTGGTTGCCGAATGAGAACTCTTCGAATCAATCTGGACGCGATTGTTCACAACCTCGACGTTATGCGGGCTCGTGCTTCGCAAGCGAAGGTTATGGGCGTGGTGAAGGCGAATGCCTATGGCCATGGTGCAGTCGAGGTTGCCCGCACTCTTGAACGAGCTGGGGTTGACTACCTAGGCGTTGCCGATGTTCAGGAAGCGCTCGCTCTTCGCGAGGCAGGAATTGCGGCACCGATTCTGGCTTGGCTTCATGACCCGTCCGACGACTTTGTTGCCGCGCTTTCCAACAACGTTGATCTTGGTATTGCGAACATTGAACAGCTCGGACACATCGCCAAAGCTGCCGCGCTCACCGGTGAGGTTGCCAAACTCCACCTAAAGATTGATACCGGTCTTGGCCGAAACGGCTCGACCGCGGCCGAGTGGTCTGACCTGTTGGACGCGGTGAAGTCTCTCGGCGACGCCGTCGAGGTTATTGGCATCTTTAGTCATCTTTCGACCACCAGCCGCCAAGATGACCTAGCCCAAATTGAAAAGTTCGATGCTGCGGTAGCCGAGGCAAAGCGGGCTGGCGTTAGTTTCCAGCTTCGACACCTCACCGCCTCGGACGGCTCGCTTGCCTACCCAGACGCCCACTACGAAATGGTTCGAATCGGCGTCGCCCTTTATGGGCTAGATCCGTTCTCGACCAATAAGGCTGCCGAATACGGCCTGGTACCGGCCATGACCGCGGTTTCGCGGGTGGCCCAGGTAAAGACCGTGCCAGCTGGGCACGGAGTTAGTTATAACTTCCTTCACCGAACCACGGCCGAGACGAACCTCGCTCTAGTGCCAGTTGGTTACGCCGAGGGCTTGCCAAGAGGTGCCACCGGCAAGGCCGAGGTTTCGATTGGCGGAAAGCGCTACCCAATCTTGTCGCAGATCGCAATGGACCAGTTCGTGCTAGATGTTGGCCAAGACCCGATTCAGGTTGGCGACGAAGTTATTATCTTCGGCGATGCAGCCACTGGTGTTCCTAGCGCCGACGACCTTGCGGCAGCAGCCGGCACCATCAACTACGAAATCGTGACTCGAATGGGCGGCCGCTTCCAGCGCGAATACTTTGGAGCCGGTCAGTGAGCAAGGTGCTCACCAAACTCACAATTGCCACGGCAGAAGACATGAACGAGTTTGGTTTGAAGGTTGCCAAGGTTTTAAAGGCTGGCGACCTAGTAATTCTCACCGGGCCGCTGGGCGCAGGGAAAACTACTTTTACCCGCGGAGTTGGCGAAGGCCTCAAAGCAATTGGAAACGTGTCTAGCCCAACCTTCGTGATTGCTCGCACGCACAAGCGTGAAGACAGCGACGTGCCGTTGGTTCACGTGGACGCATACCGTCTCAGTTCCGTTCATGAATTCGATGACCTAGACATTGATGTCGAGCGATCAATCGTCCTAGTTGAATGGGGTCGTGGCTTCGCCGAAGAACTGGCCGACTCTTGGTTAGACATTGAAATTGAGCGTGATCACACCGGCGAAAGCGAAGAGCGAATAGTCACACTGACTGGAGTTGGCCCACGCTGGGAAATCGTGGAGGCCTTCGCATGAGCCTAATCCTCGCTATCGATACTTCTTCCGGAACAAGTGTTGCCCTGGTTGAAAACGGGCAATTGCGCGCCGAGCACAATGTGGACGACACCATGAAGCACGCCGAACTAATCGGTGCTGCCATTCAGGATGTTTTGGCGCAGGCGTTCGTTCATCCGTCGCAGATTATGGCGGTGGTGGCTGGGCGAGGACCGGCACCATTTACCGGACTTCGCGTTGGGATCGCTGCAGCCACCATGTTTGCGGCCGGTTGCGGGATCAAACTTTACGGAGCGGTAAGCCTGGACGCAATCGCCCTCGCGGCGCTCCCAGACCTAGAAGTTTCGAAGAACGTGCCGTTGCTGGTTACCACCGATGCGAGGCGCAAAGAGGTTTACTGGGCGCTTTACTCAGGTCTTGATGAAAACGGTGTTCCAGTTCGGGTGGATGGTCCGGGTGTTATGAAGCCGGCCGAGCTTGAGGAATACCTGCTTGATCGAAACGTGCACCCACTAACCACCGAACTTCCGGTTAGTGCTGCCAATTTGGCGCTTCTGGCCGAGGCACAACTTCGCGCAGGCACTATCACTGACGATGTTTCCGCGCTTTACCTTCGCGCTGCCGATGCCGTGGAACCGAAGGCGCGCATTGGCAAGGCGGTGAGCGGATGACCGATTTGAAGTTACTGGCCGCCACCGAAGAAAACCTCGATGCCATTATGGCGTTGGAGCACGAGTGTTTCGCGACCGATGCCTGGCTCGAAGAAACCATGCGATTCGAACTGCTAGCCGATCACACCCGCTACTTTGTGCTTCTAGAAAATGGTTCGCTACTCGGGTTTGCGGGCCTGAGCAAAATCCCCGGTAGTGATCAAGCCGACGTTCAAACCGTTGCGGTTAGCCCAAATGTGCGAGGCAGAGGATTGGGCCGCAAACTTATGGACCGCTTGCTCACCGAAGCGAAGACCCTAAAGGCAAGCGAAATTTTCTTAGAGGTGCGAGCCGATAACGCGGTGGCTCAAAACCTTTATGAGTCACTCGGCTTTGAACACATCGACACCCGCAAACGCTATTACCAACCAGACAACGTGGACGCCTGGATTATGCGCGCTCGCCTATCGGAGACCAACTTTTCGGAGCCGATCGTGCTCGGAATCGAATCCTCTTGCGATGAAACGGGAATTGGTATCGTGCGCGGAAACACCTTGCTGGCCAATGTGATTTCCAGCTCGATGGACCTGCATGCCCGCTTCGGCGGCGTGGTACCTGAGATTGCCGCCCGCGCTCACCTCGAGGCGTTGCAACCAACCCTCGCCCAGGCTCTTCACGACGCCAAACTTTCGATGCAAGACATCGACGCAATAGCTGTCACAAATGGTCCCGGTCTTTCCGGTGCCCTGATGGTTGGTGTTGGTGCCGCCAAGGCGTTAGCCGTTGCCAGCGGTAAACCGATCTACGCCGTGAACCACCTGGTTGGACACGTTGGGGTTGATGTGCTTGAGGGTGAGTTGGAACTGCCAACCATCGCCCTTCTAGTTTCCGGTGGCCACACCTCACTGCTGCTGGTTCGTGACCTTCTAGATGATGTCGTTCTGCTGGGTGAAACCATCGACGACGCTGCTGGTGAAGCATTCGACAAGGTGGCCAGGCTGCTCGGACTCAGCTACCCCGGTGGGCCAGCCATTGACAAAGCCGCAGCTACTGGCGACCCGAAGGCGATTCGCTTCCCCCGCGGACTTACCCTGCCTAAAGATATGGAAAAGCACCGCTACGACTTCTCGTTCTCGGGGCTCAAGACTGCGGTTGCTCGCTGGGTCGAAGTGGCCGAGGCTAAGGGTGAAGACTTCTCAATGCCAGATGTGGCAGCCAGCTTCCGCGA
>CANGEU010000039.1 GCA_947452985.1 Micrococcales bacterium
ACGCAAAATTCGTGCCCAAGGTGACTAACCCGAAATCGAACCAGTTACCAAAATCTCAAGGAGAAATACACACACATGGATGAAATCCAGCAAGACGCACCGGTTACCAAAGGTCGCCGCGTAGTAGTAGACCCAGCCGCATCGAGCGATGCAGCACCTGCCGAAGGTTCAGCGCCAAAGCGCCGCACCCGTTCGGCAAAGCCAAAGACCGAAGGCGATTCAGCCCCGGCTGAGACTTCAGCTCCAAAGGCAGAAGGTAACTCGGACAACAAGTCAGAGAAGTCTGAAGGTGGCGAAGGCCGTCGCGAGAACAACCGTGGCGACCGCGACAACAACCGTGGCCCAGACGAAGACCGCGGAAACCGTAACCGTAACCGTAACCGTAACCGTAACCGCGGTGACCGCAACAACCGTGGCCGTGGTGGCCGTGGCGGCGACTTCCAGGACGAAGCCGAGCCAGAGATCGGCGAGAACGATGTTCTCGTATCGGTTGCCGGTATCCTCGACGTTCTAGAGAACTACGCGTTCATCCGTACCTCTGGCTACCTTCCTGGTCCAAACGACGTTTACGTTTCACTGGGTCAGGTCAAGAAGTATGGCCTACGCAAGGGTGACGCCGTAGTTGGCGCAATCCGTCAGCCTCGCGAAGGCGAAGGCCAGGGTCGTCAGAAGTTCAACGCCGTTGTGCGCATTGACTCGGTAAACGGTCAGACCATTGAAGAAGCTCAGGCTCGTATCGAGTTTGGCAAGCTAACCCCGCTCTACCCACAGACCCGTCTGCGCCTAGAGACCGATGCCGCGAAGCTGAACACTCGAATCATCGACCTTGTAGCACCGATCGGTAAGGGCCAGCGTGGTCTTATCGTTTCGCCTCCAAAGGCCGGTAAGACTCTTGTGCTTCAGGCAATCGCTAACTCGATCGCTACTAACAACCCAGAAGTTCACCTAATGGTGGTTTTGGTTGATGAGCGTCCGGAAGAAGTTACCGACATGCAGCGCACCGTGAAGGGTGAAGTCATTGCTTCCACCTTCGACCGCCCTGCCGAAGACCACACCACTGTTGCTGAACTTGCCATCGAGCGCGCTAAGCGTTTGGTTGAGCTAGGTCACGATGTTGTTGTACTTCTTGACTCGATCACCCGCCTGGGTCGCGCTTACAACCTAAGTGCTCCTGCCTCAGGTCGTATCCTTTCCGGTGGTGTCGACAGCTCGGCTCTCTACCCACCAAAGCGTTTCTTCGGTGCTGCTCGTAACATCGAGGACGGCGGTTCGCTAACCATCCTTGCCACCGCGCTGGTTGAGACCGGTTCGAAGATGGACGAGGTTATTTTCGAAGAGTTCAAGGGAACTGGCAACATGGAGCTTCGTCTGTCGCGTCAGCTAGCCGACAAGCGTATCTTCCCAGCCGTCGACGTAAACGCTTCGGGTACCCGTCGCGAAGAGATGTTGATGAACCCTGACGAAACCAAGATCATCTGGAAGCTTCGCCGTGCACTTGCCGGTCTGGAGCAGCAGCAGGCACTTGAGCTCGTTCTTGGCCGCCTAAAGGAAACTCAGAGCAACGTTGAGTTCCTAATGCAGGTCCAGAAGTCGATGCCTGTTCCAACCTCTGACGGAGAATAATGCTCGATTCAGTCAAGCCTTTATTGGAAGAACACCAGGCACTTCAGACCCAGTTGTCTGACTCCTCGGTGCACGCCAACCCTGGCCTGGCTAAGAAGCTTAACCGCCGTTACGCCGAACTCAGCGCCATCGTGAACGCCTACAACTCGGTCAACTCGTTGACCGAAGACTTGGCTGCCGCTAAGGAATTGGCTAAGGAAGACGAGGCGTTCGCCGAGGAAGTCACTTCCAACGAGGAGAAACTTCACGACGCCAACGAGAAGCTCCGTCGACTACTGATTCCTCGCGACCCAGACGACGGACGCGACGTCATCATGGAAATTAAGGCCGGTGAAGGTGGCGCCGAGTCGGCGCTATTCGCAGCCGACCTTCTTCGCATGTACATTCAGTACGCCAACTCAAAGGGCTGGAAGACTGAAATCTTAGACAAGAACGAATCTGACCTTGGCGGAATCAAGGATGTGCAGATGGCTGTGAAGTCAAACGCCACCGACCCAAGCCAGGGCGTTTGGGCTCACCTGAAGTATGAGGGTGGTGTGCACCGCGTTCAGCGTGTGCCAGCAACGGAAACTCAGGGCCGCATTCACACCTCGGCTGCCGGTGTTCTCTGTTTCCCAGAAGTAGATGAGCCGGAAGAAGTTGAGATCAGCCAGAACGATCTTCGCATCGACGTTTACCGTTCATCTGGTCCTGGTGGTCAGTCGGTTAACACCACCGACTCTGCAGTTCGAATCACTCACCTTCCAACCGGTATCACGGTTGCGATGCAGAACGAGAAGAGCCAGCTTCAGAACCGTGAAGCAGCTATGCGCGTTCTTCGTGCCCGCATCTTGGCCGCTCAGCAGGAAGCTATCGAAGCCGAATTGTCGGCCGCTCGTAAGTCTCAGGTGAAGTCGGTTGACCGTTCCGAGCGCATTCGCACCTACAACTACCCTGAAAACCGAATCGCCGACCACCGCACCGGTTACAAGTCTTACAACCTGGACCAGGTCATGGACGGCGCGCTTGAGCCTGTTATTCAGTCGGCAATTCAAGCCGATGAAGAGGCTCGTCTAGCAGCTCTGGGCGAGAAGTAATGAAGCTCTCCGAGCTAATTTCTCGGGGAACCGATTTACTGGCTAAGGCTGGCATCGAGTCGGCCGAGGTCGACACACAGTTGCTGGCGGCGCACGTCCTAGGAATTTCTCGTGGCGAGCTGCAGGCCAGGCTTTTTCTTGATCCCGAAATTTCACAGTCGGCAGAACTTCTAGAACTTTTGCAAAAGCGCAGTGAGCGCATTCCTCTTCAACATCTCACCGGTGTTGCCTATTTTCGCAATCTAACCCTCGCGGTTGGCACTGGGGTTTTCATTCCAAGACCGGAAACCGAGGGAGTGGTCGACCTAGCTCTGCAGGCGCTACCCGAGGGCGGCCTCGCGGTTGACCTTTGCACGGGCTCTGGAGCCATTGCGATTTCGATTGCCACCGAGCGTCCAAGTTCTAAGGTCTATGCCTGGGAATTGAACCCTGAATCGGAAAGCTATCTCCGTAAAAACATTCGCGGCAATGTGGAACTGGTTATGGGTGACATCGCCGATGACCATAAACTCTGGGACGAACTTGCCCGCACCGTAGACGTGGTCATTTCCAACCCGCCGTACATTCCAACCTGGGCGGTTCCGAAAGATCTTGAGGTTCAACTTCACGACCCGGCCATGGCGCTTTACGGTGGCGAGGATGGCATGGATATTATTCGGGTGGTTAGTCAGAGGGCTGCGCAACTTCTAAAGCCTGGCGGTTTCTTGGTGGTGGAGCATGCCGATACCCAAGGGCAACTCGTGGCAGACTTATTTCAAACCGATGGCTGGGACAACATCCAGATTCATCAGGATTTGACCAATCGTGATCGCAGCGTGAGCGCGACCAAGGCTTTGTAGGAGGGTTCGATGCGTTTCGACTGTAGTGTCACTACCGAGCTCCTCGAAGGTATGCGCCAAGCCAAGCAGGCCATTGGTCGTGCCGGCCTAATCGTTTTGCCAACCGACACCGTGTATGGAATCGGAGCCGACGCCTTCTCAGGATTCGCGGTAAACGCGCTTTTAGAAGCCAAGGGCCGCGGTCGTCAGTCGCCGCCACCAGTTCTGATTCCTAGTCTCGACACTCTTCGTGCTCTGACTTCAAACCCACCGGCCATCGCGTTCAAGCTAGCCGAAAAGTTTTGGCCAGGCGCGCTAACCCTGATTTTGCACTCGCAGCCTTCACTCAGCTGGGACCTCGGGGAAACCAAGGGAACTGTGGCTCTTCGCATTCCGAACGACGACGTAACTTTGGCGCTCCTTAAGGAAGTTGGCCCGTTGGCAGTGTCCAGCGCGAACCTAACCGGCCAGCCAGCCGCCAACAACATCGACGAAGCCGAAAACTATTTCGGCAAGAAGGTCGGTGTGTACCTAGATGGCGGAGCCTCGAAGAGCGCCAAGCCTTCGACGATTCTCGATCTCACCGACGACGGCTTTGTCAAGGTCGTGCGCATTGGCGTGCTAACCCTTGCCCAAATCAAAAAGGTGGTTGGCCAAGACGCAGTGGTGGTCTCCGGCTAATGCGCGCCTATCTTCTGATGATTGCGCTGACCGCGGTGGTCACTTTCATCGCCACCCATTTCGTCATCAAGTACACCTTGAAGCACAAGATTTATCCAGAGATTCGCAGCCGCGACTCTCACAGCACTCCAACCCCACGCCTGGGTGGCCTCGGTATGTTTGCCGGATTCTTGGTTGCGATGGGTGTTGCTGCCAGCCTCGGCTGGTTCAAGTCCGTTTTCGTTCAGGGCGGCCCAATTCTGGGCGTTCTGATTGCCGCCAGCATCATGGCCGTGCTCGGCGCGCTTGACGACGTTTACGACCTTGACTGGACTCTGAAGTTGGCGGGACAGTTCGTGGCTGCCGGAATCCTCTCTTGGCAGGGCGTTCAGATCGTTTC